>JAITGE010000015.1 GCA_031280825.1 Oscillospiraceae bacterium | reverse complement strand
TGTTCAAAATTATGGCGAACAAGTACAGAAATCGCAGAAAATGCCATAATTTACGCGCAAATCTAATCTGCGGGATCATTAATTTCGAAGCTCGGATTTAGTTTCCGAGGAGGTCTATTAGTACACGGCTTTTGTCAACCGGCGTGGAGGTTAAGTTGCCTTTTCGCATAGATATCGACTTCAAAACCGAGAAGGGTTCATGGCGGTTTGGCTATGGCGCAACCGAAGGCAGCCTGTGCTTTTATCACGACAATAAGCTATACGGCATCAACATGGAGGGCGACCCCGATCCCATCATCGCCAAAGAAGCAATCAAGTTTCAACACCCGATTTACGGTAACACGGAATTGCATCGGAAAATCGGCGCTATAAACTATGATGAATACAATCATCTGACATGGATCGTTGGCGAGAAACACTTCGCCGTGATTATCAATGGCGAGGTACGGTACTGCGGCGTGGATTTTCCCTATATGAAATCCGACTTGACGCTGCAGCCGTCTGACTCCGTCGTCATCGGCTCAAACGGGCAAGGGCTGTTTTTGTTCAAAGCAATCCGCGTGTCGCAGTTGTGTGTCACGCCGAAAATAAAAATCAAACAGGGAGAGCTTGAAATGGTTACCAAACAGAGCAACAACATCATCCCCAACCTCCATCGGCTGATCACCAGCGAATGGGGTGAAAACTACTGGTTTTGCGGGGAAGCTAAATATGTGATGGAATGTCTGGGCGAACCGGACTACACCTATGTTTTCTTCGCCGGGTTGACCGGAAGCGTGCTGACTCAGTTTTACGGCTATAACGGCACGTTCTATGCAGACGGCGTGGAATCCTATCTGATGAACAGCGGTACGGTGTCCGGGCAAGAGTATGTGACCGGTCTTTTTGCCAAGCTCGGCTATGCTGCCACCTTCGTTCCCCGGGTGGAGTTGCAGAAGAACACAGAAATGTACCTGCAAACGCTAATGGCGTATATTGACAAGGGTGTGCCGGTCATATCATGGGGAAGGGGTTATACTGCGGAGGGCGTTTTGGTTGGTTACGAGGAAAACGGCAAGGTTCTGCTGTATATTACAGGGGATGAAGCGGAGCCCAAGCGTATTTTACCCGGTGAAATCCTATCCTCAGAAAAGATTGTTTTTGACACAGACGGCTGGATTTTCGTGGGTGAAAAGAAAGAGCAGAAGGATTTGGCGCAGATCTATCGGGATACCATCGTCGAATTGCCCAGTCTGCTGACCATGAAGAATGATAAATTCCGCTTTGGTGCCGAGGCGTTTCGCGCGTGGGCTGCGGACATTGAAAACGGGCGCTTTGACGGCATGAAGCCGGAGGATTTTGACGGTTGGGCGATGTACCAAACCTATGTCTGCAACCTCGCCACCAATGGAAGCTGTTGCTACGGCTTCTTTGACAAAGCCGCAGGAGCTTAACCCGGACTTTGCGTGGCTGGATGAGGTCAAAGAGCAATACCGCAAGATGGCGAATATGTGGAACAACGACAACGGCAACGATTTGGAAGCCCTCGGCGGCGGGTTTAACGTAACGCTTGAAGTCTTGCAGGACAAGGAAAAGCGGACGAAAATCGCGGCAGTTATACGCAAATGCGCCGACTGCATGGACGAGGTCGTGCGAATTGTGAGAGAGTATATATAGCTTATGAGAAAATGATAAAAACCGCCGGACAGAGAATGTTCTCTGCCCGGCGGCTCTGTGCTTAGTCGTAAATCAGTTCTTCCCGAATGATTTCATCTGCACAGGCTCGTATTTGATTAACAAGCCCGACCCACCGCATCTGATTTTGCGCCTTGACTTGCTCCGTCACGCCCTGTGCTTTCATCATCTGCTCAATCATCCGCTCCCCCCGCTCGCGCGCTGTGGTGTCAATCTCGTGCAAATGCGCCCGTAGCTTGCCGGACATCAGCAGTTGGCTATACAGCACCTTTTTATGCTTTTTCAGATAGTCAAGCCGCCGCATTCCCAAAATGCCGATATAGACTTCTTCGCCCAATCCGTCATCGGGGAGGGTAAGGTCGGGTAGAAAATAACCGTTGACTTTGGTATATGTCCCGCACATTTCTTCAAATAAGGATTTCATCATCATTGCTCCAATCAGTTGCAGAATTGAAAATTCTGCTGTATTCTGCTACAAATACCGTGTCCCGACTGCGTTCTTAAAATTTTTGATGATACTTCCTTATTAATACCCGCCTTTCACAAGGAATTGCGGGTTTTGTTTCACCCCAGTCGCTCTGCCAGCCAAGCAATGTTCTCCCCCAAGCGCTCCATGGTTTCGATGCCCTCGGCATCCCGCGCGTAATCGCCCGGCTCAAGCGCCATCGCCATATTCCAATAACTGCTGCCCGGCACAACCATATCGCTGATAAGGAAGAAGTGCTGCATGGAATCCAGCACATGCAGGCTGCCCGCGCGGCGCACGGCGCAAACCGCCGCCCCTATCTTGCGGCTGAAGCGCATCCCGTCCTTGCGGGAAATAAAGCCCGTGCGATCGATAATTGCCTTTATTTCGGGCGTCAGGTCGCCAAAATACGTGGGCGAACCCAACACAATCGCATCCGCCGCCGCCATTTTGAGATATAACCCGTTCATCCAATCGTCAAACGCACAACGTCCCTTGATGCGCCCGCAGGCACCGCAGGCAACGCAGCCTCGCACTAGGCGCCCTCCCGCCTGATACATCTCCGTTTCACAGTTTGCAGCGGAGCAGCGCTCCAAGACTGTCCGCAGCATATGCGCAGTATTGCCCTCCGGGTTCGGGCTGCCGTTGATAGCCAAAACGGTCGGCACGCAGATTCCCTCCCATATTCTTATTTTCGCTCCTGCGCGGCAAGGCGCAGTTCTTCGAGATATTCGTCATACGTCGTCTTTTTATCAAAAAACGCGCCGGGCGTGACGTCAACAATGCGGTCGGCGATGGTTTGCGTGAACTGGTGATCGTGCGATGCAAACAGCACAGCCTCCGGATATTTCGTCAAGCCTTCATTGAGCGATGCAATGGACTCCAAATCCAGATGGTTCGTCGGTTCATCCAACAAAAGCGCGTTGGCGCCGCTGAGCATCATGCGGATGAGCATCATGCGCACACGCTCACCGCCGGAAAGCACCTTTGCCTTCTTATTCCCTTCATCGCCCGAAAAAAGCAACCGCCCCAGCCAACCGCGCACGTCCGTTTCAAAAATAAGCTCCGAATGCCGCCGCACCCAATCAATCAGCGAATCCTCCACGCCCTCAAAATAAGCGGCGTTGTCGCTTGGGAAGTAGGATCGCGCAGTGGTCACGCCCCACTTTACAGTGCCGCTGTCCGGCGCAATTTCATCCGCAAGGATGCGGAACAGCGTTGTTTTTGCCAGCGCATCCGTGCCGATAAACGCCACCTTTTCGCGCGGCTGGATCGTAAAGCTCACATGATCCAGCACCAGCCGCCCACCGATTGTTTTACACAAATCCGTCACCGTGAGCAGCTCGTTCCCCACCGGGCGCTCCGGCTGAAAGGCGACATAGGGGAACCGGCGGGTGGATACAGGCAAATCCTCCGGCTTGAGATTGTCCAGCAGTTTTTTGCGGCTGGTCGCCTGCTTGGATTTGGAAGCGTTTGCGCTAAAGCGCTGAATAAATTCCTGCAGCTCCTTGATTTTTTGTTCATTCTTCTTGTTCTGCTCGCGCTGCTGCCGCTGCGCGATTTGTGTGTAGCTATACCAAAAATCATAGTTCCCCATAAACATCGTGATTTTGCCGAAATCAATATCTACCGTGTGGGTGCAAACCTGGTTCAAAAAATGCCGGTCGTGGCTCACTACGATGACCGTACCGGGCAGCTCCTGCAAAAATTCCTCCAGCCAATGAATCGCCTCAACATCCAGATGGTTCGTCGGCTCATCCATCAGCAGAATCTCCGGGTTGCCAAAAAGCGTCTGCGCGAGCAAAACCTTTACCTTAACATCACTTGGCAGCTCCGCCATCGGAAGTCCATGGTATTCATTCGTCACGCCCAGCCCGTTTAACAGAATTTCGGCGTCACTCTCCGCGCTCCAGCCGTCCATTTCAGCAAACGTTTCCTCAAGTTCACTGATGCGCATGCCGTCCTCTTCCGAAAAATCCTCCTTGGCATAAAGGGCTTCCTTTTCATCCATGATGGCACAAAGCCGCTTGTTGCCCAAAAGCACCGCGCGAATCACATCACATGCATCGAAGGCAAAGTGATCCTGCGAAAGCACAGAAAGCCGCTCACCGGGCGTGATGAAAATTTCACCCTTGTTCGGCTCAAGCTCACCCGAAAGGATTTTGAGAAAGGTAGACTTCCCCGCCCCATTCGCGCCAATCAAGCCATAACAGTTCCCGCGTGTAAAATTCAGATCCACGTGATCAAACAACGTGCGCCCGCCGAATTGCAGACCGATATTGCTTGCCTGTATCATAAACGATTCCTTTCCTGTGCCGAATCCTGCCGGCAACGCGCGCTAATACTGCCTCGCCTTCTGCCGACCTTCCAGCACGCGCTCCAGCGCCGCTTCGCCTTTTTCGCTGAGATTAACCTCCGAAACGCCGCAGTTCCACCAACTGCCATAACCCTCGGTCATGGTTTTGGGCAGCACCTTCATATCGATCACCGTGCAGCGCGTTTCTTGCTTTGCGGCTTCCAGCGCCGCTTGCAGCTCCCGCATATTGCACGCCCGGAAGCCTGCCGCCCCCAGCGCTTCGCCAATACCGGCATAGTCGATATGCAGCATCGCGCCGCTCAGCTGCCCATCGTCGCCCCGGCGGCGGAACTCCGTGCCGAGATTGCCCACGCCGTTGCCCATTTGCAGGTTATTGATGCACCCAAAGCCGGCGTTGTCAAACACCACCACGTTGATCTTTTTGCCCTCCTGAATCGCCGTGACCAGCTCGCTGTGCAGCATCAAAAAGCTGCCGTCACCCACCATGGCGTAGCACTCCCTGCCCGGCTGCGCCAGCTTGCAGCCCAGCGTCGCGGCAATCTCGTAGCCCATGCAGCTGTAGCCATATTCCATATGGTAGCTGCCGGACGCGTCCGTTTCCCACATCCGCTGCATATCACCCGGCAAGCTGCCGGACGCCCCAACGACGACCGCATCCGCTGCAATGGCTTGGCGCACGGCGCACAGCGCTTCGGTCTGGGTCAGCGTTCCGCCCAAATCCCGGATAAAATCCGCAATGCTGCCCGGGTTCTGCGCCTGCACGATCGTGCGGAAATTTTCACTGTAATGATACGCCGCAAGCTGCCGCATTTCATCCTGCCACGCAGCCTTTGCTTCGGCAATCGCGCCACCCCACGCGCTCTTATAATCCAACGGGAGCGCCAATGTCAGGCGCTGCAGCGTTTCCTTCGCGTCCCCGACGCAATACGAGGCATCCATCTTTTGCGCGTGGAACAAGCTCACGTTTATGTTCAGAAACTTACAATCATCCCCAAAAAGCCACTTGGAGCTGGTTGTAAAATCGCTCAGACGGCTGCCAACAGAGATCACAAGATCCGCACGCTTTGCAATTTCGTTGGCGGCACTGTTGCCCGTGACGCCGATGCCGCCCAAATTATAAGCGTTGCTGCCCGGCGCGGCACTTTTGCCCGCCTGCGTTTCGGCAAAGGGGATATGGAACGCCTCGCAAAAATCTGTCATCGCCCTGCCCGCTTCACTGTAGCGCACCCCGCCGCCACAGATGACCAGGGGGCGCTCCGCCGCCGTAATAAGTGCAAGCGCCTCCTCCAAATCCTCCGGCGCGGGGACAGCGCGCGGGAGCTTATGCACGCGCTTGGCAAGGAATTCTACCGGCCAATCGTAGGCTTCTCCCTGCACATCCTGCGGCAGTGCCACGCAAACCGCGCCCGTAATTGCCGGATCAATCAGCACACGCATGGCGTGGAGCATCGCGCTCATCAGCTGCTCGGGGCGATTCACCCGCGCCCAATACTTGCACACCGGGCGAAACGCGTCGTTTGTCGTGATGCTGTCGTCGTGTTCCTGCTCCAGCTGCTGCAAAACAGGATCGGGCTGGCGACTTGCAAAGGCATCCCCCGGCAACAGCAGCAACGGAATATTGTTAACGCTGGCGCAAGCAGCCGCCGTGACCATGTTCGCCGCGCCCGGACCGATGCTTGAGGCCACGGCAATAATTTTGCGGCGGTTTTGCTGCTTGGCATAGCCCGCCGCCATGTGCGCCATGCCCTGCTCATTCTTGCCCTGATAATATTGCAAACCGCCGGGGTTGCTATCCAGCGCCTGCCCCAGCCCCAGCACAATGCCGTGCCCGAAAATCGTCGCCACGCCATCCACGAACTTCGTTACCTGCCCGTCAAAACGGATGTATTGATGATCCAAAAACTGCGTAAGTGCCTGCGCAACAGTCAGGCGAACGGTCTGCTGCATATCATCGCTCCTGTCTTTATGTTTTTTCCAGCTCTTGCCGCGCGGATCCCTCCGCCGCAACACGCTGAATGATTTTGCTGTGCTTCCACCTGCCGCTGCCGAGGTAAACCAGATGACTCAGCATCGCGACCATTGTTGTGATGGGCACCGCATAGCCCATCCCCTGCAGACCAAGGCTGCTGCTTGCCAAAAGATATGCCACCGGGACGCGCACCAAGATGGAACCGGCTAAGCCCACGACCAAATTATACGTTGTGTGACCCGCGCTGATAGCCAAGGCGCTGATGTTGAACCCAATGCTAACCACAAGATAATCCCAGCTGACAGCGCGCAGATAAGCCGCGCTTTCCTCCAGGCAAGCCTGCGCGGTATTGACGTCCAAGCCCTGCCCGCCGGAGCCGATAAAAAAAGCAACCACGTGATCGGCGAAAATCTGCATTAAAATAAAAACAACAAGCGTAATCGCCAGTGTAATGCCTATACCTGTGACAGATGTGCGCAGCGCGCGCTTTGGCATGCCCGCGCCGAGATTTTGCCCCGCCATGGAGGAAACCGACGCCTGCATCGCCACCGCCGGAAGAATGCCCACCGAATTCGCTTTGCTTGTGACGCTAAGAGCCGTCGTGCCCACCAAACCGCGAATGCTTTTCGCCATCCCGGTGAGTGTCATGAACGAGAGCGCGACTGCTGTCGCGCCAAGCGAAGAAGGGAAGCCAATGCGAAGCAGCTGCAGCGCGATCTTTCTGTCAATTCGCAGGCTTTTGGGGCGAAAATCGAACACGAAATCAGAACGGCGCAGAAAAATGGCAGCCAGCAAAAAGCTCACACCCTGCGCAACAACCGTCGCCCACGCCGCGCCCTTGGCACCCATATGCATCCATCCGCAAAAAACATAGTCCAAGCCAATATTCAGCACAACCGCAACAAGGACAAACATCAACGGATGCTTGCTGTCACCCATGCCACGCAAAACCGCGCTCACGGCGTTGTAGCCGAAAATAAAAAACAGCCCTCCCGTGCAAATTTGCACGTATTCCAACGTCGCATCATAAGCAGCCGCATCCGCCATCAGCCGCACCAAAAAAGGATTGACCACCAACATGACTGCCGTTAGCGAAAACGCCATAACGCAATATAACGTAAAAACCGTGCCGACAGTTTTCCGCAGCTGATCTATCTGCTTTGCGCCAATGAGTTGGGCAATCAGTACCGTTCCGCCAATCGCCAGTCCGGAAATCAGCTGGAGCATCATATTGTTGATCTGCCCGCCCGCGCCCACGGCGGAAGCGCCAACCGGTCCGTTATAGCGCCCAACAAAAAACATGTCCGCCATATTATAAAGCGCTTGGAGCAAATTCGCCGCCAAAAAGGGCATCGAGAACAATATCAGATGCCGCGCAACGCTCCCCTGCGTCATATCCCGCTGAAATTTCGCACTCAACCCCGAAATGCCTCTTTCCCACATTACTGTTAACTTAGAGAGTATACCAGCTTTCACGCAGAACGTCAAGTCAAAACACGCGAAAGCCACGGCAAAAGCACTTACTTTTCAACTGACACAATAGACCTCCTCGGAAACTAAATTTGAGCTTCAAAGTTGATGATTCCACAGAGTGGATTTGCGCGTAAATTATGGCGTTTTCCGCAGTTTCTGTACTTGTTCGCCATAATCCTGACCACACCGAACTGCTTGCCTGCCCGTAAGGGCAGGCAAGCAGTTCGGGTTCTGTGTTTATGATGTCTTCTCTTCGAAAAACGTCAAGCGTTCGCCGCCGCTTCGTCTTTTTTCGCCGTGGCGGAGGCTTCTTTGTCCTTTTGCGCCACCTTCTGCGAGGGCTTCGCTTCCGCCTTCGGGCGGCTAATGGCGGCGGCAGTCTTCACCAGCGCGTTTACGTCCGTCATCCGTTCAGCGGCGGCGGAGCGCACCTGCATGATCTGGTCATTCAACAGCACCCAAGCCAAATCGTCCTGCCCGGTGAGCTTCCTTGTGGCGGCGCAGCGCAAATGTGCCTCCGTATCCGTTTTCGCGACCGTCGCAAGAGCTGCTTGGTCAACAATGTTTTCCACCGCCATCAAGCGCAGCTCGGCTTCGGCATCGTGCAAGGCAACCCGGTTCAATGCCTCTAGCGCCGCGGCATCCCCTATGAAATCGAAAAGCCGCAAAATCGCCCGCTTGCGCACGCATGGCTCGGCGTCTGCGGAGGAAGCCTTTGCCAGCGCCGACAGATCCGTCAAGTGCTTAATGGCTGCGCGGCGCACGAAGGAATTTGCATCCGAAAGCGCAAACGGCGCAAGCCACGCCTGCAGCTCCTCTTGCTTATATTCGCCCTCCAGCAGGATCTGCCGCCCCAGCTTTTCCACCGCCATGTAGCGCAGATACCACTCGTTCACGCCTAGTGCGGTTTCTTGCAAGCCGGCAAGCGCACGAGGCTGGTCATCGGTTTCTACCAACCGTTCCATAATACTGCGTTCGTTTTGGCTGCGCTGTTCCGCCAAGGAGCGAATGCGCTCGCGTTCCTGCTCCACTGCGTGGAGCTTCTGGTCTTCCTCATCCTGCCTTGCCAATGCCGCCAAATCCGTTTGCTGCGTGCCACGCTTCTTCATCCCCATTGCAATCCTCCCTTTCCTGCCAAACGTATCAAATATATGCTGTCGCATAAATTGTATGTACATCATACCTGAAACAGGGAAAAAAGTCAAGATTTTTTAGGAATTTGTTACAGCAACCGTTTTTCTTGTGCTTGAACGCACTACGCGCCGCCATCCACACCCAGCACCTGCCCGGTGATATAGCTTGCCGTTTCGCTGCATAAAAAAGCAATGGCGGCGGCGGCTTCCTCCGGGCTGCCCACCCGCCCCAGCGCCGTTCCGGCGGCGAATACCTGCGCGTCCGCTCGGCTGAGTTGTGCGTTCATGGGGCTTTCGATCCAGCCGGGGGCGACGCAATTGCAGGTGACGCCGCTAAGCCCTGCCTCTTTGGCAAGTGCCTTGGTCATGCCGATCACCGCCGCCTTTGCCGCTGAATAAGCAACCTCGCAGGAAGCCCCGCTTTGCCCCCAAATGGATGAAACCGTTACGATGCGACCGTATTTTTTGCGCAGCATTCCCGGCAGAGCACGGCGACAGCAAAGGAATGCACCGCGTATGTTCAGGGCGAAAAGATCGTCAAAATCATCGGCTACGGTTTCCTGCAAAAGCTTCTGCGGGAGCGCCTTGCCTGCGTTTGCGATCAGGCAATCCAAGCCGCCAAGCGCCGCTTCACCCGCCGCGAACAGGGCTTCAACCGCGCTTTCTTGCCGTAAATCCGCTTGCAGGGGCAAAAATCGCGCCTGCGGGTAAGCACGGAAAAGCTCCGCCGCCAAAGCTTCGGCGGCAGAGCGGTTCTTAAAATAATGCAATGCAATGTCATAGCCCTGCGCCGCCAGCGCGCGAGCAACAGCCGCACCGATCGCGCCGGATGCGCCTGTTATGAGTGCCGGCATCAGCGCAGCCCCGCAGGCAAAGCGGGGAGTCTTCCATCCATCAAATTCGCCATGCCGGCGAGGGATGAAAGATCCCAAGGCAGGAGCTTGCTGGTATCGAACAGCGCGGCGTCCGCCTTTTCCTTAAGCGCGGTGATTTCCAGCGCGGAAACCACCTGCTGCGCGTCGTCTCCAAGGGGTTCGATGCGGCGCAGCTGCCCATCCAAAAAGTAAAGCCTTGCAACAGCTTCGCCGTCGTCGTCACGAATCGTCGCGGTTTGGTATTGCTTGTCACCAAGCTTCGCGGTCGAAACAACCATACCCTTTAGCGCGTCCTTGCTGCCCAGATACTTTTGCAGGTCGGTAAATTCATCCATCGAAAGCTCATCCATACCAATCGCGCCGCCATCCAGATAAGCCTGCATATCCGGCAGTACAAAGAGCGTGCGCTGCGGCGTGTAGATCAACCGCACCTTTTTGCCGAAAAGCGCGTCCATGCCCGCAAGCTCCCCCATACCGTTCGCGCTCGCTTGCCGCAGCATCCAATCTGTCGGAATCTCCACGGCAAGCTTTTCGCCGCTCATGGCAAAGGTCACGGGCGTGCCGTCGGTCACGGCTTCCAGCGTGAAATCCTTGCTGTTCAGGATGCTTTGCACCTTTTCAACATAGGCGCGGGTATCCGCCGCCTGCGCGGGCGCCGCCGCCTGCGCCGCCTTCTCCACGGAAGAATTTGCGGCGCTTTGGTTTTGCGTAAGGGCTTCGGTCGCGCCCGTGGATCCCCCGCTTTCCATCGGGAGCACTGCCGTCGCCACTTCCGGCAGGGATACGCTTTGACTCGCCGTGCCTGTCGTCCCCGCCGCACCGCCCGCCGCCGCGCCGTCTGTGGTTTTGGTTTTTGTTTCCTGCCCACCGCCGCAGGCGGCTAAGACGAACAGCAGCGCGATCGCAAGCGCCAAAGCAATGGTCTGCGGCCGTTTCATTCGCTTCATGCTCTTACCTCATTCAAAATTTTAGGAACCCCGCACGAACTACGCTCCAAATATCGACGCGAACTTCACGAGATCCATCGCCGTCATGCCCTTCACGCTGAAAAGGCTTTGATCCACTGTGCCGGTGAGGGAATCGACCTGCAGGAGAGAAATCTGTCTGCCGCTGCTGTCCAGCTGCTCCATGCGCTTCAGCTCACCGCCAAGGTAATAGAAGCTGCGCACCGAGCCGTCGGCATCCTTCACCGAAGCGCAGGTGTATTCCTTGCCGTCCACCTTCACCTTGGAGGTCGTCACAGTGGCGGTCATCGATTCCCCGCCAAACATTTCATCAACAATGCCGGTCAGCGCGGAGGTATCCAGCGCCGCTTCGCCCGCGGAAGCCGCCATCGCGCCAAAATCAACATAAATTTTACGATCCGGGAAAACGTAATAAATTTTCTCGCCCGCAATTACCATCCGGAAGCGCTTGCCGAACATAGCATCGACTGCTGCTGCGCGGATTTTGTTCTGCCCGTAGTAATCCTCTTCCGCCGATGCGGTCATCATCTGCCCCAGGGAGCCGCTGCTTTCCATAGCAATTTTGTTTTGATCCACCGCCATGATCATCGTTGCGTTTGTCGGCGTGCCCGAGGAAGCGCCCGCAAACGGCATGGCGGCAATTCCCGTCCCCTTGAGCGTGAAGGTTTTGCTCTTGAGGATGTTTTGCGTGCCCTGCAGCAGCTTTTTCCCCTCGTCGGATTCCACAACCTGACCGCTGGGCATGGGCTTGGCGGTTGTCGCCGGAGCCTCTTGGCTGGGAATTTCTAAATTTGCGGGGGGCTTGACCTCCAGCTTTCCATCCACAAAGGTCACATCGTAGCCGCTTTCGTGCAGCCGACTTTCCAGCCTCGCCTGCTCTTCGGCGCTAAGATCGCTCAGTTCCTTATCCCCCAACCCGACAGCGCTCAGGGCTTCGTCCACCTTGGAGGGCGAAAGATCCAGCTTCGGCAGGGATGGCATGCTGACGTCCGCGCCCGTCGTTTTTTCGCCGTCAAGGTTCTTCGGCTCGCAGCCGGTGAAGAGAGCAAGCGCCGCAAGGAGCGCCAGCGTTAATGCGAGTGCCTTTTTCATGTGCATCGTTCCTTTCTGATTCAGCAAAGCTATGTGCTACTATGTCGATTGGATGCGTGGGTTTCCTTCCGTTTGCTCGCGCTGACGCGCCCGTATTCGCTCCATCATGCCGGCAAAAACATCGGCGATGGTCTGCGCCGTCTTGGGTCCTAAGGAATTTGTTTCCTCATAATGCTTTCGCCCCGCGGCGTCCTTGCCGCCGCCGAAATAGGAGCTTTCGCCTAAAAACCAGTCGTTCGGCGGCACGGCATAGCCCGTCATGTCGTTGCACAGCCCGAAAATCAAAAGATCCTCATCCCCGGCAAGGTGTGCCAAGGGAACGGGGTTGACTTCGCCGCCCAGTCCTGTGGCGGATTCGGCGGCGTCCAGATAACCGCCATAGGCAAGCTCCGGGAACAGCTCGCAGGGAAGCAACAGCATTTGCAGCCCGCCGAGGTTGATATACGTCATCTGCGTCAATATCGCCGCGCCGGTGGAAGCCTCCCCCGTGCCGAAGCGTTTGGCGCGGAAGATGCCCAGCCTTGCCGCGCTGAGGAACATCAGATTTTCGACTTCGGCATAATAGGGCTGGTGCAGCAGCTGCAGCAACGCCGGCAGCTCCCGTTCGTTTTCGATCGCCATGACCGCCCGCGCCAGCTGCACCCCGCAGGCGACGGTGGAGCGCACATTGTCCTCGTCCAGCTCCTTCGGGCGAATCAGCCCGCCGATCGCCCCAACAAAGTAGATTGCCTCCGCTCCTGCCTGCTTCATAATCTCACGCCGCAGATAGCAGGGAAAATCCGCGCTCACAAGAGAGTTTTGGCCCAGCAGGGATTCCGAATGGCTGGCAAAATTGATCAACCAAGTTTCGCGACCGCCGCCCTCCGGAACAAAGCGCAGCCGCGTCAGGGTGTTCGAAAAAACCTCCGGCGGGCGCGTGTCACGCAGCACGGGCGGCGCTTCAACCGCGCCGTGCCAGAGCTTGCCCCGTCTGCGGTCGGCATATGCCGCGCGCATCACGCGGCGGCAGCCTTCAAACACAATGCGCATGAACCTCGGATCCCGCCCCGTGCGCGGCAGCGGTCCCCAATAGCCAAGGGTGTCAATGCCCGCGTGGTTGTGTGTGCTCATGATAAAGACGCCGCGGCAGCCAATTCCGCTCAGCTCATCCGCCATAGATTCCCGGATCGCGTCACAATCCGCACCGCTCATGCCAATGGTATCCGCCGAAAGCAAAAAAACGCCGCCGCGCCCGCTGTTGTCATCCAGCCAAACAGCGCTGCAGGTCATGGGATCCAGCACGCCAACCGCGGCGTTGCCGATGCGGTAACCCGCCACCCAGTATTTGCGCTTTGGTCTGTCGTCCGGCTTTTTGAGATCCGGCGGCATGATTTCCGCCTTGGCGAAGCCGAGAGTATAGGCGTCGCTCACCGGCGCGGGGATGGCGTCATAAGCGGCGGGCGGGATTGGCGGCGCGGGAGCCTTTTTTGCCAGCCGGGCGGAGCCGCGCGCGAACGCAAACCGCGAAGCCTTCGCTAGTATTCCCAGTGCACCCATAAACATTCCCTCCGGCACAAACCGCCTTAACTGCTATATTACCAGAAATCCTCCCGAACCGCAAGGGGCGTTTGATGAATTTATCGTGAATAATCCTATTTTTTCCGTGCCTCGCTTTTGAGCCGCTGCTCCTTGCCCAGCACACGCTTGCGCAGGCGCAGATGCTTCGGCGTGACCTCCAGCAGCTCGTCGTCGGCAATAAATTCCATGCACTGCTCCAGACTGAGGGTCGTCGGGGGCGTTAGGCGCAGGGCGTCGTCCGAACCGGAGGCGCGGGTGTTGGTCAGCTGCTTTTTTTTACAGACGTTGATGACCAGATCCTCATTGCGGGCACATTCCCCAACGATCATGCCTTCGTAGACCTCCACGCCCGCACCGATGAACAGCCGCCCGCGTTCTTGGGCGTTGTACAGCCCATAAGCCGTGCTTTCGCCCGGCTCGTGCACAACGACGGAGCCGCGCTCCCGTCCGGGGATCTCGCCCTTAAACGGTTCATAGCCCGCAAAAAGCTGGTTCATAATGCCGTTGCCGTTGGTGTCAGTCAAAAACTCCGTGCGGTAGCCAATCAGCCCCCGCGAGGGAATACGGAATTCCAGGTGCGCCCCGCCGCCGTCGCGTGTGCCCATGTTTTCCAGCTCCGCTTTGCGTCCGCCCAGCTTTTCCATCACCGCGCCGACGTATTGCTCCGGCACCTCCACAATCAGAAGCTCCATCGGTTCGCAGGCGGCGCCGTCAATTTCCTTCATAATCACCTTGGGGCGGCTCACCTGCATTTCATAGCCCTGACGGCGCATGGTTTCGATCAAAATGGAAAGATGCAGCTCGCCGCGACCGCTTACCTTGAAGGCGTCGGTTGTGGCGGTCTCCTCCACGCGCATACTGACGTTGGTTTCCACCTCTTTAAACAAGCGGTCACGTATGTTGCGGGTGGTGACGAATTTACCCTCCTTCCCCGCAAAAGGGCTGTCGTTGACCATGAAATTCATGGCGATCGTCGGCTCGTCAATTTCAATGAAGGGAAGCGCCTCGGGCGCCTCGGGGTCACACAACGTTTCGCCAATGTTGATATCCGGCACGCCCGCCACGCACACGATATCGCCCACTGCCGCCTCCTGCACCTCCACACGGCGCAAGCCCTCAAACTGATAGAGCCTCGACGGCTTGACCGTACGCATAGCCTCCGATCCGTGCACCATCGCGCGCAGCGGCAGGTTTAGCCGCAGACTGCCGCGCTCCACCCGCCCGATACCGATGCGCCCGACGTAATCATCGTATTCCAGCGATGAAATGAGCAATTGCAGCGGGGCTTCCCTGTCGCCTGCGGGGGGCGCGATTTCGCGCAATATGGCGTCGAGCAGCGGGCGCATGTCGCCGCCCGAAACGTCCGCCTCCAAAGACGCGTAGCCGTCCCTCGCCGAGGCGAACACCACCGGGAATTCCAGCTGCGCGTCATCCGCGCCCAACTCAATGAACAAATCCAGCACTTCATCCACGACCTCGGCGGCGCGTGCGCCGGGGCGATCGATTTTGTTGACGACAACCAACGCTTTTTTGCCTAAGCCAAGCGCCTTTTTTAGCACAAAGCGCGTTTGCGGCATACAGCCCTCAAAGGCGTCCACCAGCAGAAGGACGCCGTCAACCATCATCATAATGCGCTCCACCTCGCCGCCAAAATCGGCGTGACCGGGTGTGTCAACGATATTGATCTTCGTATCCCGGTAATGAATGGCGGTGTTTTTGGAAAGGATGGTGATCCCGCGTTCGCGCTCCAAATCGTTGGAATCCATCACGCGCTCCACAACAGCTTCATTGGCGCGGAAGATGCCGCTTTGCTTGAGCAGCTCGTCCACAAGGGTGGTTTTTCCGTGATCCACGTGGGCGATGATCGCAATATTGCGCAGGTTTTGGCGTAGCTCGTGCAAGGAGGTTCCTCTTTTCGTTCATTTTATTACAGGATGCATTATACCGCGTCCGGACAAAAAATGCAAGGGGCAGAAAGTCGCGAAAAGCACCCGACCGCGCCCTTCATGAAAATCATGAACAGCGCAGCCGGTATGTGACGCTTCTATCTTGCGGCGCCAAGCGCTGCTTTTGCCCGTTGCTATTCCGCGCCTTCCGGCATGGGATATTTCCGCCCGAGCGCGGCATATTTCGGCGCGCCAAAACGGTGATACGGCAGCTTTTCATGAACAGCGTTTGGTATTTTGCCGGCAAAATCCGCAATTTGTTCAATTTCATCCTCGTTAAAGCCCGGAATCACGGGCGTGCGAATGCGCTTGGGCAGCGCGGGGAATTCCGCGCAAATCCGCGACAGATTCTGCAGGATCAGTTCGTTCCCCACGCCCGTGAAGGTCTTGTGCTTTTTGCTGTCAAGCGATTTGATGTCGAACAGCAGGTAATCCAGCGCGCGGCAGGCGGCGCTTAAGATCGCCGCGTCGCCGTACCCGCAGGTTTCCAGCGCTGCGTGAATCCTGCGCATTTTGGCTTCTTTCAACAAAGCAAGCAGGAACGTGCCCTGCAGCAACGGTTCGCCGCCGCTGAATGTCACACCGCCGCCTCTGCGAAAAAAGACCTCGTCCTGCTGCACGGCATTCATAATTTCGTCCACCTCCGCGATTCTGCCAACAACGGTTTGCTTTCCGTCTTTTCGGAACGGCTCGGGCTGCGTATGCTGCGATTCGGGGTTGCAGCACCAACGACAGCGCAGCGGGCAGCCTTTGAGAAACACGACGGTCCGAATCCCCGGACCGTCGTGCAGGCTGTAGCGCTGCAGGTCATAAATAACGCCGTTCATATCTGGTAATCCGCTTCCCAGCCATGCTGCGTGCGGGCAATGATATCGTCCTGCAGGTCGCGCGTGAGCTGCGTAAAGTAGGCGCTGTAGCCCGCAATGCGCACAAGCAAATCGCCGTGCTCCTCGGGATGCTTCTGCGCCTCAAGCAGTGTTGATTGGTTGAGGACATTGAATTGCACGTGCCACAGCCGCAAATCGCGCCAGCCTTCGATGAACTGCACAAGCTTTTCTGTTCCCGCTTCACCCGCAACACACGCAGGCGTTAATTTGATGTTGAGCAGGCGCGATGCCCTCTGGCTGTGCCCCGGATTTTTGCTCGCGAAATTCGAAAGCAGCACCGCCGTCGGACCGTTTACGTCCGCGCCCTGGCTTGCGCTTGCGCCATCCGAAAGCGGCGTAAAAGCCTTGCGTCCGTTGGCGCTTGCGCCCACCACCTTGCCAAACGGCACATGCGACGTGAACGGCACCAAGCGCAAATCCAGCCGCACGCCCAATTCCTGCGAATAGCGCGCGGCAAATTCCTGCGCGTGGCGGTCAAGCAGTTGGGCGAGTTCATCGGCATAAGGATCATTGTTACCGTATTTGGGCGCTGCCAGCAGCGCTCTGCGCAGCGGCTCAAAGCCTTCAAAATCGGCGCGCAGCGCTTCCTTGACCTGTGCAAGCGTGAATTCTTTTGCCTCGAACACCACTTTTTTGATTGCCGCCAGGCTGTCCGCCACCGTGGCGTAGCCAATATACTCAAAATACCCCAGATCAATGCCGCCCGGGATATGCGGTTGATGGAGATCCACGCACGCATCCCTGCAGAGCTTGTGCAGGCTGCTGCCCAGAGGCGTTGCGAAATGCCGCGCGCGCTGCTGAATAATATGGTATTGCTGTTGAAACGCGTGGCGCAAAAAGTACGTCTGCTGCCGCAGGAACGCCTGCAAAAAATCCGCAAAGCACGCAAATTCGCCGCCCGGATCCAATCCGATTTTTTCGGTTCCGTATTTGATCATCCGCCCGCCGAACAGCGTCATTTCCAACGCGGCGGCAAAATTGATATAGGCGCAGGGAGATGTGAAGGTTTCGCGGTTGGGCATCCGGCATTCGGAGCAGCCGGAAACAGCGTAATCGTAGGCCTCGTCCACCGCCGCGCCCTTGCTCAACAGCAACGGCACAACCTCTTCGTCGTTGATCAGCTTCGGAAAGCCGCCGCCGGCCTTGATGGTTTCGGCGACTTCAAAAAGAAAGCGGCGCGGGCTGAGCGTATGCACGCGTGCCGCCAAATCAGGATAATTCAGCGGAAATTCCCGCTTGCTCTTGAGCAAAAGGTAAGTCAAAGCGTTGGATGCGTCGCGCCCGTCCGGGGTTTGCCCGCCAACGGTCACCGCCTCCCAATGGGCATAGCCCTCGTTGATCGCCCCGCCCGTTTCGCTCAAATACAAATCCACAAATTGCGCCATCGCCGCCCACATGCATTCAAACAGCTCCTGCGCGCGCTCCGGCGTTAAGCTGCCTGCGGCGACGTCCTGCTGATAGTATGGCCACAGGTATTGATCCATGCGCCCGTTTGAGATGATCGTGCCCGTTTTTTGCTCAATGCGCGAAAACATTTGCACAAACCATTGGCTCTGCAGGGCTTCGTGAAATGTCCGTGCCGGGTGCTCCGGCACGCGGCGGCAGATAGCGGCAAGGCTTTGCAGCTCCGCACGGCGCGCCTCGTCTTGCTCGGTTTCGGCGTGCCGCTCCGCCAAATCGGCGTGGCGGTTTGCCCAAAGCACAATGGCGTCCGCCGTCAGCAGCACAGCCTCCAAGAATGGCCGTTTTTCGGCTTGCTCCAACGGACTGTCCTCATCCAAGCGGGCAAGCTTTTCCTCCGCCTCCCGCCGAATGCCCGCAAAGCCCTGCTTGAGCACAATTTCATAATCGTGCACCCACTGGATGGAGGAACGGAAGGAGCTGGTTTCGTTCACGATGAAGCGCGAGCTTAAGTCTTCGTTGTATGTCAAGCGAAATGTATTGGGACGCAGCGCTTTTGCCAACGCTTCATGGTAGGTTTTCCCCTGCCAATAGGGCGCAATTTCCCCCGCGATCAGCGCGGCGTCCTCCGGAGCGATATCAAACGGTGAAAACGCGCGCTTTGGCAGGCTCTGAACGGCATCGCCAAGGATGTTCCCGTCAAGCTCCGGGTACAAAATTCCATAACGCCCCGGCTTGCCCGCCCGCCCGAGGAGCAGCTGGTTTTCATCCACATAAACCGTTGCGTTTTGCACGTAATGCAGCAGCGCTTTTGCCCAGCGAAGGTGCAGCGGCTGCCCTTCGGTCTGTTGAAACGACTGGGTGAAAAAAAGCCCGCGTTCCACGTCAATCGCCGGTTTTTTCCCTTTGATCTTTTGCAGGATTTCATTTGCACGGCTCATATGGCAAGCTCCTTATCAATGATGGACAGCACCTCGTCCAAGGCGGGGAACGCCTCGCGTAGCTGTGCCTCAGTGATGATTAGCGGCGGGGTAATATTGATGTTATTTTCGCGCCCATAGGTCGAAAAACCACGCTCGCGCAGCATTGCAAAAACGCGCGGCATCGTGGTGTTTGGCTGCCCGTATGGCACAAGCGGCTCCTTTGTGTCGCGATCTTTTACAAGCTCCAGCGCGCCGAACAAGCCGATGGAACGCGCGTCGCCTACGCACGGGTGCTTCGCTTTTTGCTCCGCCAGCAGCGCGGCAAAGGTCTTCCCTATTTCTGTTACCCGCTCAAAAATCGCGTTTTCCGCATAGTATTCCAGCGTCGCCACGCCCGCCGCGCAGGCAAGCGCGTGCCCGCTGTAGGTTAGCCCAAACTGAAAAACCTTTTCCTGATAGGAATCCGCGATTTGCTTTGAAAGCAGTACGCCGCCCAACGGCATGTAGCTTGCCGTAACGCCCTTCGCAAAGGTGATCATATCGGGTTCGATGCCCCAATGCTGATGCGCAAAGGCCTTACCTGTGCGCCCAAAGCCCGCCATCACCTCATCGCAGACGAGCAGAATGCCGTATTTTTTCGTCAGCGCGCGCAGGCTCTGCAAATAGCCGTCCGGCGGGATGATCACGCCGTTTGCGCCCGTAACAGGCTCGACAAACACGGCGGCAATTTGCTCCGCGCCCTCATAGAGGATTTGTTCCTCAAGCTGCGCCAGGTATGTCTCCGCCGAACCGCCGCCGCGGTAACAGTAAGGATCAAAAAATTTGAGAAAGCCGTTGGCCGCGGGGTTTTCGAGGGCGAAACGGCGCGGATCACCCGAAATATTGCCGCTGCCAAGCGTCGAGCCGTGGTAGCTTCGGTAGCGTGACAGGATTTTTGGGCGCCCCGTCACCGTGCGCGCCATGTTCAGCGCGGCCTCGTTCGCGTCGCTGCCCCCCAAGGTGAAGAAGACCTTGGCAAAATCTCCCCGTGCCAGCTGAACCAGTTTTTGCGCAAGCACGGATTTCGTCTCAAATGCGTGCGCGGGACCAATATAGGCAAAGCGGTCAAGCTGCGCCTTGATGGCCTCCTGGATGGGCACGATCGAAAAGCCCAGATTGTTGCAGCTCAGCTGGCAGGACATATCAGCATACCGCTTGCCATCGCAATCGTAAAAATAGATACCTTCCCCGCGGGCGACAGCAAGCGGGCTGACCTTGCCCGAAAGCCAGGGATGCTGGTTGTATTGCCGGTCGAGCGCTACGATTTCATCCTTCGTCATACGGTCGCCTTCTTTCGTTCCGGAATTAGAATGAGGAACAGCAAGCACACCAGCAGCGAACCGATGCAGTAAGGGAACAGCACCTTCAGCCCCATGGGCGCGTGGTCGCTCAGCCAGCCGCTCGCAATGGGCGTCACCACCATGGCAAGGGTCATCACCATGTTAAAAACGCCGGTTGCCGCGCCGATTTTATCAGGGCTTGACATCTCAAGAAGGAAGGGGTACAGGTTTGTCAGCGCCACGGCAAAGCCCGCGCCTGTGAAGAAGAAGCAGATAAACATGCCCGCGTTGAGCGTCGGCTGCAGCCCCGCAAGCGCGAAGGCGGCGACCATCGTGCCAACACCGAGGATCAGCAAAATTTTCCGCCGCATGCGCTTTGCCAGCGCCACCGCCGGCAGCGAAAACGCCACTGCCGCCAAAAGCGTCAGCCCCTGCGGCAGAACAAATTGCTGCTTGCTCAGGCGCAGCACATCCACGGCGTAGTTCGAAAGGCTGGAAACCAGCCCGTTGTAAGCGACATAAAAGAAAAATACCGCCCCGAGCAGCAGCCATCTGCGCTTGAGCCGCAGCGGAGCGCCCTCCGCCGCCACGATCTTTGCCCGGGGTTCTTCCGCCTGCCATTTGCGCTCCTTGACGGTGCACAAAAAAACGGCAATCATCGGCAGCATGAGCGCAGCCGCAGCAAAAAAGATTTTATCGTAACCCAGCGGCGCGAAAATTAAAATGAGCACGATGCCAATTACCGTGCAAAGAATGCTCACAATATCCGTCACGGCCTGCGCTGTGCGGCGGTGCCGCAGGGGTGTGAAATCGGGCAAAATCGCCAGACCGGTCGGGCGCGAAACCGCAATACTTGCCAGCGCGCCCGTGAGTAAAACGAAAAAAATCCACTTGATCTGCATTTGCAGCGCAATGCCTGTCACAACCCACAGCAAAGCCGCAAGCGCGCCTCCCGCCACCGTGAACGGTGTGCGTTTGCCCCACTTGCTGCGGCTGCGGTCGCTCAGCCACCCAAACAGCGGCAGCAAAAACAAGCCCAGTATGTTATCCATCGCCATCACCGCGCCCTTGAACGTGAAGCTCAGCTCCAGCCCGCCCTCGCTTGCCGGAGCGGTAAGAATCACGGGCAAGCCGTTATCCAGCACGGCGTTGAAAATCGAAATCCACGCAAAGGGCAGCGAAAGCAAAAGCGTTCGCGTAAGGTTCAGCTTGCCGTCCTGCTCCTGCAGCGCGCGGGGCGCGGTCAGCGCGGCGTCAACCATATCATTTTCTCCTTTTCACCCGTCCGTAATGGCTCCCCTCCAGGATATAAGGCGCAATGCCAAACAAAAACCGCGAAAGCAGGCACATGACAGGGTTGTTGTTCAGATACGCAAAGCTCAGCTTGCACAGGTTCGCCGCAATACTCTTAAAGGTCGGCGTGCTGCGGGGCGTGATTTTCACCCGCCTGCCGCGAAAGCGCAGCAGAAACGTGTTGCTCACACAGGTTTGAATCGGACGGATGCTGAGATAAAGCGTGCGTGCGTCTTGCCATTGCGCGAAGGCATATGTGTCAAATGAAAAGCCCGCCAGCTCCACCTTGCCGCAGCGGTATTTGCCATCCAGCCCCAACGGGATGCTGTTTTCCCACTTCCCCTCGCGCCATGAAAGCTGCAGCTGATCCTCGCCAAACGCCAGCCGGATATCTGTCATATTCCCCGCGCGGTCAATGCACATCTGATTCACTGTCATGGGCAAAAGCCCCTGTGGGTAGCCCGCCAGATTGAGCAGCCGCTGCTTTCGAAGCTTTATCGCGCTGCCGCTCAGCTTTTGCTCAAGCGCCGGCGCACGCGGCGAAGGCGGCGGCTCCGGGAAGGATAAGGTCTGCTCGCGGCGGCGCAGCTCCGCTAAAACGTCGGGCGCGGGTGCCCGCTCCCCCGTGAAAAACCCGGCGGGAAAGTGCGGGTAAATAACGTCGAAGGGCTTTTGCTCGTCAGCGTCCGCGCCAAAACAAACGAAAACCGCGTCGTGATCCCGCATACAGAAGCCTTGCTGGCAGAACATGCCCCGCGCCGCGAAGGCGTTTGGCTGCCGGCACATCCAAAATTGATAGCCGTAGCCCTTGTTGCTGTCCGCCTTGCGGTTGCCGCTGTTGTCGCTCTGCTTTTGCGTCGCCTCGCGCACCCACCAAGCAGGGATGACCTGCCTGCTCTGCCACTTGCCGTCGTCCAAATAACATTGCATGAACTTTGCGCTGTCCTCAAGCTTCCAGATGATCCCCCAGCCGCCGCCCGGATTCTGCTCGTGATCCGTTTCGGTGAATGGCACGTCGATGCCAAGGGGTTCGAACAGGCGCGGCGTGAGATATTCCCACATGGTCTGCCCCGTCAGCCTGCGGATAAGCACGCTGAACAGGTAGGCGCATTCGTTGGTGTAATGGAAGATTTCCCCCGGCGCGTCGCGCAATTTGGAGTGGAGGTAATCCTTGATCCAATCGGGGGAGGCGTTTTGGTGAAAGACGTCAAACGCCAGCCCGCTGGTCATGGTGATAACGTGCCGGAGCGTCACCTGATCCCAATACGCCGCTTTTTTCGCGGGGCGGTATTCCGGAAAGTGCTTGCCGACGGTGTCGTCAAGGTCAAAAAGACCTTCATCCACGGCAAAGCCCGCCGCCGTCGCCGCAATGCTTTTGCTAAAGGAATAGATGCTGTGCGGAATTTCAGCCGCATATGGCTTGCGGTATTGCTCAAAAACCACCTTGCCGTGGCGCAGAAGCATCAGACCGTGATATTCAAGCTGCCGGCGGTCAAATTCATCCAGCAAATCCAGAATGGCTTGCGAGGATACGCCGACCTCCTCCGGGGAAAGCGCGCGCGGCAGACCGCTTTTTTTCTTTGTTATCATTCCGGCAACCCCTCAAAGCCAAATGTACCACCCTCGGTCATAAACCGGCTGTAGGCGCTCTTGATGAATTGGTTGACGACGCCCGGCTCCGGCACGGCGGCACGCATACCGTAAAGCGCCGCCGAACCGGTCGCGAACTGCTCCGGGTGCGCCTTTACCTCCGCCACGGCGGTGCGCAAATCCCGCAAAAATGTTTCCGCAACCCCTGCGTGGGCGGGTGTGACCATAAAATGCAGGCACGCGGGATTCACCTGCTGGTCGACCACCCAGCCCTTGTGCTCAAGGGCATCAGCCAGCGCGTGAACGTTCAGCGTTTGGCTGCCGAAGGCAAAAATACCCGCGGGCGGAGCACCGAGAATGTGCAGCTCCGGGATCCGGCGAATACCCTCCAGCAGCGTGCGCGTGGTTTCGCGAACACTCCGCGTAATTTCCAGGTATCCCTTGCGGCCAAGGAACTTCAGCGCCGCCCATGCCGAGGCGATCGCACCGCCCGGTCTTGTGCCCGTCGCCGACGGTGAAATAAACAGCCCGCCCGGCCAATCACCATAAGCGAAATACTGGAATTCCCGCAGCGCCGCGTCGCGGTAAAGCACGGCTGAAACGCCCTTGGCGGCAAACGCGTATTTGTGCAGATCCGCCGAAAGGCTGCTCACGCCGGGCAAGGCAAAATCAAAATCCGGCACTTCGCCGCCAAGCTCCTTTATGAAGGGAAGCGTAAAGCCGCCAAGACAAGCATCGACATGCAGGCGAAGTCCGTGCTGAACCGCCAGCTCTGAAAGCGCCGCAATGGGATCAATCACGCCATGCGGATACTGCGGCGCGGAGCCAACGAGGAGGATGGTATTCGGGGTAATCAGGCGCTTTACGGCGTCGATATCCACGCGATAATCCGCGGCCAGCGGCGCGTGAACAAGCTTGACGCCAAAATAATGCGCCGCCTTTTCGAAGGCTGCGTGCACGCTGACGGGCACAATGACCTCAGGCTCCTTGATCTGCGGCTTTGCCGCGCGGGCTTCGTCGCGGTAGGTTTTGACCGCCATCAATATGCTTTCGCTGCCGCCGCTGGTCAAGCTGCCGACCACGCCTTCGCCGCCGTGGAACAAATCCGCCGCCATCGACAGCGTTTCCGTTTCCAAGCGCTTCAGGCTTCGGAACACAAACGGATTGAGCGCGTTGGTGTGAAAGTACTTGAGATACGCCTCTTCGGCAAGGCGCGTCACTTCCTCGCCGGCGTAATACACCAAGCTCCATGTCTTGCCCGCCTTCCAGTCGCCGTCCACCTGCTGGTACGCCTCCAATTGCGCGAGAACCTCTTCACGCGCGGCGCCTTCCTGCGGAAACCTGCTCTTCTCCACTGCGATTCCCTCGTTTCATAGTATTCATATGTGATTACTATGTGATTATAAGATATTCCATGCCCTGCGTCAATACGCGCGCACATAAAACATACATTGCATATCTGATTTATTTTTATTCAAATTGCTATTTTGCATAAAGCGCTTGACAGCCCTGCCGACAGCTTTTATAATCGTATTAAAAAAGGGAGCGCTGTTTCATGGCGTGGGAATTTCACCAACCGACCCGGATTCTTTTTGGCGCAGGCGAAGCCAAGCGGCTGGCGCAGCTGCTGGAGGAATATCAGATCCGACGTCCCGCGCTGGTTTGCGGCAAAAGCCAACGGAAGACTTGGATCGCGGAGGCTTTGAACGACTGCTGGGCGGGCGTTTTTTCGGATATCCAGCCAAACCCAACCACGCAAAACGCACGGGAATGCGCGGCGTTTTTGCGGGAATCGCGAGCGGACGGTGTTGTGGCGCTGGGCGGGGGTAGTGTGCTTGACTGCGCGAAGGTCGCGGCGGAAGTCCTTCCGCTGCTTGCCCTCCCCACCACGGCGGGCACAGGCAGCGAGGTCACCAACATTGCCGTTTTAACCGGCGAAGGCGGCAAGCAACCCGCCGCGAAGCCGGAATACTATCCGCTCGTCGCGCTGGTTGACCCCGCGCTTACGTTCACTTGCCCGCCGCAGGTCACCGCCGAAAGCGGAATGGACGCACTGGCGCACGCGCTGGAAGCCATGTGGAGCAAGCAACATACGGATCTCTGCGATGCCCTCGCCTGCAAAGCGGCGCAGCTGATATTCACCGGCATTGAAGCCGCGTATCAAAACGGCGCGGCGCTTTCCGCCCGTGCCGCCATGAGTGAAGGCGCCTTGCTGGCAGGGATGGCCTTTAGTCAAACCAAAACCGCTGCCGTGCACGCCTGTTCGTTTCCGCTCACGCAGCGTTACGGACTTTCACACGGGGCAGCCTGCGCGTTCACGCTGGCTGCCTTTGCCCGCATCAATGCGGATGCGCGGCTGCACAAGCTTGCAAAGCTGCTTGGCTTTGCGGATTTTTTTGCCCTGGCGGTGGAAATTGAACGCCTGCAAAAGGCGCTCGAGCTGCCGCAAACCTTGATCGACGCGGGCATTCCCGCCGCGGAGCTTCCGTTGCTTTCCGCCGAAAGCTTGCGTTTCGCCAACATGCAAAATAATCCCGCCGCAATGGACGAAGCAAAGCTTCTTGCCATGTTTCGGGCGCTGGCTTAACCGCACAGCCGTCTTCATCGATCAAAAAACCAAATAAGCTTCTGCATCCGGCGAAATGCCCCTTGTTTTATTGCGGCGTTCGTGGTATACTGTCGGAAACAGGGGCGTATTGTCCCCATATTTTTGCACGAAAGAGGGATTCGTATGACGGGTGAAAAAACGCAGCTCCTCTTGGCGATGGCGCTGTATATGGCGGCCATTTTGGGCATTGGGATTTATACGGCGCGGCGAGCGAACCGCAGCAGTGCCGATTACTTCATCGGCGGGCGCAGCTTAGGCCCGTGGGTGGCGGCGATGAGCGCCGAGGCCAGCGACATGAGCGGCTGGCTGTTGATGGGTGTGCCGGGCGTCGCCTATTGGTGCGGTTTAGCCGACGCTTTCTGGACTTGCCTGGGTCTTCTGCTGGGAACATACTTTAACTGGCTGTTGGTCGCCAAGCGCCTGCGCCGTTATTCTGTCATTGCGGGCAACGCCATCACACTGCCGGAATTTTTCTCCAACCGTTTCCGCGAAAAAAAGCCCGTGCTGCTGGTGGTGGCGTCCATTTTTATCCTGGTGTTTTTTGCCGTTTATGTCGGTAGCTGCTTTGTGACGGGCGGCAAGCTCTTCAGCACTCTTTTTGGCATGGATTATAAAACAATGATGCTCATCGGCGCGATTTTCGTGATTGCCTACACCTTCTTGGGCGGCTTTCTGGCTGAAAGCGTCTCGGATTTGATGCAGGCGATCATCATGGTCGCCGCGCTCTTGGCGGTGTTCGTCGTCGGCGGCATCAAGGCGGGCGGCATCGGCGCTATCTTTGAGAATGTGCGCGATTTCCCCGGCTTCCTGGAATTTTTCAGCATGGCGTCGCCCGTTACGGACGACGCGGGCAAGCAACTGGCGGAAGGCGCAAAGCCTATGTTTGGCGACGCTGCCTCCTATGGCTGGCTTACGATTATTTCCACCATGAGCTGGGGCTTGGGCTACTTCGGTATGCCCCAAGTGCTGCTGCGCTTCATGGCGATCCGCAAGGTGCGCGAGCTTGGGCGCTCCCGCCGGATCGCGACTGTCTGGTGCGCCGTTTCCATGGCGGCGGCCATTGGCATCGGTTTGATGGTGCGCGCGCTGTATCCCACTGCCGACGGGTTGCAAACGGCAGGCGGCGCGGAGGGCGCGTTCATTTCCGCCGCGACAAACCTGTTCCCGGTCTTTCTTGCGGGCATCATTATGAGCGGCATTTTGGCCGCCGCCATGAGTTCTGCCGATTCATATTTGCTGATCGCGACCTCCGCGCTTTCAAAGAATATCTTCCAGGGGTTGTTCCACCGCAGGGCGACCGATAAGCAGGTGATGCTGGTGAGCCGCGTCGCGCTGCTACTTGTGGCAGCGTTCGGCGTTCTGATTGCGCTGAATGACAAAAGCGAGATCTTCAAGATTGTCAGCTTTGCCTGGGCAGGCTTTGGCGCGACCTTTGGACCGCTGATGCTATTAAGCCTCTTTTGGAAGCGCACGACCATGCCCGGCGCGCTTGCCGGAATGCTCGGCGGCGGCGGGATGGTTTTCTTTTATAAGTTCGTCATTCGCACCACCTTTGAAAAAACCGTCTTCAATATTTATGAGCTGCTGCCTGCGTTCCTGTTCAGCGCGCTGCTGATTGTGCTGGTGTCGCTCCTAACCAAAAAACCGGACGCGGTGATTGCGGCGGATTTTGAAAAGGCGAAGGACGCGGCAAACGACGCGCACCCGAATCCGGCTTTGCAGGAGAAATGATGAAAAAAAAGTACAAGGTCGAGAGCTTCAACCGCGATCACCGGCAGATGGTCGCACCGCAGATTTCGCCGGTTGCCAGGCTGGAATTCGGAGCGCATACGCTGTACAAATATGACCTGCGCCTGTGCAAGCCGAACGCGGATTATATTCCGCCGCCGACGATGCACGCGCTGGAGCATATCCTTGCGCTGGAGCTTCGTGAGCAACTGGACGGCGTTTGGGATCTTTCACCTATGGGTTGCATGACAGGATTTTATCTTTCTGTTCTGGATTGCCCGGACGCAGCTGTGATCCGGACGGTATTGCGGCGGTGCCTGCAGGCGGTCGCAGATGCCGAAGAAATCCCGGCGGCAAACGAAGCCGAATGCGGGAATTACCGTTTTATGGATCTGGATGAAGCAAAAAAACGCGCGCGCGCGTTGCTGCAAACGCTGTAACGCAGCATGCACCGCGCCGGTTCTTTTTGCTTTTTTCTTGTGCTGAAAGAAAAGAAGAGGATTTTTACTTTCGCATACGACAGAATAACAGGAAGGGGTTCGCGGCGTTGAAGCAGGAAACAGCCACACCAAGTGCGGCGGAAGCTGCCTTCCGACGGTTTTGCGCGGGGGAGCAATCTGCGTTCAATGTGGTGCTGGAGGAGTTCCGGCAAGGCTTGATCTACTTTCTTTACGGTTATGTCCACAATTTGGATGCGGCGGAAGATCTGGCGGAAGACACCTTTGTTGAACTGTTGGTGCATCCGAACCGTTTTCACGGGCAGAGCCTGCTCAAAACGTATCTCTTCGCGGTGGCGCGGCACAAGGCGATTGACTATGTTCGGCGCGAAAAGCGGCGCGGCGCAATGCCGCTCGAGGAGCTGGATAAAGAGTACTTCGGCAATGACCGGCCGAGCGTTGAAGAGGGCTTTGAGGCGCTGGAACGCGCCGAAACTCTCGAGAGGGCGATGCGCGGCTTGCCGGAGGAGCAGTGCGAGGTGCTGCGGCTGCTCTATATTGAGCGGCTGAGCTATGAGGAAATCGCCGCCGTGATGCACAAAACAAAGAAGCAGGTTGACAATCTTGCGTACCGCGCGCGCAACGTGCTGCGGGAGGATTTGCGAAAGGAAGGACTTTTCAGTGAAGAACGCTGAAGCGTTTGCGGCGAGCGTTTATGCCCGCGCGGCACAGCGAAGGCGCATGTTGCTTGAGCGCCGCCAAAGGCTGCGCCGTTTAGGTGCGGGGGGTGCTGCGCTTGCCGTGGTTCTGGTGGCGGCAGCTGCCGCGCGAAGCCCGCAGCTGCTGCGGCTTGCCTACGGAGATGACACAACAACCACCCTGCCCGCGCATACCGTGCAGACATATGTCAGCGAAACGCTCCGCGCGGGCGTTGAAGAGGAGGGTGCGGCGATCGCGCTTGCGGATACACGCTTGCTGCTCCGGCAAGGGAAAAACGCAGGTGCGGTAAAGAAGGTTGCGCTGAATAACCGCGCGGATGAGTTTGCGGCGCTTGCGGAATATAAGCAAGAGGCGGATCTGAAGGATGCGGACAATCTTGCGATTGTCCCGATCCCCGGGCAAACGGAAACCGTAAACAGCCGGGAAGACGTGGAAGAATATCTTGAAAAGCAAGGCTTGAAGGATGCTTTTGCGGAAGCGCTTGCAGAATATGATGAAATCTTTTTCGCGTCGCATGCCTTAATTTTAAGCGCCATTGAAGTTTTTGATCCGCTCGCGCAAAGTGAACCGGCGAATGCGGCAACGCCCGGAACACAACAGCCGGAAGAAACCGAGGTCCCCTTACTCTCGCTCCCCGATGCAACGGAAACGGTACGGCAAACGCAGCTGTCCGGCGCGGCGAATCTATCCTCCGCCTCCACTGCGTCGCAGGAAAGCAGCATGAATGCCGCCGCGCCGAGTGTCCCCGTGGAAGCGGAGGTCGCGGGACTGCTGCTAGTTTCGATTGAGAAATAATTTTTCATAGCAAAAAAGAGCGCCATGCAAAATGCACGGCGCTCTTTCGACTTTTTGAAGCGCTTCAGCCGAACACGCTAAGCAGGAAGCCCGCCATCACTGCCGAACCGATAACGCCGGCGACGTTGGGACCCATCGCGTGCATCAAAAGGAAATTGCCGGGGCGGTATTTTGCACCCTCGCGCTGCGAAACCCGCGCCGCCATGGGTACGGCGGAAACACCCGCCGAACCGATGAGCGGGTTCACACGTCCTTTGGTGACGATGTACATCAGCTTGCCCAGCAGCAAGCCACCCATGGTTGAAAAGGAAAACGCCACCAGCCCTAAGCCGATAATCAGCAGTGTGCGGGGCTTGAGAAAATCAACACCGGAGGCGGTTGCGCCTACGCTCACGCCCAGCATGATGGTAACGATGTTCATCAGGTTGTTCTGCGCGGTATCGCTCAGACGGTTGGTCACACCGCACTCTTTCAGAAGGTTGCCGAACATCAGCATCCCCAGCAAGGGCGCGACATCCGGGAGAACAAACACCGTCAGCACCAACACGATCGCCGGGAAGAGGATGCGCTCCTTTTTGCTCACCTGGCGGGTTTGCTTCATGACGACCTGGCGCTCCTTTTGGGTCGTGAGCAGCTTCATCAGCGGCGGTTGGATGAACGGAATCAGCGCCATATAGCTATAGGCGGCGATGGTAATGGGCGGCAAAAGATGCTCGGCAATTTTGCCGGTGAGGTAGATCGCTGTGGGTCCGTCCGCCCCACCGATGATCCCAATGGCGGCGGCTTCGGCTGCGGAAAACACGCCGGACGCCTTTGCGATTACGAACGCCACGGAAATGCCCAGCTGCGCCGCCGCACCCAGCAGCAAGCTGGAGGGGTTGGCCAGCAAGGGACCGAAATCCGTCATCGCACCAATGCCTAAAAAAATCAGACACGGGAAGAAAGAGCTTTTCACGCCGCCGTAGAACAACCGCAAAAGCCCGGTTTCATACCAGTGCGCACTTGGGTCAATGGCGTCCTTCGGTCCGCCGAACATCCCGGTCGGATCGTTGAAAAGCTCCGCGCCCGGCAGATTGACCAGCAGCACGCCGAAAGCAATCGGCACAAGCAGCAGCGGCTCGCAGTTCTTAAAAATAGCGAAATAGAGCAGCACAAAGCTGAGCAGGATCATCACAAGGTTTTGCCAATGAAAGTGCGCCAGCCCAAACACGCCGTCGCCGCCTTCAAAGAGCTTTGCAAAGCCCGTTGAGCCTAAAAACGTCCGGAGGATATCCGCAATCATCCCTTATACCCCATCCATCAAATCTTCTCCTTTTTCTGCTGAAAAAGGAGCAAAAAGCTTTCCGCCCCGTGCGTTAAATCACAAGCAGAACGGCGTCTGTGTTGACGCTCGCGCCCTTTTGCGCAAGGATTTGCTTCACTGTGCCATCCTGCTGCGCGGCGATCTCGTTTTCCATTTTCATCGCCTCAAGAATCACCAGCACCTGCCCCGCTTTTACGCTGTCGCCCACGGCGACATTCACTTTTAGGATCGTCCCGGGCATAGGCGCAAGCACGGGCACGCCTTCCGTCTGCGCAACGGGTGCGGCTGCGGGCGCGACCGCAGCGACCGGCGCGGCAATTGCGGCAGGTGCAGCCGGGGCGGCGGCAGCCACCGGGGCTTCCTCAACTGAAACCAGCGCGGCCTCGGTTTGGTCAACCTCCACCGCATACTTTTTGCCATTGAGCGTAACAATGTATTTCATGCAAATACTCCCAACCTTTATTGTGAATCCCAAAAAGCCAATCAGCGCGGATTTTTCATCATTCCCGGATCAGTCGAATCCGCTTGAACGCCAAATGGTTCAGGGGGATCCCGCTGCGGTCGCTGATGATTGCCATCAGGATCGCCGCCGTTTCCTCGTCCGTTTCAACCAATTCCAGCTTGCCCTGCGATTCGCTTTCCGGCAAAGCAGCTGTGGGCAGAGCCGCTGACTGTGCTCTCTCTTCCGCTTCCACAGCGGGCAGCGGCGGCAGTGCGGCGGCTTTGTTTTCCGCCTTGCCCACAGCCTTTGAAAGCAGGGTGATCATCCCAAACAGCAGCGCTAAAATCGTTATGACGACGCTAATGCCCAGCAAAGCATACAAAACGACATCCTGCGTGGAATACAGATCCTCTTTTGCCGCAAAAAACAAGATTGACATGGCGGTTACTCACCTGCCTTTTCAAGCTTATAGGCAAAGACGTGCTTCTTTTTTTCGTCACGCTGTTCAAAGTAAGCCTCCGCTTGCTGCGGGAAGGCGATATAGCTCAACACATCCTCGTCGCTTTCGGCGCGGTCGCCCAGCTCCTCTTTCGCCTTTTCAAAACCCGGCTCCAACAAATCCGCAAACCGGCAGGTAACAGGTTTTTCGTCGCCCAAAATTTTTGCTTGCAGCGCGGCGTCCACCGCGCCCGGCGCCTGCCCGTATTCACCGCGCACGTAACTGCGCACTTCCTTGGAAACGTTTTTATAGCGCTCGCCCGCCAGCACGTTCGAAGCCGCTTGCGCCCCGACCATCTGGCTCATGGGCGTGACAAGCGGCGGATAACCCAAATCGGCGCGGACGCGCGGGGTTTCCTCCAGCACCTTACCAAGCAGCTCCAGCTTGTTCTGCGCCGTTAGCTGCGCTACGAGGTTTGAGAGCATCCCGCCGGGGATCTGATAAATCAGCGCATCGGGCGACGTGCCCATCACGGTGGGGTTGAGCGTGCCATCCGTCAAGAATTTTTTCAGCAGCGGGGCAAAGAAATCGTTGATTTCCTTCAGCTTTTCGTCTTTCAGGCTCACCGCAAAGCCCGCCTGGCGCAGGGTATATGCCATGGTTTCGGTGGCCGGCTGGGAGGTGCCGCCCGAAAAGCTGGAAATAGCGGTGTCGATGACGTCCGCACCGGCTTCGGCGGCCTTGAGCAGGGTCATGAAGCCCAGCCCCGTTGTGCAGTGCGTATGCACAACCACAGGCAACGGAACGCTCTGCTTGATGGCGGACACGAGGTCAAAAGCCTCCTTCGGACCCATGATGCCTGCCATATCCTTGATACAAATGGATTGCACGCCCATGCCCTCCAATTGCTTGGCGAGCTTGGCGAAATTTTCCAAGGTATGAATCGGGCTGGTGGTGAAGCACAGCGTACCGGAGGCGTGCGCCTTGTTTTTCAGCGTTTCATCCACAGCGACCTCAATATTCCGCAAATCGTTCAGCGCGTCAAAAATGCGGATGATATCAATGCCGTTTTCCACGCTCTTTTTGACGAACATGCGCACAACGTCATCCGGATAATGCTTGTAGCCCAGCAGGTTTTGCCCGCGCAGCAGCATCTGCAGCTTCGTGTTGGGGCAAGCCTTGCGAATCTGCCGCAGCCGCGCCCACGGATCCTCGTTCAAATACCGCAGGCAGCTGTCAAAGGTTGCGCCGCCCCAGCATTCCAGCGAATAATAGCCCGCGCCGTCAAGCGTTTTGAGTACCGGCGCAAAATCCGCGAAAGGCAAACGTGTGGCAATGAGCGATTGGTTCGCATCCCGCAGAACCGTTTCGGTAAAATGAATCGTGTGCATAAATTCCTCCGGCTAAAAAATCAGTTTGGTTTCGATGTATTCCGCCAGCTCCGCAGCAGGCAGGCGAATTTGTTCCATGCTGTCGCGTTCACGGACCGTAACGCAGCCGTCGCTTTCGCTTTCGAAATCTACCGTGACGCAATAGGGTGTTCCAATTTCATCCTGCCGCCGGTAACGCTTGCCGATGGAGCCTGCCTCGTCAAACGCGCAGGGGAACCTCTTGCAAAGCGCGCTGTAAATCGCAAGCGCCGGCTCGCTTAGTTTTTTGGACAGGGGCAAAATCGCCGCCTTCACGGGCGCAAGCACCGGGTGCAGGCGCAGCACAACGCGCGTATCGTTCTTTTCGGCGTCTACCACCTCTTCATCATAGGCGTCGCAAAGCGCGGTGAGCAAAATGCGATCCACCCCTACGGCCGGCTCAACGCAATAAGGCACGTAGTGCTCGTTGGCATCCTGATCGTAATACGTCAGATCCTGCCCGGAAGCGACCTGGTGCGCCTTTAAATCAAAATCGGTGCGACTGGCAATGCCCCAAAGCTCGCCCCAGCCAAAGGGGAAGAGGTACTCAATATCTGTCGTGGCGTTGGAATAGTGCGAAAGCTTCTCTTTTTCGTGGTCGCGCAGGCGCAGGTTCTCCTCCGAAATGCCCAGCGACAGCAGCCAGTCACGGCAAAAGGCGCGCCAGTAATCGAACCATTCCAGCTCCGTGCCGGGCTTGCAAAAAAACTCCAGCTCCATTTGCTCGAACTCGCGCGTGCGGAAAATAAAATTACCCGGGGTAATCTCGTTGCGGAAGCTCTTGCCCTGCTGCGCGATGCCGAAGGGCAGCTTACGGCGCGTAGTACGCTGCACATTCTTGAAATTCACGAACATGCCCTGGGCGGTCTCCGGACGCAAATAAACCTCCGCCGCGCTGTCGTCCGTCACGCCCTGGTGCGTTTTGAACATCATGTTAAACTTGCGGATTTCCGTAAAATTCCGCTTGCCGCAGCCGGGGCAAACGATGCCTTTTTCTTGCATATACGCCATCAAAGCGTCGTTCGGCAAGCCGTCGGCATTCATCTCAATATCGTTTTCTTTATTGTAAGCTTCCACCAAATGATCCGCCCGGTGGCGCATTTTGCATTCCTTGCAATCGATGAGCGGGTCATTGAAATTCACCACATGCCCCGAGGCCTTCCAGACCTCCGTGTTCATCAGGATAGCGCATTCCACGCCGACGTTATAGGGATTTTCCTGCACAAACTTGCGCCACCAGGCATCGCGGATATTACGGCGCAGCGCAACGCCCAACGGACCGTAATCCCAAGCGTTGGCCAGCCCGCCGTAGATCTCGCTGCCCGGGTAGACGAAGCCGCGTCCCTTGCACAGCGCGAGAATTTTTTCCATCGTTTTTTCGCTGTTCTGCATTTGCGGATTTCCCCTTCCCATCTCAAAAAACACAAACACCTATTTTACACATTCATTATAAAGCAAGGGCGCGGCAAAAGCAAGCAAACGCACCTCATTTTTTGATTTTGTTGCATATTGCATGGTTTCGGCGGAAAACGAACCAATCATTTGGTAAGGATTTTAAATTTTTCTTCTGACATTTCTTGACATCAACGCTCTAATATGGTAAAATAAGGTTGAAAGGTGGTATGATTTATGAGAAAAAGACGTTTCTTAGGAATGCTTTGGAGCTGTATTCTCCTGCTTGCGGTCGTTGCCCTCGCCCTGCCGCTTTCCGCGGAACCTGCTGAAAAAGTCAGGACAAAAGGTAGAAAAAGGATAAAAAATATGATATAATTAGAGCATAAAAAACGGGGAGAAAAAGATGCTCAATTTAAACAAACAGCTCAAGCTTTCA
>JAITGE010000047.1 GCA_031280825.1 Oscillospiraceae bacterium | reverse complement strand
GAGCGGAAAAAGCGCGGCGTTATCGCGATTGGCGGCAAAACAATTTGCGGCAGCGGGAACGCGGACCACAAGGCGTACAAAGAAAATGTTCATTGCCGCTCTCAATCCCGAAAAACTACTTCATGTCCTTTTCTCGAAAAAGTAAATGCTGTGACCGTGGCCGGCGATGATAATCGCCTTGCAATTTTGCGGCGTTTCTGCTATACTGTACGGGACTTGCTGAATCGTATCTTTTGGTTTAGAGGAGGAGCAGAATGCGCGTTTACAATACGCTTACACGGAAAAAGGAAGAGCTGATCCCTCTGCGGGAGGGGGAGTTCCGCGTTTACGCCTGCGGACCGACCGTCTACAATTATATCCATATCGGCAACGCGCTTCCGCTTTGCGTGTTTGATGTGCTGCGCCGTTTTTTGGAATATCGGGGCTACACGGTGATTTTTGTGCAGAATTTCACGGATGTGGACGACAAGATCATCCGCCGCGCGAACGAAGAGGGCGTGGATTTTACAGCGGTCAGTGAGCGTTTTATTTCCGAATATCAAAAGGACGCGCAAGGTCTGAATCTCCGCCCGGCGACGGCGCACCCGAGGGCGACGGAGCATATCGACGGCATTATCGAGATGGTGCAAGCCTTGATCGCCAAGGATTATGCTTACGCGGTGGAGGGTGATGTATACTTCAGTCCGCGTGCGTTTTCAGAATATGGGAAGCTTTCGCACCAGCCTTTGGCGGATCTGGAGGCGGGTGCGCGGATCACGGTGGGCGAAGCCAAGCGCGACCCGATGGATTTCGCGCTCTGGAAGGCGGCAAAGCCCGGCGAACCGGCGTGGGATTCCCCTTGGGGCAAGGGGCGTCCCGGCTGGCACATAGAATGCTCCGCCATGGCGCGGCAGTTGCTGGGCGAAACGATTGATATTCATTGCGGCGGGCAGGATCTCGTCTTCCCGCACCATGAAAATGAGATTGCCCAAAGCGAATGCTGCAACGGCGCGCCCTTTGCGCGTTACTGGATGCACAATGGGTATATTAATGTGGATAGTGTGAAGATGAGTAAATCCGCAGGGAACTTTTTCACTGTGCGCGAGGTGGCGGAAAAATACGGCTATGAGCCGATTCGGTATCTTCTCATTTCGTCGCATTATCGCAGCCCGGTGAATTATAGTGTGGAAAGTGTGGAGCAGGCGAAGGCGTCGCTTCAGCGGTTGTATACCTGCCGCGGAAACCTGGATTTTGCTGCGGCAAATGCCGCCGCGACAACCGCCCCGGAGGATGCGGCGTTGCTTGCGGAGCTTGCCGGGCGGCGCGGGCAGTTCATTGCCGCCATGGAAGAGGATTTGAACACTGCCGACGCGCTGGGCGCTGTTTTTGAGCTGGTGCGGGAGATCAACGTGCGGGTGCTGGAGACCGGAGCTTCTAAGGCGGTTTGCGAGGACTCGGCCGCGCTGCTGGATGAGCTTTGCGGCGTGCTGGGCTTGCTTTACCGGCGCAAAAGCGTTGACGTGCCGAGTGTTACCGCGCAGACGCTGGCGGAAGAGCGCGGCGAAGCGAGGAAGGCAAAGGACTGGGCGCGGGCGGATGCGATCCGCGAGGAATTGAAAGCGTTAGGCTATGCGGTGGAGGATACGCCCCAAGGCGCGAAGCTGGTGCGGATTTGACAAGCACGGTGTTTTGTGCTAAGATAGCCCGATAGAGACGAGAGGAGGGATGGCGATGGCGCGTAGCATGACGGGCTTTGGGCAGGCGGAGGCGAGCAACGGCATTTACCGCGTGCGCTGCGAAATCAAGAGCGTGAACCACCGTTATTTTGAGTTCTCGGCGCATGTGCCGCGCGCTTTTGTTTTTTTAGAGGAACGGCTTAAGGGGTATTTGAGCACGCACATTTCCCGCGGGAAGGTTGAATGCGGTCTATTCGTGGAAGTCCTGGACGGCGACGCACCGGAGGTGCGGCTTAACGCACCCTTGCTGAAGGGGTACTTGGCCGCTTTCGCGGAGCTGGAGAGCAAGTACGGCATTCCGAATGACTTGTGCGGTTCCGCGTTGCTGCGCATGCCGGAGCTATTTGCGGTTGAAAAGCGGACGGCGGACGAGGAAGCTGTTTGGGCGGCGGTGCTCCCTTCCGTGGAGGAAGCCGCCGCACGGTTCGTCGCCATGCGCAAGGCTGAGGGCGCGCGCCTGGCGGCGGATATAAGAACCAACGCCGCGGCAGTTTTGGAGCATGTCGCGTTTGTGGAACAGCGAAGTCCTGAAACCGTGCGGGAATACAATGAAAAGCTCCGCTTGCGGATGCGCGAATTGCTGGAAGGCGCGGCGGTGGAGGAGCAGAGACTCCTAAGCGAAGCCGCTATTTTTGCCGATAAGGTTGCCGTGGCGGAGGAAACCGTGCGTCTGCGCAGCCATATGGAGCAGCTGTACGTTTTTCTCGCCGGGCAGGAGCCTATCGGGCGCAAGCTGGATTTTTTGGTGCAGGAAATCAATCGCGAAGCCAATACCGTCGGCTCCAAGGCGCAGGATATCGCCATTGCGCGGCACGTGGTGGAAATGAAGGCGTTGGTCGAGAAAATACGTGAGCAGGTGCAGAATCTGGAGTGAACGGTCATGCGGATGGTGAATATCGGTTTTGGAAATTTGCTCAACGCGGTGCGGATTTTGACGGTTTTGCAATGGGATTCGCAGCCCGTAAAGCGATTGGCACAGGAGGCAAAGGCGCGCGGTGTTTTGGTGGACGCGTCCTGTGGGCGGCGCACCCGCGCAGTGTTGTTGCTTGACAGCGGTCACGTGGTTTTGAGCTATTTACAGCCGGAAACGATTGCTTCGAGAATTGACACGGCAGGCGGCGAACAATGAATTCAGGTAGACGGGGGACGCGGTGACATGCGCAGAAATCGGGAAGGGCTGCTGGTAGTGCTTTCCGGCCCATCGGGTTCGGGGAAGGATACGGTTCTGAGCGAGCTGGCGGAGCATGCGGATGAGGATATTGCGCTTTCTGTTTCGCTCACAACGCGTGAGCGCCGCAGTTGGGAGGTTGACGGGACGCATTACTATTTTGTTACGCGCGATTATTTTGAACAAAAACTCAAAGCAGGTGAAATTTTGGAGCATACCTGCTATTGTGGGAATTATTATGGGACGCCCAAATCCACGGTGGATGAGTGGCTTGCGCGGGGGAAAACGGTCATCCTGAAAATTGAGGTCGAGGGTGCGGAGCGGATTCGCAGCTTATATCCGGAATGCGTGGGCGTTTTCTTGCTGCCGCCTTCGCTCGAGGTTTTAGCGCAGCGTTTGATGGGGCGCAAAAGCGAGGATGCGGCGGAAATTCAGCGACGCATGGAAATTGCCGCTGACGAGCTGCGCCACGCGTCCGAATATGATTATCTGATTTTGAACGACGAGCTGGATTATGCGGTGAGCGACCTGCGCGCGGTTATCCGCGCGGAAAGGCAGCGCACCTGCCGCAGAAAATATATGATTAGCGAGGTAACACAATGCTGAATGTTGATGTGCGCGTGGTTTTAGGCAAACACACCAGCCGTTATTCTCTTGTGACGGCGGTTGCGAAGCGGGCGCGGGAATTGGTGAACGAAACGGATGAAGAAAGTATCGTCCACGTGGGCAAGCCCGTCACGCTGGCGCTCAACGATTTTGTGGAGGGTCGTTACGCGATCCTGGAGCCGGAAGAAATCCGCAATATCTGATTTGCCCGTTCGGGCGCGAAAGGGAATATGCATGGCGGAAGCCCCCTTTGCCGCTGTGGCGGTGGATCGTGCGGCGTATCACTTTGATCAGCTGTATACCTATGCCGTCCCTGCCGCGTTGCTGGGCAAGGTGAAGCCGGGCTGCAGGGTGCGTGTTCCTTTTGGCGCAGGCAAGGATTGCATGGGGCTGGTGGTGGCGCTGCAGGAAAGCTGCGCGGTTGCTGCAAAGCCCGTTTTCGCTCTTCTGGACACAGCGCCGCTTTTGTCGCCGGAGCTGCTGGCGCTGGTATCGTTTTTGCGGGAACGCTGCTTTTGCACATATTACGAAGCCTTTCGCGCGATGGTTCCGGCCGGGCTGCACGCGAAGGTGCGTGAAACCTACAGCGCGCTGCCGGCGGGGCAATGCCCTTCGGAGGCTTTGCTGACAGACGACGAGCGGCGGATACTCGCGAAGCTCCGCGCAAGCCGGCTGCCTGCGTTCCCGCGTGAAAAGCTCCTGCGGGCATTAAAGCTACCGCAGGATTCCCTGTTGCCCGCGCGTCTGGCGGAGGCGGGCTTCTTGCTGCGGAGCATTGACGTGTTGAAGGAAGCCGAGGAGCAGACGGAACGGGTGTATTCTATCGCCGAAGAACCCGATTCGGACGTTTCGGATGTTGTGCGACCGATGTTCAGGGGGCGACAAGCGGAGGTATATGATTTCTTACGCAAAAACGGCGCGGCGACCCTGCGGGAAATCTGTACATATACGGGCGTTTCACTTTCTGTTCCTCAAGGCATGGAGCGCGGCGGGTTTCTGTTGAGTGAAAAGCGGCGCGTGTGGCGCAGCGCGGTGAACGCGGCGGAGCCGGACACGCCAGAAACCATCGCCCTAACGGAGGAGCAGGCGAGGGCATACCAGAACCTGGCGGCTCAGGCACAGAGCGAAGATCCCGGCACGGCACTGCTTTTCGGTGTGACGGGCAGCGGCAAAACCAGTGTTTATCTGCGGCTGATTGACGACTGCCTGGCGCGGGAGCGCGGCGCGATCGTTTTGGTGCCGGAAATCGGCTTAACGCCGCAGCTGCTGGAGCGTTTCGCGGCGCGCTACGGCAAACGGGTGGCGCTGCTGCACAGTGCGCTTTCCATGGGTGAACGGATGGATGAGTGGAACCGCATCCGCGAAGGTGGGGCGCAGGTCGCTATCGGCACGCGCAGCGCTGTGTTTGCACCGGTACCGAGGCTGGGTCTTATCATTTTAGACGAAGAGCACGAGCATACCTATAAATCGGAGCAAACGCCCCGTTTTCATGCGCGGGAGGTCGCGCGGTTTCGGGCGTCCCAATGCGGCGCACTGCTGCTGCTGGGTTCGGCGACGCCGCGCGTGGAAAGCTACACTGCGGCCTTGCGCGGACGATATCGGCTGGAAGCCTTAGAAAAACGCTATGGGAGTGCGCAGCTGCCGCAGGTGCGCGTTGTAGATCTGCAGCTGCGACGGAGGGACGCGCGGAGCGGCTTGCTCACAGAGGAACTGATGGATGAGCTGCATCAAACAGTGACGGCGGGGCGGCAGGCGATTTTGCTGATGAACCGGCGCGGCTATCATACATTTTTAGCCTGTGACCGTTGCGCAAAGGTGCTCATCTGTCCGCAGTGCAGCATCTCTTTAACCTACCACCTGGCGAATGAGCGTGTGCGCTGCCATTATTGCGGCTACAGCGCTCCCGCGCCCACGGTTTGCCCCGAATGCCGCGAGCCAACGGTGCGCTTTGGAGGAGTCGGCACGCAAAAGCTGGAGCAGGAGCTGCTTCGCTTGATGCCGGAGCTGCGCGTCGCCCGCATGGATGCGGATTCCACTGCCGCGCGCGGCGCGAGGGAGGCGTTGCTTTCCGGCTTCGCCGCGGGGGAATTTGACGTGCTGCTCGGCACGCAAATGGTCGCCAAGGGCTTGGATTTTCCGAACGTAACGCTGGTGGGCGTGGTTTCGATTGACCAGCAGCTCTATTACGATGATTATCGCAGCCAGGAGCGCGCGTTTGCCTTGCTCACGCAGGTGATCGGTCGCGCGGGGCGGGGCTTGCAGCCGGGGCTTGCGTTGGTGCAGACCTTCAACCCCGAAAATGAGATTTTGCGTTTGGCGGCGCGGCAGGATTACCGTGCGTTTTACCAAACAGAGATCCGTTTGCGGAAGCAGCTGGTGTATCCGCCCTATTGCGATTTTTGCCTGCTCGGCACAGCCGCCGCAACAGAGCCGTTGGCGCGGCAGGGCGCAAAGTATTTGCTGGAACAACTGCGGCGGCGCACGGCGCCGGGTGCCGCATATGCCGATGAAAAGCTGATGGCGCTGGGTCCCATGCCCGCGCGGGTGGGTATGTTAAAAGGGAAATACCGTTGGCGGCTACTCATCAAGTGCCGCAACAGCCCGCGTCTGCGCGGCTTGATCAGCGAATTGCTCTGCGCGTTCGGCAAGGAATCCGCTTTTGCGCAGGTGAGCAGTTATGCGGATATGAATCCCGAAGCCGTGCTATAATTCTACTGCCGGAGGACGCTATGGCGATACGCAAAATCATTCAAAACGGAGACCCTGTTTTGCTTAAAAAGAGCCGCGCGGTTGAGCGCTTTGACGTGCGGCTGGCACAGCTGCTGGACGATCTGATTGCGACGATGAACAAGGCGGAGGGCTGCGGCTTGGCCGCGGTGCAGGTAGGCGTGTTAAAACGCGCGGCCGTTGTGGATACCGGGGATGGCATTGTGGAGCTGATAAACCCGGAAATCATCGATACCGTTGGGTGGCAGGAGGAGGAAGAGGGTTGCCTTTCCTTCCCCGGCGAGAGCGGCGTCACGCGCCGCCCCATGAGCGTCCGTGTGCGCGCACAGAATCGGGATGGCACGTGGTGTTTTTATAAGGTGGACGGCTTGAAAGCGCGGGCGTTTTGCCACGAGATTGACCATATGAACGGCATTTTATACAAAACCCACGTGATCCGGGAGAAATGACGGTTTCCGTATAATCCCGGGAATTCTTACCATGCTAAGGAGGTGCGGGCTTGCAGATAGTTTTCATGGGAACGCCGGTGTTTGCCGTCCCTTGCTTTGAGCGGCTGATTGCCGAAGGTCATCGCGTTGCGGCGGCGGTTTGCCAGCCGGACAAGCCCAAGGGGCGCGGGCTGCAAATGCTTGCGCCGCCCGTGAAGCAAGCCGCGCTTGCGCACGGTGTGGAGGTATTACAGCCGCCTACGCTGCGGGATGGTGAAGCGTTGGAGCAGCTGCGTGCGCTTGCTCCGGAGCTGATGGTGGTTGTCGCTTACGGCAAAATCCTGCCGCCGGAATTTTTGGCGCTGCCACGCTGCGGGTGTATCAATGTGCACGCGTCGCTTTTGCCGAAGTATCGGGGCGCGGCGCCTATGCAATGGGCCATTTTGAACGGCGAAACCGAAACCGGCGTGACCGCGATGCAAATGGACGCCGGGCTGGATACGGGCGATATGCTTTTGCAGCGCAAAATCGTCATCCCGCCGGATATGGACGCGGCGCAGCTGCATGACGAGCTTTCGGCTTTGGGAGCGGATACGCTTGCCGAAACCCTGCGCTTGCTTGAAACAGGGCGCTTGCAGCCGCAAAAGCAGCCGGATGCGGCGGTGAGCTATGCGCCGATGCTCAGCCGCGCTCTTTCTTGGTTGGATTGGAACGCAAGTGCGCGCAAGCTGCACGATACTGTGCGTGGCTTATACCCATGGCCGGGCGCGGAGGGGATGCTGGACGGCAAGCGCATTAAAATCCGCAAAACGCGCCATGCTCCTGAAGTGCTTGCAGGTGCGCCGGGGATGCTTGAACAACGGGACGGGCACGTATTTGTTAGCTGCGGCGATTCCGTGCTGGAGCTTCTGGAGATTCAGCCGGAGGGCAAGCGGGCGATGCCGCCGCAGGCGTATTTGCGCGGGCTGCGAACGAACGGGTCGCTGCGTTTTCAAGTGAAATAGGAGGAACACCGATGCCATTATTTTTACCCTATGGGGGCTACAGTTATTTCGACCAGTATTTCTTTTTGCTGATTATTCCCGCAATGGTATTTTCGCTGGCGATGCAAATCATGGTCAAATCAGCCTACCGAAAGAACACGCGGGTGCTGAATTCGCGTGGCGTCAGCGGTGCGGCTGCGGCGGCGCAGGTGCTGCGAGCCAATGGCGTGGAGGGCGTACACATTGTGCCTGTGCGCGGTGTGATGAGCGATCATTTTGACCCGCGCAGCAACACGATCCGTCTTTCAGAGGGTGTATATGCCTCCACGAGCGTTGCTGCGGTTGGGATTGCGGCGCATGAAGCGGGTCACGCCGTGCAGCACGCCAGGCGATATACACCTATTAGGGTGCGCAACGCAATCCTGCCGGTATGCAATATCGGCTCCACGCTTGGCTTCCCCTTGGTGCTGGTCGGCTTTGCTGTCGGTATTTTCGAGATGGTAACCCTTGGTTTGATTTTGTTTAGCCTAGTGACCGTTTTTCAGCTAATCACTTTGCCGGTGGAATTCAACGCCAGCCGCCGCGCCTTGGCGGCAATTGAGCGGCAGGATCTGCTTTCAGATGCGGAATACAAAGGCGCAAGAGCTGTTTTGCGGGCGGCGGCGATGACGTATGTCGCGGCGCTGGTGGTTTCGCTGGCAAACCTGCTGCGTATTTTGCTGCGCTTCCGGCGGCGCGATTGATGGGCGGCGATCCCCGTTTGGCGGCGTTCCGCCTACTGCTGCGCTTGGCGCGGGGCGGGGGATATGTCAACCTTGCGCTGGACGCCGCGCTGCAGCGGGAAGCGCTTGCATCGCAGGACAAGGCTTTTTGCGCGGCGTTGGTTTATGGCGTGGTGGAACGCCGCCGCACATTGGAATATCAGCTGCGGGATTTGCTGCGCCAGCCGCTTCAAAAGCTCCAGCCGGAAGCGCGGGCGAGCCTGCTGCTGGGATTATATCAGTTGTATTTTATGGATCGTGTACCACCTCACGCGGCGATCAATGAAAGCGTGCAGCTGTGCAAAAAGAGTAAGGCGCATTACAGCGCCGGGATGGTGAATGCCGTGCTGCGCAAGGCAAGCGCGCGGGGCTTGCAGTATCCCGAACGGGTGGCGGATGAACGGCTTTGGCTTTCCGTGCGCTACAGCAGCCCGGAATGGCTTTGCGATTTATGGCGCGAAAGCTACGGACCGGATACGGCGGAAGCGCTGCTAGCGTTTTCGCTGGAGCGTGCGCCGCTGGCTTTGCGGGTGAATCCTCTGCGTTGCACGGTCGCCGAATTTTCGTCGCAGCTGGCGGCGGCGGGGCTGGCGAATAAAATCAGCCCTCTAGCGTCCGAATGTGTATTTTTGCCGGGCGGAGGCGCTGTGCAGGGCTTGCCGCGTTTTGCGCAGGGTTGGTTTCATGTGCAGGATTTGGCGGCGCAGCTTTGCTGCCGGGTTTTGGACGCGCAGCCCGGGGAAACTGTGTTTGATCTTTGCGCTGCGCCGGGCGGCAAAAGCTTCACGATCGCGGAGATGATGGGCGACAGCGGAGAGATCGTTGCGCTGGAGCTGCACGAGGCGCGCGTGAACCTGATAAGCGAGGGTGCACGGCGGCTGGGGCTGCAATCCATACGGGCAATGCGGGGCGATGCCTTGCAGGCGGGCAGAACAGTGGGGATGCGCAAAAAAGCGGATCGGGTTTTGTGTGACGTGCCCTGCTCCGGGTTGGGGATTTTGCGAAAAAAACCTGATATTCGAGAGAAAACGCGAACAGAGATTGACAAATTGCCCGAAATGCAGTACAATATGTTGTGTAGCGCCTATGACTGCTTGAAGGATGGCGGCACGCTGGTGTACGCCACGTGCACATTGAACCCGGCGGAGAACGAGCAAGTGTGCAGGCGGTTTTTGGCGGGCAAGCCTGAAATGACCGCACGGGAGGTCTTGCGGGATATACCAGCCTGGCGCGAGGTTGGGGAGCCGTGGTGCACACTTATGCCGCACGTGAGCGGCACAGACGGTTTTTTCATTGCGAAATTCACGAAGGGGTAGCTACGCCGTGCAGCAGGGAATGCCCGATTTACTTGGCTTTTCACTCGAGGAGTTGACCGGCGCAGTTGTTGCGCTGGGGCAGCCGGGTTACCGTGCAAAACAGATTTTTCATTGGCTGCAGGCGCGGGGCGCAAGATCCTTCGATGAAATGACGGAGCTTCCGAGAGCCTTGCGTGAATGTCTGCGGGAGCACTATCAGCTTGCGCCGTGCGAAATGGCGGACAAGCGTGTTTCGCCTGATGGAACCGTGAAATTTCTTTTTCGCTTGGGCGATGGCGAAACGGTGGAAAGCGTTTGGATGCGTTACAGCTATGGCAACACGATCTGCGTTTCGTGCCAAGCGGGTTGCCGCATGGGCTGCGCGTTTTGCGCTTCCGGTTTGCACGGATTGCGACGCAATCTCAGTGCGGGCGAGATCTTGGCGCAATGCCATGCTGTGCGGCGCGAAATGGGGCAGCCGCTTTCACATATTGTTTTGATGGGCATGGGCGAACCTTTGGATAATTATGAAAACGTGCTGCGTTTTTTACGCTTGGCTTCCTGCCCGGAGGGGCTGTGTATTGGGCAGCGGAGATTTTCGCTTTCCACCTGCGGGCTTGTGCCGCAAATCGAGCGTCTGCGCGGCGAGAATTTGGGGCTGACGCTTTCTGTTTCACTGCACGCGCCGAACGATGTGATTCGTTCAAGGCTGATGCCTGTGAACAGGCGGTGGCCGATTGCGGAGCTGCTGGCGGTCTGCAAACGGTATGCGGAGGGAAGTTCCCGCCGTGTGTCGTTTGAATATGCGTTGTTTCGGGATGTAAATGATAGCGCGGCTTGCGCGCGGGAGCTGGTGCAGCGGTTGCGCGGAATGCTCTGCCACGTTAACCTGATCCCCGGCAACCCTGTGCCGGAGCGCGGTTTTTGCCGCAGTACACCGGAGACAGTGCGGCGGTTCGCGTTTCTTTTGGGCAAAGGCGGCGTACACGCAACTGTGCGGCGCAGCTTGGGGTGCGGGATTGACGCGGCGTGCGGACAATTGCGCAATTCGCGGTTAGGCGGGGAACACATCGAATTTGGGTGAGGAGGGATGGTCCGTGCGTGTGGCAGCAAAAACCGATGCCGGGCGGGTCCGCCCGGTGAACGAGGATTGCTACAGCGTCGGCGAATTGCCCAACGGTATGGTTTGGGCGGTGATCTGCGACGGTATGGGCGGCGCGTCGGGCGGCAACATTGCCAGCCAAACGGCGGTGAAGCTGGTTTCGGAAAGCATCAACGCCGGCTGCCAGGAGCAGATGAGCAGTCGCTCCATCCGCAATCTGCTGCTCAGCGCGGTGGAAAACGCCAACATGCGTCTCTATGACCTTTCGGTTGCCAACGAAGCGCTCAGCGGGATGGGGACGACGGTGGTCGCCGCCTTGGCGGCGCGGCGCACGGTTTATATTGCGCACGCGGGCGATAGCCGCGCCTATATTTTTTCCGAGAATCGTCTGCTGCAGTTAACGAAGGATCATTCCGTGGTGCAGGCGATGGTGGATTCCGGGCAGATCACGGAGGATGAAGCAAAGCAGCACCCGCGCAAAAATCTCATCACCCGCGCTGTGGGGGTGAACGAAACCTTAGAGGTTGATTATTGTGAGGAAGAGTTCCAGCCGGGCGACATTTTGCTTATCTGCACCGACGGCTTGACCAATGCCGTGGAATCCGACCAGGTGCAAAGGGTGATGCAGCAGGCAGGCTTTTCCGCTTGCGCGGAGGCTTTGGTGGCGCTGGCGAACGAAAACGGCGGACCGGATAATGTAACGGTTGTTGCGGTTGCCAATGAATAACGATGCATATTGATTGAATGAACGGCGTTCCCTATGTGCGCTTTAATGATTGAAAGGGCGGGAGCAAATGGACTATTATGTAGGCAAGATCCTGGACGGACGTTATGAAATCCAGGAGGTTTTGGGTGTCGGCGGTATGGCCGTTGTATACCGGGCTTATGATAATATTGACGACCGCCCCGTGGCCGTGAAGATTCTGAAGGAAGAGTTTCTGGCCAACGAGGAGTTCCGGCGGCGTTTTAAGAACGAAAGCAAGGCGATCGCCATGCTTTCGCATCCGAATATTGTGAAGGTCTATGACGTCAGCTATGGCGACCGGCTGCAATATATCGTAATGGAATATGTGGAAGGCATCACACTGAAGGAATACATTGAGCAGCGCCGCGTGATTCCGTGGAAAGAAGCAGTGCATTTCCTCACGCAGATTTTGCGCGCGCTGCAGCACGCGCATGATCGTGGTGTTGTGCACCGTGATATTAAGCCGCAGAACATTATGCTGCTGCACAGCGGCAATATTAAGGTGACAGATTTCGGGATTGCCCGCTTTAGCCGCAGCGAAACGCGGACGATGAGCGAAAATGCGATCGGTTCGGTGCACTACATCAGCCCCGAACAAGCGCGCGGCGATTTTACGGACGAAAAAACGGACATCTACTCCGTGGGCGTTGTTCTTTATGAAATGCTTACGGGGCAGCTGCCCTTTCAGAGCGATTCCACGGTTTCTGTGGCGATCATGCAGCTCCAGAGCGAGCCTCGGTGCCCGCGTGAAATCAACGATGCCATCCCCTTGGGGTTGGAGCAAATTACCATTCGCGCGATGCAGAAAAGCCCCGCCGACCGGCACCAATCCGCAGCCGAAATGCTGCTGGATTTAGAGGAATTCAAGCGCAACCCGCTCATCCGCTTTGAATACAATTATTTTGTGGATCGCGAGCCAACCAAATATGTTTCGCCTTTGGATCGCCAGCGGACGGCGCAAACCGCGGCATCCGTCGTGCCCGCCCGGCAAAGGGTGCCCGCCGCGCTCCCGGATGAGGATATTGAGGAGGAGCGTAGCCGCGTGGTTCCTATGATGATTGGCATCATCCTGGGTGTGATTGTTCTGATTGGCGGGATTGCGGCCGCCGCGGTGCTCTTGAGCAATAGTAGGCAAGGCACGGTGATTGTGGATAATTTTGTGGGGAAGTACCGCGTTGAGCTGGAAAAAAACAATGCATACGCCAAGGATTATGAGTTCGTCTTTGAAACTGAAATGAACGACAGCGCACCAGCTGGCTCGGTCATTCGGCAAGCGCCGCAAAAAGGCGCAAAGGAAAAGCGCAACGACAAAGGCGTTGTACAAATCACCCTCGTTGTCGCTAACGCCAACCAGGTTGTCCCGGATGTAACGGGGAAGGATCTTGAGGAAGCGAAGCGCACGATCAGGGACGCGGGCTTTGAGCCGATTGTTTCGTTGGAAATCCGGCAGGATATTCCTGAGAACAGGGTGATCAGCACTGTGCCAAAGGCGAACACCAAGCTGGAAACGGGCAAGACCGTCACGTTGAACGTTGCGGCAAAAAATATTCCGGAAATGCAGCAGGAGGTTCCTGAGGTGCGTTCGCTGATGCTGGACGTCGCCAAAAAAGCGGCGGCGGCAATGAACTTCCAGATCACCGACGCGGATGTGACCGAAGTGGCAAGCACTCGCCCAAAGGGGGAGGTCATCGAACAGACACCGAAGCCGGGGGAAAAAGCCTATATTTCCTCACACATTCTGGTGCAGGTGAGCAGCGGTGTTACGCCAACGCAAAAGCTGGATATCAACGTTCACGTGCAGGATTATGGCGAGGCGGAAGCGACGCTGCGTATTTATATCGATAATGTAAAGCAAAACGAAGTGGTTGTCCGGCAAGACAGCGATGTGTATCGTTTCACTGTGGAAGGCTCCGGCAGCGCGCAAAAGGTGTTGGTTACGCAGGATAACAGCCCGATTTATGAGGCTACGATTGATTTCACGCGGACGCCGCCTTTTGTTCACGACGTTGTCGAACCGACGGTTGTGCGGCCTGAGCCGGAACCAAGTCACAATATGCCAAGCGTATTGGGCATGACCTTTGAGGCGGCCGTAAGCGCGCTGGTGAATGCCGGCTTTTCTGAAAGCAGCATTACCCGCGTGGAGGAAGAACCGAATGCCATTGGCGGCTTTTTGACGCAAAGTGGGCAGGTGTGGTCGCAGGATCCGCTGCCGTTAGTTACAGCCGACCGCGATGCAAGCATCACGCTAAAGGTACGCCCGTAAGATGGCGGGGGAGGTGCGGGGGCGCATTCTACGCTCCTTAGGAGGCTTTTACACCTTGTGCACAGAGAACGGCTCCATACCGGAATGCCGCGCCTGCGGGCGCTTTCGTGTGCAACGTGTCACGCCTCTGGTTGGTGACATGGCGCTGGTCTGTGTGGACGCTGACGGAACGGGGTTGGTGACGGAGCTGCTTCCACGAAAAAACGCCCTGCGCCGCCCGCCGTTGGCGAACCTGGACCGCCTGTTTATCGTGTGCTCCGCAATGGAACCCGCACCAAACTTGCGTTTGCTGGATTTGCTGGCAGCATCCGCCGAAATTGCTGGGATTGATGCGGTTTTCCTTTTCACCAAAAGTGATCTTGCCGATTGCGCGCCGCTGGTGGATATCTATACATCCGCAGGCTTCCGTGCATTTGCGCTTTCGCCGCAACGGGAAGCCGGCATCGCTGAAGTGCGTGCGCTCCTGCGAGGCTGCGTGAGTGCGTTTTGCGGCAATACAGGTGTTGGAAAATCGACGCTGCTCAACCGGCTGCTGCCGGAGTTGCAACTGGCGACGGGTGAAATCAGCCAGAAGCTGGGGCGCGGCCGGCATACGACGCGCCATGTGGAACTGTTCCCTGTGGCGGATGGCTGGGTAGCGGATACACCCGGGTTTTCCGCTTTGGAGTTGGAAAACGACGCGGCGCTCACCGACCGAACCTTGCCGCTTGCCTTTCGTGAATTTGCGCCTTTTTTGGATGCGTGCGCATTTCCGGATTGTGCGCACATGAAGGAATCCGGCTGCGCGGTGCGCGCGGCGGCGGAAGCGGGGAGACTCCCGAAAAGCCGTTATGAAAGCTACGCCGCCTTGCGCGGGCAATGGAGGCGTCAATACGGAAAGCCAAGGAGGTAAAGTATGAAATGTCCTTATTGCTCTTGCGAAGAAAGCAAGGTGATTGATTCGCGCCCGACGGATTTTAGTGAGCGTATCCGGCGGCGGCGGGAATGCACGGAATGTGGCAAGCGCTTCACTACTTATGAAATCATTGAAACCGTACCGCTCATCGTGATCAAAAAGGATAAGTCGCGCGAATCGTTTGATCGGCAAAAGCTTTTTCACTCTCTGCGCCGCGCTTGTGACAAGCGCGCCGTTTCGGTGGGGGATCTGGAGCGCATGGTGGATGAAATCGAGCAAACGCTGCACAATTCCATGGAACGCGAGGTGCCGACGGAACGCATTGGCGCATTGGCGATGGAGCAGCTCAAGCTCGTGGACGAAGTATCCTATGTACGCTTTGCGTCTGTTTATCGTGAGTTTAAGGATCTGCACAGCTTCATGGATGAATTGGCGAAGCTGCTGAAGGAAAAAAAGTAGAGAGCAATCAATTCTTTATTGGAGCGTTTTATGAGCAAAAAGGATCTGCTTTTGGGCAATGAAGCGGTGGCGCGTGGTCTTTGGGAAGCCGGCTGCCGCTTTGTTTCCAGTTATCCCGGCACGCCCAGCACCGAAATCACGGAATCTGTGGCAGAATATGCGGAAATTGACGCAGAATGGGCGCCGAACGAGAAGGTCGCTCTGGAAGCCGCTTTGGGTGCGGCAATCGCCGGCGTGCGTTCATTTTGCGGCATGAAGCATGTAGGTCTGAATGTCGCCGCCGATCCGTTGTTCACGGCCAGTTACACGGGGGTTAACGCCGGGCTGGTCATCGCCGTGGCAGACGACCCGGGGATGCATTCTTCCCAAAATGAGCAGGATTCTCGCCACTATGCCCGTGCGGCGAAGCTTCCAATGCTTGAGCCATCTGATTCTGAAGAATGCCGTGCGTTTGCGAAGCTGGCGTATACGCTTTCGGAAGAGTATGATACGCCGGTGCTGCTCCGCTTAAGTACGCGGGTTTCGCATTCGCGCAGCATAACCGCGCTGGAGCAGCGCGGCGAGATTGCTGTGCGCGCATACGAAAAAAATCTGCGTAAATACGTGATGATGCCTGCCATGGCAAGGGAGCGGCATGTTCTTGTCGAAGAGCGCACGGAAAAGCTCCGCGCATGGGCGGAAAGCTGCGACGTTAACCGCGCGGAATACCATGACACAAGTATCGGCGTGATCTGCGCCGGAATCAACTACCAATACGCAAAGGAAGCCTTGGGCAGTAAGGCGTCTTACTATAAGCTAGGCTGCGTTTATCCTTTGCCGGAGCAGGCTTTGCGGGATTTTTGCGCCGTTTGTAAAACGGTTTATGTTGCCGAGGATTTGGACGATTGCATTGAGCTGCATTGCAGGGCATTGGGGTTAAACGTGCGCGGCAAGGATGTTTTGCCCCGTTTGGGTGAATTTTCACAGGGGCTGCTGCGCAAAGCGATTCTGGGTGAGACGCTTCCCGCAAGGGCGTTGGATTTGCCCTTACCCGCCCGCCCGCCGGTGCTATGTCCCGGCTGCCCGCACCGGAGCCTGTTCTATGTGCTGAAAAAACTGGGCGTGTTTGTCAGCGGCGATATTGGCTGTTATACCCTTGGCGCGCTTCAACCCTTGGGGATGATGGATACCTGCGTCTGCATGGGAGCTTCCGTTTCCGCGCTGCACGGGCGAAACAAAGCGCTGCCGGAACAAGCAGGCAAAGCTGTCGCCGTGATTGGCGACAGCACCTTTGCCCATTCCGGTGTTACGGGTTTGATGAACATCGCCTACAACCGCAGCAGCTCAGTCGTTGTGATTTTGGATAATAGCATCACAGGCATGACGGGGCACCAGCAAAACCCAACCACCGGGCGTACGCTGCAGGGCGATGTGACGGCGGCGGTTGATTTGGAAGCGCTTTGCTCCGCCGTTGGCGTGCAGGATGTGCGCGTAGTAGATCCTTATGACATGCAAGCTACGGAAGCAGCACTGCGCAGTGCCTTGGCGAAAGACGCGCCGGCGGTTGTGATTTCCCGCCGTCCCTGTGTGTTGCTGAAGGAAGTCAAGCCAAAGCCGCCGCTGCGTGTGAATGCCGCTTGCGCGGGTTGCAAGCAGTGTATGCGCATTGGCTGCCCGGCCATCACCATCACCGAAAAGACCGAACCCGGAGCTGCTTCCATTGCCGCGCGTTCAAAGGGCAAAGCGCAAATTGATGTCACCCAATGCATCGGCTGCGGCGTTTGCGGGCAAATGTGCAAGTTTGGCGCGATGGAGCAGCCGGAAGGAGGGCGAGGATGATGGGCGAAACAAAAAACATCATGATCGTCGGCGTGGGCGGGCAGGGGACGTTGCTTGCCAGCAAAATTCTGGGTGCAGTGCTGTTGGCGCAGGGCTATGACGTCAAGGTCAGCGAGGTGCATGGTATGAGCCAACGCGGGGGCAGCGTCGTGACATATGTACGCTACGGCGAAGATGTGGCTTCCCCCCTTGTGGATACGGGCGAAGCGGATGTTGTTTTGGCTTTTGAGCAGTTGGAAGCCGCGCGTTGGCTGCCAAGCCTGAAGCCCGGCGCCAGGTTGATTGCCAACACCCAGCGCATGAATCCCATGCCCGTCATTACCGGCGCGGCAGAATATCCCACCGGTATATTCGACGCGCTGCGCGGGGCGGGGGTTGCTCTCATGGTGGTGGACGCGCTCAGTCTTGCGCTGCAAGCGGGGAGCGCAAAAGCGGTCAACGTCGTTTTGCTGGGGGCGTTGGCGCGGCAAATGGATTTGCCGGAAGCTGCGTGGCAAGCAGCGCTGCGCAAAACGGTAAAGTCGCAATTTGTGGAATTAAATCAGAAAGCATTTGCGTTGGGGTATGACATATCGAAAGGATGACCGCCTATGCCACAGGATCGCTATTTTCAACAGATCGAAACTGCTTCGCGGGATTATCTGCGTGCCGTGCAAAGCGCGCGTCTGATCCAAATGGTGCGGAATTGCTACGAGAACGTGCCGTTTTATAAGGCAAAGTTTGACGCGCTGGGTTTACTGCCGGGGGATATTCATAGCATTGACGACCTGCAAAAGCTGCCCTTCACCACCAAGCAGGATTTGCGTGATAATTATCCTTATGGGCTGTTCGCCGTGTCGCCGGATCGCTTGGTGCGTATCCACGCTTCCTCCGGCACAACGGGCAAGCAAACCGTCGTCGGCTACACGCAAGAGGATGTGCTGCACTGGTCCGAGGGCGCGGCGCGGGCATTGGTGGCCGCTGGCTGCACAAAAAATGATTATGTGCACGTATCCTACGGCTACGGGCTGTTTACCGGCGGCTTGGGGTTGCACGACGGCGCGGCACTGCTCGGCGCGACGGTGATTCCCGTCAGTTCCGGCAACACGAAGCGACAAGTGCAGATTTTGCAGGATTTTCATTCGGATTTTCTCTGCTGTACGCCTTCCTATGCAATGTTCATTGGTGAAACGGTGGCGGAAATGGGCATTGACCCGAAAACGCTGCCCTTGCGCGGCGGCATTTTTGGCGCGGAGCCGTGGACGCCCAATATGCGAAAGGAAATTGAACGCCTGCTGGCAATTGACGCGCATGATATTTACGGGCTTTCGGAAATCGCGGGTCCCGGCGTTTCCTATGACTGCATGGCATTTGACGGTTTGCATGTTTGTGAAGATTATTTTTATCCCGAAATTGTTGATCCGGATACGCTTCGGTCGTTACCCGACGGCGAATACGGCGAGCTGGTGTTCACCTGTATCGGCAAGGAAGCGTTGCCCTTGCTGCGTTATCGTACGCGGGATATTTCTGCGCTGACGCACGAAACCTGTTCTTGCGGTCGCACGTTTGTCCGTATGCACAAGCCGCGTGGGCGCTCTGACGATATGCTGATCATCCGCGGGGTGAACGTGTTTCCGTCGCAGGTGGAGCATGTGATCTTAGAGCAAGGGCTTGAGCCGAACTATCAGATCATCGTGGAGCGCGTGGACAATTTGGATGTGATGACCGTGATGGTGGAGCTTTCGGACGCAATGTTCTCCGATTCCGTCAGTGCGATTGAAGTGGCGACGGCACGGCTTCGGAATGCGATGCTTTCCACTTTGGGGGTTTCTGCGAATATCCGGCTGGTGGATCCTCGCACGCTGCCGCGCTCCGAGGGCAAAGCTGTGCGCGTGCTGGATAAGAGAAATGTGACAGAATATCATGTTGGCGCAAAAAAAGAATAGGGAGGCTGCGGTATGTTAATTGATCAGGTTTCTGCGTTTATCGAAAATAAACCCGGGCGGCTGGTGGAAATACTGACGCTGTTGGGTGAGGGCGGCATTGATTTGCGAGCATATTCCGTTGCCGAGACGACGGAATTTGGTATCCTGCGAATGCTGGTGGATCGTCCGGAGGACGCCGTTGCACTGCTGAAAGCGCAGGGCTTCCGCGCAAATAAAACTGAAATTTTGGGTGTCGCAATTCCGCATGTGCCGGGCAGCTCCGTGGCTGTACTGCAGGTGTTGAGCGATGCGGGCATCAACGTGGAATACACGTATGCCTTTGTGACGCCCGGCGCAGGGGACGCACTGCTGTTTTTGCGGGTTGAGAATAATACAGCCGCGCAAGCGGCTTTGTGCGCGGCGGGCATTTCGCTATCCGAAGTTAAAATGCTTTATTGATACGTTGTTTTGTCGTTTTGAATGGCAAAAACAGGGAATCGCATCCCTGCTTATCGCAAAAAAAAAAATGGGTGCAGGTAATTATTGGGAATCGCTGCTAATTCTACTTTGCAAAGGCTTTTTACTAAGACTTACCGCTTTACACCATCCCCTTTTTGTGCTAAAATTACGAACGTAGGGTATTCCCTTTGGGGAAGGAAGTTAAAAATGCAGCAAAGAGGAGGAGTTTTCTTGAACGAGAACATTCGGGGAACGAGCGTGGAATTTTTGTTCCATGCGGTTTTGGCGTTGGAAAACATGGAGGATTGCTACGATTTCTTTGAGGATATCTGCACGGTGCAGGAGCTAAAATCGATTTCGCAGCGCTTGGTAGTGGCGAAAATGCTCAGCGATAAGCGCGTTTATAGCGACATCGTGAAGGAAACGGGTGCATCCACCGCAACGATCAGCCGTGTTAATCGTTCGCTGGTTTATGGCAACGATGGTTACAGGAAAATTTTTGAGCGCACGGCGCAGTTTTGGAAGAGCGACGACGGCGCGGGAGAGGATGCGGTGGCAGGCGAATGAAGGCAAATCACGCGCAGGCGTATGACGCGCTGGCGCGGTACTATGACGCATTCACAAAAAATATGGATTATGAAAAGCGTGTGGAATATCTCTGCACGCTTCTTTCTCGTTCTGGCATGCCGCCGAACGGGTTGGTTTTGGATCTGGCCTGCGGCAGCGGGGTTTACAGCTTCGCTTTGCTGGAACGCGGTTACGATGTGGTTGGCGTAGACGCAAGCATCGAGATGCTGGGTGTGGCGCTTGAAAAAGCGGAGCAGCGGCAAATTGCGCCGCCGCTTTTGCTTTGCCAGCGTTTGGAGGAGTTGGATCTTTATGGTACGGCGCAGGGAGCCATCTGTTTAACAGACAGCATCAATCATTTGACGGAAGGCGCACAGCTGCTGAAATTTTTTAAACGTCTGGCACTTTTCCTGGAACCCGGCGCGCCGTTTATTTTTGATTGCAACACGCCCTATAAGCACGAAAAAATTTTGGCGGACAACACATTTATCTATGAAAATGAAACGGACGACGTGTTTTGTGCCTGGCGGAATACGTGGTTGCCGCAGGCGCGTTGCACGGAAATCCAACTGGATATTTTTGCGCGCATATCTGCGGATTCGGGGGACGCATATGCACGCAGCAGCGAGTGCTTCCGCGAGCGAGCGTGGCAGCTGAGGGAGCTAGAAGCAGCACTACGTAAAGCGGATTTCACACTGGAGCATTGCTATGGCGAGCTGACACAAGACCTGCCCGCGCCAAATGCGGAGCGCGTGTTTATGGTTGCGCGGCGGAATTGATTTTTACCATTCCACCATGGCTGTGCTGCCGCAGGGCAGAAGCATATTGTCAAATTCCACCCGGAGACCAATTTCATCACAGCTTGCGCGCCCGCCGTTTTTTGGCAGGATGGTGCGTGTGAGCAGGCATTGCATTGCGCCCGGCGCAAGCTCCGCCGAATAGCTGTTGAGCAGCAGCAGCAAAGGGTCGGGGCTTAGCAGCTTGGCACATAACTCCACCAGCCCGAAAAGTTCCTCTTCAAGCTTCCAGATCTCGCCCCCCGGTCCGCGGCCATAAGAAGGCGGATCAAGAATGATAACGTCATATTGATTGTTACGCCGCAGCTCCCGTTGCGCGAATTTGAGGCAATCCTCAACAATCCAGCGCACGGGAGCATCCGCCAAGCCACTGCCACGCGCATTTTCTTTTGCCCGCAGCACCATACCTTTTGCGGCGTCCACATGTGTGACGGAAGCTCCGGCGGCGAGACAAGCCAAAGTCGCCGCGCCGGTATAGGCAAATAAATTGAGAGCCTTGATCGGTCGTCCGGCAGCTTGGATGCGCTCCATCAGCAATGCCCAATTTGCCGCCTGCTCCGGGAACAGTCCGGTGTGCTTAAATCCCATGGGCTTAACAAAAAACGAAAGCGCCCGCCAACGGAGCACCCATTGCTCGGGCAGTGCCGCAGCAAACTCCCAATGCCCGCCGCCCGCTGCCGAACGGATGTAACGGGCGGCGGCTTTTGACCAGCTGGGGTGCTTGCGCTGCCCTTGCCAAATGACTTGCGGATCGGGGCGGATGAGGATGTGCTTCCCCCAGCGCTCCAACCGTTCCCCGTTGCTGCAGTCAAGCAGGGCATACGATTCCCAATCCAGAGCAGGACGCATGATGATCCTCCCATTCGCTTTGGGCGGCGCGCCCTAGTATTTTACCCATATGTTTCCGTTTGCAGCGCTTTCTAAGCATTTTTCAACAAAGCGCACACCGTCCACGCCCGCTTCCACCGTGGGAAAATCGTATTGCTCCAGGGGGCGCAGCCGTCCGGAGACGAGGTCACGCAGGGCATCGGCAAAGCTGCTGTATAGGTTGACGAAGGCGTTGTGGTAGCCTTCGGGGTGCCCGGCGGGGATGCGGCTATAAGCAGCCGCGGCATCGCCTATATAACCGCGCCCGCGTGACCAAAGCTGCGGTGCGCCGCCCTTGCGCACCACTGTGAGGTAATTGCTTTTTTCCTGATCAAATTCAATCGCACCCGCCGTGCCAAAAATGCGCAACTTCAGCGCATTGTCATATCCGGCGGCGACCTGTGAGCACCAATAGCTCCCCGTTGCGCCATTGCTATATTTGATAAGGATGGCGGCGTTGTTATCCAATGCTGTGCCGGCGCCGAATTTATCCATCACGGCGCAGAGCTTTTCAATGCGCAGCCCTGTCATGAAGCTGATGCTGTGTTCGATGTGTGTGCCGATGTCGCCCACGCAATTGGAGCGTCCGGCGATTTGCGGATCAATGCGCCAAGTGGAAATGCCATGGTTTGCGCCTTCTGCCATTTCGATCAGCCAATCCTGCGGGTATTCGCCCATGACCATCATGATTTCGCCGATTTCACCCGCACGGATTAAGCTTCTGGCCTCCATTGCCATCACATGCCCGGAGTAAACATAGGAAACACCCAGCAACAACCCCTTAACGTGAGCAATGCGCTGCAGTTCTTCCGCCTGTGCTTGGGTTTGCGAGAGCGGCTTCTCGCACATCACATGGAAGCCAGCCTCCAGGAATGCTTTGCAGCATGCGTAGTGGTAATCGTTGCGCGTGGTGCAGACCATGAAATCCGGCTTATCCTCGCGCAAGGCTTCCGTTTGCGCCATTTGCGTGAAATCGGCATAAACACGGGCGTCGTCCAAGCCGAGGCTCCCGCCGGTGCTTGCGTTGTTTTCCTCATCCCGTGAAAAGCAGCCGCAAACTAGCTCAAACTGCCCCGCCAAAGCCAACGCATGGCGATGCACCACGCCGATAAACGCGCCCGCGCCGCCGCCGACGATACCATAGCGCAGCTTTCGATTTTGTAAATTATCCAAAATGAATCACTCCCGCCGTTCTTGAATGGTATGATTATACAACACCGGTAGCGCGTTGTCAATGCGTCGGATTTTTCAGGTTCAGCTATACTGGTTTTTGAAGAACGTTTGGAAGGTCTTTGCCGCATCGTCTTGCCGCACGAGAATACACACGTTGTCCGGATCCTCGCTGATGCATTCCGGAACAGAGAACTGGACGTACTTTTTCTTGAGGACATTGTTCTTGACGGTGTATTCTCCGGTGAACCTGCTGAATTTGACGCTTTTGTTTTCTGCTTTTCGCAGCGCCACCAAATCCCCGTGCTGTGTCAGCTCAACATTTACAGGCAGCAGCAGTATTTCCAGCGCGCTTGGGTCGTAGCCAATCAGATAGCTGGTGTACTTGTAGGTGGTGGTGCGGACGACCGCGTAATTCATCAGCCCCACGTCCACACCGCAGCCGTACACAACCGAATACCGCCCGGCTTCCGGGACGACCTCCCGGAAATATGCCTGTATCCGCTGAAAATTCTCCAGCAAGACCTCTTCCGACGCTTTTTTACCCATTGTAAAACCTCCTGCATTCGTTGTTATTAAGCTTTCGCCGGATCATTGCCGCGGCGCAATACCGTTTCTTGCAATTCAGGGGAAAGATAGACGAAGTATTCGCTATAGCCCCCAATGCGCACGATCAAATCCTGATATTTTTCAGGATGCTTTTGCGCTTCCCGCATTTCTTCGTTGCTTAAAACGCTGATTTGCATTTGCAAACCGCCGCCCGCGAAGTAGGTACGGATCAAGCTTTTTAGCCCTGCGCGCCCGGCAGGGTCGCACGCGAGTGATTTTTGAAAGCGCAAATTGAAAATGGGCGTACCCGAAGCCAAATGCTGCGGTAGCTTTAGCACGGAGTTGATGAGCGCGGTCGGTCCGTTTGTGTCCGCGCCTTCGAAAGCTCCGACGGAATCGTTTAAGGGCTGCCCAGCGTGACGTCCGTTCGCTGTTGCTGTAACATAGCTGCCTTCGTGCGCATAGGTTTGGAACAGGATAATGCTTGGCAAAAACCGACCGCCGCGCGGAGTGCGGTACTGTAGCGCGGCGTTCCAGGTGTAACCAAGCAGTTCCGCGCCAAGCGCGTCTGCCGCCGCGTGATCGTTCCCGAATTTCGGCGCGCGCAGTAGCATTCCGCGCAGCTCTTCATCCTGCGCGAAATCCGTTTTCAGGGCGGCAAGCAGACGTTCGCGCGAAACGGCGCCTGTTTCATACACCAAATGCTTAATGGCAAAAAGACTGTCGATGGCGACCGTTGTGCCGGAATAACTGCCGACGGCCCAATTGTACCGCGCTCCGCCCGCTTCAAAGCCGCGGCGGTTTTCCAGGCAATCCCGCGTGAACATAGAGCGTGCGATCTTCGGATCCTTCGCGGTCATATTCTGCTCAAGGTCTGCGTAAACCTGTGTTGTTATTTTTTTGATGTTTTCGTCTATATGCTGCTGAACAGAATTCATCAACTCTTCAAAGGTTGCACAATTGGCTAACCCGCGCGCTTTGTCGTGCAGCGCGCAGTTAACGGTATGCGCCAAATTGCTGCACCAGCCCAGGCTGTCACAGCACGAAAGCCCGGGAATCATCGTTTCGGAGCAACCGCCGAAGCCGTAAAGCGCCGCGTCCGCTTCCGTCAGCTCCGGGAATAGCGCGCGCAGGTTATCCATATACGCTTCGTCATTATAAAGCGCCGGTGTGCCCGTGCCGCGTAAAATAGAATCCAGTGCCAGCTCCAGAATATCGTCCGGCATATCCTTTGTGACGCGCAGCGCGAGATTGGGGCGGCGCGCCATGCGCCTGGCGTCGCAGCGCAGGCATTCGCGCGTGAGCGCATTGTAGCACTGCCCCCCCTCCGGGGTGCGACCACCCAGCTGCATGTTCCAGCCGTTGTGCGCCTCAAAGGCTTCCCAAAGATTCTCCAAAAGCGAGCGCGCCAGCGGCAGCGATAATTTGCCGCTGGCCAGATCCTGTTCAAAAAGATCGCCGAGTGCGTAATCCAACCGCCCGAGGCTGTCGCAGCCGTCAAGCATAAACAGCAAATTGACCGTTAGTAATCCGCCGATAAAGCTTTGCGCGGGTTCATAAAAGCAACCGGCGAATTCGTCGCGCAGCAGTGCGAGCTGTTCCGCGCGCGCACCCGTCGCCGCTTGGGCGGCTTGCGTGAGTGCTTGCGTAACGGTTTTGTGGAAGGCGTCGATCCCGGCGGCAAAATCTTGCATACAAAGCAGAAACTGCAAACCCGTCTCATCGTTTTCCGTTTTTGCCGCCGCAAGCCCGTCTGCAATTAAGCGCTTATAATGGTTGAAGCCCTTCCGCAGCACTTGTAGAATATCCGGACAGCTGTGAACATAGCCGTAGTGCGGCTGGAGCTTTGTTTTTAAATCGGCAACAAGCGCATCAATAAATGCGGCGTGCTGCGGATATTTTTGCTTTTTCTCCTCCGCGATATTTATGTGCCCGGCAACGATTTCCATGCCGGAGGAGTTGAAGGGGTTGAGGATATAACTCACGCCGTGGTGTGAGCCATCCTTTCCATCGCTTGACCTTGCGTCGTTCATCGCGTCGCCGTAGCTTTTGCGGCACGCGTAGTACGGCTCGAAGGGCGTGAGCAAAATCTGTTCATGCACGCGCACGGGCATGTTTTCATAAAGTCTGCGAAGGGCAAGCCCATAAGTGCGCGGGGCGGGCAATCCCAAGGCTTCGGCTTCATAAAAGCCCAGCGCCGCATATTCTTCGATTTCCCGCAGAATGGTTAAATCCATCTCATGACCCTCCAAGCAAACTGTTAGTAAATCGCGTATAAATCCGTATACGGGTTGCTGCTGTTTGGGGTGAGCAGCCAGTAAGGGCTGGCTTGCAGCATGGAAAAATCCGCTCCGAACGCTTCACAGAATTGTGTAAGCGAGGGCAGGAGCAGCGCGAGATCCGCCTGCTCCGCATTGCGCACGGAAACCTGCGGCGGAAGCTCTGCCGGCAACGCATCACCGCGCAAAAAGATACGCCCGCCGTGCTGCCCCGTGCCGCAAAACCGCCCGACAGGGGCTTTGCCCTCCGTGCCCAGCCCTAATACCGCAATGATACCGCCGGCTTGATATTCGCCAAGAAAATCGCCCGCACAGCCGCCAATGATGAGCTTCGGGCAGGTTTTTCCATATTCCTTCATGTGAATACCAGCGCGGTAGCCTGCGTTGCCTTTCACGAGGATCATTCCGCCGCGCATACCATACCCCGCCGCATCCCCGGTTGAGCCGTGGATAGTGATGGAGCCGGCGCTCATGGTGTCGCCGGTGGCGTCCTGCGCGTTGCCGTGCACGGTGATGCTGCTTCCCTCGCCGAGATACGCTCCCAACGCATTGCCGGGAATGCCTTCAATTTCAACTCGCAGGTTTTTCTGCCCGGCTGCAATGTACCGCTGCCCAAGGCAGTTTTGGAGTATGACGCTTTGCCCTGCCAACGCGCGGAGCTGTTCCCCAAGCTGCGAAAAATGCATGGGCTGCCCATTGGGCTTTGTTTCGATGCAAATGCTCATTGGGCGACCTCCTTTTTGCGTAAAATATCAATGCGGGCTTGTGAGGGGAAGGCAATCAAGCCCGGTTCGCGCCGTAGCTGCAGGAATTGCTCTTCCGGAAGCTGCGTACCATTGCGGATCAGCGCGGTATAAATACCGGCGCGCTGCGGGCAATCCATCAAAATGTAGCCGCGCAGCCGTTGTGCTGTTTTATCATAATAGAAACAGCGATAGCTGCCGCCGTCAAAATCCTCATATATCCCATCCGCGCCATCCTCAAAATAAACTCCGGCGGAAAGGATATGTTTGCCGAAAAAGCCGATGGCGTTTTCCGGGATCAGCCCAAGGGGTTGACAGGGCAGGGGCGCGCCCGCCGCCGCCATATGCATTCCGGCAGCTTCGCCCTGCATATAGGCGTTGGGCAGCAGCGCCATGACCTTGCGCTGCCCGGTGCAGACGTCCGTGCTTTCGGTGCAATCCCCGGCGGCATAGACCTGCGGTAGGCTGGTTTGCCCAAATGCGTCCACGGTAATGCCGCGCCCGCACGCACCGCCGGCGTCCTTCACCAGTTGGATGTTCGCGCGAACCCCTGCCGCATAAACCAGCACATCAAAGCCTAAGCTCTCGCCGTTTTGCAGCTCTGCAAAATAGGCGCCGTGCCGCGCTTCATCCGGGCGAAATGCTTTCACACTTGTGCCCAGATGCAATTCTACGCCGTTTTGTTCCAGATGCGCCTGCATGATTTCTGCCGGCGCCGGTTTGAGCATTGAACTGAGCACGATGGGGGCAAGATCCACCACTGCGACATGTGTTGTGCGCGCACGCAGCCCCTCGGCGCATTTTAACCCAATCAACCCGGCTCCAACGATCAAGACGCGCGTGCTTTCGCGCACACATTTCAAGAGCGCGTCTGCGTCATCCAAGGTCGTAAACGTGTGTGCGGGCTTAACCTGCGCAAGACCTTCGGCAGGAAAGAACACCGGACTCGCGCCTGTGGCGACAAGCAGGTTATCATAGCCGACCGCTTCGCCGCTATCCAGCGTAACCGTATTCTTTGCGGGATCAATAGAAACGGCGGTTTTGCCCAGAAGGGAAGTCACGCCGTTGACTTCGTAAAAATCGTCTTTGCGATATTTCATGCGCTCTTTATCCGTCTTGCCCGCTAGCAGGTACGAAATCAACGGACGCGCGTAGGTGTGATGCGACTCGTCTGCAATGAGCACAATATCATCCGTTCGGTTTACGCGGCGGATTCCCTCAACGCAGCCAACGGCGGCGGTGGAATTTCCTATAATGACGTGTTTCATGCGCTCACGCCCTCCTGTTCGTAAATGATCGCCCGGTTTGGGCAATGCGAAACGCAGGCTGGCTCGCAGCCGTTCTGCAGGCAAAGCTCGCATTTTTGCACAACGTGTCCCTCAGCGTTGGGCTGAATCGTGCCATAGGGGCAAGCTAAAATACAGGTGTAGCAGCCAACGCATTTGTCTTGATCAACTTGTACCACGCCGTCTACCACCGAAATTGCGCCGGAAATGCAGCTTTTCTTGCAGTCCGGCTCCGTGCAGTGGCGGCAACTCACGGCGAAGCAGATGCGTCCGTCGTCCTCCACCGTAATACGTGGATTGATGCGCCGTCCTTTGAGTGCTTTTGCCATATCGCCGTTGCCTAAATTGGCGTTTGCGCAATGGTATTCGCAGAGATGGCAGCCCAGACACCACTCCTCGCGAACGAAAATTTTACGCATGGTTGTTCCTCCGCTCGTTTTTTAGTATACGGTTTATGACCCTGCGTGCTCAATCCCCAGCACACGCAGTTCCTCTTGCGTCATTCCAACGCCGCGCAGCATTAAACGGTTGCCGCGCAGCGCCTCCACGCTGTTGATACCCATGCCGCCCATGACCTCCTTCAACTCATGCTGCCATGCTTTGACAAGATTCACAAGGCGCTCCGCGCCGATCTCGGGGTTAAGGCGCTTAACAAGATCTGCGCGTTGCGTAGCAATGCCCCAGTTGCAAAGCCCGATGTGGCAGGAACGGCAGAGATGGCAACCCAGCGCCAGCAAAGCACCTGTTGCTATATAGCATGCGTCTGCCCCCAGGGCGATAGCTTTGATCCAATCCGCGGCGCTGCGAATGCTTCCGCCGACAACGAGGGAGATATCATCGCGGATACCCTCCTCGCGCAAGCGTGTGTCCACGCTGGCAAGGGCAAGCTCAATCGGGATGCCCACATGATCGCGAATGCGGGTTGGCGCCGCTCCTGTGCCGCCCCGGAAGCCGTCAATGGCGATGATATCCGCGCCGGAACGTGCCACGCCGCTAGCAATTGCTGCCACGTTATGCACCGCTGCGATCTTAACGATAATGGGCTTGCTGTTCCCTGCGGTCTCCTTCAGGGAATACACCAGCTGGCGCAAATCCTCAATGGAATAGATATCGTGGTGCGGGGCAGGGGAGATCGCATCCGAGCCGTCGGGTGTCATGCGGGTGCGGGCGACCTCGCCGACGTTTTTCTTCCCGGGCAAATGCCCGCCAATGCCGGGCTTCGCGCCTTGTCCCATCTTGATTTCAACAGCCGCGCCCGCCATCAGGTAATCGGTGTGAATACCGAACCGCCCGGAAGCTACCTGTACAATCGTGTTGGAGCCATAACGGTAGAAGGCGCGGTGCAAGCCGCCTTCGCCTGTGTTGTAGCAGATCCCAAGCTCTGTCGCCGCCCGCGCAAGGCTGGCATGGGCATTGTAGCTGATGGAGCCGTAGCTCATGGCAGAAAACATCAGCGGCATTGTCAGCGCGATTTGCGGGGTAAGGTTTTCGATGAGCTTTCCTGCTGCGCCGCGCTGCAGGGGGATCGATTTTTTGCCCAGATAGGTGCGTGTTTCCATCGGCTCGCGCAAGGGGTCAATCGGCGGGTTCGTCACCTGTGAAGCGTTGAGCAAAATGCGGTCAAAATAATTGGGAAGCGGGCGCGGGTTACCCATGGAGGACAGTAGCACGCCGCCGGTATTCGCCTGCAAATACAGCTCCCGGATCGTGTTGTTGCTCCAGTTGGCGTTCGGGCGGAAGGTATGCGCCGTCTGCACAATCTTGAGCGCCTTTGTCGGGCATAGCGTCACACATCGGTGGCAGTTGACACATTTTTCATCATATCCTTCCATGCTCCCGCTGTCGGCGTCATAGCCGTGGGCGCAGTTGGCGCATTGCCGCTCGCAAACGCGGCAGGCAATGCATTTTTTTTCGTTGCGCACAATTTCAAATTCAGGGTGAACATAAAGCTCCATGCAAATATTACCTCATAATCTCTTGATTTATGCCGTTCAAGGGATGCTTTTGTATTTGCGTCACTTCCATGTTTTAAGGTATAGGTAAGCAAGGGCAAGCACGGCAATCAAAACAAGCAGCAACACAACCGTTCGGAGAAGATTGCGGAAAAACCGATGAACCGAGCCGCGAATGCGGCGCCCCACGCCGCTGAAGCCGAGCAGGCTTTGCGCTGCCGCGCCGATGATCGCCTCCAGATTCTCTTGCTCCGGCTGCGCCTGCGCCGCGCGGGCGGCACGCTCCTGCAGGAGCTTCTCCTGCAGCTGTTCCGTGGAATTCGGCAGCCGAATGGCGGATTCGCAATAAGGGCAAACAGCGGCATTTTTGCCGCCGAGCGGGATTTCTGACGCGCCGCAATTGGGGCAGGTAATGGCTTCAATCGTCATGGCGGTTCCTCCTATGCATCCAAACGCACGATGACGGGCTGCCCTGCTTCCGGACTCCAAACGCCTTTGATTTCCGGGCAAATGGCGTGGATTGCACATTCCTCACTGGCGGCATAAAAGCGGTCGCCGTGATCTCCGCAAACCATGGAGCGCAGTTTGAGTCGGTCACCCAAAACCATCATTCCGCCGGCAAAGCCAAGGATAATCGAAAAGGGTCCCGTGACCAATAAGCTGGAAAAACGCTTGCGCAGGAAGGTGTAGTATTCCTTTTGCTCCACAGGCATCTCTTCGATCGTTGACCAGAAGGGCGCGGCCATGACGGCGGCGGTTTCCTCCAGTGTTAAGCCCTGCACGCGGGTGAGATAATCCACGATGTAGGTAATGGCCTCGGTATCCGTCTGTAAGCTGCACTTATATCCGTACATTTCAAGAAATCGCCGGTTTGCGTCATAGGAGGAGATTTCGCCGTTGTGCACAACGGAATATTCCAGCAAACCGAAGGGGTGCGCTCCGCCCCACCAGCCCGGGGTGTTGGTGGGGTAGCGTCCGTGTGCAGTCCAGCAGTATGCGCCGTAATCCTCAAGGCGATAGAACCGACCTACGTCCTCCGGGAAGCCGTTTGCCTTGAAGATACCCATATTTTTCCCACTTGAAAACACGAACGCGCCCTCAATATCGCCGTTGATGCGCAAGGCGCAGCGGCTGACAAAATCCTCTTCCGTGCGTTGGTTGGCGCGGAGCTTATCCGGCAGCGGCAACAAAAAGTAGCGGTAAATGAGCGGCTCGCCGGTAATGGCTGGCGTTTTCCGTGTCGGGATCTGCCCGAAGCTGACGATGCTGAAATGCCGCTCCAGAAAATTTTCGCATTTCCGCTGGCTTGCGCTATCCTGGAAAAACAGATGAAACGCATAATAATCCGGGTAATCCGGATATATGCCATAGCCGGCGAAGCCACCGCCCAAGCCGTTGGAGCGGTCATGCATGACTTCGATGGAGCGGATAATGTCTTCGCCGGACATGCGCTGCCCGCTGCGCGAAAAGACGCCGGCAATGGCGCAGCCGGAAGGGATGCGCACTTGACCTTCTTTGAGCATGGAATCCTCCTAACCAAAAATAAACATCCGGGCGACAAAGCTCCCGGATTTGTGAAACTTCATTGTCGCACTGATTCTATACACATTCTATTTTACTGCAAGAATTGCAGGATTGTCAAGTGGAAATTGCAATTTCAAGCAAAAAAAGATAAATTGTGACTCGACTGGCGCAAAAAAATGCGTGACATGGGGAATTTAGCCAAAACAACTGCAAGCCAAACCGATATTTCATGCAAAAAGAAGCCCTGTTCCATCCATTGAGGAAGGAGCAGGGATGTATATCCAATCGCTTACAGCCCCAACAGTCCGCACAGCAATCCGCCAAAAATGGCGCTGATCCACTGCCATGCAGTTGCCAAGCCGTTTATGAATTGCTGCCAACCGTCGATTTCCGCTGTGCCATTTTCGTTTAAGACGTAGCTGCCGCTCCACCCGCGCGCAAAATCACCAATTTCATAGGTATACGTCTGCCCGGGAATGAGCCCCTCCAGCATCACTATATGCTTCGTGGCTTGCAGCTCCTCACCCATTATTTTTGCAACACCCAAATCCAGCTGCTTCACGAGGCAAACCGCATTCTCCGTGGTTTTTACGGCATGCAGCCCCACCGGTGCGTTTTCCAACTGAATATCGGTCGCAGTGACGCTGCGCTTGGTATACCAGATAATCTTCGCGCTTGTGCCGTTGTCCCCAAGGGCTGCGGAAACATCAAACGGTGCGCGGAAGTCACTGTTCCTGTCGTCAAGCGCAACAGGAATCGATCCGTCATACACCAGCGTTGCGTCGGTATGCCCCGTGGGGCTGTGCGCGGTGATCATTTCGTGAATCAGCAGGTTGAGCACGCTATTTATGCCATTTTTCAGTTCAGCGGGCAGCGCCAAAGCAACAGCAGGCTTGGCGACGCCTACAAGAGCGTTCACGCCCATGCTCCGCAGCAGTTGTGCCACACCGCTGCGCGAAGCTGTGCCGCACAAAGCCTCCAGTATCAGGTTCAGCAGGCAACCGAGGGTATCCTTGCCGATTTGGCTGACAAACATGGATTGTGGACGGAGTTTGAGCGCGGGCAGCAATTCGCCGCACAGCACGTCATCCAAAATAATCGCAACAGCTTCATCCAAAATGAGATCCAGAAGTTCGCCGCTTTCTGCCTTGTCAACGACGTCCATAAAGAAGGCATCGGTCGAATAATCATCCGCATGGCTGTAAATGTATGCCAGTGCGCTGTTACCGAAATCCTCCAGCGTTCCGGGCTTGTTGGGGTCGCCAAAGCCAAGCGTTTCAATGAAGCGCGTGCAAGGAAGCTCTGAAAGCTGCAGGGAGAACAGATTCTCAAACACATCACCCAGCAGGGCGTCCAGGCGGTCCGGATTGTTGATATAGAGACCGTCTATCTGTGCCAGGACATCATCCAATAACCCGAGGATATTTTTTTCGGTGAACACATTCCATTCGCCGACGGTCAGCCCGCCGCCCAGCGCATCCCGCAGAATTTGCTCCAAATCAACGCCGCTTTGCTTCAAAAACGCCAAAATGCCGCCTGCGCGCCGGATATTATCCAACTGCCCGTGCAATGCACCCGCAACGCCTTGCGCCGCAAATGCCGCCAAGCCTTTTTCCTCCGCCGTCCAATAGGTGAGAGCAAATGCCGTTTTACGGAAGGGCTGCGGGTAGGTTACGCCGTTTACTGTGACGGGCAAAGCTTCATCCGCCGCGTGAGAAGCCACATCCGCCGTGATGGTGCCGTCGGCGATCGCTGTGATGCGAATCGTTTTAAAGGTACAGGGATAGGTTTGCAGCGCGGCGGTGCTGATATCAAAAAGCGTCTCACCGCTGTCGCTCACCGCTTTTCCGATTTCCTCCACATGTATATGCCCTGTAAGCGCGAAATGCATCCCCGCGTCCGCAAGCGTTTCGCGCACGGCACGGTAATCATCCAACATATAGTCTTTGAAAAGGCTTTCTTCCAGCCCAATATGCTCGGTGAGGTTGTGGTGCAGCATTCCAAGAATTGGCTCATTCGCCGCGTTCGCCCGCGCGCATTGCTCCAGCACCCAAGCCATTAACCCCCTGCCGATCTTCCCGCCGGTGGAATGCCCGCCATAATCGTCGCTGTATTTGCAGCTGTCAATGGCAATCAGCCGGAAATCGCCGAGCTTTGCCGTGTAACTTAAACCGCCGCCATATTCTCCGGCGGGCGGCGTGTAGGCTGCTTCCGCCAAATCGTAGCCGAGCTTGGCGTAAACCACCTTGAATTCCTCCGGGGTGATGAAGCGCGCCGGCTGTGCGGCGCCGCTGGAATAATCGCGCGCGCTGTCATTGTTAATATCATGGTTGCCCGGGATAACTGCCACCTGCACACCTGTTGCGGCTTCGAACGCCTCTAAACAGGCGGCAAGCTTTGTGTGCCCGGCATATTCGCCCTGGCGGGTCAAGTCGCCGGAGATAAGCAGATAATCCACTTCGCCTTCCGCCGCGCGCTGCTCAATAGCGGCAAGCGCGGAAACTAGCAACGATTCTGTTTGCCCCGTTAATTTACCGTCGTTGGTGTTTTCTTCCCAAAACGCGTCGCAGTAACCGCCGGTCAACTCCGAAGGGAAAATATGCACATCCGAAAGCACGGCGACCTTGACCTGCTTTTGTTCGGCTGCGGAGACGGTGACCGGTATGCTCAAAAAGCCAAGCAGAAACGCCAACACCAAGGCAAAAACCGATTTCATCTGTTTGCGCACGGGCAACAACCTCCCAAGCAAGCATTTTAGTACACGAAAAGTATAGCACGCGGACAGGGGAAGCACAAGGAAAACTCTTTGTAATTTTTGGATATTTTTACCGATGGCACGGAAAACGCGTTCACCATTCGCTGACAGAGCCGTCTTCGTTGCGCCACTGGGGCGTGTACCAATGATGCGGCTGTTTTGCTCGTTCGCGCACGACCGCCTCATCAATTTCGATGCCCAAGCCCGGCTTGTTGGTGCGGCGCACAAAACCGTTCTCGCACGCAAAGGAGCTGACATCTTTTAGATAAGCCATGCCCTCATGGGCATCGCCGGCGTATTCCAGTCCCAGGCTTTGCTCCTGGATGAAAGCGTTGTGGGTGCAAAAATCCAACTGCAGGCAGGCGGCCAGCGCAATGGGACCCAACGGGCAGTGCGGCGCAATGGCAACGTCATACGCTTCGGCCATGGCGGCGATTTTTTTGCCTTCCAAAATGCCGCCCGCATGGCTGAGATCCGGCTGGACGATATCAATGCCGCCGCAGGCAATCACATTTTTGAAGCCCCAGCGGGTGTAGTTGCGCTCCCCCGTCGCCAAGGGCGTCGAACCATGCTTGCGCAGCTCCACAAAGACCTCTTCATTTTCGGTTAAGACCGGCTCTTCGATGAACAGGAGACGGTATTGCTCCATTTCGCTCATCAAAACCCGCGCCATCGCCTTGTGCATACGACCGTGCACATCCATGGCAATATCCACATCATAACCGACGGCTTCGCGCATTTCGGCAACGCGGCGTGAAACGGCATCGATTTTCTTATAGGTATCAATCCAGTTGTATTCCGCAACCGCGTTCATTTTGATTGCCCGAAAGCCCTTGGCTCGGCGGTCAAGGATTTCCTGCGCGGTGTTTGCGCCGCAATACACCTGAATTTTTTCGCGCACCGCACCGCCGAGAAATTCATAAACCGGAAGCTTGTGGAACTTTCCCTTGATATCCCACAGTGCCTGTTCGATGCCGGAAAGGGCGCTTGTAAGCACGCCGCCGCCGCGATAAAATCCGCCGCGGTAAAGCATCTGCCAAATATCTTCAATATCCCCGGCGCTGCGACCGACGAGCAGGGGCGTGAACTCTTTCACGCAAGCCTCCACCGCGTCGGCGTGCCCCTCCAAAATCGGCTCGCCCCAGCCTTCCACGCCGCTTTCGGTTGTGATCTTTAAGAACAACCAGCGCGGCGGCACCTGGAACAGTTCGACAGCTCTGATTTTCATGAGCGGACACGATCCCTTTCCAAAAAATTCAATCAGAACAGGTTGATCTTGATCAGCAATTTGTCAAATTGCTTCAGAATAGCCGCGAGAACATTTGCAAAGAAAAGCTCCAACGATTCCAGAGCACTCAGCGGCGCGTTAAAATCCAGCTCCTGAAGAAGCCCCGCCTTCTCATAATCAGAATAACGCAGGGTTTCGGTCACAATAACGCCGGGATTGTTTTCATCAAGTGTGATGAGCCGTGCCAGGGCATCGTGCGTGCGGTTGTAGGCAAAAAACATTTGCAGCCCGCGGTCGCCGAAGCAGCTGCCGCCCGTGCAGATTAAGTCTACACCTTGGTAAGGGATGCGGAAATTGTTGTTATGGTCGTGCCCGAAGAACATCGCTTTCAGGTCACGCCCCTGCATACGACCGAACTGATTCGCGTTTGTGTTATCATTTGGGCAGGGATCCTCCCAGATATAATCGTTTGTTGAAACAGGGATGCCGGTATCCACCTTGCGCCCGGCCGCTTCCATTGCCGCGCCGATTTCCGGCACGATTACGTGCTGAAAAGAGATAGCGGGCACCCACGCGCCGCCGTTCGCTTCCTTGAGCTGATCGGATTTCCAGGTATACCAATCCAGAACATCGTCATGCACGCCGTCATAAGGCTTGGTTGAGCCGGAATTGAAGGCATCAAAGAACCAAAGGTTGTATGCTGTACGTGTGCCGTCGCTGGAAAGGACAGGAAGGTTGTAATTGCCCGTGCCGCTCAGATCCTGATTCTCATAGGCGGGATCTTGGTCGATCATCACGCAGTTTTCGTATTTTTGATACCACGCCAGCTGTTTTTCTTTGCTCGTGCCAAAGCCGATGTACATCGAGCCTTCGGTGTCATGGTTGCCGAAAACGACCGCGATCGGGACGCCCGCCCGGTTCAGGATAGGCATAAATTCGTCAATCGCCTCCTGCACGGCTTTATCTTTCATATCCTGTGTGAGCGCAAACGTACCCGCGATCGCGCCTTGGATGTTGTCGCCCGTCAAAGCGACGAGATCAGGCTTTTTGGCGGGGTCGTCGGTTTGAAGCAGCGTCTGCAAAAAGCGCTTCACACGGATATCCAGCTTCAAGCCATCCTGCAAATCAGCAAGCTGCAGGATTCTGAGCTTTCCGTCCGCGCCAAATTGCAGGGGCGTTTCCTCCGCGCCGGCTTGCGCTAAGCCCAGCACCGGCAGCAGCAGCGCCATGACCAGCAGAGTCGCCAAAATTTTCTTGCGCATTTTTTTGCCTCCCAACCCGTTTTTTGCACAGTATAGCACACGCGGCGGTGCTTGTCCAGTATATTTTTGAGGAAAGCGCAAGGCGTGCCTACCCTGCGCCCCGCTCCTTTTTGCCGCAGTTTGCGCGTATCCAAAGTGCAAGGAAGCCTGCTGCCAGCAAGAGCAAAATAGCTGCGGCGCATAGCAGGACGATGCGCCTTGTGTTCCCGCCGCGGGCGGCTTCCGCATTTGCGCCGACCTGCACAGCGGCGATTTCGGGCTGCCCTGCAACTGAATGCTGCCACTGGCTTGGCGGCAACGCGCCGACGGCGATGTTTTCTGCGGATTCAATCGCCGCAAGCGCGGTGGAGGCGCTTGACGGGGCTTTGTTGGGCACGGCGGCAACCGGTGCGGCGTTGTGCTTCGTGCCGGATGCCGTAAGGCTTGTGACGGTGGATGTATGCCACGCCGTTAAGGAAAGTGTTTCTTGTGGAGCCGGGTGCATCGCGGTCGTGGTTGTGATTGTGGCGAGACTTAGGATTGGCGCAGTCGTGGTTTGCTTTGTTGTTTTGGCGCTTGTCGTCGTGCGCGCGGTTGTGGTTGGCTTTACGGTTGTTGTGGCTTTAGAGGTTGTCGCTTTCGTTGTGGTTTCGGTCGTCGTAGCGGGCGCAGTGGTTTCCGGTGCCGGTGCGCGCACCGGCAGGGCGAAATCCTTGGATGGTTCGCCGTTCGCGTCTAAAATGCGGATTACAAGCCGTTCCAGGGCCGCAAAGACCGTCGCGTCCTTGCAGCCGATGCGGATTTCCAGGCAAAAATCGCCGTCGGGGTTATAGCTCTCATCCTCCCGTTGGGCAATCATAATACCGCCTTCACAAAAGTAACGTTCCGCGTCATAGCTTGCGCCGCTGGTTTGCCTTAACGCCGCGATCTCGCGTCCGTCAACAAAACAGACGATGCCCAGCGCACTTTCCGCGTTTGCGCCCGGTGCTTGCCCCAAGCAGGCAATGCCCACCGACGCGCTTTCCGGAAATACCATGTAACGCACGCTCGCATAAGTGATCGCGTTGTAGGCATCTCCGTAGCGGATGCATTCCACCACAGGCGTTCCGTACCATTCCGCACCGTTCACGTCGCCATCCGGCCGGAACGTGGGTTGCGCGCCGACAACCAGCATATGTGCCGCCAGGATAAGTATCGCCAGAAAAACAACCTGACCCTGCTTCATTCGCTTCATACTGCACCCCGTTAATTCGGCGAATTTAACCAAATGCCGAAAAATCGGTCCATTTTAGAAATAATGGCGAATGATGTCAACTCTCTTTTGTTCGGGTGGTGCAATTTCACACGTCGTCCAACCCGATCATGCCCAGCAGAAGGATGCCGACGTTATCCTGATAAATCGCATCAAACTGTGAAAGCGGCAGGGGATTCACACCGCTGCCTACCTCGATGGTATAGCCGGGGCGGTCAAAGTGCTGAATAAACCAATCCTTGTAACCCGCGTTTGCCGACGCGACGGGGGTGATGCTGGGCAGGTAGCCGCTTACCCCCTGCATTCGCTGCGCCAAAGCGTGTGAACCCTTTGGCTCAAAGTCCTTATATTTCCAGTAGATTAATTTCCCCTGCGAATGATATGACAGCGTCAGTTGATATTTCCGGGCAAGGGTCAGCTCGTGCATCACGGCGGATTCCTGCGCTTCCAACGGCGCCATGCCGACATAATCGCGGGGCGCGGGGCGGTCATAGCCCTGGGTGTGTTTGATTTTTTTTGCGCTTTCCCATGAAGCTGGGTAGCTTAAATTCGGATCAATGCCCACGATATTTGCCTTCCAGCCTTCAGGAAAGGGAATTTGCGGAAAGTGTGACGCGATGTGTACGGCACCTTGGTATTGCGGCGTTGCTTCCGCCAATGCGCCGGTTACCAAATCCACCCCGTCGGGGTTGACCATCGGCACAAGCTCCAGCGTGTAATCATTGTAAATGCGCTGCCATTCCACGCCGCCGATGGAACCTTCCTGCGCAACGCCGTTGGCAAAGCGCTCAAAAAATTTCATCACGATGGGTGTGGTGATCCATTCATTTGCGTGGTGGGCGGCGTTGTAGCCGACCTTTGTTTTCCCTGTGCCGATGCGCAGCAAATAAATCGGTCGCCCCATCGTGCTTTTACCGGGGATCTCAACCTCAATGAAGGGGTATCGCGCGCGCAGCCCTTCAATCACCAGCGTCAGCAAATCAAAGCTCCAGCGGATATTGGTTGGCACTACCGGAAAATTCAAGGGAACCTTCAATTCCGTGCCGACAAGGATTTCTTTGGAGGGCACGTGCGGGTTTGCGGTCAGAAGAGCCTTCAAATCGCTCCCGTGCTGCCCCGTGATGCCGCTGATTGTTTCGCCGGGCAAAACAGTGTGAACAATATAGCCTGCCAGCCACGCATACAGCGCCGCCCAGCTCTGCGCGCCGGCAATGCCATCCTTCTGCAAGGCCTGCGCGTTTTGCAGAGCATATACGGCGGCGGTCGTTTGCGCGCCGAAAACCCCATCCGCCGCGCTTTGCAAAAGCCCGGCGCGGTGCAGCCCCAATTGCAGTATTTCCACCGTTGCACCCCGGTCGCCCTCCCGGATTGTGCGCATGTAAGCATCCCCCCATCTAAAACCGCTAAACACACCAATTTATGCTTTTTCTGCCGTGAATAGACATAGAAAACGCTGGACAAGCGCCGGGCGATCGTGTATAATTGACGCATCAATCAAAAGGAGAATGGGGTTATGTTTTTATCCGAATGCTTGAGCCGGGATACAGCGGGGCGTGTAGCGATCGGCGGTCGCGATATTTTGGAGCTTGCGCGGGAATATGGCACGCCGCTTTATGTATATGACGAAACAACGCTGCGCAAGCGCTGCGCCGAAATGCGCGGGCTTTTGCCGGGCAGGAACTTCCGCGTAAGCTATTCCGCCAAGGCAAACAGTAACCTGGAGCTGATGAAGATTGTCCGCAGTGAAGGACTGGACGCAGACGCGATGTCGCCGGGTGAAATCTATACGCAGCAGCTTGCGGGGTGGGAAAGCTCACAGATTCTGTTCATTCCAAATAATGTCGCGCCGGAGGAGATGCGGTTCGCGCTTGACCGCGGCATTCGTATCAGCGTAGATTCCCTTTCGCAGCTTGAAATGCTCGGGAAGCTCTGCCCGGGCGGCGCGGTCGCGGTTCGTTTCAACCCCAGCAAGGGTCTGGGACACCATGAAAAGGTCGTCACGGCGGGCAAAAAAACAAAATTTGGCGTGGAAACTGCTAAAATCCCTGAGGTGAAAGCGATTTTGGCGCAATACAACCTGCGCCTGGTGGGTGTTACACAGCATTTGGGTTCGCTGGTGCTGACAAAGGAGCCGTATCTTGCGGGCGCACGGGAGCTGCTGGCGACCGCACAGCAATTCCCCGGTCTGGAATTTATTGATTTTGGCGGCGGGTTCGGTGTTCCGTACAAGGAAGGGGAGAGCCGTTTGAATTTGGCGGAGCTGTCCGCTGCGCTGGATGGCTTAATTGCGGCGTTTTTGCGGGAATATGAAAACAAGAACGTGCAGTTCCGCACGGAGCCGGGGCGTTATGTTCCTGCGGAATGCGGCATATTAATCGGGCGGATTCACAGCATAAAGGAAAATTACGAAACGGCATATATCGGTACGGATCTTGGCTTTAATACACTGATGCGTCCGGTGCTGTATGATTCCTACCATACCGTCACCCTTGCCAAAGCAAACCCTGCGCAGGATGCACAGGCGCGGCGATACACCATTGTAGGCAATATCTGCGAAAGCGGCGATATTATCGCCGGGGATCGTGCGCTGCCGGAAGCCGAAGAGGGCGATTTAATCGTAGTGGAAACCGCGGGAGCATATGGCTACGCGATGACCTCAAATTACAATTGCCGCCTGCGCCCGGCGGAGGTGCTGGTGCAGAGCAACGGAGCAGCGCGGCTGATCCGCCGCCGCGACACATTGGAGGCTCTGGTTCGCGGCAGCGTTGAATAGATAAGCCATTTTGGGGAGAAAACGACGGTATGTCATGCTATTCCGAGCTTTGGCGCGATGCGCAGGAATTCCATACCTTGCTCACAGGCATTCGTGGCGGGCGGCTGCCTATGGGTGTTTTGGGACTTTCGGCGGTGCACAAGGCGCAGTTGCTGGCTGCGCTTTGCAGCGCTCTGCCCCGGCAGGCGCTCTTGGTTGCGCCCGATGAAATGCTGGCGGCGCGGTTTGCCGACGATCTGCGCACGCTTGGCTTGCGGGTGCATGTATATCCGGCGCGGGATTTGGCGTTCCGCCCTGGTGAAAGCCGTTCACATGAATATGAGCACCAGCGCCTTGCCACGCTGGACGCGATGCGTCACGGCAATTTTGACGCCGTTGTTTGCTCTGTGGAAGCAGCCATGCAGCGCACCATACCGCAAGAGCTTCTGGCGGCGAACTGCTTTTATCTTCGCGTCGGCGAAGAAATTGGCGTTGCGCAATTGGTTGCGCGTTTATTGCGGGCGGGCTACACCCGCGCGCCACAGGTGGAGGGGCCGGGGCAATTTGCCCTGCGCGGCGGTATTTTGGATGTTTTTCCACCCCAAAGCGCCGCGCCTCTGCGCTTAGAATTTTGGGACGACGCGATTGATTCCATTGCCGGGTTTGACCCGGAAACCCAGCGGCGCGGCGAGCCATTGGAAGAGATCCGCCTTTCGCCCGCCAACGAAATTGTGCCGGAAAGCACGGCGCAGCTTCTATCGCTTGCCGAAGGCTACCTCGCGGGCGTGAAGGGGCGAGGCAGTTCAAAAATCAGGGCGAGTGTGCAAGCGGATATCGCGCTTTTACGCGAAGGGCTTCGCCCGGCCTCTATTGACCGCTATTTACCGCTGCTGTATTCACAAACCGCAACGGTATTGGATTACCTGCCCAGAGGCGGCTTGCTAATCCTAAGCGAGAGCTTTAACATACGCGAGCGCGCTTCCGGCATAGAAAAACTCTGGCTGGAGGAGCTGCGCGCCTTAACCGAAGAAGGCGTGCTTGCCGCCGGGTTGGATCGTTATGCCCTGCGCTGGCAAGAGTTTTTGGATCGTGCCGCCGCGCTTGGTGTGATCTATATGGATAATCTTCCGCGCGGAAGCTTTGATACCCCGGTGCGGGAGCTGGTCAGCGTAACGGCGCGGCAGCTCAGCCCCTGGAACGGCTTATTGTGTCAGCTGGCGGAGGATTTGGAGCACCTGCGCGGGCGCGGCGACATCACCTGCGTCATTTATGCCGGAACAGAGAAATCCGCAAAAGCCCTTGCTGAGGATTTGGAAGGGGAGGGCTTCCGCGCGCTCTATTGTGCCGTACCGCCCGCGGCGTTCCCGAAGGGCATTGTCTGCGTGCTGCCCGGCGCACTTTCGGCGGGCGCAGAATACCCGCTGTTCAAGTGTACCGTTATAACCTTTGGCGCGCGGGCGGCGGCGCAGGGCAAAGCGCGCAAAAGCGGCGGCGCAAACGCGAAAAACGCCTTTCGTTCTTTGACGGAGCTGAAGCCCGGGCAATATGTCGTCCATAAGGCGCACGGCGTAGGTCTGTTTGAAGGCATCACACGCATGAACGCCGGGGGTGCGGAAAAGGATTATATCCAGATTCGCTACAACAAAGGCGATATGCTCTACCTGCCGGTGACGCAGCTGGATCAGGTCACAAAATACATCGGTTCGAAAAACGAGGGAACCGTCAGACTCCACAGGCTGGGCGGTGCGGAATGGAAAAAAACGCGTGCCCGCGTGGATTCCGCCGTGCGCGACCTTGCCAAGGAGCTGACGGCGCTGTATTCCAAACGGCTGCGTTTGCCCGGTTACGCCTTTTCGCCCGATATCGACATGCAAAATGACTTTGAACGCCGCTTTGAATTTGAGGAAACGGCGGATCAGCTTCGCTGCGTGGACGAGATAAAGCGCGACATGGAACGCTCTTGCCCGATGGAACGGTTGCTTTGCGGCGATGTGGGCTTTGGTAAAACAGAGGTCGCCCTCCGCGCGGCGTTTAAATGTGTCGCCGACGGCAAGCAATGCGCCATCCTTGTGCCGACGACCATTTTAGCCTTCCAGCACACGCAGACCATCCAGCGGCGCTTTGAGGGCTTCCCTGTGGAAGCGGCGATGCTCTCCCGTTTTGTGCCACAGAATGAAACCAAAGAAATTTTACAAAAGCTCAAACGCGGCAACATTGATATTTTGGTTGGCACCCACCGTTTGATCTCCAAGGACATCGACTTTCGCGATTTGGGGCTGATCGTCGTCGATGAGGAGCAGCGCTTCGGCGTCGCGCAAAAGGAACGGCTGAAGGAGCGTTACCCGGAGGTGGATGTGCTGACGCTCACCGCAACGCCTATCCCGCGCACGCTGAACATGGCGCTTTCGGAAATTCGCGATATGAGCGTGCTGGAGGAGGCGCCGCAGGATCGCTCGCCCGTGCAGACCTATGTGCTTGAGCATGACATGGGAATCTTAGCCCAAGCAATGCACCAGGAGCTGCGCCGCAGTGGGCAATGCTATTTTTTGCATAACCGCGTGGAAAGCATCGAACGCCGCGCGGCGGAAATCAAAGCCCTTCTGCCCGAAGCGCGCGTGGAATTCGCGCACGGGCAGATGAGCGAGGAGGAGCTAAGCGACATCTGGCGCAGGCAGCTGGAGGGCGATATTGACATTCTGGTTTGCACAACGATCATTGAAACGGGCGTGGATGTGCCGAACGTCAATACGCTTGTGGTTGAGGACGCAGACCGCATGGGGCTGGCGCAGCTGCACCAAATCCGGGGCAGGGTAGGGCGCAGCAGCCGCCGTGCGAGTGCGTATTTGACCTTCCGGCGCGGCAAAGAGCTGACGGAAATTGCGCAGCAGCGTTTGAACGCTATCCGCGAATACACCGAATTCGGTTCGGGGTTCCGCATTGCGATGCGGGATTTGGAGCTGCGCGGCGCAGGCAGCCTCCTGGGGGCGCAGCAAAGCGGACATCTGGAATCCGTGGGCTACGAGCTTTATATGGAGCTGCTGGCCGAAGCTGTCGCCGAAGAAAAAGGCGAGGCGCCGCCGCCCGCGCAAAAGCGCGAATGCGTGATTGATTTGCCGATCGACGCGAATATCCCGGAAAATTACGTGGAAGCGCTGCCGCAACGGCTGCATATGTATCGCCGCATCGCTGAAATCCGTAGCCGCGCCGACGCCGACGATGTAGTGGACGAACTGATTGACCGTTTCGGAGCGCCGCCGCCGCCCGCGCTTGGACTGGTAGATATCGCACTGCTCCGTGCTTCGGCGGTAAGGCAAAGCATTTTTGAGATCGGACTGAATGCCGGGCGCGTTTCGTTATACATTGAAGAGCTGAATATGACGCTGTTCCACGCCATGGGCGCGGCACTGCCCGGGCAGGTGAAGCTCAGCGCCAACGGTCGGCCGCGCATTGAGATTAAGCTTAATCGGGATGAATCTGTTTTAGCGGCGCTGCGCAAGGCGTTTGATGCGGTTGAAGGCGCGCCGCCCGCCGCATAAGCGACTGCTGGGGTATGCCGTGGTGAGTATCCCACGGCTTCTTGACGAATGCTGCGGCGCATGGTATGATACTCTGGATGTGGGAAAGGATGGATGGAGAATAATGGCGCTTATGGCTCGGGGCAAGCGGAAAAAATCGGTAGAAATCAACGCGCATCCAGCTGAAAAAAAGCAGCCGCCCGTGCCGGTCATGCCGAAAGCGGAGCGTGCGTTTTTCAGCCTGCTACTGCGCGAAATTTACGCTGGCTTGCAGGATCTGGAGCAGCTGGCGCGGCGACCGGGAAAGAACGACGGTCCGGAGCTGCCGCACAAAAGTCGCCGCATTCGCGCAACAGCGGCTTATGCCCTGGCGGCGCTGCGCATGGAAGAAAGCACGGACGCTACAGAAGCGCCGGAGGTGCTGGATCTGCTTTCGCTTCTCAACATCGCCGTGAACGCGCTGCGGCGGGATTTTTTGTTCGCCGGTGTTTCCGTGCGCCGCCCGTCGCCGGTTACGCCCCTGCGCATACGCGCGCCGAAGGAAGGGCTGCTGTTTTTGCTGGAGGAAATGCTGGGCTGTTGCCTGCGCTGCGCGCCAAGCGGCAAGAATCTGCACATTGCATTGAAGGAGATGCCGCAGGGCACGCTGCTTTCGATGCGCAGCGAAGGAGCCTCCGTGCAGCATCCTCCGCTGATTCCTTTGCCTGCAGTGCCCGGCGAGCCTGTGCCGCCGCAGGATTATGGCTTTTCTGTTGTCAAGATATTGGCGGAACGGTTGGGTCTGCCTTTCCGCTGGGAAACCGACGGCGCCGGTGTGCGCCTGTTTTTGGAAATACCGTCACATATGACAATAACGCAAATGGAGGTGTAAGCATATGAAGCTGGGAATTGTCGGCTTGCCAAATGTGGGTAAAAGTACATTGTTCAATGTATTGACCAGCGCGGGAGCGCAATCGGCGAATTACCCGTTTTGCACCATTGAGCCGAATGTAGGCGTTGCTTCCGTGCCGGATACGCGCTTGCACGCGCTGGCGGAGCTTTATCATCCCGCAAAGCTCACGCCTGCGGTGATTGAATTTGTGGATATCGCGGGCTTGGTGCGCGGCGCTTCCAAGGGCGAGGGGCTGGGCAATAAGTTTCTTTCCAACATCCGTGAGGTGGATGCCGTGCTGCACGTGGTGCGCTGCTTTGAGGACGACGATATTATCCATGTGGAAGGCGGCATCAACCCGGCGCGGGATATTGAAACCGTCAACCTGGAATTGATATTTTCGGATATGGAGCTGCTGGAACGGCGCGTTGAGCGCGGCACGAAGGCACTCAAGGGCGATAAGTCCATCGCGGCAGAGCTGGAGCTGTGCAGGCGGTTATACGCGCACCTGGAAGCCGGACAGCCCGCGCGCACGTTCGCGCGCACAGAAGCGGAGGACGTACTTTTGCGCGAGATCGCACTCATCACCGCCAAGCCTGTGATTTATGTGTGCAATTTCAGCGAAAGCGATTTCAGCCGCCTTGCGCAAAAAATTGAAGCGCACGGAAATTACCGGGTGGTGGCGGAAATCGCCGCGCGAGAGCGCGCAGAGGTGCTGCCCATTTGCGCCGAGCTGGAAGCGCAGGTCGCGGAATTGCCTGCGGAAGAGCGCGGCGCGTTCCTGGTCGAATTGGGCGTGGAGAGCGGGGGCTTGGCGCGGCTGGTGCAAAAAAGCTACGCGCTGCTTGGATTGATCAGTTACTTGACTGCGGGGCAGCCGGAGGTGCGCGCCTGGACGATTCGGCGCGGCACAAAAGCGCCTCAGGCCGCCGGGAAAATCCACAGTGATTTTGAACGTGGGTTTATCCGCGCCGAGATCATTCCGTTTGCTGATCTCATTGCCAACGGCGGTCTGCCCGCCGCGCGGGAAAAAGGCTTGGTTCGCAGCGAGGGCAAGGAATACGTCATGCAGGATGGCGATGTGGTTTTGTTCCGCTTCAATGTCTAGATTCTGGGGTATTTTTTCCTGAAAAACAATATATAGTGGAAGAGAAAGGAAATTCGCAAAAACAATTCTATATTTTGTGTGAAAAAGGCTTGCAATTGGTCGTGCGTTCTGCTATAATCATCCTCGTGAAGCGGCGTGGAGCACAATATCTTGTGGTTGCCGCAGAATGAATTGACGTGGAGAGAAGGAGCGGGCACCCCATGAAAGTGATCAAGAGAGACGGCGCGAGCGTCGATTATGACAGAGCAAAAATTCTGGTTGCCGTGCGCAAGGCAAATGACGCGGTGGACGCGCCCGAGCGCGCCACGGAGGCAGAGATGGAGGCGGTTGTGGCGGCGGTGGAAAACCGCAGCCGCGAGCGTATCCTGGTGGAGGATATTCAGGATATTGTGGAGCAAAAGCTCATGGAAATGGGCAGGCTCGTTCTGGCAAAGGCTTACATCATTTATCGCTACACGCGTGCGCTGGTGCGCAAGGCAAACACGACGGACGATTCTATCCTCAGCCTCATCCGCGCCCAAAACAAGGACGTGATGGAGGAAAATTCCAATAAAAATGCCGCCACTGCCGCCACGCAGAGGGACTTGATCGCAGGTGAGGTTTCAAAGGATCTCACGCGCCGGATGCTTCTGCCCGAAAAAATTTCAAAGGCGCACGACGAAGGCGCCATCCATTTCCACGACGCGGATTATTTTTTGCAGCCCATTTTTAACTGCTGCCTAATCAACATCGGTGATATGCTTGACAACGGCACTGTGATGAACGGCAAGCTGATTGAAAGCCCGCGCAGCTTTCAAGTAGCCTGCACGGTGATGACGCAGATCATCGCCGCCGTCGCCAGCAGCCAATATGGCGGGCAAAGCGTGGACATCAGCCATTTGGGCAAATTCCTGCGCCGCAGCAGCGATAAATTTACGCGCCAGCTGGAATCCGAGCTGGGCGAGAATTTAGACGCTGAAACGCGGCGTAAAATTGTCGCGGCTCGTTTGCGGGATGAACTGCGCTCCGGCGTGCAGACCATTCAATATCAAATCAACACACTCATGACGACAAACGGGCAGTCGCCTTTTGTGACTATCTTTATGAATTTGCGCGAGGACGACGCCTTTGTGGAAGAAAACGCCATGATTATCGAAGAAATCCTGCGGCAGCGTTTGCAGGGCATCAAAAACGAAGAGGGGATTTACGTTACGCCCGCTTTCCCGAAGCTGATTTATGTGCTGGATGCGCATAACTGCCTGCAGGGGGGGCGCTTTGATTACCTGACGAAGCTTGCGGTGCAATGTTCGGCAAAGCGCTTGTATCCGGATTATATTTCCGCAAAAAAGATGCGCGAAAATTACGAGGGCAACGTATACAGCTGCATGGGCTGCCGCAGCTTTCTCACGCCTTGGCAGGACGCCGACGGCAGTTATCGCTTTGAGGGGCGGTTCAATCAGGGCGTAGTGAGCCTGAATTTGCCGCAAATCGGCATTTTGGCAAAGGGAAACGACGACGCCTTTTGGGCGCTTTTGGAGGAACGGCTGGCGCTTTGCTATGAAGCGCTTATGTGCCGCCACAACGCGCTGAAGGAAACGCGCAGCGACGTCAGCCCCGTGCATTGGCAATATGGCGCGATTGCGCGTCTGGGCAAGGGCGAGGTAATCGATCCCTACCTGCTCAATGGCTACAGCACCATTTCGCTGGGCTATATCGGGCTGTATGAGGTCACGAAGCTTATGCGCGGCGAAAGCCACACCGCCCCGGCGGGGCAGGCGTTTGCTTTGGAGCTGATGCGCCGAATGCGTGCGGCGACCGACCGCTGGAAGCAGGAAACCACCATCGGCTTCGGGCTTTACGGCACGCCGGCTGAGAGCTTGTGTTATCGCTTTGCGCGGATTGACAAGGAACGCTTTGGCACGGTCGAGGACGTGACGGATAAAGGCTACTACACCAATTCCTACCATGTGGATGTGCGCGAACCGATTGACGCTTTCACAAAGTTCAATTTCGAGAGCCAGTTCCAGCGCATTTCCTCCGGCGGCGCAATTTCTTATGTGGAAATCCCGAATATGAAGCACAATCTGGAGGCGCTGGAGGATATTGTCCGGTTTATTTATGATAACATTCAGTATGCCGAATTCAACACCAAAAGCGATTATTGCCACGTCTGCGGCTTCGACGGCGAAATCACAATCAACGATGATTTTGAGTGGGAATGCCCGCAATGCGGCAACAGGGACCATGCCCGCATGAACGTTACACGCCGCACCTGCGGTTATTTGGGCGAAAACTTCTGGAATGTGGGTAAAACCAAGGAAATAAAAGCGCGGGTGCTGCATCTTTGATTTTCGGAGGCGGAATGGGGAAAATATATCGTTGGATGGTGACGGGTGTGCTTTCTTTAGCGCAAACAATTGCCGGTTGGATGTATATGCTGCCGCGCCCTGTGCGGGATCAGGTGCTTCCTGCGGCAGCGGTGCCCGGTTCGGCACAGTTGTTTGCTGACCGTGGCACTGCGGCGACAAGCGGCGGCGGTTGGTATGTGACCATGCAGGAGGATTTTGCTGGAAACAGCTTACCGGAATTGTGGGTTCCCTCGCCGCACGGGCTACGCAACACAGAATACTGGTGCCCGCAAATGATAAATGCTGCGGAAGATGGAACGCTAAAGATCAACGCCGCTTATCTTGATGATCACAATTGCCCCGATTGCCCGGCGGCGGGGGATTTTACCGGTGGTATCGAAACGCGCGGCACATTCACACAAGCGTTTGGATATTTTGAAACGCGCTGTAAGCTCCCAAAAAACGAGGGGCTTTGGGCGGCGTTTTGGTTGCAAGCGGAATCTATGCCACGCATCGGCGCGCAAGGCAGGGATGGCTCGGAAATTGATATTTTCGAATCCTCCTTTCTGTTTGAGCCGACGAAGCTGGGCAATTGCGTTCACTGGGACGGTTACGCCAAATGGCATAAAGAGCACGGCAGGGTAACGGATACAGGGATTGATTTGTACGACGGCTGGCATACGTATGGTCTGCTGTGGTCGCCGGAATGTTACATTTTCTTTGTGGATGGCAAGGCGGTCTGGCGAACCAACGCCGGCGGCGTGAGTCGCGTGCCATCCTTCCTGCGCCTTACGGTGGAGATTCGCCACACTGAACTTGGTCCTTATGGCGCCAGGCTGGGAGAATTCAGCAGCACGCGTGAAAACCCCGCCGTTTTTGAAGTGGATTATGTGAAGGTTTACCAGCACACGGATTATGAAAAATATATCCGCGCGGCGGAGGATTTTCCGGCTGGCTGGTTTGTGAAGCCTGAACCGGGGAACTAGGAGGGTGTATGTATTACGCCGCAATCAAGCGGCATGACGTCGCGAACGGACCGGGCGTGCGTGTTTCGCTGTTCGTCAGCGGCTGCGAGCACGCCTGCCCGGGGTGCTTCAATGCCGAGGCGTGGAATTTTTCCTATGGAGAAAAATATACACAGCAAACGGAAGAAGCTATCCTACAGGCGCTGACGCCGGTGTATATACGCGGGCTTTCGCTGCTGGGCGGCGAGCCGCTGCACCCGCGCAATAGCGCGGCAATTGCCGCGCTGGCGGCACGGGTACGCAAAGCATATCCCGCCAAAGATATTTGGTGCTATACGGGCTATGATTTTGAACGCGAGCTGCTGCCCTCCTGCGCGACAAGCTCGGCGTTGCGCGCGCTGTTAGGCAATACGGATATTTTGGTGGACGGGCGGTACATTGCGGCGCAAAAAAACCTGAATCTGCGCTTCCGCGGTTCCGCGAACCAGCGGATTTTGCTTGCGCGGGAATCTCTAGCGGCGGGGCAGGCGATTTTGGCGCAAAGGATATAATCAAAACAGGAAAACGCCTGTGACAGAGCGCGAGAAATACCTTTTGACAAACGCTCTTGCGCGGTGTATACTGATACACATTATATTGCTGGAGGAGCTATGCACCCGGATTTTCTGTTGCACCCGCGCTTGCAGGCATTGGCTGCGGAGAGCTGCGCGGCGCTTGCGCCGTGTTTTTCTCTGATGGAAGAGACAACGGAATACAATCAGCAAAAGGTACTCGCAGCGTTTTTGCGCAACAAAGTGAGCGAAACGCACTTTGCCGGCTCCACAGGCTATGGTTATGGCGACCGTGGGCGCGAAGTACTCGAGACCGTGTTTGCGGATGTGTTCGGCGCGGAGAGCGCTCTGGTGCGTCACACCTTCACCTGCGGCACGCATACGCTGGCGGCGGCGTTGTTCGGCTTGCTCCGCCCGGGCGAAAAGATGCTTTGCGCAACGGGAACGCCTTACGATACGCTGCATCCCGTGATTGGTCTGCGGGGGCGGGGGATAGGCTCGCTGCGGGATTTTGGCATCGGATATCGCCAAGTGGAGCTGGATGCACAGGGACGGTTGGATTTGCCCGCAATCGCCGAAGCCGTACGGCGCGAAACCCCGAAGCTTGTGTATTTTCAACGCTCGCGCGGTTATACACTGCGCCCGAGCCTTTCCGCTGCGGAGCTGGGTGAAGCGGCGGCGGCGGTGAAATCCGCTGTGCCTGAAACGATTGTTGTGGCGGATAACTGCTACGGCGAATTTGTGGAGCGCGAAGAACCAACGCAGCGTGGGGTGGATCTGGTGGCAGGCTCGCTGATCAAAAATCCCGGCGGCGGTTTGGCGCGGAATGGCGGCTATATCGCCGGGCGGCGGGATTTGGTGGAGCTGTGCGCGCACCGCATGACTGCTCCCGGGTTGGGCGGCGAGGTTGGCGCGACGCTGGGGTTAAACCGCGATTTGTTCATGGGCTTGTTTCACGCGCCGCACGTAGTGGGCGAGGCGCTTAAAACCGCCACTTTCGCTGCGGCGCTTTTTGAAAAATTGGGTTTTTCCGTCAGTCCGCAGCCCTTTGAGACGCGGCACGACGTTGTTCAGGCGGTGCGGCTTGGCTCGGCGGAGGCATTGACGGCGTTTTGCAAGGGAATGCAGGCAGGTGCGCCTGTGGATGCCTTTGTTTCGCCCGAACCGTGGGACATGCCCGGCTACGACAGCAAGGTCGTCATGGCGGCGGGCACGTTCACCATGGGCGCTTCCATTGAGTTATCCGCCGATGCGCCGCTGCGTGCGCCTTACGCCGCGTGGATGCAGGGAGGCTTGAATTTCCACAGTGCCAAAATGGGAGTGCTGCTTGCGGCGCAATCCATGCTGGAAGGAGGGCATTTACCGTGCATACAATAGAGCCGGTGCTTTACGACGGAATTTTCCCTGAAGCACTGCATTTGCTGGCGGAAAACCGCTTCCGCGATTCCCATGCCTTTTATGAAGAGAACAAAGCGAGGCTGCAAAGCCTTGCGGTGAACCCGCTGCGGCAAGTCGCTGCGGCGCTGTGTCCGCAGCTTGCCGCATTGGACGGCGAGATGCAGCTGGTGCCGGGGCGCATGGTATCCCGCATTCGGCGGGATACGCGCTTCACGAAAGAGAAGCAGTTTTACCGTTCAAACCTGTGGATCAACTTTCGCCGTGCCTTGCCGGATACGCGGGAAGCGGCGCCGCCGCCTACGCCCTATTTCTGGTTTGAGATTCGCCCGGAAGAGGACGACTGGAGCTGCGGCGTTTGCCCACTGTATGCCAGCCCTGCTTTCATGCGTTTTTTTCGTGAACGGATACTAAAAAACCCGCAGGCGTTTTTGGATACCCTTGCCGTAGCGCAAAGCAAGGGAGCTACGCCGGAAATTGATGTATATAAAAAGCAACGGTATCCTGATGCGGCGGAGGCTTTGCGCCCCTGGCTCAACGCAAAGACATATTGCTTGATTTACCGGCAGCCGGGCTTGGAAATTTTGCGGGATCACGCGATTTTGGATGCGCTTTGCGCGCAGTTCGCCGTTTATGCACCGCATTATAAATGGCTTTTGGCGGCTGCGCGGGACTTTTTGATTGCGACAGAAGGGGATACGATATGATTCTGGACGCGCTTGCCGCAGCCGCAAAAGAACGTGTTGCCGCCGCAAAGGTGAAACAACCGCTCGCGCAAATTCGCGCCTTGGCGCAGAACGCGCCGCCCGCACCGGCTTTTGCGCGCGCGTTGGCGACGCCCGGGCTTTCGTTTATTTGCGAGGTCAAACGCGCGTCGCCCTCCAAAGGTCTCATCGCGGCGGATTTCCCCTATATGCGGATTGCCCGTGATTATGAACGGGCGGGGGCGGCGGCAATCTCTGTCTTAACGGAGCCGGAACGTTTTTTTGGCTCGGATCAGTATTTGCGCGAGATCGCGGTGGCAGCTTCGGTTCCTTGTCTGCGCAAGGATTTCACAGTAGACGCCTACCAGATCTTTGAAGCGCGCGCCTTGGGCGCGGCGGCTGTGCTGCTGATTTGCGCGATTTTGGAGGATGCGCAGCTGCGGGAATACCGGGAGCTGGCGGAAGCTTTGGGTATGGCGGCGCTGGTTGAAACGCACGACGAAGCAGAGCTGGCGCGGGCACTGGTGGCAGGTGCGCGGATTGTTGGGGTGAACAATCGCGATTTGCGAACCTTCGAGGTGGAGCTTGCCACCAGCGAGCGGTTGGGCGCGATGCTCCCGCAGGGCGTGCTGTTTGTCGCCGAAAGCGGGGTAAGGACGCCTGCGGATGCGGCGCGGCTGCACCGTGCGGGCGCGCACGCGCTGCTTGTCGGCGAAGCCCTCATGCGCGCGCCGGATAGGCGTGGTTTTTTGGAAGAACTGCGGGACGCGTGTTCACCTTCTTAAAAGCATTTGTGCAACAAAATTTTTTCGGCAAGGGGGGGTGTATGTTTGAAGATCAAGATTTGCGGGCTTCGCCGCGCGGAGGATATTGAAGCCTGCAATGCCGCGCGGCCAGATTACGTCGGTTTTGTGTTTGCGAAGCAAAGCCGCCGTTATGTCGCCCCGCAAGATGCCTTGCTGCTACGCAAACGCTTAGCCGCAGGCATCCTGCCGGTTGGCGTGTTTGTGGATGCCGAAATCGACTTCATTGAACGATTATATGACAACGGCGTCATCAAGCTGGCGCAGCTGCATGGCGATGAAAGCGAAGCATACATTGCCCGTTTGCAGGCAGTTTGTCCTGTTCCCGTCATCAAAGCTCTTCGCCCTGCCTTGTTTACGGAGTATGCGCTGCAGCCTTCCGCTGCCGATTATCTTTTGTTGGATAGCGGCGCGGGCAGCGGGCAGCCCTTCGATTGGTCGGATATACCCGCTTTTCGGCAGCCATGGTTTTTGGCGGGCGGCGTCAGCCAAGGAAACCTGGCTGACGCCATCGCGCAAAACCCCTATGCCATTGATGTCAGCAGCGGCGCGGAGACAAACGGATGGAAGGATCTGATAAAAATCGCGGAGCTGGTGCGCACGGTACGGAGGCGGCGGTAGGTGCGGCATCCTGCCGCCCGGGTGATTTATGACATTGAGCGCTCGGGTTGCAAGTCATCCATCATCAAGCACAGAAGGAAGGGTTAACTCTATGAGCAACGGAAGATACGGTCCTTTTGGCGGGCAGTATATCCCCGAAACACTGATGCAGGAAATTCACGCACTGGAAGACGCATATGCCCGGTATAGCGATGACACGGATTTTAACGCGGAGCTGGAAACGCTGCTGCGGGAATATGCCGGGCGACCTTCGCTGCTTTATTTTGCCGAAAAAATGACGGCGGTTCTGGGTGGCGCAAGAGTCTATTTAAAGCGTGAGGATTTGAACCACACGGGTTCGCATAAAATAAACAACGTGCTGGGGCAGGCGCTGCTTGCAAAACGCATGGGCAAGACCCGCTTGATTGCCGAAACCGGCGCGGGGCAGCACGGCGTGGCAACGGCGACGGCGGCGGCGCTGCTGGGGCTGGAATGTGAAATCTTTATGGGGCGTGAGGACACGGAGCGGCAGGCGCTCAATGTTTACCGCATGGAGCTGCTGGGCGCAAAGGTCAACCCTGTGGACAGCGGCACGAAAACACTCAAGGATGCCGTGAATGAGACCATGCGCGAATGGGTTGCCCGAACGCATGACACCCATTATCTGCTGGGTTCGGTGATGGGACCGCATCCCTTTCCACGGATTGTCCGCGACTTTCAGGCAGTGATCAGTCGCGAAGCGCGGGCGCAGGTTTTGCAGGCGGAAGGCAAGCTCCCGGTAGCGGTGATGGCCTGTGTCGGCGGCGGCAGCAACGCTATGGGGATGTTCCACCATTTTGTGCCTGACGCCGGAGTGCGGCTCATTGGCTGCGAAGCGGCGGGGCTGGGGGTGGATACCCATCAGAACGCCGCGACCATCGCCAATGGCAGCTTGGGCGTGTTCCATGGCATGAAATCTTATTTTTGCCAGGATGAGCAAGGGCAAATTGCGCCCGTGTATTCCATATCAGCAGGGCTGGATTACCCCGGCATCGGACCCGAGCACGCGTGGCTGCATGATTCCGGACGCGCGGAATATGTGCCGGTGACAGATGAGGAGGCGGTGGCGGCATTCGAGTTCCTTGCCCGCACCGAAGGCATCATCTGTGCCATTGAGAGCGCACATGCCGTGGCGCACGCACAAAAAATCGTGCCGCAGCTGCCGGAGAATGAAAGCGTGATCCTTTGCCTTTCCGGGCGGGGGGATAAGGATGTGGCGGCGATTGCCCGCTCCAGGGGGGTGCAGGTGCATGAGTAAAATTGCAAACGCTTTCAAAAACGGCAAGGCGTTCATCGGCTTTTTGACAGGCGGCGATCCGTCGCTTGCCAAAACGGAGGAGTATATTTTCGAGATGATCGCGGGCGGCGCGGATCTCATTGAGATCGGTGTGCCGTTTTCTGACCCGATCGCGGAGGGATCTGTGATCCAGCGGGCAAATTTGCGGGCGCTCAGCGCAGGGACGACGCTGCCAAAGCTTTTCGCGCTGGTGGAACGCGTGCGGCAAAAAAGCCAAATTCCGCTGGTGTTTTTGACGTATCTGAACCCGGTGTTTCGTTATGGCTATGAACGCTTTTTTCAAAAGTGCCGCTCGGTCGGGCTGGATGGTGTCATCATCCCGGATCTGCCTGCCGAGGAGCAGGGCGAAGCACGCATATTTGCCGAAAAAGAGGGCGTGGATATCATTTCTCTCATTGCACCGACAAGTGAGGAGAGGGTACGCGTGATTGCGCGAAACGCAACGGGCTTTCTGTACGTCGTTTCCTCCATGGGCGTGACGGGTGTGCGCGGCGAAATCCAAACAGATTTGGCTTCCATGCTGGCGTTGGCAAGGAGCGTCAGCGAGCTTCCTGCAGCCATTGGCTTCGGCATTGGCACGCCCGAGCAAGCACGGGCGATGGCGGGTGTAGCCGACGGTGCAATTGTTGGCAGTGCAATCGTGCGCCTGATTGAGCAGCACGGCGAAACTGCGCACGAACCGCTACGCCGGTTTGTGGCGGAAATGAAAGCGGCGGTGCTGGAAAGCTAGACACCGTAGTCACGAGACACCAAACAAAAGGACCGGCATACCAAACGCATCCACGACCATGTGTATCTTGGAATTAAGCTTCCTTTTGTACGTTCCATGTCCTGGTTCCCACCGACCGCACCGGAGGCATCGGGGCGGCATTTGACATGGCTCGCATCAATCATCAGCCGGATAAACTCTTCCTCGTTAACAAATAATTCCGGCATTTTTTCCCACGTTCCGTTATTGCGCCAGCGTGAGAAACGGCGGTGTATATTGCTCCAATCGCCGTAATCCGGCGGCAAATCGCGCCAAGGCGCACCCGTGCGAAGGACCCAAAATACAGCGTTGATGAATTTGCGGATTTTTTTGCAGGATACGAAAATAGTTCTTGCATTTTTGTGGAATTGGCGGTAAAATATCAGCACAACGCGAAAGGAGCTTCTTTCCCCATGAGCCGACCGCCGTTTTTGAACCATATCGAACAAAATTACCCTCGCCTTTCCAAGGGGCACAAAAAAATTGCGGATTTTATTCTGCGTGAATACGACAAGGCAGCCTTCATGACTGCCGCCGCTTTGGGCGTAGCAGTCGGCGTAAGCGAATCTACCGTTGTGCGCTTTGCTGCGGAAAACGGCTACGATGGTTACCCGGATTTGCAGCGTTACTTGCAGGATATGATTCGCAGTCGTTTAACGAGCATCCAGCGGATGCATGTTTCGGATGTGCGCCTAAGCGACGATAAAATCCTCGAAAACGCCATGGGTGCGGATGCCGAAATGATCCGCCGTACACTGGAGCAAACCTCCCGCGAGGCTTTTCGCGGCGCTGTGGAGGCAATCAACGGAGCGGAGCATATCTACATTCAAGGCACGCGCTCCTCGGCGGCGCTTGCCAACTTCTTAGCGCTTTATTTGAACATCTTACACCCCGGCGTTGTGTATGTGGATGCCTTCAGTGCCAGCCAGATTTATGAGCAGCTACTGCGCATCAATAAAAACGATGTATGCATTGCTATCAGCTTTCCGCGGTATTCCAAACGAACCATCACTGCGTTGCGCTTCGCGCGGGATCGCGGTGCAACGGCGGTCGCCATCACCGATTGCCAGCGTTCGCCCATTGCGGAATTGGCGCAGCTTGTGCTCACCGCGCATTGCGACGCGGTCGCGTTTGTGGATTCCCTCGTCGCACCCCTGAGTCTGATCAACGCATTGCTTGCCGCCTGCGCCCGCAGCCAAGGGGATAAGGTCTATGAAACCCTGCATTCGCTGGAGCAGGTTTGGACGCAATATGAAATTTACGATTCCTCCGAGCTTGCCGAAGCGGAGGATGCGCAGTGAAGGTTCTTGTAATCGGCGCGGGCACCGCCGGGCTGACCGCCGCCGGCTTTGCCGCCCGAGCCGGCGCGGAAGTAACCCTCCTAGAGCGCAACGAACGCGCGGCAATGAAGCTCCGCATCACTGGCAAGGGGCGCTGCAACGTCACCAATAGCACCACCGCCCCGGAAGAGCTGATCGCTCAAGTGCTGACAAACGGGCGCTTTTTATATGGTGCGTTCAACCGTTTTTCACCTGCCGACACGATGGAACTGCTTGAAGCACAGGGTGTGCCGCTCAAAATTGAGCGTGGGCGGCGCGTCTTTCCGCAAAGCGACAACGCGCATGACGTCGCGGAAGCGTTGCTGCGCTTTGCCCGGCAAGGCGGCGCAAAAATCGAATGCGGACGCGCTATAGAATTGCTGCGTGAAAGCGGGCGCATAACAGCCGTGCGCACGGAGGACGGGCGAACCCTACCGGCAAACGCGGTGATTATCGCTACGGGTGGCTGCTCATATCCAAAAACTGGCTCGACAGGGGATGGATATGCGTTGGCGGCGCAGGCGGGGCATATCATTGTGCCGCCGCAGCCCTCCCTCGTGCCGCTGGAATGCCACGAAGGCTTTTGCGCGACTCTTGCGGGATTGAGCCTGCGTAACACCGCTATTCGTGTGTGGGATAACAAAAGCAACCGCGAAATTTATAGAGATTTCGGAGAGCTGCTCTTCACGCATTTCGGGCTTTCGGGACCTGTGATCTTGAGCGCAAGCGCGCATATGCGCCCCATGCAAGCTGAACGGTATACAATCCGTTTGGATTTAAAGCCCGCGCTGTCGCTCGAACAACTGGACGCGCGGCTTTTACGCGATTTTGGTGAAAACGTCAACCGCAATTTTATCAACGCACTCAACAGCTTGCTGCCCAAAAGTCTCGTGCCGGTGGTCGTGCGCCTAAGCGGCATCTCTGCCGGGCTGCGCGTAAACCAAGTGACGCGTGAGCAGCGCCGCGCGCTCTGCGAGCTGCTCAAGTGTTTTTCTCTCCGTGTGACAAGCTTTCGCCCCTTTGAAGAAGCAATCGTCACAGCGGGCGGCGTGCATGTGGCGCAGGTGAACCCTGCCACGATGGAATCCCGTTTGCTCCCGGGGCTGTTTTTCGCGGGCGAAGTGCTGGACGTTGACGCCTACACAGGCGGCTATAATTTGCAAATCGCGTTTTCGACCGGTGCACTGGCGGGGCGGAGCGTTACCATCCGCCATGCGATTGAAGTCGCGTAGGATCGCGGGAATATTGATGCTTTCAGCTCCTGACAAATGCTGGCAGGCACATAATAGCAATTGACGAACGGAGTATTCCGTGATATAATGCCTGCAAATTCTTGCGGTTCAAACGAAAAACGCACCATGTCGCGAGGAATCCATATTTTGTTAAAATCAAACACGGTGAAGACGAAGGAGTAACCAAGTGAAGCTTTTGATTTTCGGCAAGAGGGCGCTGCCAGCGTTTCTTGCAATTGTTATGTTGTTCAGTGTTTGTTTTCCTGTTCCCGTCGGCGCGGCGGCGTGCGCCTCCTCCCGCGTGCGTAAAAGCACGGATTTTATTGCTCTTAACGATCCGCTGGAAGCCTTCGGCCGCCTTAAAAGCTTTGGCACGCAATTTGCAAAGCCGGATTCCCAAAGCTTCCCGGAGGATATTATTGTCGCGAACTCCAACCACATTCAGGGCATAGCGCGTTACGGCGAATATACCGTCATTTCCGTAAGCGGCGACCCCAGCATCAGTGAAACGGGCTACTTTTTCTTTTTTGACGATGAAAAGTTGCTTGGCGGCTTTTCATCCCCCGAAGGAACGGGATCCCATTTGAGCGACATTTCCATTGCCGGTGATTATATGGCCTGCTCCGGCGCTTCCGGCACCATGCTCTTTGACCTCAGTCCTCTGCAGGACGGGCGACTGCCCGAAAAAGCGCCGGTGCTCATAACAGACCGTTTCAGCAATATTATCACAATTGCCGATTACCAGGGGCAGCCCGCGCTCTTTTCCATCCTGCACAACACGGTCAAGGCTATCCCGCTTCCGCTCACCCCCGCTTCTGCGGAGAGCATCGCGGATGTCGCCGTAATCGAAGACCGCACAGCCCCGACCCCTTTCGGTGCCACATACAATTGGGGCGTGCTTGGCGAATGGACGAATGACAACGCCGCCCTTGTCACGGATACACAAGGGGATTTGTGGCTTTTTATGCTGAATTCCCGGCTGATTTTGCCGGGCTTTGTCGCCGACCTCATTGGGGAAGCCGGAATGGACTATGAAGACATAGCACTGCTTTATAAAGTTGAGCTAAAGGACGACGGCACGGCTGTGAAAACCGGTCCGCTTGCCAGCAAAAAGCTCAAGCCCTTTGATTCGTATCTGTTCGCACTGGGTTCGCACTTTCGGTTCGGCGCCTCCGTACAAGTGCTGGATGCGAACAATTTCGCTGTCATTAGCAGCCCCTCCTTGCCGGGGAACCTTGCCATGAAACAGATAGGCGAAACAGGCAAGCGCCTTTTTGATATGATCAGCCCCGCGTCCTTGCGCGTAAACGCGAACGTCACCCGCCCGCAGAACAAAGCATTCAACGCGCTCTTGGAACGCTCCCCGTTTGACTGGCTGCACGAGGCACTTTCTTGGATGCTGACCACAATTGATTTCGGTGGTATCCTTGGCAAGCTCGGTCTTATGTAGCCGTTCCGTTTTAATGAGGAAAGCAAAAGAAGCACCCGAAAAAAGAACAAAGATGGCGCTGGATTGGCGGGAGTTTAAGGTGAGCACAGGGACGCATAGGGACGCAAAGGAGCGCAAGGAGAGAGGGTGACGACCACTGACCGCGCACGAAATCTTAAAGAGATATTTCGGCTATGACGAATTCCGTGCGGGTCAGGCGGCACTCATCGACGCGCTCACCTGCGGGCGGGACGCGCTGGGTGTCATGCCCACCGGCGCAGGAAAATCGGTGTGCTATCAGGTGCCCGCCATGCTGCTGCCGGGGGTGACGCTGGTGATTTCGCCGCTCATCTCGTTAATGCGCGACCAAGTGCAGACGCTGGTCAAAAACGGCGTCCCAGCGGCGTTTATCAATAGCTCGCTGACTGAAGCGCAATGGCAAAAGGCGGTGGGCAACGCCCGCGCCGGACTGTACAAAATCATCTATATCGCCCCGGAGCGGCTACTTTCGCCGTCTATGCTGGATCTTGCGCAAGCGTTGCAATTTTCGCTCATCGCCGTGGATGAATCCCACTGTATCTCGCAGTGGGGGCAGGATTTTCGCCCGGCGTATCTCGATATCCCCAAGTTTGTGGACGCATTGCCGACCCGCCCCATGCTGGCAGGGTTCACGGCGACTGCCACGCCCAGGGTGCGTGACGACATCGTGGCGACGCTGGGTCTGCAAAATCCTCTGGTCACAGTCACCGGTTTTGACCGCCCGAATTTGTATTTTGAAGTCAAGCAGCCCAAAGATAAATACGCCGCGTTATCTACCTGTCTCAAAGAAAACGACGGTTGCGGCGTCGTCTACTGCTCCACCCGCAAGGAGGTGGAAAGCGTCGCCGAGCGCCTGCAAAATGACGGCTACGCGGCGACGCGCTACCACGCTGGCCTGCCGGACGCGGAGCGCAGCCGCGCGCAAGATGATTTTCTCTATGACCGGGCGAAAATTATCGTTGCCACAAACGCCTTTGGTATGGGCATCGACAAATCCAACGTGCGCTTCGTCGTCCATTACAACATGCCGCAAAATGTGGAGAGCTACTATCAGGAAGCGGGGCGTGCCGGGCGCGATGGCTTGCCCGCCGATTGCGTATTGTTTTATGCGCGCAAGGATATCAATACCGCGCTGTTTCTCATCAATCAGAGCGAAAACTCGGATGAAATTACGCGCAACAAGCAGCTTTTGAACCAAATGGAGCGCTATTGTGAGACAGATGGCTGTTTGCGGCGGTATATGTTGCATTATTTTGGTGAAAAAACCGAGGATGATTGCGAGAATTGCGGCAATTGCAACGGCAATTTTGACGAAAGCGATGTAACAGTAGACGCGCAAAAGCTGCTTTCGCACGTTTTACGATTGAACAACGCCGGCAAACGCTTCATGTTCACCCACACCGCCGATATTATTCAGGGCAAAAGTGAGGATTTCACCGATCTTTCCACTTTCGGCATCATGAAAGGCATGCCGCGCGGGTTTATTCGCAAGCTGGTAAACCGGTTGACTGCGCTGGGGTATCTCCATGACGACGATTACCTCAGCGTCACGCCAAAGGTCAGCGAGGTGCTGCGCGGCGGCGTAAAAGTAACCATGCGCGGCAGAAAGCCGGATACACCAGAACGGCAGCGCAAGGAGCAAACCGCCGGTTCGGCGAAATACGCTGTTTCAAACGAGCTGCTGGCAAAGCTAAAAGCCCTGCGGCTGGCGATTGCGCGGGAAGAAAACGTGCCGGCTTTTGTGATCTTTTCTGATGCCACGCTGGTGGATATGTGCGGCAAGCACCCACGCAGCAAGGTGGAATTCCTGTCCGTCAGCGGTGTCGGGCAGGTCAAATTGGAGCGTTACGGCGAGCGGTTTCTGGCGTTGCTGCGTTGGTGCAATTCGGCAAACCAAAAATCACAGGAGCCGACCGGAACAAGTTGCTCATAGTGGGTGGCTATGCCGCCGAAAACATCCCCGCGCGGTTCAAGCTCCCCCAGCTGTCGCCTGCTGGGTTGGGGCGGGGGCAGGGAATCTGCCGAGCAGAGGCCCCCAAAACGGAAGAGCAAATAGCTCTGGAACGCCAAAGAACCCCCGATATAGGGGTTCTTTGGCTACTGCTCTGACAGTATATGTGACGTGCAATCATGGAGCGGATAACCATAAGGGACTTGCCGAAACCCAAGTATATCAAGGATTCACAGCCATACGCAGTGTTTACAGATGCGCAAAACAGCTCCAAAGGTTACTCGCTCCTAAAAACCCGCGTCACCCCGCGCTAATAATTGTCTTGCAAGCATTAGACCTCCTCGGAAACCATAAAATCTGCAAAATATTGCTTGACAAATTTCGCGGGAGGGGTATAATACCGGCCATCGCCCCGGCGCACAGGCTTCACGCCAATTTCGCGCTTTGCCGTGTCCACTTTTTCGGCAAGAAAGCAACGCATTTGCAGATTTTTCGTTGCGCCCTTGACCCCTACATGCCGCCTGCGAAACCCACCGGAGGCGGCCTTTTTTATGGAAAGGAGCTGAACCCGAATGAGCGAATTCCCGTACTTCGTGAACTGCCTGCTGGCGCTGGCGAAGGAGCTTCCGAGCTTCATCGACCTGTTCGTGCGCCACGCCCTGAACATCCTCGGCGCGATGTAACTTGGCCCCGCAAAATCCCCAAAGAAGGAAGTGATTCAAGCAAATGCAAGAACCGAAACCCAAGACCATAGCCATCTGCAACCAAAAAGGCGGCGTGGGAAAAACCACGACGACCGTCAATCTGGGCGTTGGGCTGGCGCGGCAGGGCAAAAAAGTCCTCATCGTCGATTGCGACCCGCAGACCGATGCGACCACGTGCCTGGGCTGGCCCGAGCAGGACAAGCTGCCCATCACCCTCGCAGGGTTGCTGACGAAATCCATCAACGAAGAGCCGCTGCGACCCGGCGAAGGCGTGCTGCATCACGACGAAGGCGTTGCGCTGGTACCCTCCGGCATTGAGCTTTCGGGGCTGGAGGTGTCGCTGGTGAACGCCATGAGCCGCGAATTCGCTTTGCGAAACTATCTCACGGAAGCGAAAACCGGCTACGATTACGTGCTGCTCGACACCATGCCGTCGCTTGGAATGCTTACGGTGAACGCCCTCGCCGCCGCCGACAGCGTCATTATCCCCGTGCAGGCGCAATATTTGTCAGCAAAAGGCATGACACAGCTTGTGCGGACGGTGAGCCAAGTGCGGCGGCAGATCAATCCAGCGCTCAAAGTGGATGGCATTTTGCTCACGCTGGTGGACAACCGCACGAACTTCGCACGCGAAACTGTCACGCTGCTGCGACAAAGCTACGGCAGCGTACTGCGCATGTTCAAAACGCAGATCCCCCTCGCCGTAAAAGCCGCCGAAACCAGCGCGGCGGGCAAGAGCATTTTCGCCTACGACAAAGGCAGCAAGGTGGCTGTGGCCTACGAAAATCTGGCGCGGGAGGTGGCTGGCATTGGCGAGCGGCGTAAAGATGACCCTGCCCTCGGCTGAGGAGCTGTTCAGCACACAAGAATCCCGCGATGACGCCCGGCGCGAACGCATCCAGCAAATCCCCTTGGCCGAAATCGACGATTTCCCGGAGCATCCGTTCCATGTGCGCGATGATGAATCCATGGCCGTGATGGTGGAAAGCATTCGCACGGTAGGCGTGCAAACGCCGTTGCTTGTGCGCCCCAGATCAGTGAGCAATTATCGCGGCGTGACGGCGCTGAAGCACTGCTGGCGGAACTGCGGCGCAGCATTCGGGACATCTCAAGCGCGGTGATGTTGCCGCGCAAATTGTAGTGGCCACGACAGCGATTTGGGCGGTGAAAGGGCAGCTGGGGCGCGTGGTGGAGTACGTTGAAAACCCGGAAAAGACTTTGACAAGCGAAAGTCTGCAAGACGTGTTGGCGTATGCCACGCAGCCGCACAAAACCCTGCAGCTTGTGACAGGCGTCAACTGCGAGCCGCAAACCGCGCAGACCGAAATGGCAGATTTGCAGGCCCACTTCGGCAAAAGCAAGGGCGTTGTGGCCTACCATGGCTATCAGTCGTTCGCGCCCGGCGAGGTCACGCCGGAACAGTGCCATCAGATCGGCGTGGCGCTGGCGCGGGAGCTGTGGGGCGAGCGTTATCAGGTGCTGGTGGCGACGCACATTGACCGGGCGAACCATCTGCACAACCATTTTGTGCTGAACCCGGTTTCGTTCGTGGACGGCAAGCGGTATTACCGCTCGGCGCGGGACTATGCGCTGATGCGCGAAACCAACGACCGCCTGTGCCGTGAGCAGCGCCTTTCTGTCATCGAAGCCCCCGACCCCGGAAAATCCAAGCACTACGGCGAATGGCGGGCCGAGCAGGAGGGTCGCCCGACGTGGCGGGGCATGGTGAAAGCCGACATTGATGCCACCATCGCCGCCGCGCAGACCGACCGGCAATTTTTTGAGCTGCTGCGCAAAAAGGGCTATGCCGTGAAGGTGGGCAAAGACATTTCGGTCAGACCGCCCGGCAAGGAGCGCTTCGTCAGATTGACGAGAAATTTTGGCGTGGGTTATAGCCTGGAGGGCATCAAGAAGAAAATTCTGGCGCACAGGCAGCAGCTGCCCACGTTGCCAACGAAAGCGCCGCCGCAGACGATTTTGCATTGCCAGCTGCGGGGTAGCTGGCAAAAGCGGCGCAAAATCAAGGGCTGGCGGGCACTGTATGTGCAATATCTCTACAAAATGGGCGTGCTGCCGCGCCGCAAAACAGCCTATCAGAAGCACCGCAAGGTGCATTTTTTGTTGCGCGAGGACTTGACAAGACTTCGGCGATTTGACGAAGAAACGCGTCTGCTTTGGCGCGAGGGCATTGATGCGCCGGAGCAGCTGGCGGCATTCCGCGAAACGGCAAGCAAGAAGGAGGCGAAAATCTGTGACCGAATCAGCGCGCGCGCCCCCGAACTGGCGCGCAAACTCGCCGTTGTCCGGCGGAAAGAAAATCAACAAAAGGAGATGAAGCAACGTGAACACATCCGGTGACGCGGCGGAGCAGGTCGTGCGCTTTTCGTTCGAGGGTGTGGAAATGGCCGTAAAGCTCATCGGCAGCGGCGCGAAGGAACTGGCGACCTTTTTGTTTGCCGCGCTGCACAGCGAGGGGCAGGCGAAAGGCGCGAAGCCCAAGAGCGTCAAGGGGCGCGAACGGCTGGCAGCCATGCTGAAATCGGGCAAGGAGCTGAAAGTTTTCGCGCTGAAAGAAACCGATCTGAAGGATTTTTGCGCCCAGGCGAAGCGCTATGGCGTGGGCTACACGGTCATACGCGGCAAGCGAAAGCAGCTCGACGGACTGTGCGACGTGATGGTGCCCGCCGAGCAGGCCTCGCTGGTAGCGCGGATTTTGGAGCGGTTCAGCTACGCGCCGACCGACCGTGCGACTTTGCTGCACGAAACCGAAGTCGAGCGTGAGCGCGGCGTACAGACGAAAGACGCGGCAGAGCTGCTGCTGGACGAGGCGCTCGGCGCACCGCAGCAAAAGGAAAACCCTACGCCGACACCTGCGGCGCAACCCCAGCCCGCAGGTGGTCCACCCGCGCGTGGATCCGATCGCAGCTCGCCTTCAAGCGCGAAATCCAATTCCGGGACGACTGAAAAGCGCTCGGTGAAAGAACGGATCGGCGGCATCACGGCGGGTTTGCGGCAGCGGCGGGAGGAACCCTCGCCCGAAAAGCCGAAAGCGCAAACGCAGGCGCGGCACAAAAATCCGGCGCGGGGCAAGAAAAAACCCAAATCCAAAGGAGCAAAATCGCATGAATTATGATGGTGATAGTAAAAATAACAGTTGACTAACTGAGAAGATTATGATAAAATGCAGGGAAAGAAACCACAACATATGGGGGGTGTCGCAATGGACAGTCAAATTGCAAAACTAACGCGGCT
>JAITGE010000044.1 GCA_031280825.1 Oscillospiraceae bacterium | reverse complement strand
GCCGCGTTAGTTTTGCAATTTGACTGTCCATTGCGACACCCCCCATATGTTGTGGTTTCTTTCCCTGCATTTTATCATAATCTTCTCAGTTAGTCAACTGTTATTTTTACTATCACCTTTGATTTCGGCCAAAAACCGTTTCAGCGCGTCCTGCCAAGGCGGGAGAGACTCGTAGCCCGCGCGCGCCAGGCTTGCAGGTGAAAGCCTCGAATTCTTCGGTCGTGCCGCTTTTTGCGGATAATCCTTTGATGCAATCCGCGCAACTCTTGCGGGCAAGCCTGCCTGCCTGAAAATCTCTTCCGCAAAATCCGCCCAGGAGCATCCGTTCGCGTTGGTTGCGTGATAGATTCCGGGGATGGGCTTTGCAAGCATATCACACAGCAATCGCGCCAAATCGACCGTATAGGTCGGCGAACCGATTTGATCCGCCACCACACGCACCTCTTCGCGTTCCGCGCCAAGGCGCAGCATCGTTTTCACAAAATTGCCGCCGCCCCGGCCAAACACCCATGATGTGCGAACGATCATATGCTTTGCGCAGCTTCCTGCCGCGCGCTCACCTGCCAGCTTTGTTTTGCCATATGTATTAATAGGCTCGGGCGTTTCGTCTGTGCCGCGCGGTCGCGTGCCGCTGCCGTCAAACACATAGTCGGTGCTGATATAACAAAGCCAGGCGCCTGCGCGGGCACAATAATCGGCAAGCGTTTGGGTAGCGGCGGCGTTGACGGCATAGGCGAGCGACGGCTCGTCCTCCGCTTGATCTACAGCGGTATAGGCCGCGCAGTGCAGGATGGCGTGCGGCTGCAGCCTTTGCAGAACACAGGTAGACGCTTCAACCTCGGTTAAATCAAAATCGTCCCGACCCACTGCCGAAACTGTCCACCCGCGCGCGCGCGCAGCTTTTACGCAATCCGAACCCAATTGCCCACGTGCCCCGGTAATCAAAACGTGCATGGCTGCTCCTGCCTTTTTAAACGAATTCGTCCCGCGGCTACGAGCGCTCGATTTTTAATGTATAAGCGATCCCAACCGGCGGTTTTTGCTTCGGCGCGGCAATGTGCAAATGACCGTCGAGCTTGAAGGAAAGCTCTTCGTCCGTACCCAGCATGGTGATACGCTTGATCTCGCCGGGATACAGCGCCTGGGGGCGTGTGATCTCGTATTCGTTATCGTCCCATGCCAGCGCCGTTGCGTAAAGGGTGTTGTCCTTGCCAACCGTGAAGCGAAAATCACGGGCGGTGTATCGGAGCGCGCGGTTGGCATGCTCGTTAAAGCCGCCGCCGCCTTCGATTTTTGTCGGACCTTCACCGTAGCGCAGCCACGGTGTGGTTTCGTAGATGGCTTCGCCGTTTTGCGCCAGCCAGCGCCCGATTTCCAGCAACACGCGTTCCGCCTCTTCGGGGATTGTGCCGTCGGGCTTTGGTCCTACATTGAGCAGCATGTATCCGTTTTTGCTGACGTTGTCGATGAGGTAGTGGATCAACTGATCGGCGCTTTTATATTTTGTGCCGCGCACATATCCCCAGCCTCCTTCGCAGGGATGCTGGGAGTCGTCTATGGTACTGTCGGTGATCCATTCGTTGTGTTGCATCTCGCTGAAACGACCCAGCTCCAGATCCACCACGCCGCTGCCTACCACGCTGTCGGCGCCTTTCCACATCAGGCAGGGATCCTGCCCGTTTTGCACGGCGTGGTTGAAATAATGCGCAATCATAGCGCGCTTGTAATCCTCGCGCACCCATCTCAGACCGAAGTCAAACCATAGCGCGTCCGGGCTGAAGCGATCAATGACTTCCTTTGTTTTCCCCAGCCACCGGTCAAGGAAAGCTTGGTCAGCACGGTTGTCGCCGTTGGTGGGGCGCCCATAGAATTCTGCGTAGCGGGGATCGAGGCGGTCGCCGGGCACAGCCTGTTCGCCCGTCCAGTGCTGAAAGAAGCCCCAGTGCTCAAAGTGGTGCAGGGCGCACAAAAATTTCAGACCTCTGGCGCGGTACGCCTGCTCCAGTTCGGCGACAACATCGCGCCGGGGACCCATGGTGGCGGCGTTCCAGCTGCTGTAGCTCGTGTTCCACATGGAAAAACCGTCGTGATGCTCGGCCACGGGTCCCGCAAAGCGCGCGCCTGCTTTGGCGAACAGCTCCGCCCATTGGTCAGGATCAAACCGCTCGGCGGTGAACATGGGGATGAAATCCTTGTAACCAAACTTTGCCGGGTCGCCGTAGTGCTCCAAATGAAACGCGTGCTCAGGGCGCTCGGAGCAATACATGCGGTTGCCATACCAGCTGCCGTTGGGACCGCAGGCGGGCACGCTGTAGATGCCCCAGTGGGTATAAATGCCGAATTTCGCATCCTTGAGCCACTGCGGCGCGGGGGCGTGTTGACGCAGCGAGCGCCAGTTGGGTTCGTAAAGCATATGGCTTTCCTCCAAAAAAATCAAGATTTCTAAATGTACCGCACGGAGAGCGCGAAAATTGCCTGTGCGGCATAATAGGGCAGCATCACGGTGAACGAAAGCGCGGGGATCCATTTTTGCAGCCGCTCCCCGCCGAAGTTGCGCAAAAAGAGGCTGGAATCCGAAAGTGCGAAAAGAATGCCGGGCAGGAACATCAAATGTGCCAGCGCGGCTCCCTGCGGAAGCGCCGCGCCCTGCCGCGCCACGTTGAGCGTGCTCATCATCATGGCGCTCAGAATGGTTCCGTAAAGGGTGCATGGCACAAGGTTTTTGCCGAAATAGATAACATTCGCGCGCGCAAGCGCGGCAAACAGAATGGGAACAACCGGCAGGAGCAGCAACAGCCAGGGTGAAAAATTACCGATGGGCAGCAGAAGAACGATATACAGGATATGCCCCAAAAAGAACGGCACACCGCCCAGGATAAACAGAATGGGGCGGGTTTGCTTTGGGGCGAACTGATCCAGCCCGAGCAATACATCGCCAATAAAACCCAGCAGCAACGCGCCCAGCAACAGCGCGGCGGAAAGCGTCATGCGTTCGCGCTGCGCGGCAGCCAGCAGCGCCGTGGCGCAGAAAAGCAGCGATGCCAAAAGCTTGGACGCCAAGCGTCCCCGTTCTGCGTGCCGATTGCGCAAAAGCGCGGCAGCAAAGCCTGCCGGGACGCAGCAGCCTGCCAGTATGTATACGGCGGTCAAATTTTTCACACTCCATTATGCTTCCAATGCGATGATTTTTTGCGTTATAGCTTCCAGATCCGCGAAGGCTTGCAGCGAGGTGATTTCCCCGCGCAGCTTCGCCGCGCCGCGCAAGCCCTTGGTGTACCAAGCCGCGTGCTTGCGTGCTTCGCGCATCCCGACGCGTTCGCCCTTTTCGGCGCATAACGCGCGCATGTGCCGCAAAAGATATTCCGTGCGCCGCGCGGCGTCCGGTTCGGGCAATATCTCGCCGCGCGCCAAAAATGCTCGGATCTGTGTAAAGACCCACGGACGCCCTAACGCGCCCCGCCCGATCTGAATGCCGTCGCAGCCCGTTGCTTCCAGCATTTTTTGCGCGCTTGGACCGTCTGTTACGTCGCCGTTGCCCAGCACCGGGATACGTAGCGCCGCTTTTACCGCTGCAATGATGCCGTAATCCACCGGTGGAGCGTACATTTGCTGCCGCGTGCGCCCGTGCACCGTAACCCATGCCGCGCCGGCTTCTTCGCAGCGCAGAGCGATTTCTACGGCGTTGCGGCTGCCGTCGGTCCAACCGCCGCGCATTTTTACGCTGACAGGAACACGACCGGCGGCAGCCACCGCTGCGCGCGTGATTTCCGCGCAGAGCTGTGGGTTCTTCATCAGCGCGGCACCGCTGCCGTGCCCGGCGACCTTGTGTGCGGGGCAGCCCATGTTGATGTCGACAAACGCGGGTGTATACTTTAACGCCGCCGCCGTTGCCTCTGTAAAACACGAAGGCTCCCTGCCAAACAGCTGAATACCTGCCGGCTGTTCGCTTTGCGAAAGCGCCATCAGCTCGCCGGATTTGCGATCGCCCAGCGTGACGCCCTTGGCGCTGACCATCTCGCTGCAAACAAAATCCGCGCCCTCGCCCCGGCAAAGTGTGCGAAACGCCCGGTCCGCAACCCCCGCCATGGGGGCAAGCGCAAGGAGGGGCGCGTCTTTGCAAAAGAGAGATGCATCCACAGGGCTTCCCTTTCTCGGTTATTTGCGTCTGTTGAAAACCGCGGGATTCATCGCGCGTCCAGCTCCTTTTCCAGCTCCAGCCATAGGCGCCGCTCGGCGGGCAGTTCGTCCGGGTGCTCCGGTTCTTCCGGTAAGGGTGCGGCGACCTCCAGCTTTTCGCCCGCCGACCAGAGCATGGGCGTTACGCGCAGAAGATAGCCGCAGCCGCTTGGAGTAAGCCATTCGTGCATGGGCGCTTCCGGGATACCAAACCGCGCCAGCAGCGCCATGATAATGCCGCCGTGGGTGACGACGGCGGTATGCTCCGTGCCGGTCTTGAACAACCCGCCCACCAGCTTGCGGAACGTGCCGAGAATGCGTTCTTGGAAATCCGCCTGTCCTTCGGCAAAGGGCGGCGTCAGCCCCGGCTCACCGCTGAGCCAGCGATGGAACACGGGGTGGTTTTCCAGCTCCGCCGGGGTTTTGTTTTCGTATTCGCCAAAGTAATATTCCCGCAGTCCGTCCAGCGCGATGGCGTTTTGCCCGGGGTAGAGCAGCACCGCTGTTTCGCGGCAGCGCCGCAGGGGGGAAGTGAAGAGCGCGCTCACAGCCGGGTAGCCATATTGCTCTCGCATTTGCAGCAGCTGCGTCTTGCCCTCTTCCGTCAGCGGCGCGTCGGTATGCCCAATGTAGCGCCCCGCGCGCTCGCCTTCCGCCAGACCGTGGCGAAGCAGCGTTATATAGTAAGCTTTCAAGCGGTCATGCGCCTCCCAGCAGATTTTTATAGAGCCGGATGTATGCGTTCGCGCTCTTGCCCCAGCTGTTATCGCATTCCATGGCGCGCAGCATCAGCTGTCGCCAGCCTGCGTCGTTTTTATAGCCCTCCGCCGCACGGAACATTGTGTGCAAAAGCGCGTCGGCGTCATATTCCGCAAAGGTGAAGCCATTGCCACCGCCCGTGCCGCTGTCCAACACCGAATCCTTTAAGCCGCCGGTTTCGCGCACAATAGGGATGCAACCGTAGCGCAGGGCGATCATTTGCGAAAGCCCGCACGGTTCGCTTTTTGAAGGCATGAGGAAGAGATCCGCGCCCGCGTAAATTTGCCGCGAGAGAGCGGGGATAAAATCGATCTTCACGCCCACGCGCCCGGGATATGACGCCGCCAGCTGCCGAAAGAATTCTTCATATTGCCATTCACCCGTGCCAAGCACTGCCAGCTGTGCTTCGGAATTTTCGAGCAGACACCCCAGCCGTTCCTTGAGCAAGCGCAACCCCTTGTGCTCGACAAGGCGGCTGACGATGCCAAACAGGGGCTTGCGCGGCGCTTCTTCTAACCCAAAGAGTCGCTGCAGCTCTTTTTTGTTGATCTCTTTGCCCGCCAAATTTTCCGTGCTGAACGGCGCGGCGATGGCTGCATCCTCCGCAGGGTCGTAGCCTTCGGTATCAATGCCGTTCAAAATCCCGCTGAGCTTATACTGCCGCCGTTGCAGGATGGAATCCAGCCCATGGCTATACCATGGATCAAGAAGCTGTTCGGCATAGGTCGGGCTGACGGTCGTCACCGCGTCAGCGCATTCAATGCCGCCCTTCATCAAATTAACGCAGCCGTCATGCTCTACAAGCGATCGGCACTGCCCGCCCAGCCCAAAAACATCCTCCAGAATTTCCATGCCATATTTGCCCTGGTATTCGATGTTGTGGATGGTGAACACCGTTTTAATGCCCCGATAGAAATCTGTTTTGGCGTAAAACGCCGTTTGAAAGACCGGGGTCAGCGCCGTTTGCCAGTCGTTGCAATGCAGAATATCGGGCTTCCAGCCATCCAGATGCGGCAAAATTTCAAGCACCGCGCGGCTGAAGAACGCGAAGCGCTCCGCATCATCGTAATAACCGTAAATCTGCTTGCCGCGCTTGAAGTAATACTGATTATCCAGCAAATAATAAACCACACCGTTTGCCTTGGCTTCAAAAATGCCGCAATATTGCCTGCGCCACGCCACCGGGACGACGATATGCCCTAAAAAGCGCATGGCTTCGCGCAGCTCCGAGGCAATGGCGTCATAGAGCGGCAGAACGACCCGCGCGCCGATCAAGCGCTTGCGCAGCGCGGGGGGAAGAGAACCCGCAACCTCCGCCAGCCCGCCGCTGGCCTTGAACGGCAAAGCCTCGCTGGCGGCATACAGAACCTTCATATCATCGCCCTCCTTTTACTGTCTTCGCCGCAGCACATGTTTGGCGATGTGCCACGGGTAATATCACGAGTTGCTGCAGCAGCACATGCAACGCGACTGCTCGCCGCCGAACCGGCAATCATGCACGATCTTCGGTATCATAAATTTTACACCACGATTTTCTTTCCAAGATAGATCGGATAATTTTCCGCACTGACCAGGGTCTTTCCGGGCTTCACCGTCACGGCCTTATCAGTGATCACATTTTCCAGTCGCACGCCGGCGCCCACATATGTACCTTGCATCAGAATACAGCTGCGCACCACGGCGCCCGCTTCTATGCGCACCCCGCGCGAGAGGATACAGTGCTCCGCTTCGCCCTCCAGCTGGCAGCCGTCTGTGACCAGGCAATTCTTCACCCTGGAGCGCAAGCCGTAAATTGTGGGCATATCGTCCTGCACCTTGGTTAAAATGGGGCGGCGAGCGTCAAAAAGCGCGTGGCGGTTCTCCGCCTCCAGCAGCGCCATGGAAGCGTCGTAATAGCCCTGCAGGGAATCAATCAGCCGTACGAAATCCGGGATTTCCACCGCGTGGATGCGCAGCGACTGCACGTTGGCCTGCAGCAGATCGCGCTCAAAATCGCCGCGCCCAAGGTTCATTGCGTCTTGCAGAAGACGTTCCAGCAGCGCCTTGCGCAGCACGAAGGTGTTGAGGGAATACAAGCAGTTCGCCGCCGCGTCATGGCTCATGGCGATCTCCCGCACGCGCATGGCGTCGTCTGTTTTGAGCCGCATGCAATCCAGCTTCGGCGCGGTGCCGCGTTTGGCTGCCAGGGTGATATCCGCGCCGCTGGCGGCGTGCGCTTCAAGCAGCGCGCGGTAATCTAAATTGCCGACGACGTGGCAATCGCTCATAACAACGAATTCTTCGCGGGAATTCTTCAAAAACTCTAACGCGCCGCAAAGCCCCTCCATGCGGGTCTGGTTGCCCGCGACGCCGCCGCTGGAAAACGGCGGCAGCAGCACCATGCCCTCGTGCTTGCGGGCAAGATCCCACGGGCGGCCCTGCGCCAGGTGATCCATCAGCGAGCGGTAGTTGCTCTTGGTGATGACCCCTACCTTGGTGATGCCGCAATTGACCATGCCCGAAAGCGGGAAGTCAATCATACGGTAGCGCCCGGCAAAAGGAACGGATCCCATGGTGCGCATATTTGTGATTTCCGGCAGGGCTTCATCGTAGGAATTTGAAAAAAGGATGCCCAAGATATTGTTCACACGCATGTTTATTCACCGCCTTCCACATCGTACTCCAGCATTGCGCTGGGAGCAATCACCGCGCCGCAGCCAACGCGCAGCCCTGAGCCGACCACCGTGATGCCCCAGCCGTCGGGACTTTCAAAATCCTCCGGGCGCGCACCGACGGCGGCATTTTCGTCAATCACCGCGTTTTCGGCAACGATGGCGTATTGCACCTTTGCGCCCCTTTTCACTGTTACGCCGGGCATGAGGATAGAATCGCGCACCAGTGCGTCCTCTTCTACCGTTACTTGCGGGAAAAGGATGGAAAAATCTACCGTTCCCTCGATGGTGCAGCCGGCGGAGACCATTGCGTCCTGCACCGACGCACCTGCCGCCACAAACTGCGGAGGCGAAGCCGGGTTGCGTGAGTAGATCTTCCAATCCGGGTCGCTTAAATCCAGATCCACCTTGGGATTGAGTAAATCCAGGTTCGCCTCCCACAGACTTTCGATTGTGCCGACGTCCTTCCAGTAGCCTTCAAAGGGGAAGGCGAACATGCCTTCACCGGCGGTGTGCATGGCGGGGATGACGTCGTTGCCGAAATCATTGGAGGAATCCGTGCGCGCTTCATCCGCGATTAAATATGCGCGCAGCTTTGCCCAGGTAAAAACATAAACGCCCATGGAAGCCTGATTGCTCTTGGGGTTTTTCGGCTTTTCCTCAAAAGCGGTGATGCGTCCGTCCGCTCCCGTGTGCATCAGCCCAAAGCGACTCGCCTCCTCCCATGGAACCTCCAGCATCGCGATGGTACAGGCGGCGTCCTTTGCTTTGTGGAAATCCAGCATGGCGGCGTAATCCATTTTATAGATGTGGTCGCCGGAAAGGATCAGTACGTATTCCGGCGCATAACGGTCAATAAAATGGATGTTTTGGTAGATTGCGTTTGCCGTGCCTTTATACCATTGGCTGCCTTTGATTTGCTGGTAGGGCGAAAGCACGTGAACGCCGCCGCTGGCGCGGTCCAGATCCCAAGGCTGCCCGTTGCCGATGTAATCGGTCAGTTCCAGGGGCTGGTACTGCGTCAGCACGCCGACGGTGTTGATGCCGGAGTTAACGCAGTTGCTCAAAGGGAAATCGATGATTCGGTATTTGCCGCCATAGGGAACGGCAGGCTTTGCCAAATATTTGGTCAGCACCCCCAGACGGCTCCCTTGCCCCCCCGCGAGGAGCATGGCAATACATTCCTGTTTTTGCATACAGTCGCCCTCCGAATCTGGATTTTAGTGGCAGACGGCGGAGCTAGTTATTGCCACCGCCGCTATCTCTTGCTAAAAACAAAACGCTTAGCCCCGGCAGGTCAAGCTCCAGACTTTGCGCGCAGCCGTGCAGGGGCTTTTGGGTGGTTTTGCGAACCTCGCCTGCAGCTGTGCCGCCGCCCCCAAAGGCAGCTTCATCAGAGCTGAAAACGATGCGGTACCGTCCGCTCTCCGGTGCGCCGACGGCATACCTTTGCCGCGCAACGGGTGTGAAATTGCACACGCAGAGCAGCTCGTGCCCGCAGTTATCCATGCGGCGGAAAGCGATGACGGAATTCACGCTGTCGTCCCCGGCGATCCACGCAAAGCCGGTCCAGCTGTCCTCAATTTTCCAAAGCGGCGCGTTCTCTTTATAAAAATGATTCAACGCACGCACGTATGCCTGCATTTGCTTGTGCGCGTCATATTCCAGAAGCAGCCAGTCCAACTCCCTGGTGTAATCCCATTCAATGAACTGCCCGAATTCCTGCCCCATAAAGAGCAGCTTTTTGCCCGGGTGCGCCATCATATAGCCGAAGAACGCCCGCAAGCCCGCGAACTTCGCCGGGTAATCCCCCGGCATTTTGCCGATGAGCGAAGCCTTTCCGTGCACGACCTCGTCGTGGCTCAGGGGCAAAATATAATTCTCAGAAAACGCGTAGCAGAGCGAAAAGGTCAGGCAACTGTGGTTATCCCTGCGAAAAATGCCGTCCATTGAAAAATAACGCAGGCAATCGTTCATCCAGCCCATGTTCCATTTGAAGTTGAACCCCAGCCCGCCCAATTCCGGAGGCTTGGTGACCATGGGCCAGGCTGTGCTTTCCTCCGCTGCCATCATGATGCCCGGGAAATCTGTCAGAATCGATTGGTTCAGCTTGCGCAGGAATTCCACAGCTTCCAGATTTTCCTTGCCGCCGTACCTGTTGGGCGACCATTCACCGCGTTCGCGCCCGTAATCCAAATAAAGCATGGAGGCTACGGCATCCACACGCAGACCGTCGGCATGGTATTGCTCCAGCCAAAACGCCGCGCTGGAGATGAGGAAAGAGCACACCTCCGGGCGACCGTAATCGAACACCAGCGTCCCCCACTGCTTATGCTCTCCGCGCAGCGGGTCTTTGTGCTCATAGAGCGGTTCGCCGTCAAACCGCGCCAAGCCGTGCGTGTCTTTTGGAAAGTGCGCGGGCACCCAATCCAAAATAACGCCCAGACCCGCCGCGTGGGCGCAATCGATGAAGCGCATGAGATCCTTTGGCTCGCCATAACGCGAGGTTGCGGCAAAATAGCCTGTTACCTGGTAGCCCCACGAACCGTCAAAGGGGTATTCTGTTATGGGCATCAACTCCAGGTGCGTGTAGCCCATTTCGGCGGCGTAGGGGATAAGCTCTTCTGCCAGCTTCGCGTAGGAAAACGGTTCGCCGTCGGGGTAGCGGCGCCAAGAGCCAAGATGCACCTCGTAAATGTTCACGGGCGAGGCGCAAAGCTGTCCCTGTGCCCGCCGTTCCATCCAAGCGCTGTCCTGCCAGTTGTAGCAATCCTCCAGCGGGTAGTATTTCGAGGCGGTTCCCGGCGCGGATTCGGCGTGGAAGGCGTAGGGATCATCCTTGAGCATTTGCTTGCCGTCGCTGCCGGTCACGCAGAATTTGTATGCCGCAAAGGGCTGGATTTCCGGCACCTCAGCCACCCAAACGCCTTCGGCGCTTTGGCGCTGCATCGGGTTTGCTTTGCGATCCCAGTCGTTAAAATCCCCCACGACACTGACCGCCTTGGCGTGCGGTGCCCAGCAGCGAAATACCGCGCCGCTGCCGTCCGGCAGACGATGCGCCCCCAGCAAGCGGTAAGCCCGCGCATTACTGCCCTGGTGAAACAGGTACAGCGGCAGCGCAAGATCCTGCATAGCAGTCACCTCCTTCCGCGTCTATAGCACCATCATACCATAAACGCGTGGGATGTTCAAGAGCGTAACACGAATATTTTCGCGTTTTTACGGCGACTGGGCGACTGACAGAAATCGGAAGAAAAGGTTTATAGAAAAATTTAGAACTTGTTCTCATTGCTATAATGGAAGCCTCGATGCGCATGTCCGCTTCCGCGTCAAAAAAAAGATTGACAATCCTATTCTCCCCTGCTATACTAGCATCAGTTAGATTCGCCTAACCAAAGGACTGCAGAGCGGAAGGGAGTGTGCCTATGACACCTTTGACACTGGCGAAGGCGGGCGAACAAAACGCTATTAAGAAGGTAGGCGGGCTGGCGGAAACGCGGCAATTCCTTGAAAATCTTGGCTTTGTGCCGGGTTGTCCGGTGACGGTTGTGACGCAGAACGGCGGCAACGTGATTGTATCCGTGCGCGAATCCCGCATAGCGATCAGCCGCGAAATGGCGCAAAAAATCATGATATAACAGGAGGAGCTATCCATGGCAACGCTAAAGGAAATCAAACCGGGCAGCACGGTACGCGTGCGGCGTTTGGGCGGCGAGGGCGCGCTCAAACGCAGAATCATGGACATGGGCATCACCAAGGGTGTGGAAATCACAGTGCGTAAAATCGCGCCGCTGGGCGACCCGATCGAAATCACGGTGCGGGGCTATGAGCTTTCGTTGCGCAAGGAAGACGCTGCAATCATCGAACTGGAAGACGAGAGGGCTTAACGCGAACACACACCGCCTCTGTTTCCGCGGCACTTTGGCGGTATTCGGGCACTTTGGCGGTATTCGGGCATACGGTTAGCTTAAACAAACGCAAGGAGGAAGAAGATGGCTTCGCTGAAAATCGCGCTGGCAGGGAACCCCAACAGCGGCAAAACCACGCTCTTTAACGCGCTCACGGGTTCAAATCAATTTGTCGGCAACTGGCCGGGCGTAACGGTCGAAAAGAAAGAGGGAAAGCTCAAGACGGATAAGGGCGTGACCGTGGTTGATCTGCCCGGCATTTATTCGCTTTCGCCCTACACGCTGGAAGAGGTGATTGCGCGAAACTATTTGATCAGCGAGCGACCGAACGCGATTTTAAACATCGTAGACGGCGCAAACCTGGAGCGCAACCTGTACCTCACCACGCAGCTGACAGAGCTGGGCATCCCGGTGGTCGTCGCTGTCAATATGATGGATGTTGTGCGCAAGAACGGCGATAAGATTGATACCGTTCGCCTTGCGAGGGAGCTGGGCTGCCGCGTGGTCGAAATTTCCGCGCTCAAGGCGACGGGCATTGAGGCGGCGGCGCAAGCGGCAATCGAAGCGGCGAACGGCGCGATAACGGTGCCGCAGCACAGCTTCAGCGCCGGTGTGGAGCACACGCTTGCGCACATTGAAGAAGCCCTTTTGCATGATTTGCCGGATGAGCAGCAGCGCTGGTACGCTATCAAGCTATTTGAACGCGACGCAAAAATAACGGAAAGACTGGGCATATCCGCGGAACAGCGCGCACACATCGATAAAGACATCAAAAAACGCGAAACGGAGCTGGAAGACGACAGCGAAAGCATCATCACCGCCGAACGCTATTCATATATTGATTCCATCATCCGTGATTGTTTAAAAATCAAGAACAAGGGCAAGCTGAGCCTGTCGGATAAGATTGATAAAATCGTCACCAATCGGTTTTTGGCGCTGCCGATTTTTGCCGTAGTGATGTTTTGCGTTTATTTCGTATCCGTTACAACCGTCGGCACGCTGGTGACGGATTGGACGAACGACGGCGCGTTTGGCGACGGCTGGCACCTCACCGGCGGCGCAAGCTACAGTGCCGCCGTGGAAGAATACGAAGTCCGAGCCGCCGAAGCCGAGGAGCAGGGTGTGGAATTCACAGCCGAAGAGCCTGATCCGGCAAGCTACGGCGTATGGGTGCCCGGCATTCCGGTGCTAGCCGAAAAGGGTTTGGACGCCATCCACACAAACGCAACGCTCAAGAGTCTGCTGCTGAACGGTGTGATCGCGGGCGTGGGCGCGGTGCTGGGTTTTGTGCCGCAGATGCTGGTGCTGTTCATCTTCCTTGCGATTTTGGAGGCCTGCGGCTATATGGCGCGTATCGCCTTCATTTTGGATCGCGTCTTCCGCCGCTTCGGCTTAAGCGGCAAGAGCTTTATCCCGATATTAATTGGCACGGGCTGCGGTGTGCCGGGCGTGATGGCAAGCCGCACCATCGAAAATGAGCGCGATCGCCGCATGACGATCATGACGACCACATTTATCCCCTGCGGGGCAAAGCTGCCCATCATCGCCATGATTGCCGGCGCGCTGTTTGGCGGCGCGTGGTGGGTCGCGCCCAGCGCGTATTTCATCGGCATGGCGGCGATCATCTGCTCCGGCGTTATGCTCAAGAAAACCAAGCTGTTTGCCGGCGACGTCGCGCCCTTCGTGATGGAGCTGCCCGCCTATCACTTGCCCACAGCCAGTGGCGTGCTGCGCAGCATGTGGGAGCGTGGCTGGAGCTTCATCAAGCGCGCCGGAACCATCGTCCTTCTCTCCACGATTTTCGTCTGGTTCACTTCGGGCTACGGCTTCACGGATGGCAGGTTCGGCGCGGTCGAGGATATGAACGATAGCCTGATTGCAATGATCGGCAGCGCGATCGCCTTCCTATTCAAACCGTTGGGCTGGGGTGTTTGGCAGGCTTCGACCGCAACCTTCTTGGGCTTGGTGGCCAAGGAAGTCGTCGTCAGCACGCTTGGCGTCCTTTATGGCATCGGCGAAGTCGCGGAAGACGATGCCGGGCTTTGGGCGAATCTGCAAGCCGGCTTCAGCGCGGCGGCAGGCTTTTCCTTCCTCGTGTTCAATCTGCTGTGCGCCCCTTGCTTTGCCGCCATCGGCGCAATTCGCCGCGAAATGAACAACCGCAAATGGTTCTGGTTCGCCATCGGCTATCAAACGCTGCTCGCCTATGTAGTTTCACTGGTGGTCTACCAGATCAGCCTGTTGCTGAGCGGCGGCTTCTCTTGGTGGCTGATCCCGGCGGCGCTGCTTCTCGGCTTGCTGGTGTTCCTAATCGTGCGTCCGACAAAAAAGAAAAATCTGCTAAAAGCAAAATAAGGAGGCGCGTCTTTCATGGCTTGGCTGCAAGAAAACATTGGCACGGCACTCGTTTGCGTGGGTCTTGCGCTGCTCGTAGGCGGGATCCTCCTCAAACTGGTGAAGGATCACAAAAAAGGCAAGCGGTTGGGATGCGATTGTGCGTCCTGCGATGCTTGCAGTTCCTGCGGTAAGGAATGAACCAAAGCACGCTCATGACAAAACCGGCAGGGAATTCCTCCCTGCCGGTTTTGCGATTTTCATCGAATCTCAGATGATTCGCTTAATACATTCCGCCGCCCTGCGCCGCCATGGCAGCCGCATTGGCAGCCGCGTCCGCCTGCGGGTCGGGCTTATCCGCCACAAGGCTTTCCGTGGTCAGCACCATCCCGGCAACGGACGCCGCGTTGGTCAACGCACTGCGCGTGACCTTGGTCGGGTCAAGAATACCCGCTTCCAGAATATCACCATAAACGCCGGTCGCAAAATCATAGCCGTAATTCACACCACCGTTGTTAACGATGTCGTTGACGATCACCGAGCCTTCCACGCCTGCGTTTTCCGCGATCTGGCGAATGGGAGCTTCCAGACCGGCAAGCACGATGTTCACACCCGTTTTCAGATCGGCATCGGTAATGTCATCCAGCAACGCCCGCACCTTCGGGATTGCGTTGAGCAGCGCCACACCGCCGCCGGCGACATAGCCTTCTTCCACAGCGGCTTTGGTTGCCGCGAGCGCGTCCTCGATGCGGAGCTTTTTCTCCTTCATTTCGGTTTCAGTCGCTGCGCCCACACGGATAACCGCTACGCCGCCCGCAAGCTTGGCAAGGCGCTCCTGGAGCTTCTCGCGGTCAAAATCCGAGGTAGAGACCTCAATTGCCGCGCGAATCTGCGCCACACGCCCTTGAATCGCTTCTGTGCTGCCCGCACCGCTGACAATGGTGGTGTTTTCTTTTGAAACACGCACCGTCTTCGCGCGCCCAAGCTGGGACATTTGGGTTTCTTTCAGCTCCAAGCCCAAATCAGAGGTAATCACTTCGCCCCCCGTGAGTACGGCAATATCCTGCAGCATTTCCTTGCGGCGGTCGCCGAAGCCCGGCGCCTTCACGCCCACACAAATAAACGTGCCGCGCAAACGGTTGAGCAGAATGGTCGAGAGCGCTTCGCCTTCAATATCCTCGGCGATGATGACCAGCTTTTTGCCGGATTGCAGGATCTGCTCCAGAATGGGCAGAATTTCTTGAATGTTGGCGACCTTCTTATCCGTAATCAGAACATACGCGTCATCCACAACCGCTTCCATTTTCTCGGTATCGGTAACCATATACGGAGAAATATAGCCGCGGTCAAACTGCATCCCCTCCACCACGTCGCTGTAGGTTTCGGCGGTTTTGGATTCCTCCACAGTGATAACGCCATCCTTGGTAACCTTCTCCATCGCATCGCTTACGATTGTGCCAATGGCGGAATCGCTGGAGGAAACGGTAGCAATGCGGGCGATATCCGCCGGGGAAGCAACCTGCTTGGAATTCTCGCGCAGGGATTCCACCGCGGCGTCCACCGCTTGCTGAATGCCGTGCTTAACGGCCATCGGGTTCGCGCCGGCTGCAACATTTTTCATGCCCTCGCGCACCAGCGCCTGCGCCAGCAGTGTCGCCGTGGTCGTGCCGTCGCCCGCAACATCATTTGTTTTGGTTGCAACTTCCTTTACCAACTGCGCACCCATGTTCTCAAAGGCGTCCTCCAACTCAATATCCTTGGCGATGGTCACGCCGTCGTTGGTGATAAGCGGCGCGCCGTATTTCTTATCCAGCACCACGTTGCGCCCTTTCGGTCCCAGCGTGATTTTAACCGTATTTGCCAGCTTATCGATACCGCTCTGCAGTGCGCGGCGGGCTTCCTCGCCATAAATGATTTGCTTTGCCATAGGGTTCTCCTCCTTGTTTTATCTGTATTTTCTTATTCAACCGTCGCCAAAATATCGCCCACGCGGACGACCGTGAACTCGTCATTATCAATCTTGACCTTTGTGCCGGAATACTGGCTGGTAATGACTTTTTCGCCAACCTTGACCGTCATGGGGACATCCTTGCCATCCACCACGCCGCCGGGACCTACTGCGATCACTTCCGCGATCTGGGGCTTTTCCTGCGCCGAGCCTGCCAAAATAATGCCGCTCTTGGTGGTTTCCTCCGCTTCCACGAGCCTTAAAACTACGCGGTCGGATAGGGGTTTGATCATCATGCTTGCTTACCTCCTGAAAAATAGTATTACATAAGATTAGCACTCAACCGCTTCGAGTGCTAATCTTATTGTAACGCCTATTTCAGGAAAAATCAAGCCCCTGGCATAAAAATTCACAAATCTTTCATAAGTAGGGAACGCGTTTGCCGATGTTCCCCAGGATTATTCTTGCGCACCATGTCTAAATGCCGCATCCTCTGCTCAAAATAAAGAGGGAATAAAGCGGAGAGGCGGAGCTGTAATGATAAAAGGCGTAAATCATCGGGTAATCGAGGTATTGGAAAGCGATTGCGAATATTTTGAACGCGCGATATTTTTTGTAAAGCCGGAATATTCCGCGTTAAGTGAAGGCACGCTACGCGACCGTGCCAAGGCGGTTGCGCGCTCTTCCAGTGCGCCACCGCCAAGCCAGATCCTGCGATCCCGTTTTTCCGCAATAGCGGCATTACTCAGCGCGGCAGGTGCAGGCGCGGCAATCTGTGCGGCGCTGCAAACGATTCTGCGCTAGGCGACGCCCGCCCAAAGCACGGGATTTTTCTATTGCGTGACTGTCGTCAAGCCCGGCGTATCCTTTACCTCCAGAAAAAGCAGGGAAAGACGCAAATATGGATTGCCCTGCTCTTCATATTTTTCTAGGACGCCAACCGCTTCCACCCAATCGTCCATCTTGGCGTAGGGCTTCTCCCCTCCCTCGGGCCAGCGCACCTCGAAGGCGACCTCACCGTCATTGTTACAGCAGCCGGGACCGTAACGAAACACAGTGTAGTACGTATCCCCATCAAACGTCATTTCCCGGAACAGCCCCTCCAGCTTGATTGTTTTGCCCAAATACGCTTCGGGGTTGTAGTAAATGTCATTCGTTTGCGTAACGAAGGTTTTCTCCTTGATTTCAATGACTTGCCCGGCGGCAGCATTGTTTTGTTCGATAGTTTCACCCGCTTCCGGTTCGCTCCCGGCGGCGCAGGATGCAAGCAGCAGCAGGCAGACAATCAGGAGCGGCAGCAAAAAACGTTTCATATGACTTTTCGCCTCACTTTCAGCAAAGATAGCAGCCAGAACAGCAGAAACATCGCCACATTCACCAGCACGACCGTGGAACCCGTGGGCAAACCGCGCGGGAGCGCGAAGCTCAAGGTTAACCCCACAAAAAAGCAAAGCACCGAAAGAACCGCGGAGCAGACCGTTACGCTGCGAAACTTTTTGCACAGCCGCATGGCGGTTAACGGCGGGATAATCAGCAGGCTGGAAATCAGCATCGCGCCCATCATGCGCATCCCCAAAACCGTGATCACCGCCGTAAGCAGCGCGAGAACCATGTTATAGCCACCAGCCCTTATGCCGGTAGCGCGGGCAAAGCTCTCGTCAAAAGTGACGGCAAAAATTTTGCCGAAAAAGAACAAATAGAGTAGCAGCACAGTCACGGTCAGCGCGATTGAAAGCGTGACCTCCCACTCCTTCATCGAAAGGATGCTGCCAAACATGTAATTGCATACGTCCGTGTTCATGCCTGTCGTCAGGCTGATAACCGTCACGCCAACCGCAAGACTCGCGGCGGAAATCAGCGCAATGGCAGCGTCGCCCTTGATTTTGCTGTTCTCACGCAAGCGCAGAAGCAAAAATGCCACGGCTACCACCGCCGGGATCGAAACAGTGAGCGGGGCGGCATTGAACGCCATGGCAATCGCCAGCGTGCCGAACCCAACGCGAGAAAGCCCGTCGCCGATCATGGAATAACGCTTAAGCACCAAGCTCACCCCCAGCAGCGCAGCGCAAAGGGAAACCAGCAGACCGACGACCAGCGCGCGGCGCATAAAGGTATATTCAGGCATGATCAGAATATCATAAACCCCTTGCGTGTATTCCCGCAAAAAAGTTGTCACTCCGCGTTCACCCCCTCGCCAAGAAAACGCTTGCCGACCTGGGTTTGCGCATAATCCCGCACGGTTCCGAAAAAAAGCTGCCTTCCCTGCAAGTGCAGAATATGGCTGGCGTGTTGAACGGCGGCGTTCACATCGTGCGAAACCATGAGAATTGTCACACCGCGTTCACAGTTGATCCTTTGAATCAATTGGTAAAGCTCCTGTGTGACAATCGGATCCAGCCCTGCGGCAGGTTCATCCAACAAAAGGAGTCTTTTTGTTGCGCATAGCGCCCGCGCCAACAAAACGCGCTGCTGCTGCCCGCCGGAAAGCTCCCGATAACAGCGATTGCGCAGCTCCCAGCCATCCAGCAGGCGAAGACTTTGCTCCGCCTGCTGCCGATCCTTGCGCGTATAAAAGGGGCGGATTCCCCGCGCCCCGAGGCAACCCGAAAGCACGACCTCGAAGGCGCCCGCGGGGAAATCCTTTTGCACAACCGTTTGCTGCGGAAGATACCCAATCTCCCTTTGGCGCAGCCCGTCGCCCAGAATAACGCGCCCACTTTGCGGCGATTTCAGGCGCAGGATACCTTTGAGCAACGTGCTTTTGCCCGAACCGTTTTCGCCGAGCACACAAAGATATTCACCGCCGTGGAGCGCAAAATTCACATCCCGCACAGCAGTGCCGCCTTCATAGCCAAACGCCGCCGTCTCGCAGGTAATCAATGCCATACAGCTTCCTCCATTCACATCCTGCCACACATCAGTAAAGCGCGGTTTGCAGGTTGCCTAGGTTGGCGTTCATCAAATCCACGTAGGTTTTGCCGGCGTTGAAGTCGTTCTTGGTAATGTTGTGACACGAATGCAGCAGCAGCACTTTTGCGCCCGTTGCTTCGGCAATGGTTTCAGCAATCTTGGCGGTGGAAAGCTCAATGTGAAACACAACAGGGATTTTTTCCGCCTTCACCGTATCAATCAGCAGCTTCACTGTTCGCGGGCTGGCTTCCGTTTCCGTGGAGCAGCCGACAAACGCCGCGTCATAGGTCAAGCCATAGGCATCCGCAAAATAACGGAAGGGGAAGCGGTCGCCAAAGACAATGGTCTTGCGTGCCGCCCCGTCAACCAGCGCCTTCATCTTGCCGTCCAGCTCCTCGAGCTGCGCAATATAAGCGTCGGCATTGGTCTTGTACGCGTCTTTGTGCTCCGGGTCGGCTTCGCCGAAGACTTCAGCAAGCTTAGCGACAATTTGAATGGCGTTGCGCGGCGAAGTCCACACATGCTCGTCGTATTCGCCTTCCTCTTCCTCCTCATGCTCGCCCGCCATGAATTGACCGATTTCAACATTGCTGTGCGCCGAGTCGAAATAAAAAGGTGTGGGCGCATCCTCAGCAAGCAAGGCTTCGAAGCTTTCGCCGCCATACTTCATATGCATATGCGGCACTTCTTCTTTTTCCGCCCCGCTGGCAATTTGGTGATCGGTGAACATCAAATATCTCAGTTGTCCGCCGACCGCAGCAACAGACTCGTATTTATACCAAACCGTTTTTCCGTGTTCATTTTCCACAATCTGATGACCCTTGTAATTATAATCCGCCGTCACGCCGCCCGCTGTCACCGTGCTGCCGGCAATGGCAACCGTATCATAATCGCTGGCAACCTTTTGCAATACATTCGCCTTATAATCCGCAACCGGAACTTCGGCTTCCTCCGCGCTATGCTCCATGTATGCATCCAGCGAACCGTCTTTGATCAGGGGAACCATCGAAACCCAGCTGCCCGCAAAATCACGCATGGGGCGATCTTGTATAGCGGCTTCGTCGAACTCGTCCGCTTCATGGTCATGCCCGTGTTCTTCCTCCATGCTGCCCACGACTTCTTCTTCCACAGTATCCACAGCATCCATAAGCTTAATCACCTTCACCTTGCTCATATCCATGGATGCCAAAATATCGTCCACCCATACGTCGGATTCCCCGCCGGTATAGATAAACACGCCGCTTTCCTTCATTTTGATAATATCCTGCGGCGTCGGCTCAAAGGAATGGCTTTCCGCGCCCGGGGGCAGAAGCATCGTTACATCAGCTTTATCCCCCGCCACGGCGCGGGCAAAATCATAGTGCGGGAAAAGTGTGCCGATGATCCGCAGCTTACCGCCTGCGGGAGCTTTTTTTGCAGCATCACCGCAGCTCACGAAGAGCAGCGAAACGATAACAAGCGCACTGAAAAGCGCAGCAATTCTCTTTTTCAAAGCAAAGCCTCCAAATTTTTTATTATGAAAAAACAGAAGAGCTTCGCTTCAATTGTTCAGCCGCACATGTAAGAAAAGTGGCGTTTTCGGGGTCCCGCACATCCACCGCGCACCACGCAAGGTATGCCGTGGCAACGCAAGCCAAAGCAAGCCAAGCAAAAAGAGTGACACTGGCGCACCCGCGCCGTTTTGCAGCCTTCTGCCGACCGTAACGATTTGCAGGCATGTCGTGCAGACATTCCGGGTTTCCAGCGCTCCGTGCGCGCAATCATTATGCGTGTGATCCGCATTTAAAACAAAAAATACTGCGGAAAACGCAAAAACGGTGAAGAAAGCAAGGCCAAGCAGCAGGCAGAAGACCTTTTGGCAGCGCAACCTCGGCATCGCGGTCACCTCACTCCACTCCATCATTAACCATCGTGAATATTTTAACAGAATAAACAAGAAAAGTCAAGTAATTGGGAATTTTGCTGCCTCCGCATAAAGCCGCACCCCCGAAAAGGCGCGCCGCCTGTGTATCAAGCCTTTTTGCTCTATAAAGCAGCTGCTGCGCATTGGTTATTTTCGCGCCGTGTTGCTTGACAAACGAACCACAGTGTTTATAATAGATGTAGCATGATCAAAAAATGTAGGAGAATCCGAATGCGCCACCCACTATTTTCCAAAACAAAATACTTTATTTTAGACATGGACGGCACATTTTATCTTGGCGGGCGGATGCTGCCCGGCGCGGACGTTTTCGTACGCGCCCTCGGCAATTTCGGCTTGGATTACCGCTTTTTCAGCAACAATTCCTCCCACGCGGCGCTCAGCTGCCGCGAAAAGCTCGCCGGCATGGGCTTCCCTGTCGAAGAGGATCGTGTCCTGCTTTCCACCCACGTCGCCGCAGACTTTTTGCAAATACTGCATCCCGGTGCCGGTGTGTTTGCCTTGGGCAATGAAAACATGCACGCGGAGCTGCACGCGGCAGGCATACGGTTGGTGAACGACCGGCCCGACATATTGCTGCTGGGCTTTGACACCACGCTAAGCTACGAAAAAATCACACGTGCCGCAAATTGGATAGCGCAAGGCGTCCCCTATTTTGCCACGCACCCGGACGTCAATTGCCCTGCGGATGGCGGCTTTTTGCCGGACACGGGATCAATGATCGCACTCTTCTCCGCCTCTGCGGGACGTACGCCCGTGATTTTAGGCAAGCCGATGCGCTCCACGGTGGATTTTCTTTGCCGCAAGCTCCGCTGCGCCCCGGAAGCGCTTGCCTTCGTCGGTGACCGGCTGGAAACGGATATCGCAATCGGTGTGACGCACGGTATCCCGGCAGTGCTGGTGCTCACGGGAGTCGCCACGCGTGAAAGTCACACGGTTTCCAGCATCAAAGCAGATCTTGTCGTCGAGGATCTCGCGGCGCTGGGGCAATATCTTTCATGACACAAACGAACAGGAGAGCAAAAATGAAAAAGCGAAGTGTACGGCTTCTCTGCTTTGTCGCTGCGTTATTGATTGCCGCAGGAACAGGGTTCGGATGCTATCTGCTGTATAAAAGCAAGCAGCCGGCGGAGCGAAGCGGCGCGCCGGAGATTCTGCCCGACAGCGGAGCGCTGGCGCTGCCCGCCGTCGCCGCCTTTGATAACCGGCTTGAAGCCGACGGGAATGTCATTTTTTTTGCCAACGCCGCAGAGTTGTCCGCATTCATCGCCGATTTTCGTTTGCGCGATACCGCCGACCGCAGCAACCACACCGCACAGCTTACGCCGCCAAAGGAATATGATTTTGCAACGCACTATATTTTCTTCTGCTACACCGCGCTCAGCAAACACTTTGACTTGCGGCAATGCTACCTTGAAGCCGAGGCAACCAGCGTCCGCGTGCAAGCGGATTACACGGAGCACAACCCTGCCCTGCGCGGCGAAGGGCGTTTGCTGCAGGGGTACCTCATCGCACTGGAGCGTGGCTCTGTGCAATTGACCGGCGCTTCGCAAATTTCTTTCCGCGCGGAAAAGCATACCCCGGAAGAATCCCCCGCTACCTCGACGGCTCCGCCGACCCTAACGCTTACCTTTGCCGAGCCGCTGCGTGTTGGCGCGGCTGCCGCGCGCGTGCGCGTCACCGCCGCCGAAGGGAATACGCTCCCCGTAATAACTGGCGCACTGGCATGGATGCTGGAAGAATACCGTGGCTACCGCTGGCGGAGCAGCGCGCTGCTGCCCGACGCGTTTCCGGATGAAATCGGTCTGGAGCAAATCAGCGCAACCGAATACACATTGCCTCTGGGCAGCTATATCCCCCTCACGGCAGGACGTCAATACCGCCTTACCCTGCGCGTGCATACGATCGTCAACGGCAAGGGAGCGCTTATGAACCTCGTGGCGGTTACGGAGGCGCAGGACGCATGACAGAAGAAAACGCGCAATACCGCATCCGAACCGCTGCGTTTGCGCAGGGCATTTTTGCCGTCCCAAACGTTGTAGCGGATGAATGTCTGCGCCTGACCGGCGGGCTTTCGCTCAAGGCGCTTTTATGGCTTTTGCGGCACGGTGGTGCACAGAACGCCGAAGCCATTGCAACCGCACTGCGCCAGCCCAAGGGAGAAATCATCGACGCCCTGCAATTTTGGCAAGAAAAAGGCATCCTTGAGCACACAGGCGACACATCGGTCGTTGCCACGCAAATTCCCGCGCCGCCGCCGAAGTCTGCTCACCCAGCGGTGGAAACAACCACCGTAACGCCGCCGCCCGCGCCGCCCCTGCGCCCGGCAAGCGCGCAAGTCGCCGACCGTTTGGAGGAATCCCCCGCCCTGCGCTGGCTCTTTCGGGAAGAAGCGCCGCGCATTTTAGAGCGAACTGTCGGCTTTGACGGGCAAAGCACGCTGCTCATGCTGCACGATACCTATGGACTGCCGCCGGAGGTCATCCCCATGCTGCTGCAATATTGCGTTGCCGCAGGCAAACGGTCATGGGGATACATTGAAGCCGTCGGGCAGGATTGGGGCAAAAAAGAAATCGACAGCATCGAAAAAGCGGATGCCCAAATCACCGCGCTACAGCAGAGCCAACAGTTGTGGGAAGAGCTGCGGCGCATGGCGGGGCTGCAAGCGCCAAAGCCCACCGCCGGGCAAACGGAATACCTCAACCGCTGGCGACGCGAATTTGGCTACAAGGCAGATGTGATCCATGCCGCCTATGAAGAAATGAGCGAACACACGGGCAAGCTCAGCTTCGCTTACATGCATAAGGTACTGCAGAGTTGGCACAGCGCGGGCATAAAAACGCCGGCAGATATTGCGACATTTAAAGAGCAGCGCGTGAAAGCTGTGGAAAACGGCGCGGCAGGGCAAGGCGCCGCACCGCAAAGACGCTCCGCACCCAAAAAACCTATCGCGGAGGGCTTTGCGCGTTCTTATGATTTGGATGCATATGAGCGCAATGCGTGGCAAGTGCCAACCTTTGCGCTAACGGAAGGAAAGACAAATAAATGAAAGCAACCGCAAAACAGCTCCGCGCGGTCACGCAGGAATTGGAACAGCGCCGTGAACGCGCGGAAGCCGCGCAGCGGCAGCGGCGCGCCGAAGCCCTACGGCGCATCCCGGCGCTGGCGGCGCTGGAAGAAGGGATCAGCCAAAGCGGCGCCGCGATTGTGCAGGCTCTGGGACGCGGAGAAGGCGCGTTCGATTTTTTGCAGATGCTCGCGCGACAAAACCTTGCCGCGCAGGGAGAACGCGAGCGTCTGCTGCGCGAAGCCGGCTTCCCGGCGGATCATCTGCAGGTACGCTATAACTGCGACGTCTGCTCCGACAGCGGTTATGTGATGGGGCAGCGCTGCAACTGTTTTAAGGATTTACTGCACAAAACGATCTACAAAGCGCTTTGCATGGACGCACCCTTGGATACTTCAACGTTTGAAGCGTTTGATTTACAATACTATTCCGCGCAGGAAGACGCCGCCGCGCATTGCTCCCCGCGCAAGCAGATGGGGCAAGTGCTCGCCTTTTGCCGCCAATACGCCGAAGCGTTCGCGCCGGAGCAAAGCGTCAGTCTGCTCTTTGAGGGACCCACAGGGTTGGGGAAAACCCATCTTTCCCTTGCAATTGCGCGCGGCGTGATTGAAAAAGGGTACGGCGTGATATATGGTTCGGCGCAAAATCTGTTCCATCGGTTGGAGCGTGAGCATTTCGCGCGCGCAGGCGAAAACCGCGGCGAAGCCGAGCAAGCATTGCTGGAATGCGACCTTCTCATTCTGGACGACCTCGGCGCGGAATTTTCCACCAGCTTCACAGTTTCCGCGCTCTACAACCTCCTAAACACGCGCATCAACCGCCATTTGCCGACGATTATCAACACAAATCTAAACATTCACCAGCGGGAAGAATTCTATAGCCAGCGCGTTACCTCGCGCATTTTAGGGCATTACACCACCCTGCGCTTTTTGGGCGGCGACGTGCGCCAAGCCAAACGCTTTGGCTAGGGCGTGTTGACACTACGCCAATCGCCGAATTTTTTCACTTGCGTGCGAATGCATAACTTCCGGTTATTGTGCCATGCTATGGAAGATACCATGACATGGAATTTTACGCCGGAAAGGATGCATTAAAATGAAAAACCGAACCAAGCGCTTCACCACGCTCGTCGCCCTAAGCCTCTGTGCCGCACTTCTTGGCGGGCTGTTCGCCGCCTGTGACAAAACGAAAAAGGGCGGCAAGGCTGGCGAATCAACCTCACAGAGCACCGTGCCCATCGCCGCCGCGGGCGAATTGACCGTACGCGTGTATGCCCCTGATACCGCGCAAAAAGCGCTGTGGCAAGCCCTCGCGGCAGATTACAAGGCGGTGACAGGGGTAAACCTAGCGCTCACCGAAACGCCGGAAACCCCTGCTGTTGAGCACTTGAAGGAAGCCTTAGGCAGAGCGGAGGCGCCAAGTGTCTTCCTATTTACCAACCCCAGCGAATACGCCGCCTGGAAAGATCATGCGGCGGATTTAACCAATTCGGAAGCCTTTAAGCGTCTGCTGGATCCCAAGCTGGCTTTGACTGCCGAAGGCAAGCCCGTCGCCGTCCCCTTAGGCGTGCACGCTTTTGGCATCATCTATAACAAGAAAATCATGAACGCCTACTTCTCGCTGGCAAGCAAAGCGACCTCCTACACCAAGCCGGAGGAAATAAACGATTTTTCGAAGCTCAACGCGCTTGTGAAGGATATGACCGAAAACAAAAAAGCGCTGGGGATCGACGGCGTGTTTGCTGCGCCGACGCTAAAGGAAGGCGAAGACTCCGCGCTGAGCCACCGCTTGCTGAGCCTGCCGCTAAGCTATGAGTTTCAAACAGGTAAGGCGGAGTGGACAGGCGCAGGTGTAAACAAAATCACCTTCAAATATGCCGAGGCTTACAAGAAGCTTTTGGATATGATGCTCACCAACACAACCGCCGCTGCGGAAGCCTTCACCAACCGTGCGGAGGAGGCGGCTATCGGCGAACTGGCAACAGGCAAAGCCGCAATGCTATTGGGAGGCACGGAGCTTTGGGGCAAGCTGAACACCGCCGCCGCCGGCACGCTCACCACTGCGGATATCGGAATGCTGCCCGCACAGCTGCAGTTCAGCGAAAGCGAAAAAAGCTCCCTCGCCTTAGAGCCGCAATGCTATGCCGCCATTAACACCAAGGCGAGCGCCGAAGAGCAAGCCGCCGCCGCCGCGTTTTTGGAGTGGCTGGTTAGCTCCGAAAAAGGCTTGGACTTCATCGCCACAAGGCTGAACTGGCTTGCGCCCTTCAGCACAGTCACCGAGACGTCGCTCCCCGCCAACCCACTTTGCACGGATACCTTTACGCAGCTCAAGGCAGGCGACGCGACCGCGATTCATCTTGTGAGCGCCGCCGCGCTTTCGCCCGGCGCGGAATTTCGCGATAAAACCGTCGCCGCCGGGCTGGTTGCCTATGCGAAGGGCGAAGCTGCTTGGGACGACTTCACGGCATCCGTAAAGGACAAGTGGAAAGAAGCCCGCGAGAAAATCGCGGAAGCCATCAAATAAAAAAGACCGCACGCCCCCGCAGGGCAATTGCTCTGCGGGGACCATCTGTCCTGTCGCCCGCATAATCCTGCCGCGCCGCGCATAGAACTGCAACAACGATGTAATACTTGCAGGAAAGGTGCGTGACCCCATGTTCGTCTATTCCGTAAAATCCTCCAAAATCAAGCTGTACGCGCTGATTTTGGTTGTCGCTGCCGCCGCGCTGGCACTGCTCTTTTTAACGCGGGGCGAAAATGTCTCCGCCAAGGGCGGTGCCATGCGCGTTTCCGCCTCCAACGCCGCCGAACGCCTTGCCTTCCTCTCGCAGTACGGCTGGGATATTTCGCAGGATCCCCTCGAGGTAAGCGAAGTGATGATTCCCACAGCATTCGACGGAACGTATGAAAAATACAACAATGTGCAAAAAGCGCAGGGAATGGATCTTTCTGACCACGCAGGGGAGCGCGTTAAGCGCTGGACCTACGAGGTGAACAACTTCCCGGGCTTTGAAAACAAGCCCGGCGTAGTGCAAGCCAACCTGCTCATTGCCGACGGCGTGGTCGTTGGCGGTGATATCTGTTCACTGGAGCAGGGCGGCTTTTTGCAAGGCTTTGCGTTCCCGGAGAAAAACGCGGCTTCGTGACGCCGCGGCAGTTCCTCATAAACCATCCCCTTCCGGGCATACTAGCAATACGATCATGTATGCCGGAAGGGGATCACTATGCGCAACAACGGCAGCGAATTCATCCCGCCGGAGGTCACCGTGCCCGACGCGGAGAGCGGCGGCGAGGAAAGCCACGACCGGCGCGGACCGATGCAGGAAGCCGGCAGCATCACACTGGAAGGGCGGCGCGGGCTGATCCATTGCCTAACTGTCATCGGGCAAATTGAAGGGCACACGGAACTTTCGGCAGAAACCAAAACAACCAAATATGAACACGTCATCCCGCAGTTGGTCGCCATTGAAGAAAGTCGCGATGTGCGCGGGCTTTTGATTATACTCAACACCGTCGGCGGCGATATTGAGGCAGGACTGGCGCTTGCGGAGTTAATCGCCGGCATGAAAACGCCCACGGTTTCACTTGTGCTGGGCGGCGGGCACTCCATCGGCGTGCCGCTCGCGGTTTCAGCACGGCATTCCTTTATCACGTCGTCAGCGACGATGACGATTCACCCCGTACGCATGAACGGCTTGGTGCTGGGTGTGCCACAAACGCTCTCCTACTTTGAGCAGATGCAGGAGCGCATCGTGCGCTTTGTCGCTCAAAATTCACATGTCGCGCCGGATCGGTACCGCAAGCTCATGCTGGAAACCGGTGAGCTTGCCATGGATTTCGGCACGGTGCTCAACGGTGAACAGGCAGTAAAGGAAGGTCTGATCGATCGCTTGGGCGGACTTTCGGACGCGCTGGACGCACTTTATGAGATGATCCCGGAACAAAATGTATGAACAACAAAAACCGGCGAACTATCCGCACGGGCGGTTCGCCGCAGCTTTATAGCTCTGCGCGTCTACGCAAGCGTTTCGCCATCGCCCGGGGCAGTAATATGCTCCGCAGCCTCAAGCAGCTCCGCGCGTTCCTCCTCCGAGCCGGAACGGTACAGGATCACCAAGCGCTGCTCTTCGCGCGAAAGATGCGAAAAACGCGAAACAGAATCGTTGATCAGCACCGAAATCGTCCCGCTGTATTCCTCCGCAGGATCTCGCAGCTGCACTACCCCCGCAATTTCACCCACCAACGACGAGATGCTCACACGGAACAACTCCGCCAAACGCAGAAGCATATCAATGCTGATCTTTGTCCGTCCGCTTTCATAGTAGGCATACGTAGAACGATCCAAATGCAGATATTCCGCTACCTGCTGTTGCGTTAATCCATTCGCTTTGCGCAGCCTGCGCAGTAAGTCAATATAATTGTTCACCATACACGCCTCCAAATGTTCATTCCAATCTAAGGTAATTGTAGCATACTATTACAAAAAAGAAAAGCCCTTGGACATATTTTCACGTATGTATGGAAAAATAATGTAATCATCGCGTTCTGTGCGCCCGCCGCACTGTTAAAATTCGCAATGATGAGCTTTGCCAAATATGCTAATCCATAAAACACAGGAACGTGCAAAAGGAAGATTATCATGGCTTTTCGCCCGATCACGCCCAAAAAAACAACATTGGGTTTTGCGCAAAAATCGGGCACCTCTCCCTTTTGGATCCACCTGCCCAAAAAGGTGCCCGCGAGAAAGATAAAGAAATATGGAAGCAAAGGAAAGTAATCCCACTGCCATAAATCCGGCTTATGAACGCCAAAGGGAAGCAGAATATTCGTTTCGTAAAAACTTGCGGGCACATCCATCGAAAATTCCCCAAACCCCAACTTGCCCGCAGGAATTTGCGACGTTAACGCAAACAGGGCGAGCATAACCGGAACGCCGAGAATGGGCGGAATTTTTTCGAGCCCTTTACAAAACAAATGAAACAGAAAAGCCGAAACCGCAAGCATATGCAGCACCCCAAACCATACCCCTGCCTGCATTACGCCAATTTGCGGCAGCAGCAGCAGCGTCACCAGACTCAACAGCAATGCCGAAACCATCATTTGCAGCGAACGGCGAAAAACATCGCGTGAAAGGCGGATGCTAATGCCCGAAAGAATCACAAAAACAGCCTGCACAGCCGGCTTTATAAACGCAAGGGTTTCAACCGTATCCACTGCCCAGCTCTTTTCAAAAAAAGTCGCCAGCATGTAAAAGCAATGATAAACAAGCATCAAAACAACACATAGCCCGCGCAGCTCATCTATAAACGCCACACGCTTCCTGCCCAGCTCAGCATCCTGTGCGTTCATGAATTTGGTTAAATCAAAGGCATCCACAACCTCGGCCATTTAATTTTCCCCTCCCAATCGCAACCCGGGGCTGCGGCGCTCCACGCAGCGCTCCAGCGACACAAAATCATAAACATCCCCTGCGAACAAATCGCACACCGCTTGATATCCCTCCAGGGGTAGGCTTTCAAGCGTATGACCTTCCCGAATACATTGCGCCACCAGATTGCCCACGACCTTATAAGCGTCGCGGAAAGCAAGCCCCTTACCAACCAAATAGTCCGCGCAATCGGTGGCGTTGATGAACCCGCCCGCCGCCGCCTTGCGCATATTTTCCGGCAGACACCGCATCGTTTGGAGCATCGGTATTGCCGCGCCCAAACAAAGCTTTACGGTGTCAAACGCATCGAAAATCGCATCCTTGTCCTCCTGCATATCCTTATTGTAAGCCAGAGGCAAGCCCTTCATCACCGTGAGCAAGCCCATCAAATCGCCAAACACGCGTCCGGATTTCCCGCGGATCAGCTCCGCTAAATCCGGATTTTTCTTTTGCGGCATGATGCTTGAGCCTGTGGTATACGCATCATCCAGCTCCACAAAGCGGAATTCCCAACTGCACCAAAGAATCAGCTCCTCACTCAGGCGCGAAAGATGCACCATCACCAGTGAAAGCGCCGCCGCCAGTTCAATGCAAAAATCCCGGTCGGATACACCATCCAAAGTGCTTACACAATAACCGTCAAAGCCCAATTGTTCGGCAGTGTAAGCGCGGTCAATGGGGTAGCCCGTTCCAGCTAAAGCACCACTGCCCAGAGGAGATCTGTTCATACGCCGCGCCGCGTCGTCCAAGCGCCCAATATCACGCAGCAGCATCTCGCGGTACGCCAGCAAATGCGCCGAAAAAAGAATCGGCTGCGCCCTCTGCAAATGCGTGTAGCCCGGCAAAATCGCAGCCGGATACTCCTCGCCTTTGCGCCGCAGAACCTCCTCGAACTCCATCAACAAGCGCCGCAATTCCGCACACGCAGAACGCAAATACAGCCGCAAATCCGTCGCGACCTGATCATTTCGGCTACGCCCGGTATGCAGACGCTTGCCTGCCTCTCCAATCCGCGCCGTCAGCTCCGCCTCTATGAAGGTATGAATATCCTCCGCATCCGGGTCAATCGCCAACCCTCCGCCCTCCAAATCCTCCAAAACGCTGCCCAAGCCCGCAAGAATCGCCTCGCAATCCTCCGGCAGAATAACGCCTTGCTTGCCGAGCATTGCCGCGTGTGCCACAGAACCTGCGATGTCCTCCCGGAACATTCGCCCGTCCGTGGCTATGGAAGAGTTGAAATCATTGGTGGTCTTCGCCGCTTCCTTTTCAAAGCGACCTGCCCACAATTTCATAGTAATACCCAAGCCTTTCCCCTCGATAAAATCATTATAATATGAAACGGCAAAAAAAGCAAGAAAAACCACGAAAAAATCCCGTTTTTTTGAAAAATACACAATATATCAAAAGAAGCTTTTTGTCACGATCCCCCTTTTGTATGCCCCGGCATAACTGCGGGTTTTCTTCCCGGAACAAACCCAACATACAGCACTGAAGCGCTAATGGAAAACACCCCTTCGCTGCCGAAGGGGTGTTTTGGAATCATCTTGCCTTAGTAGGCGCGCCAGCTATTGTCGCGGCGCTCCATGGCGCGCACGACCGCGTTCAGGCGCAGCAGCTTGCCGAACTTGCGCCAGCTCATGCCCCTCTGTGCAGTGACCTCGTGCAGCAGCTTGCGCTCCATCTCAATCAGATCCCGATCCATTCTGTTGTCAAACATAGTTCTTCGCTCCTTTCGCCTGTGGCGTTGTTTCGAGCTTTGGCGTGTCTTCACAGCTCGTATACTTAGTATATGCATTTTCGCGAAAAAGTCAAGGCACATTGCACAAACTCGAAAGTCATTTTTTGTGCAATGTGCCATATTTTTACGACTACGATTCATGAAAATGCCCAGTAAAAATCTTCTTTCAGCATAACCATCAGGCGCTGTCTCCAAAAAACCGCCATGCATTTTGTGCAAGGGGACGAATCTATAGCCACGCTTCCATTTTCTCCGGATGGGCAAAAATGGCATCCAGGCAGTTGAAAAACGGCACAATATCCCCGCGTCGCAGGCGCGGTGATCGAATGTGATCGTCATAGGCAGATACAGGCGCGGCGCAATGCTTTTACTGCCGTCTTCCGCCGTCACCACGCCGGGGCGTTCATTGAACGCGCCCACGCCGATCGCCGCAACCAGCGGCGGAATCACATCCAACAGCACAGGCTCCATGTTGCCGCGGTAAATCGAACCGAGGTTTGAAACCAGCACCGTCCCCTGCTCAATATCCCGTTTGGTCAAGCGATCGCTTTCCGGGATCGCGTAATATCGCTTTTTTGCCGCGCCCTTGAGCAGCCGCACCTTGCCTTTGCCGGTTTTCGCGCCCCAAAGCCGCCCGGCAATCGTGCCAAGCTTGCACTTCTTTATGAGCTTGATCGTGTTATCCATCGAAACCTCGAACATCGCCTCGGTCAAATTGGTATTTTCAATCCTGCGGCGTAAATCCAACACATAATCGTTCATTTGGCGAACGCTGAGCCGCTCGCAGTTGTGCACATTCACGGTCATCATACCCTCACCATTCGGCAGCCCCATGGGCATGGAGATGTTCACATCCTTAAACTCCTCCAGTTTGCCGTTGACGGTGCGGCGCTTAAACTCCAAGTGCGCGTTGAGCGCGGGGCAGGCAATGAAGCCGCGGGTAAGAATGTAAAGCAGCAGTGTGTTGATGGTAACGCCTTCCCATGCGGGCAGCTTGCGCACGCGCTGCCATTCCCGCCAAAGCTCTGTCACGTCCGGCGAATACCGCACGCCCGCGTGCGGCACAGTGCTCCAACCCTCAAAGGTCATATTCGCTACGATTTTGCGCTGGATGCCAAAATACTCCACACGATGCCGCACAAATCCCCTTTTGCCCGTGTATTCCACCTGCTCCATATGATCCCCTTCCACCTTTATGTTTTTGGGTACAATGCATAGATACAGTATACCATATTACGCGCTTCTTGCAAGTGAAATTTTCATGACAATTCCGCTGTTTGATTCCCCACAGCTTTAACCCTGTTGTGATTAATGTGCGCAATTTCCGCGCATACTTCCACTGAGGAATAAAACGCCCGCTGATTCGCCGGGCGTCAAGCAGTGGGAGGAATTGCATGTATTTCAACAAGGTAGAGATCTGCGGCGTGAACACCGCCAAGCTCAAGGTGCTCAAGGAAGCCGAAAAGCGCGCGCTGCTTGAACGTGTGCGCGATGGCGATCTGCGGGCGCGGGAGGAGCTGATCAGCGGCAACCTAAAACTCGTGCTGAGCGTCCTGCAACGCTTCACCGGGCGCGATGAAAACATGGACGACCTCTTTCAGGTAGGCTGCATCGGGCTGATGAAAGCGATTGACAATTTTGATATCGGGCAGAATGTGCGGCTCTCCACCTACGCCGTGCCGATGATCATCGGGGAAATCCGCCGCTATTTGCGCGACAACAACGCCGTACGCGTGAGCCGCTCCATGCGGGATACCGCTTACCACGCCATGCAGGCACGCGAACGCTTGGCGGCGGAAAAACAGCGCGAACCGACGGTTGAAGAAATCGCGGCCGAAATGCAGCTCAAAAAAGAAGATGTTGTCCTGGCGCTTGAATCCATCGTCGAGCCAATATCACTTTATGAGCCGGTGTATTCCGACGGGAGCGATACCATCTTTGTGATGGATCAAATCGGCGACCGGCACAACGAAGAAAGCTGGATCAATGAAATGTCCCTGCGGCAATCCATGCAAGCGCTTAACCCGCGCGAAAAGCGCATTCTGCACATGCGCTTTATGAAAGGCAAAACACAAATGGAGGTCGCGCAGGAAATCGGCATCTCACAAGCGCAGGTGTCGCGGCTCGAAAAAGGAGCAATTGCCCGCATCAAGGGCGATCTTTAAGGCAATACTAAAGCAAAAGCCGGTAGCGGAGGACAACGTATGCTAATCACGCTGATTCGTGTTTCGATTCTTTACTGCATTGTTATGATTGCGGTTCGCCTGATGGGCAAGCGGCAGGTGGGGGAGCTGCAGCCGACAGAGCTGGTGGTGACCATCCTGCTTTCAGAGCTTGTCGCCATCCCTATTCAGGATAACAGCCTGCCCATGGCAACCTCCCTCATTTCCGCCGCCGCGCTGGTCGCCTTTGAAATTTTAAGCTCCATCCTCGCCGTTCGCTCAAACAAATTCCGCACACTGACGCAAGGGCATTCGCTGCTTGTGATTCGCGGCGGCAAGCCGGATCTGCGGCAGCTCAAAAACCTGCGCATCTCGCTGGACGACCTTATGGAAGCCCTGCGGCAAAAGGATATTTTTGATTTGAACGACGTGGAATACTGCTTTGTTGAAACCACCGGCAAAATCAGCGTGCTGCCAAAGCCCGCCATGCGCGGCGCATCCGCCGGGGAGCTTAACCCCGCGCCGGCGCCCAACAAGCTACCCTTTGTTATGATCTATGACGGGCAGGAGATTCCGCGTAATTTTGGCGAGGTTGGCATGACGCAAGCGCGGCTGCAAGGCATTCTGCACAAGCAAAAGGTGCAGGCGAAGGACTTGATGCTCCTGACCGTCACCACACAGGGCGAGGTTTTTTGCCTGCGAAAGGAGGGGTTGGCATGAAGCTGCGGCTCATTGTTTCCATTTGCCTTCTGGTTCTCGCCCTAGGCGCGGCGCTGGGTTTCGGCGCATATCTGGATTATTCCGCGCAAACGCTGAACGCCGCGCTGCAGCACGCGCTGGACGCCGCGCTGCGGCAGTCGCCGGATTGGCAAAGCGCAACAGCGGAAGTTGAACGGCTTTGGGCGCGGGATAAGGGTGTGCTGCACATCCTGCTGCCTCACGTGAATCTGAACGAGCTGGAATGGGCGCTGGGCACATTGCCGGAATATTTGCGCGAGCGCGATGCCGCGCTTTATGTGGAGCAATGCGTGCGCAGTATCCAATGCCTCAGAACCATCCGCGAAACGGAACGCCCGTCGCTGGGCAACATCTTTTAATCGAAAGGACCGTCCATCATGGCAAAACGCGCCGGGCTGACCTTCTTTTTGATTGTGCTGGGCTTCGGAGCACTGTGCCTGCGCTTGCTGCAATTGCCGTTCACGCAGCCCGTGCAGGCTAAATCCGGCAATCAAGTGATCATGGTTGACCGCAGCCGCGGTGCAATTTACGACCGCGCGGGGCGGCGCATCGTGCAAGATGAACCCGAATTTTTTGCCGTGGTTCGCCCCACGGCAGCAGCGATGCAAGCCCTTGGTGCCGTGGTCAGCCAAGAACGCCTGCAAGCAGCGGAGGAACGCCTGCAAAAAGGCTCGCTTGTGATTGTGCAGGTGGATACCGCAGAGCTTCCCTGCCCTGATATCACTGTGCTGCCCGCCTTCCCGCGCTATGGAAAAACACCGCTTGCGCCGCATATTGTCGGCTATTTAAGCGGCGAAACCGGGCGTGGCGTGAGCGGGCTGGAAAAAAGCTTTGACGCTTTGCTGGAATCCGCCGCCGGGGAGCTGCGTGTTTTGCAAGCCGTGGACGCGCTGGGACGCAGCTTGGGCGGCGCTCTGCCGCAAGTGCAAACGGAAAACTACAGATCGCGGGCGGGCATAAAGCTTACACTGGATTTGGAAATACAGAAGATCGCAGAACAGGCTATGAATATGCACGGTCTGGAGCGCGGCGCCGTGGTTGTGATGGAAATCACGACAGGCGAGATCATCGCCATGGCCAGCAACCCTGTGTTCGACCCAAACGACGTCGCAGCCAGCTTGCAGGATCCGGCGCAGCCTTTTTATAACCGCGCCTTGGGCGCGTATCCTGTCGGCTCAACGTTCAAATGCTTTATTACAGCCGCCGCGCTGGAGCAGGGCTTTGCGCAAAACACATGCTTCACCTGTGCGGGCGCAATGGATGTCGGCGGGCGCGTATTCAACTGCAACAAACGCGAAGGGCATGGCACGCTGGATATGGCACAGGCGCTTTCAACCTCGTGCAACCTATACTTCATCCAATTGGCACAGCAATTGGACGCGCAGCCACTGCTGGATCTCATCGCTTCATTCGGTTTTGGCGACGGCTCAGTGCTTGCACCCTCCCTACGCGGCGCAGCAGGGAATCTGCCCGGGCTGGAGGATTTCGCTTTGCCCGGAGAACTGGCAAATTTTGCTTTCGGGCAGGGGAAGCTCCTCGGCACACCCCTGCAAATGGCAGCGGCGACGGCTTGCCTTGCCGGCGGCGGCGTATACCGCTCCCCCAAGCTCATTCTTGCATCCGTAGATGCCCGGGGCAGCGAAACCCCTTGGGTGCAGGAAACCCGGAAACGGCAGGTTCTCCGCCCCGAAACGGCGGAACAGCTGCGCAGCATGATGGTTGCCACCGTTGAGAACGGAAGCGGACGCACAGGCAAGCCCGACATCGGCTCGGCGGGGGGCAAAACAGCCACGGCGCAGAGCGGCAGCTACAGCGATGCCGGGCAGGAGATTCTGCGCACGGGCTTCACAGGGTTCTTCCCCGCGCAAAGCCCGCGCTACGCCGTCACCGTTTTTTGTGAAAACGGCACAGCTGGTTCTGTGGATTGCGGACCGGTTTTCCAGCGCATTGCCAATGCCGTCAACGCGCGTGGGTGAATCCGCGCAAGCTCCGCTGGTGGGCATTTACTTTTTTCGAAGCCTATGCTAAAATGCTATTGAACCGAAGCTTCACCCCGGTTCAATAAAAAGCCATTGGAGATATTTGTATGCTGCAAATCCACCCGCTTTCGTCACTCGAAAAGGTTTTTCTCGATGAAACACCCACGGCGGCACCGTTCACGGGCTGCAGCTGCTTGCAGAAGGAGGTCGTGTCCTTTCAAGTCGCGTTCCGCAGCGATACGGACACTGACGTGACCGCGCAGGCGGAAGGTGACTGCGCGCTCTTTTGGGTCGTGAACATACCGTGCGCTCTCCCCTGCTATGAGGACAGCGACACCTGGTATTTGCGCAAAACCGCAGGTTTTTTTCCGGATTTGCTGCGCCCCGCAACGGCTGAGCTACACATCAAAGCAGGGCAGTGGCATAGTCTTTGGGTCAGCTGCCAAGGGAGCGGAAATATTAAAATTCTGCTCAACGGGCAAGCAGTCACCGTGAAAATTCTGCGGCTGGACGCCGTGCTGCCGCCCCAAACGCTGCGTTGCACCAACTGGTTTCACTGCGATTGTATCGCACAGGCGTACCGGCTTTCACCCTGGAGCGAGCCTTATTGGACCGCACTGGAGCGCTATTTTCACGTGTACGCCGCACACGGATTAAACATGCTCTTGACGCCGCTCTTCACCCCGCCGCTGGATACGGAAATCGGCGGTGAACGCTTGACGACGCAGCTGGTCGGGGTAACAAAAACGGACACTAAGTATGGTTTTGATTTTTCGCTACTGCAACGCTGGGTTGATTTAGCACAGCACTGCGGTATCCGTTATTTTGAACTTTCACATCTGTTCACGCAATGGGGCGCAAGATCCGCGCCCAAAATCCTTTGCAACGGCAAAGCGCTTTTTGGCTGGCACACAGACGCTCAGAGCGCTGAATACACCGAATTCTTAACACAATTCGCCGCCGCGCTCAACCAGTTTTTGGAACAGCGGCGGATAACAGAGCAATGCTACCTGCATGTTTCAGATGAACCCGGTATTGCCGATATCGCCGTTTACGCGCGGCACGCTTCGTTGATCCGAGCACTGTTCCCAAAGCTCAAAATGATCGACGCATTGAGTGATTTCCCATTTTATCAAGAGGGGTTGGTTGAGCGCCCCATTCCCGCCGTAAATCACATTGCGCCATTTATCGGCAATGTACCGGAGCTATGGACCTACTACTGCTGTGGGCAGCACAAGGATGGCGTACCCAACCGTTTTTTTGCCATGCCCTCTTACCGCAATCGAATTCTGGGCGTGCTACTGTGGAAATTCCGCTGCGCGGGCTTCCTGCAGTGGGGCTTTAATTTTTGGAACAACCAGTACTCCAAAGCCGCCGTCGATCCCTACACATGCAGCGATGCCGGCGGAGCCTTCCCCTCCGGCGACGCTTATGTGGTGTATCCCGCCGCAGACGGCGCCCCGTTGCCGTCACTGCGTCTTAAGGTGTTCCACGAAGCGCTGCAGGATATGCGCGCACTTCAACTGCTTGAAAGCAAAATCAGCTATGCGTCGACACTGCGCTTAGCAGAGCAAGGCTTGGCATGCCCACTGCAGTTCAATGAATTCCCCCGCAACGCACAGTGGATTTTGCAGCTGCGGGAACGCGTAAACCAAGCGCTCAAGGAATAATGCAATGCAGCAACAACAGGCTGCGCCCGTCTGCAACAGCAGACGGGCGCCCCCCCTACCGTACCCAGCGGAAGAGCTCGACAAACCATTCGAGCAGGAGCTGCAGGAAATTCTTTTTCACCGGAGCAGGGGCTGCCGACGTGGGAACCGCAGGCTTCTGCGCCGG
>JAITGE010000016.1 GCA_031280825.1 Oscillospiraceae bacterium | reverse complement strand
CCAGAAAATATTCACGTTTTTCAATCCGCCCATGTCCTTTTTCTTTTGTGACGGTAGTTTTCTCGGCGGACAAGTTTTCAAAATACAGTTTCACATCTTCGTGCAGATTTGTCTGATTCCCTTTCAGCGCAAGGCAGTAATTCGTTTCCTTTTTAATGATTTTCTCCGCGATTTTTGTCTGTGTACCCATCGCATCAATCGTCACGACCGCGCCTTTTACATCCACTAAATCCAAGCAAACGCTGATACGACATGGTACGCCTTGTGGTCCGTGTTCCCGCTGCCGCAAATTGTTTTGCCGTCAATCGCGATAACGCCGCGCTTTTTCCGCTCCGCGCCAAGCCAGTCGTACAACGCATCCGCCAACTCTTCCGGGTTGATCCGCTCAAATATCCGCCGGAAAGTATCGCTGTCCGGTATGCCGTTTGGCAGTTCAGGAAGCGTTTTATCGCCCTTGCACATTATACCTCATCTTGTGCTATTTTTAAAGTGAAAAAGTAATTGCTGTGACCGTGTCATCGCCGGTCCGAAGCACAAAACCCACCCCAAAAGGTGGACTTTGTCTTCAGGCTGCGCGGCTGATAACTCCGGGGTCTTCGTGTATGTCAGCGCAACTGTGGGAAGCATAGCTTTCGCACCGCCTGCACACCGCCCTTGAGCAACGTTCCCACGGCTTTTATGCGATGCTCTTCGTTAAAAAGATTGCATAGTGCATCAACCATATCGGCGGTAAGCATGCCCTGTGACCACGATGCCATCGTGCGGAAGGGCATTTCCAGCGCGGCTTCCGCAATAGCGTCCAAGCTCCCGATGTCGCCAATGAGCTTACCCGCGAGCGGCAAGCCTTTTTGCAGGAAAAACGCAATGCCGCGCCCCAAACGCGTCCCCTGCGCTTCCTCCAGCGTGCCATCCCAGTTCAAGCGGTGGCGACTGCCTTCCGGGTAATGCGCCGGTGGCAGCGGGAAACCAAGCAGGGCTTCGAATTCCGCGGAACTCACCTGTTGCGCCTCGCCGCTCTCGTAGTGCGGCAGCGCCGAGGCTGCATAAGGAGCGGGGGCTTCGATACCGTTGTGCACCTTCACCGTTGCGCTTAGGCGCAAATCGCGGCTGGAAGCCGCAGCGATCACCCGGTAACTCCCATTTTCAATATACCAATCACACAGCCCCGTGTGATAATAAGCAAAAGCGCGCGGCGTGAGGTTCAGCGTTACGCGCTGCTTTTCACCGACTTTAAGAAACACCTTTGCAAAACCCGCCAGCTCCCGCGCGGGGCGGAAGACCGCGCCCTCCGGCGGCGCAAGATAGATTTGCACAACCTCCGCTGCGTCAAACGCCCCGCTGTTTTCGATAAACAGCGATACCTCCAGCGCATCGCCCGCTTGAAGCTTTTTTGCGGAAAGCTTCAAATCCGAATAATGGAAGCTTGTGTAGCTCAACCCGTGCCCAAAGGGGAACAACACTTCCTTTTCGCTTTTGTCGTAATAACGGTAACCGACATAGATGCTTTCGCGGTATTCTACCGTCAGCGGATTGCCGGGGAAATTCGGATAGCAGGGCGTATCCTGCAAACGCAGCGGGAAGGTTTCGGCAAGCTTCGCGCTGGGGCTGTAATCGCCAAAGAGCAAATCCAGCTGCGCCGCACCAATGGCTTCACCCGCCAAATAAGCCTCCAGAACCGCCCGGGCTTCGCCGATCCAAGGCATCCGCACCGCCGAACCGTTATGCAGCACAACCACCACGTTTGGCTGCACCTGCGCTATCTGATGGATGAATTCTACCTGGCAAGGCGGCAAGTCAATATGCTGCCGATCCGCGCCTTCATTGTCCATGCTTTCCGGCAGTCCGGCGAAAATAACCGCTGCCTCGCTTTTCTTCGCCAACTGCACCGCCGCGCGGGCAAGCACGGGGTCATATTCATAATCCTCCGTGCCGAAGCCTTCGGCATAATCAATCTGCAAATCCTCGCGCAGCGCCGCCGCTTCCAATGCCGAAACCACCCTAAAAGGGTTCACGTGCGAGGAACCACCGCCTTGAAAGCGCGGTTTTTTCGCAAACCCTCCCAAAAAAGCCACCTTTTGTCCCTTGCGCAGAGGCAAAGCACCTTCATTTTTAAGCAACACCATGCTTTCCCGCGCAAACGCGCGGGCGGCTTCATGATCCTGCGCCCAATCACAAGGCGGGCATACAATCACCCGCGCTGCTTCCTCCGCGCGCAGCACGAGCTCAATTAACCGCATACAGCAGAGATCGATCTCTTCCTGCGTCAGCTCCCCCGCCGCAAACGCGGCGCGGAGCTTTCCAAGGTTCAACTCCCCTCCGGGCATCTCAAGGTCCATCCCGGCGGCAACACCCTTCACGCGGTCACTCACAGCGCCCCAATCGCTCACCACCAGCCCGCGATAGCCCCATTCCTTACGCAAAATATCCGTCAGCAACCGCTTATTTTCAGCGCAATAAAGCCCTTCAAACAAACGGTTGTAAGCGCACATAACAGTCCAAGGATCGGCGCGCTTCACGGTTTCCTCGAATGCCGGCAGATAAATTTCGCGCAAAGCGCGTTCGTCCACCACCGAACGCACCGTCATGCGCCGCTTTTCCTGATTGTTTGCGGCGAAGTGCTTCACGCTCACGCCCACACCCTTGGATTGCATTCCCTGCGTATACGCAACTGCCATTTCCGCCGAAAGATAGGGATCCTCCGAAAAATACTCAAAATTACGCCCGCAAAGCGGCGAACGCTTGATGTTCACACCGGGACCCAGCGTAATCGCGAGCTTCTCACTCCGCGCCTCCGCACCAAGCGTTTCGCCCAACCGCCGCAGCAAATCACGGTTAAAAGACGCCGCCGTTCCCGCCGCCGTCGGGAAGCAAACGGCGCGCACGCTCGTGCCCAACCCAAGGGCGTTTTCATTGCCGTCCTGTTTGCGCAGCCCATGCGGTCCGTCGCTCATCATGATGCTCGGCAGCCCCAACCGCTCGATTGACATGGTGCGCCAATAATCCTTGCCCGCCAGAAGGCGCAGCTTTTCCTCCTGCGTCGCTCCGGAAAGTATAGCCTTCGTCTTATCTTGCATAATGATCCCCCTAAACATCATAACACAACCGTAACCGTGTGTTCGCCCGCGCCGCCGCCCGTGAGCAGCAGCCGCACGCCGCCGCCGGCAAGCTCCTCCTGCTCCCATAAAAAGCCCGGTGCCTCGATTGTCTTCGCCGTGCGCGGCAGATATAGCTCCGTCGGGATGGAAGCATCAATCCCCTGCCCTTGCGTGAATATGATTTGCAGCCGCGCCGCTGCATCATCGTATTGGATGCGCAGCAACTCGCCATTGACCGCAACCGGGTAAGGACGTGAAAGCAAACGCATGATCGGCTGCGCAAACAACCCGTCCGTGTAGGTGAAATAAGCGTTGCTCCAAAGAAAACCGTCAAAATAATCCAACAGGAATCGGATGTGCGGAAAAAAGCTCTCGCCCTCGCCGCCACCGCCCCATTCACCCACAAGCACCGGTATCTGCAGCCGTTCCTGCGCCCGCCGCGCTTCATCAAAGAAAAATGCAAGGCGCGCATTGCTGGCGTATCGGTACGCCGGCGTATCCACCAGCAAATCATAGCTATGCGGGGAATAGACCGTTGCTTCCGACTGCCCGACCGGATCAACCGGAACGGCGCCGCTGAACGGGATACCGATATTGCTCCAATAGCTGTGCTCTATGATAATGATACCTTTGGGCGTGACCTCACGTATGGCATTTGTCACACGCTGCACAAAGGGTGTATATTTTTCACGGTAGAAGCGATCCAGCGACTTCCAGCCCGCTTTTGTAACTTTGTGAAACAGCTCCGGGGTCAGGGCGTCAAAAAACGCGTGCGGACGGGTTTCTTTGTTGCAGAACGCCTTGATGAACCGCACCCGATGCACTGCGGGACTAAAAGCTGCCGCTCGCACAGCCTTGAAAATCAGCTTTCGAAAGACTTTGCCACCGTCGCCGGGGAACGGCTCGTTGAACAAATCGTACCCCAGCAGCGCGGGATGATCCGCATACCGGCGGGCAAGCATCTGCCAGAGCGCAGCAAAGTGTTCCTGTAAGCCTCTGCCGCAAACAGGGTCATTGTTCCAAAAATGTGTGAAAGCACGGTGCACCGCACGGCTGAGATAATAGCCCTCGGACCAGACAATACGCGTTTTGCCGCGCTTATGCCCATCGGCAACTGTCGCCCACAGCGGTGCGCCGCCGCCGTTGCCGATCCCAAAACCACCGTATAAATCCTGATGCATATCCAAAAAAATATACACACCGTATTGCTCCGCCAAAGCAAACACCGCGTCTATCTGCCGCAGCGCATCTTCATTGTATTGTCCGGGTTCAGGCTCAAGCATCTCCCAATGCACACCCAGCCGCAGGCAATTTTGACCCAGCGCCCGTGCGCGGCAAAAGAACGCTTCATCCAACAAAGCCAAGCTTCCGCAGCCATGGCTCGTTTTCAAGTTCAGCCCGTGAAAAATCCGCTCGCGCCCTTGCGCGTCTACAAAACGCAGCCCCCTGGCAGTAATGATATCCATGCTGAATCTCCTCCCCTCTTAGCCTGCTACCCGGCTCGCCAGCTGCATAAGCGAAAGCAACTGCTCCAGCTCCGCCTGCCGCAGCTTCATGCAAGCCTTATTCACAATCACACGCGCCGATATAGGCAGAATTTCCTCGATGATTTCCAAGCCGTTTTCGCGCAGCGTCGCGCCGGTTTCCACAATATCTACGATACCATGCGCCAGCCCCAGCAAAGGCGCAAGCTCCACAGAGCCTTCAATTTTTATGATGCGCACATCCATGCCCTTCTGCTCGAAAAACCGGCGCGCGACGCGCGGGTATTTTGTCGCCACAACGCGCTCGTGGTAGCCCGCAAAAAAATCCACATCCTTTGGACCCGCCAGCGCGAAGCGGCATTTACCAAAGCCCAGATCGAGCATCTCGTATGCGCCGGAATCGGCTTCCACAATCGTATCCTTGCCCACGACGCCCATATCGCAAGCCCCGTTTTCCACATAAGTAATAACATCCGCCGCCTTGGCAAGCACGACTTCATGTCCGTTCATGGGCAAAATTAGCCGCCGCCCCTTGCTCAGCAGCTGCCCGCAATCAAAGCCGATGGCTTCAAACAGCTCCACACAGCGCTTTTCGAGCCTGCCCTTTGTTAATGCAATACGTATCGGTCGCATATTCTTTGCTCCTTTCCCGCCTCATTCGCCCGCGTCCACAGGAATATCCTCCGTCATATCCGCGCCGGCACAAAACGCGATTCTCGCAATGCCCTTTGTGCGGGCATATTGCCGGGCGTCCTCCATTGTTTCGCATAAGGCCAGCTCACAGCGCAGCCCCTCGCCCCGCCGCTGTATCACATGCCGCAGCGCAAGGGCTTCCAGACCCGCAGGCGCAAAAACCAGCAAATCCGGCGCAGGCTGCGGCGCGAGCCTGCCTGCTTCCAACAGCAGCTGCGCGAGCGGCTCATAGGCAACCGCAAAGCCAACCGCTGCCGCCGGGCGACCAAATTCACCCAGAAGCCCATCATAGCGCCCACCGGAAAGCAGCGTCACGCCCGAACCCTCCATATAACCGCGGAACACAAAGCCGGTATAATACTCTTGCCCGTGCACAAGCCCCAAATCAATATCAATCACCCTTTGCAAGCCCGCTTCACGAAGAACGGCATAAAGCGATTGCAGTTCACCAAACGGCGCGGCGGCGGCTGTTCCGCGCAGGAGGGCTTCCCCTTTTTGCAGCACCGCCTCGCTGCCAAACAGACGCGGCAACTGCCGCAAAGCCTCAGCGTCATCGCCGACGGCTTCGGAAAGCAGCTCCTCCAGCGCCGGATAATTTTTGGTTTCGATGCAATGCACCAACGCCGCACGTGTTTCCGCATCCACGTTCAACGCATCCGCCAGTGCGCGGAACAAGCCCGCGTGCCCCAGCTCCAAACGAAAGCGTGGGCATTCGCAGCTATGTAAGGCATCCACCGCGCAAAGCAAAATCTCCAAATCCGCCCGCAAGCCGCTTGCGCCCAGCAGTTCCACATCGCTTTGCGGAATTTCGTCGCTGCGCCCGCTATAAGAACGCGAACGCCGGAAAACATGCTGATGCGTATAAAGTCGCAAAGGCAGCGCCATTTCACGCAGCCGCGTTGCCGCCACACGCGCAATGGGCAGCGTGTTATCCGGGCGAAGCACCACGGGATGCCCTGCGGAATCACTCGCGTGGTACAGCAGCTCGCTGAGCCATGCCGCACTCTCGCGCAGGAACAGCTCCTGGAATTCCATATGCGGCGTCAACACCTGCAAATATCCGTAGGCGTCAAACACCTCGCTCAATCGACGGCGCACCTCATGCAACGCGGCGCATTCCGTAAACAAGGCGTCCTTCATCCCCTCCGGGGTGATTTTTGCGTAGCGGTTCATGGGGCACTCCTTTTCTTTGATCATAACATATCGCAGCTACAGCATCATCTCAAACAAACTCATTTGCCGGGATCTTGGGAGCGCGTCCAAGGCTCCCAGCTCCTCCAAAAGCGCCATCACGGGAACGGATACCCCTGTGCGGCGTTTGAAATCATCCCGCGAAAGATATTTTCCTTCGCCATCCTCCCTTGCCTTTGCCAGCTGCTCGCAGGCCACGCCGCCCACGCCTTCCAGCGCCGCAAAGGGCAGACGGATCTTGCCGTCCTCTATCAAATACGTCGTCGCGTGCGATTGGTACATATCCACGGGCAAAACCGCAACGCCCCGCGCCAGCATTTCATTCACCACCTGCAGCGCCGGGATGGTGCTTTGCTCCTTCTGCGTCGCTTCGCGCCCCTTGCCCCGGATTTCCTGTATCCGCGCGCGGATCGCCGCCCGCCCGCCCAGCACCGCTTTGGTATCCAATGCCTCGCCGCGCACGGTCATATACGCGGCATAGTATTCCAGCGGATGATAGACCTTATACCACGCCAACCGCATCGCCGCAAGCACATAAGCCGCCGCGTGCGCTTTCGGGAACATGTACTGGATCTTCATGCAGGAATCAATGTACCAATCCTCCACACCGTTTTCGCGCATGATCGCCTTCTGCTCATCCGTGAGCTTCAGGGGCGCCAGCCCCTTGCGGACGATTTCCATAATCTGAAATGCCGTTTTTGGCGGAACGCCCTTGTGCATCAAGTAAACCATGATGCTGTCGCGCGTGCCGATCACCTCCGAAATGGTGCAGGTGCCGGCTTCAATCAGCTCCTGCGCATTGCCGATCCAAACGGCGGTTCCATGGCTTAGCCCCGAAATCTGCAGCAAATCCGAAAAATTCTTCGGCTTAGCATCCAAAAGCATTTGCAGCACGAAGGGCGTTCCCATTTCCGGAAGCGACAGCGTACCGGTCGGGCAATCGATCTCCTGCTCCGTAACGCCCAGCGGCTCGGGCGACACAAAAAGCCGATACAACGCCGGGTCGCATACATCCGCCCGGTCAATCGGGATGCCCGTAAGCTGCTCCAGGTATTTGTAAAGCGTCGGCACGTCGTGCCCCAGGTTGTCCAGCTTCAGGATGGTATCGTGCAGAGCGTGAAAATCAAAATGCGTGGTCATGCCCTTGCTTTCATCGTTGGCAGGATATTGCACGGGCGTAAAATCCTCCGCTTCCATATCGGCAGGGATCACCACCATGCCGCCCGGATGCTGCCCCGTGGTGCGCTTCACCCCTTCGCAGCCCTTGGCAAGGCGGTCGATCTCGGCTTGGCTTGCTTCGCGTCCGGTTTCTTCAAGATATTTCCTCACAAAAAATGCCGCCGTTTTTTCAGCCAGCGTGCCGATCGTCCCTGCCTTAAATACATGTGTTTTGCCAAACAGCTCTTCGGTGTAGCGATGCGCGTAATACTGGTATTCGCCCGAAAAATTCAGATCAATATCCGGCTGCTTATCGCCGTCAAAGCCCAAAAATGTTTCAAACGGGATATCATGCCCGTCGCGCCGCATTCCCGTGCCGCAGTGCGGGCACACCATAGGCGGCAAATCAAAGCCCGAACCCACGCTACCATCCAAAAAGAACATACTGTGACGGCAGGCGGGGCACAGATAATGCGGCGCAAGCGGATTCACTTCGGAAATCCCCGCGGCGTTGGCAACAAAGCTTGAGCCAACCGAACCACGCGAGCCGACATAATAGCCGTGATCCTCCGAATCCTTCACCAGCTTTTGCGCGATGATATACAGCACCGCAAAACCGTTTGCAATGATGGATCGCAACTCTTTTTCAAGCCGCGCGGCGACATATGCAGGCAGCGGGTCGCCGTAACGCTCCTGCATACGTTCATAGCAGATGCGTTCCAGCTCCTGCTCCGCGCCGGGGATGCTAGGCGGAAACGTGCCGCTTGGGAAGGGGCGAATCTCCTCGCATAAATCCGCCAGCGCGTTGGGGTTTGTGACAACCACCTCCCGCGCCCGTTCCTGACCGAGATAGGAAAACTCCGCCAGCATATCCTGCGTGGTGCGAAAATGAAGCGGCGCTTGGTTCCCCGCGTCCTCATAGCCCTGCGCCGCCATCAAAACCTCCCGAAAAGCGCTGTCGGTCGGCTCGAGAAAATGCACGTCACCTGTAGCACAAACGGGCTTGCCCAGCGTATCGGCCAAGGCGATGATTTTGCGGTTGATCTCCCGCAGCTGCTCCTCGCACTCCAAAACGGGCGGCTCTCCTTTTTCGGATCGCAGCAGAAACGCGTTGTTCCCCAGCGGCTGAATTTCCAAATAATCATAAAATGCCGCCAGCTCCAGCAGCGAGTGATCCTCCGCGCCATCCAAAACGGCGCGGTAAAGCTCACCGGATTCGCACGCGCTGCCAAGAAACAGCCCCTCACGCCGCGCAAGCAGCTCACTGCGCGGCACGCGCGGCTTACGGGCAAAATAGCGAATGTTGCTTGCCGTAATCAGCTTGTAAAGATTCTTAAGCCCCACCAAATTTCGCACCAACAGGATCATATGGTGCATTCGCAGCCGACGCGGATTTGCCTTTAAGTGCCCCGCGTTGAACCAAAGGAGGTTTTCCTCGCACCGCGGGTGCGCTTCCCGCGCAGTGCGCAGTAGCTCCAGCAGCAGCTGCCCTGTGACACGCGCATCATCGTCGGCACGGTGGTGTTCAAAACCGCCTACCCCGAAATGCCCCGTAAGCGTATCTAACCGATAGTTCTTCATATCCGGCAGCAGCAGCTGCGCCAATGCCAGCGTATCCACGCAGGGGCTGCAAAAACGCAAGCCCGTGCGCTGCGCCTGCGCCTTCAAAAAGCCCATATCAAAATGCGCGTTGTGCGCGCAAAGCGCAGCATCGCCGCAAAATGCCTGAAAAGCAGCAAAGGCTTCGGCTTCCTTCGGCGCGCCGGTGAGCATTTCCGCCGTTATCTTCGTTAACTCTGTGATTTTTTGCGGCAGCGACCGCTCAGGATCAACAAAGCTATTGAAGCTCTCGCAAACCTCGCCGCCGCGCACCCGCACCGCACCAATTTGAATCACCCGGTCGCTGTGTGCCGAAAGACCTGTGGTTTCCACGTCAAACACCACAAATTCGCTCGAAAAGGGCAGCGTCTGCACTTCGCGGACGTCCAGCACAGCGGGGGGCATATCGTTCACATAATAACATTCCAGCCCGTAAATAATTTTCACACCGTGCTTTTTCCCCGCTTGCATCGCCCCGGGAAAGGCCTGCGCCACGCCGTGATCCGTCACCGCAATCGCCTTGTGCCCCCAATAAGCCGCCCGCTTGACCAAATCATCGATGCTCGCTAAGCCATCCATTTCACTCATATTGGTGTGCAAGTGCAGCTCCACGCGCTTTTCAGGCGCAGTATCCTGCTCCACCTTCTTCTCAACACACTGCACCGCCTTGGGCTGCAGGCAATGCGAACCGCTGAATTTATCAAGCACAAAGCTCCCGCGCAAAAGCAAGCACGCGCCATCCTGAATATTCTTGCACAGCGCCTCGCAATGGTCGATATCTTCAAAGATTTTGCACGGAAAAGAGCCTGTCCCATCCGTCACGTTAAAAACAAGTATCTTTTTACGCCCGTCTTTGGTTGTGATTTCCCTATACCCAAACACCTCGCCCCAAATGGTCGCGCTGCCCTCCACAGGATTCAGCTCCGCGATCGGGCGCGGACGCGTGTGAATATGCGAACCGTAAAGCGGCTTTTGCTCCTTGCTGCTAAAGGGAAGCTCCGCATATGCTGTATTCTGCTTCGGCACCTTTGCCTTCGGCTGCGGCGCGGGCTTTTCCTCCACCTTTTGCAGACGTAGCGACTCGGCGTGCGCGCAGGGCGTCGTGCTTTCCGCGTCCTCTAAAATTTCCAGCATTGCCTGCACACGCAGATCAAAATGCGCCAACAAAAATCGCTCCAGCCACTGTGCCGCGCCGGCGCCGGCAAGCACGCCCGCGCCCGCCTTGCGCACCCGCAGGCAAAGCCTTCCCGCTTCAGCCGATAGCTCCGCGCCACGCAAAAAGCCGTTGGCAACCGGGATTTCCTCCCGCAGCTTGCGAAAAATCCAATCCCGGCAATGTTCTCCAAAGCATTCCGGCGCAAAGCGCAACCCGTGGCTCACGCGGGTGCAATTCGTTGCTTCGGCAATGTTTTTGCATAGCAATTCCACCGCTTCCGGGCTGACCCAACTGCCTGAACGCAAATCCAAATGCATCGTCCGCGCACGCGCGTCTACCTGCGGAGCAACGCACAAGCCCTGCGTTTCGACCGGGAACTCCACACCCGGCAAGCAATTTCCGAAAAACTCCCAAAGCGGTATGTAAGCCAAAGCAGTTGCTTCCTTTCTTGTTTTCAGAGCTTCTCAATCTCTGCCATAAGTGCGTCAAGGGCTTCCGATTCGGGAATTTTGCGCAGGATTTCCCCCTTGCGAAAGAGCAGTACGCACCCGTCACCGCCGGCCAGACCAATGTCCGCCTCCCGCGCTTCGCCCGGACCGTTAACCGCGCAGCCCATGACCGCGACGGTAACGGCTTTTCTGCTGCCTGCAAGCCTTTCCTCCACAGCCCTTGCCAAGGCGATCAAATCAATCCTTGTCCGCCCGCAGGTCGGGCACGAAATGATATTCGGGCGGCAACCGCCCAAACCAAGCGCCTGCAAAATATCCGACGCGGCGGCGATCTCCTCCTCAGGTGCGGCGGTAAGCGAAACACGCACAGTGTCGCCAATGCCGTGCAGCAGCAGGCTTCCAATGCCAACAGCGGATTTCACAAGCCCCATCCGCGCTGTCCCGGCTTCGGTGATGCCCAGATGCAGCGGATAATCGCAGCGCGCGGCAAGCAAAGTATAAGCCTGCACCGTTGCTTCCACGCCGGAAGATTTAAGCGATACGACAATATCGCCAAAATCGCAGTCCTCCAGCAAGCGGATGTGCCCCAACGCGCTCTCGACCATGACCTCCGGCGTCGGCGCGCCATGCTTGGCAAGCAATTCCGCTTCCAACGAGCCACTGTTTACTCCGATACGAATCGGCACGCCTTTGGCGCGGCACGCAACCGCGACCTGCCGCACACGCTCCGCGCTACCGATATTGCCGGGATTGATACGGATTTTATCCGCGCCCGCCGCAACGCTTTCCAGCGCTAGGCGATAGTCAAAATGAATGTCCGCAACAATCGGGATTGCGCAATGCTCCTTGAGCGCTGCGACCAGCGGAACGGATGCCCGATCCGGCACGGCGGCACGCAGAATTTGGCAGCCCGCGCGTTCCAAGCGCAGCGCCTGCTCCACGCTGCCGGAGATGTCGTGTGCCGGGCAATTGAGCATTGATTGCACTGTAACCGGCGCACCGCCGCCCAAAGGCACGCCGCCAACCGTAACCCTTCGGCTTGCCCGCCGTTCCATAGCATCACACTCCTATCGCTTGCCCTGCACCCAATTGAGAATATCCGAAAATGAGATAACAACCATGAATGCCAGCAGCAGCAGCATTCCCGCGCCGTGCACGACGGCTTCAAGCTTTTTGGGGATGGGCTTGCGGAAAATCATTTCAACCAAGCAGAAGAAGATGCGTCCACCATCCAGCGCGGGGATAGGCAGCAAATTCATCACGCCAACATTGATCGAAATCAGTGCGAACAAGAACAGCAGGCTCTGCAGCGCCTTTGAAAACGCTTCCTTATTCCCACTGCTTTCCTGCGCCTGCTGCGCTTGATCGGAGATCGTCTGCACGATCCCCACAGGACCGGCCATATCCGAAAAGCGGAACTTGCCCGTCACCATATCCAACAGGCTCAGCCACACCAGACGCACGGTGGATACGCTTTCTCGCAGCCCTTCGCTCAGGACGATCCCAGCGTACTTGGGCTTTGAAACCTGATCACGCCCAATACCCAACTGCGAAAAATCCTGCAGCGTAACGACCTGCCCATTCTCCAGCGTCTCTGTCGGAAAAACGACGTCTTTGAGAAGAACTTCCCCCGTGTTGCCCCCGCGCCGCACCAGCACATCCACCTTCCCATCGTGATCGCGGGAAAGCAGAAAGCCTACATCAATGCTGGAAATCACGCGCTGCCCATTGATCTTTCGAATTTCGTCGCCCGCGCGCAGACCACCCGCAGTCTGGTTGCTCGTTGCGTCCTCACGGAAAGAATGCACCCGCGCCGTGCCAACCAACGATGCCATGCCGACAAGAATCACGGTAATCAGCACGCCGCAAATCAGATTGACCGTCGCGCCCGCAACCAGTATTAAGAAGCGCTTCCATGCCTTCTGTTTCAAAAAGCCCCGCGCGTCTTCCGTGTCCGCGTCCTCGCCTTCCATCAACACAGAACCGCCGAACGGGATCGCCTTGAGGCTATAAAGCGTTTCCCCTTTGCGGAACTTGAGCAAGCGCGGACCCATGCCCAGCGAAAACTCATTGACGCGCACCTTAAACGCCTTCGCCGTGCCATAATGCCCGATTTCATGCGTCAAAATTAAAAACCCGAAAAAGAGAACCGCAACCAAAAAAGGCCACGCCTTCCCCAAAATCGCGCCGATACTCACTGCCAGTGTGATGTTCCTCAGCTCCTTCCAACGCTTGTGTAAACATATTCCCGCGCCGCCGCGTCGGCGGCAAGGATGCTTCCCAGCGAATCCGCCTGACCGGGCGCCGCAGTTTCCATTGCGCCGGCGGCAAGCTCAGTGATTTGCGGAAAACGGATTTTCCCCTCCCGGAACAACAGGTTTGCCGTCTCGTTCGCGCCGTTGAGCGCTGCAGACGCAAGCCCGCCCCGGCGCACCGCCGTGCGGCACAGCGCCAACGCCGGGAACGTCGCGTCGTCCGGCGGTTCGAAGGTTAGCGTACCCCATTTTGCCCAATCCAACCGCTCCGCAGGGCAAGGCAGCCGCTGCGGATAGGTGAGCGCATATTGAATCGGCAGGCGCATATCCGCCGCGCCCAGCTGCGCCAGCACCGCGCCGTCCACATATTCCAGCATGGAATGCACCACGCTTTGCCGGTGAACCAGCACATCCACGCGATCCTCTGTGATCCCGAAAAGCCATACCGCTTCAATAATCTCAAAGCCCTTGTTCATCATGGTCGCACAATCAACGGTAATCTTCGCGCCCATGTGCCAGTTTGGGTGACAGAGCGCCTGTTCCACCGTCGCATTTGCTAGCTCTGCGGCGGTTTTTCCAAAAAACGTACCGCCGGAAGCCGTCAGTATCATGCGGCGGATACTTCGTAAATCCGCACAGCCCTGCATGGCTTGGTAAATTGCCGAATGCTCGCTATCCACAGGCAAAACCGGTGTTTTCATCTCAGACGCGGTTTTGGTCACCAGCGCGCCGCCCGCCACAAGGCTTTCTTTGTTTGCCAGCGCCAAACGATTGCCGGCTCGCAGAGCCGCCAGGGTCGCCGGCAAGCCAGCCACGCCAACCAGTGCGTTCAGTACACAATCCGCAGGCATAGCGGCGCAGCTTTCTACGCCCGCCGCACCCGCCAGCACCCTGACGCCCGTGTCGGCAAGCGCCAAGCGCAGCGCCTTTGCCGCCGCTTCCTTCGCCACGGCAACCGCAGCAGGCTTATATTGCCGCGCCTGCTCCTCCAGCAGCTTCATGTTGCTGTGCGCCGTTAACGCAGTAATCTCCATGCCCAGCGCACGGGCGACCGCAAGGGTTTGCCTGCCAATGGAGCCTGTCGAACCCAAAACCGTTAAGCCCATTCCGTCACCTGCCTGTAAAAAAGCGCAAATCCATGATCCAGGCTCCATTGCAGCAACAGCGCACAACCGGGCGCAACCACCACAAGGCTGTCAAAACGATCCATCACCCCGCCATGCCCGGGGAAGAACCTGCCAAAATCCTTTGTGTCAAAATTTCGCTTCATTAAACTAAAGCACAAATCACCCAGTATAGAGATCATGCATAGCGGTATCGTCAACAGGGCAATGCCAACCAAATTCACCTTGTAGACACCCTGCAAAAACAAATTGTTGAAAAGCAACGCAAAGCCCAGGTTTGCTATAAGTGTGCAAAGCATCCCGCCAATTGCGCCCTCCACCGTCTTTTTGGGGCTGATTTTGGGCGCAAGCTTGTGCTTGCCCAGCTTGCTGCCCACAAAATAGGCAAAGGTATCCGTCAGCCACGCGCAGCAGAAGGTAAAAAACAACATATACACCGACAGTATGAACACTGCCGTTGGTTCGGCTGCAACCATTGCGCGCTGCGCGGTCATAATCAAATCCCGCAAAACCGTAAGCGAGGATAATCCCGCCGGCACCACCACCGCACCCAAAACAGCAAAGAGAATGTGCTCAAAACGCGTTTGCTCCGATTTGACAAGCGCCAGCACACAAAACACGGCGGCAAGCACCGCAACCAAAGCGACCGGGCGAAGCTGCAAAAAAGCGGGCAGTCGCCAATGATGCTCCATATAGGGCGGAACGAGCGCCGCCACGGCAACCGCCAGCCAAAGCAGGGCTTTATTCTTTATTTTAGCCACATGGCAGATCTCGTAACAAGCCATGGCAGTGAACGGGATGAGCAAAATCCCCAGCAACGGCGAATCCAGCTTCACCAGCGCCGTAATCGCAACGGCAGCCCAAAATAAACCTGTAATAATGCGAATTTTCATTGTGTCCCCCCCTATCCCTTTTCATCTTCCCCGGTGGCGCCAAACCGGCGACCGCGCCGCACGAACGCCGCCAATGCGGCGTCAAAATGCTGTTCCGTGAAATCCGGCCACAAAACATCCGAAAACCACAGTTCGGCATAAGCGCTTTGCCAAAGCATGAAATTGGAAAGCCTTTGCTCGCCGCTGGGACGAATGATCAAGTCCAGCGGCGGCTGCCCGGCGGTGTATAAGCCGTCCTCAAGATCCTGCTCACAAAGCTCCGCCGGCGCGATCGCGTTGCTTTGCGCCAAAACTGCCAGGCGGCGCGCGGCGCGAAGAATTTCCTGCCGCCCGCCATAATTCACGGCGATGTTGACCACTGTGCGATCTTTATCCATCGCCTTGCGCTCCATGTCGCGCAGCAAATCGATAATATCCGCCGGAACGGGACCTCCCGGCTCCAAATCGCCGATGTAGCGAATGCGCCAGCGCTTGGCTTCATTTTCCGCCGCGCGCCGGTGTGCCTTTTGCAGCTGGCACCTGAAAAGCTCCATGATCCCGGCAACTTCCTCCGCCGAGCGTACCCAATTTTCGGTAGAAAAAGCGTAAAAGGTCAACGCAGGGACACCCAAATCAGCGGCATATTCGCAGATGCGCTCAAACACCGCAACCCCCGCTTTATGCCCCTCCGTGCGCGGCAAACCGCGCTGCTTCGCCCAGCGCCCGTTGCCATCCATAATGATGCCGACATGGCGCGGCAAAAGCTTGCTTTCCCCGCCGCTCAAACCTCCAAGACCTCTTTTTCCTTTGCCGCAGCGATAGAGTCGATCTCCTTCACGTGCTTATCCGTGATATCCTGAAGCTCTTTCTCCAGATCCTTCAGGTCATCCTCCGTCAGCTCCGCCGCTTTTTGCTGCTTTTTTAATTTTTCGATTGTATCGCGCCGCGCGCCGCGCACAGAAACCTTAGCCTCCTCCGCCATATGCTTGATGTCCTTCGCGATCCCCTTGCGGTGATCCTCCGTCAGCTGCGGGAAGGTCAAACGGATCACGCGCCCGTCGCTCTGCGGGTGAATGCCGATCTCCGAGCTTTGAATCGCCTTTTCGATCGCCCGCACAGTTGAAGCGTCCCAGGGCTGAATGGTTAAAATCCGCGCCTCAGCAACCGCAACCGCCGCCATTTGGTTAATAGGCGTTGGCGTTCCGTAATAATCCACCCGGATCTTATCCAGCACAGCGGGATTTGCCCGCCCCGCCCGGATTCCCGCAAATTCCGCCCTTAAAGCCTGCATCGTTTTTTCCATTTTTGCGTTCACATCGCTGAGCATCGCATCCATCCAAAAAAACCTCCTTTGGTGTAATTATATAACCGTTCCTTTGTTTGCATTCCTATGCGGTTACCGTTGTGCCGATCGCTTCGCCGTGCAGCACCCGCAGGATATTTGCCGGCTCCGCCTGCCCGAATACAACCATCGGGATGCGCCGCGTTTGGCAAAGCGCCGCCGCCGTGGCGTCCATTACACCCAAACGGCGTTCCAGAACCTCCGTCAAGGTCAGAGTATCATATTTCACCGCCGCCAGATTCTGTTTTGGGTCGCTGTCGTATACGCCATCCACGTTTGTCGCCTTCAGTACGGCTTCGGCCTCAATTTCCGCCGCCCAAAGCGCCGCCGCCGAATCCGTTGTGAAAAAGGGATTGCCCGTGCCGCCGCCGAAAAGAACCACCTTCCCCGCTTCCAACGCTTCCACTGCCGACGCCTTATGAATCGACGGCGCAACCTGCGGGATCTGAAAGGCTGCCTGCAACAGCACCGGCACGCCCGCCTGTTCAAACGTATCCGTCAGGGCAATGGCGTTGATCATCGTCGCCAGCATCCCCATTTGATCCGCACGGACAGCATCCATGCCGCCGCCTGCCCTGCCGCGCCAAAAGTTCCCGCCGCCCACGACGACGGCGATTTGCGCACCGGCGGCGATGCAATCCTTCAACTGCGCGCCAATCGCCTCCGCAACAGAAAAATCAATGCCGCTCCCTTGCTTGCCGGCCAGCGCTTCGCCGCTAAGCTTAAGCAATACGCGTTTGTATTTTAACATCGCCGCTCCCTTATTCCATGTTGTATATGACTGTTATGCGTTATTGCAGCGCGCAGCTGACGCGGTAAAGGTTTGCCTGCGTTTCGTCACGCGTCAAAGTCGCTTCCACGCCCAATGCTTCCTTGGCTGCGACAAAGGCAGCTTCGACCTGCTCCGGCGCTGCCACCGTGCCTTTTTCGAGATTATTCACGCAGCGCACCGCCGTTTCAAGCAGCAAGGCGGGCAAGGATGCTTGCCAGAGCGCATAGTTCCCGTTCAAACCCTGGCTTTCGCCCAACAGCTTGCACTGCTCCAGCGCGTAGGCGGCGTCTGCTTCATGCCCCTTCATATCCACGCTCAGAGCCGCCGGAATACCCTCAAAGGGTGTGCCGCCGCCCACGCCCGGCAGGATGCCATGACGCTTCAAAACCTCAACCGCCACGATTTCACTGGCAAAACGGTCACTGGCATAGACGGCAAAATTCCCCTCGCCGTATTGCTCCAACGCACGCGCCGCGACTTGCGTAATATCCGCCTGCGCCGTTTCCTTTCCATCCTGCAAAACGTCGTGCACCTCCTGCAGATGCAGCTGAATTCCATTCGCTTTACAAGCGGTCTGCAGTGTCTGCAGGAAGACTTTTGTGCTTTCATAGCCGACGGTACGCGTGCTGGTAAGGTAATAGAGCGCCTGCGCGCCCAGCCTCGCCGATGCGCTCGTAACAGCTTCCGCCATTGCGACGTCATCATATTGCAGCACCAACGCCGCCGACATGCTGTAGCTTGCAGCCAGCCCCTGCGGCTGGCACACTGCCACAGGCAGCCCGGAAAAATCCCGCTTCACTTGAACGGCCGCCGCCGCCGCGCCGGAAAATCCGGGCGCGAACACGGCAGCCTGCAGCGCCGTGCCCTTGTCCTTCTGCCCATTCATCACTTCCATCGCCTTAGCCGAATAATCGCGCAAGCTGTTCATTTGAGCGACCGTCATGTGCTGCAGGGGGAGCATACTCTGATCGACAAAACGGCTGCGGAGCACCCGCGCGGCGTCAATTTCCGTGCGGAGCGACGCCTCCTCCGGCGCAAAAACAACAATGCGTCCCTTCGCCTCCAGCTTTACAGGCTCCTTCCTTTTGCAGCCGGCAAGCGTTCCCGTTACCGTCGCCAAGGTCAGGCACAGCAACGCCACCCTGCGCAATCCGTTCTTCATAAAAAAGCATCCCCCTCCCGGTCAGATAGCTGAACCCCTCAATCCAGAACAATCTCCCTGTGCTGCTCGCTGGAACGGTAGATCGCATCCATGATTTTTGACGTTTGCACAGCATAATCAATATGTGCCTGGTTCGGCGCGCCCTCCAGGCAGCTTGCAACAAAAGCGTTGATCTCCGTTTTGTAGAAATCCTCGCTCTTCATGCTGAACTTCTGCGCCGTGAGCGCGCCGTCCTGCGCGGAGTAATAGGTAAAATCACCCGTATAATTCATGCGGATGCCGCCCTTGTCGCCCAGAAAATCGATAAAGCTTTTTTCGTTCTCGTCGCCGATGTTTTGCGCCCATGCGCCCTCAAAGGTGATGGTCGGTCCCGTGGTGCGCACCAAGCCGGTTACGAAATCATCCACATCATAAACGCGGTCGCCGCCGCGGCCGCTGTCTGCCGCCCACATATCCAAATAGGTATAGCCGGCAATGTCGCGCCCCAGCCTGCAATACGCTTCGCCGCTTGCCGTAACAGGCTTCGGCTCTCCGCAGCAATAAAGGATTACATCCAAATTGTGCACACCGATATCAATCAAAACGCCGCCGCCGGAGCAAGCCTTGCGCGTGAAATCACCGCCCAAGCCGGGGATACCGCGATAACGCCGAAAGCTGGCGAACACGTGATACACCTCGCCCAAATCACCGCGCGCGATCATCTTCTTAACCAGATTGTTATATGCCCCAAAGCGGTTCACGACACCGATAACAAGCAACCGCCCGGTCTCGTGCGCAATACGCTGCATCTCGAGAGCTTCCGGAAGCGTCCGCGCGGCAGGCTTTTCGCACAACACATCCTTGCCAGCACGGAGAAAATCAATCGAAATGGGCGCGTGCATGTCATTGTGCGTGCAAACGGAAACGGCGTCCAGCTCCGGGTCCTTCAAAAAATCGTGATAATCCGTCACCGCTTTGCCGCACGCATATTTTTTCACGGCTTTTTCCGCGCGTTCCGGGATGATATCGCAAAAATATTTAATCTCCACCCCTTCGTTGGCAACATAATTTGGAATATGCGCCGCGTTGGCAATGCTCCCACAGCCAATCACCGCCACGCGCAGTCTTTTCCGCCCCGTTTTTTCGTCCATGTTTCCCGCACCTTTCACCAGCGTATTTTTAGTTCAGATTTTGCTAAGTAGTATTTTAACATCTGCGCGGCAAAAAGTAAAGAGCGAACAGCGATTTTTTTCACTTCGATCTGCGTTTGTCAATGATGTGACCCAAAAACATTTTTCCTTCCATTTCGGGCTTTGTACGGGGCGAACAACGGTATAAGTGCAAAAAGTGTGGATGTCAGTTTTGAACTGGGTTCGCGAATTTGCATGGTGCGAATATGAGCGCATCCCTGCAAGTATGACCCCCGGCTATGCCGGCGGGTTTCAACGATAAGAAAAGCCCGGACTTGCTGAACAGAGAATCAGCAAGTCCGGGTTTTGTCCTATCGTTCAATCAAACATTGTTTTTATACCATAGAGAGAGCTTCCGACGGCCGACGCGACATAATCACCCAAAAAATCTTTTGAACGTTTATGCGCAGCGCCGCAACCGAAAATGCCGGATTCAAAAGCTTTCGCTCCTGTTATCAGCTGAAAATCTCTGCCGAACACACCGTTCCACTGTTCCGGGAATATATCCTGATATTCCGGCTTAACAAAGAAGGATAAACTGCGAGATTCCCTTGCCGGATGAGCGGACAAACACTCCCATATTTCGGGATAGTCTGCTATATCAAGCATTTGTATGTCAGTCAATCCGTGGTCAGCGGTGACGATCAGCACTGTATCGGTCAAATTCGCGGCAAGCTGCTCGAGCTGCTTATCGAACAGCACGATGTTCGCTTTCGTGCGCTCGCTGTAACTGATAAACGGAACTCAGCTGCGCAACGCAGTTTTTCATCAAAAACCCATCCCATGCTGTCCAACACCCAGAGGACGACATTCTTGTAGCCATGACGCAACCTATCATCCAAAACCGGCAAAGTCGCGTGATGCGGTTTTGCTCCGTAATGGGCTAAAATTGAATTTGGAGTTCCGAGAATACTGTTATCGTAAGCAGGGTGGAAAATATTGGCGTTCACGCAATACTCTCCTTGCCCTTTTCGGCCCGCAAAGCGGGGTAAAGAGCACAGTACTGCGCAAAGCGCTCCGCATAAACGGATGCATTCTGCACTTGCGGAAGCGTTTCTGTTTTTTGCCGAAGCTTTGCCGCAGCGGCTTCTGCACTTTCTATCGCCCCCAAGCCCAGTGCCGCGAGCAATGCCGCGCCAAAACCGCTGCCTTCCTCACTTGCCTCCAGCGTCACGGCAGGCAGACCAAAAATATCGGCGACAATCTGCCGCCAAAGCGGGCTAACCGCACCGCCGCCCGCCAAAACAAGCCGCTCGGCTGTTCCTGTGGATGCCGCCATCAGCGCATAGACTTGCCGCAGCGAGAACGCGACGCCCTCCATCACGGCACGGTTGAGGTCGCCGCGCGTAGTGGAGCTGCGCAGCCCAAAATAAGCGCCTTTCGCCCCGGGGTCATTCAAAGGGCAGCGTTCACCGCTCAAGTAGGGCAAAAACAGAACGCCGTTCGCGCCGGGCGGCGATTGCGCGGCTTCGGCATCCAATGCCTTATAGCGTTCCCCGCGCGTAGGCAAACGGGCATCGCCCAGCATGGATTCGTGCCATTGGTATGAACCCGCCGCCGAGAGCGTCACGCCCATAATGTGAAACAGCCCCGGCAGGCAGGCGCGGGAAAACTGGAGCTTTGCGCCCTCATTAACAAAAAAAGAGGCGCAATGCCGCGCAACCACGCCGGAGGTTCCGAGCGTTACGGCAACCTGGCTTGCACCGCCCAGCCCCATCCCCAACGCGGAAAGCACGGCGTCGCCGCCGCCGGCAACAATCGGCAGCCCGCAGGGCAAGCCGGTTAACGCGGCTGCCTGCGCCGTCACCTCACCGGCGAGGTCGGCGGATTCGAGCACTTGCGGAAAGAGCGACGCGGGCAACGCCAGCCGTTCCAAAAGCACGGATGAAAAGCAATGGTTCCGCACATCAAACAGCCCTGTGCCGGAGGCGTCGGAAACATCCATCGCAAGCTCGCCCGTGAGCAGCAAGCGTATGTAATCCTTCGGATTAACAACATATTTGGTCTTGACAAACAGCTCCGGCTCATTTTCGCGAAACCAAAGGATTTTGCCCGCCGTAAAGCCGGTGAGCATGGGATTGTTGGTCATCCCAAGCAGCCCCGCTTCGCCGCCGGCCTTCTCGGTGATTTCGGCGCATTGGGCGGCGGTGCGCTGGTCGTTCCAAAGGATCGCCGGGCGCAACGGCTGCAGCGCGGCATCCAGCGCCACCATACCATGCATTTGCCCGGAAAGCCCCAAGCCCGCAATACGCGAAATATCCAGCGTTGAGAGCAGCTTTTGGAGCGCCGCCTGCGTGCCTTCCCACCAATCTGAGGCGTGCTGCTCGCTCCAACCGGCTTGCGGGGCATAGCAGGGGTATTCGACCGCCGCGCTGCCCAACAGTTGTGCGTTTGTGTCAATTGCCATCGCCTTGCAGCTAGAGGTACCGATATCCAGCCCGATAAAAATAGGATTACTGTGCATAGATGAACCTCATTTCTATAAGTATTATATCTTCTGCGCCAAGCTTGCCAGCTTCCGCTTGCTTAAGGGATAGGCGAATGCCAGCAGCGCGAACATCAGCAGAAAAAAGACAGCGGGAGCCGCCGTTGCGACGGAATACATTTGCGCAATGGCATTGGGATCCTGTACCGGCGGCGGCAAACCGCGCTCGGCAACCTTGTAGCCGATTCTTGCCAACGCCCAGGCGCCGCCCGACCCCGCAAGGGTATGCCCCAGTTTACGGGTAAAGGAATAAAACGCGTATACCGTACCCTCTTCCCGCTGCCCCGAAAGCCGTTCCTGGTGATCGATCACGTCCGTCACCAGCGCCCAAACCTCCAGCGTAAAAAAACTCATGCCCAACCCGCTGATGAACTGAACAATAAGGTATGTGCCGGAATCGTGTATCTTGGCGAAAAACGCAGCCAGATTTACCGTGGCAGAAAGCAGTGCCCCAGCGGCGCAAAGCTCCTTTTTGCCGAATCGGTGCGCAAGCTTGCCGAGAACCGGCAGGAGCAAAACCATAGGCAAGTACGTAAAAACGGCGTACAGGCTAAGCAAATTCGGCGCTTTAAAGTAATCCTTAAACAGATAGCCATTGATGGTTTGCATATAGAGCGTCAGCCCGATCAGCAACATGGAAGCCAAGCATAGAATCCAAAAGGGACGGTTGCGCAAGAGAACACACAGCGTCCTGCGCAGCTCCGGCTTTTGCGCGGCGGCGGGCGGTGCGACGTGCTCCCGGGTGAGCTTGTAGCTCAAAACAAAAATCAATGCCGAAGCAATCGCCATGACGCAAACAGCAGGGAAAAAGCGCGCGTAATCCAAGAATTTTTCGCCCTGCGCATTGGGAGAATACACAAACAGCGGGAGCAAAACGGCGGCGGGCAAAGCGCCGACCCCCGCGCCGATGGAACGAAACACCGAAAGCGCGGAGCGTTC
>JAITGE010000041.1 GCA_031280825.1 Oscillospiraceae bacterium | reverse complement strand
TATATACAACATGTTGATTCAGCAAAGCGGAATTTTTACCAAAAAAGTAAGCGAGCTCAAAACCCTTGATATTCTTGACTTAGGCCAACTTGTCAACTGTTAATTGTACTATCACCATTGTTTTTGCCTAAAAACAAAATCTACATAGATTATAACACTTTTTGCCTAAAAGTCAATAATCAATCGGGCAACCAAACGCCTTTATCCCGGATTTTGTTTCATTTTAAGTGCAACCGCGAAACACAGCGGTATAAAAAAAAGAGGGATAACCCTGTTTGGTGGGGGACTGTGCTGCGGTATGCCAATGGCAGTCAACCAATAGAGGAGCAGCAACCGCGCCCAACGGACGGTAGCTCCCTACTTTCCGAGTATCGGGGAGGTGAGATAGCCGTTAGGGTGCAGGACGCGCCGGGAGAAATCGGGACAACGCGCCGAAAGTAAAAGCGGGTTTCGCCTCAACCCCTTTAGGGGTTCCCTGTAGCTATGGTGTCCTCTGGCAGTTGGGGTAGAAAGACGGATATAGCAAGATAAAGTTACCTTATTTTCGCATTTTCACCTGCTGGGTTTTATGTTGCTCACCGCTAGCTTTAGCCCGGTCAAATAAGCTAAATTGGTCATAATCCCGCTTCAAATCCGCGCCGTAAAGGTTGGCGTACTGCTTCACCATATCGAGGGTAGAGTGGCCCAACACCTTTTGCAGTCGAAAAATATCGCCGCCGTTCATAATCCAGTTTTTAGCGAAAGTGTGTCTAAACAAATGGATACCCGTTTTTTCCACGCCTCGACTATTGTTGTAAAGCCGTAAAACTTCGCCCATAGTATCTTTGGTAAACTGTTCACCATAGACACTACAAAATAAAAAATCGTCCGGTCCGCCCTTGCGGTAACGTAGGTATTCCTGCAAAACTTCTTTTAGCCCGCTGGAAATGGGGATAATGTATTGTTTCTTTTGTTTGGTTTTCCTGATAAAAATTTCGCCGTCCTGCAAACGAACATCACTCACCCGAATACTAGCCACCGTGCTTAGCCGATTGCCGGTGGAGAGAAAATAACACACCATCGCCCAATTCCGCAACTCGGTAAAGTTGCAGGTCTTGAGGTTGGGCTTCTTGATAAGCTGGGCCACCTCGTAGTCGGTGTACACCTCTTTTATCGTTTCCTCGGCGCGGGGGAGGGTAATCTTAAACTCTTCCATCCATTCGTTTTGCATGAAGTAGTAGAAGATGACCCGCAGCCCCTTAATATAGGTCTGGACAGTTTTTTCGGCTAAATCGGGTTTTTCTTCTCTAAGGTAGTCCAGATACTCTAAGAGTGTTCCGCTGTTGACCTCCGCGCACTGCCGCCCCTCGCCAAAGAACTCCAAAAAACATTTGAACTCACGCCGGTAATACTTGATGGTTTCCTCGGAGGCATTTAGCGCCCGCCGTGCTTGGATGAAGTGGCTAAATGCCTCATCCAGCGTTTTCTCCGTGCTGGGCTGGATAACCACCGCTTTCTTCCTGACCACATCTACCACAACCTCTCTGCTATGATAGATATGGGGCGAAGGATTAAAAAATGTCGCTTATCCCCTAAGAATATTAGTGGTGGGTTAAGAGGCGTTATTTGTCCATTCAGGCACCAGACAAGCCGCCCCACCGAAAACAAAAAGCGACCAAGCCTTGCATTACAAGGACAAGTCCGCTTCGCTTTATTGAAATGGTTGATATTCAATGGCTAAAAATTGGACTTTAGCGCCCCCCAGTCAAGCGCGCTACCAACTGCGCCACACCCGGATATTTAGTGATGTTGTAGACAACCAAAACCTAAGTAAATCAAGGCTTTGTCCTATGTGTGCCGTTCGCCCAAATGTTCACCCCTCTTGATTTGACCCCAATATCATCGCTTGACCTTTAGTCGTGCGCGGCTCCATATTTTGTTCAGTATACTCTATTTTTACCGATATGTCAAGCCTTTTTCAAGGCTTTTTTGCGTCTTTTCTTTCGCCGAGAGTAGCAGAGCCGCCCAGAACTGCAAGGGTTTCATAAACGCTGCGCGCCCTTGCACTTCTGGCCGCCCCTGCGGTGGTCGGCTGCATGAAAAAACATAACGCACAACCCAAGCAAACCTATCAGGCGCGAGTTATCTTTACTTTGCACCGCCCCAAGCCGAAACCAGCCAGAAAAACCCTCAATCTAGGCTTTGTCCGCTTTGCCTACACCAAAATGCCAACCGTTTTTGACCGCTACGGCAAAGTCACCCACGAAAGCCACCTGATTGAAATTACCACCCGGCGCAATCAAGCAGTGCTTCACCTCTGGCCGTAAGTCAGAGGGTTTTCCCCACCCAAACCTCTAACCCTTTTTTCTCTCCCACAAAAATTTTCAGCCAACAGGGGCGGGGTCTACGGCTGGATTAGCGTAAACAAGGTTTGGAGCGCGAAAGATGGCGCATGGTTTCGCGAAATCAACGTCACCGTATTCTACAACCACTTGCGTTCTTGGATATGGGGCACAAGCTGGAACTGACCGAAAAAATTACAAAAAATCTTGGAATACCGCTTGGAACGGGGAGCCTCACGCTCCCCGGATAAGGGCTGAAAAGTCCGCTACTGCAAGCGTTCGCCGATTGGGGCAGGATTTTCAAAAGATTTTTTCAAATATTTATTGCGGCGCCTTCAAATGCAGATGCGTTATATGCGCCGCATAGCCGGCGCCCTGCAACTCTTCGCCCAAGCGCCGCGCAAACAGCACAGAGCGATGCTTGCCGCCCGTACAGCCAACGGAGATCACCAAGCTGCTTTTCCCCTCCTTCTGATACAGCGGCAGCAAAAACAGCAGCATATCCAATATTTTCGCAAACAGCGCGCCGGCTTCCGGAAATGAAAATACATAGCTCTCAATTTCCGTACCCAAGCCCGTTTTCTCCTTTAGTTCCGGAACATAAAAGGGATTTGGCAAACAGCGCACATCAAAAAGCAAATCGGAATCCCCCGGCGCACCATGTTTAAACCCAAAGGAATTGATATGCACACGCATCTGCGCTTCGCGCCCTTGGGCAAACAGCTCTGCGATACGGTCGCGCAGCTCCGCCGAGCCAAGCGCGGAGGTATCCACATAAAGATCCGCACGCGCGCGCAACGGCGCGAGCAGGCGGCGCTCAGAGGCAATCGCTTCCTGCAAACCCAGCGTTGGGTTTTGCGCGCCCAAAGGATGCTGGCGACGCGTTTCTTTGTAGCGCCGCGCCAAAACAGCGTCCGAAGCATCCAAAAATAACAGTTCAAAAGCATAACCCTCCGACTGAAGGCTATCCAGTGCCCAGAAAACATCCAAGAACGCGCCACCCGCGCGGGAATCCATCACCACGGCGACGCGGCTGCGGTTTTGATCCCCCTCGCTGAGAAGCTTGGCAAAGATGAGCGTCAGGCGTGGCGGCAAATTATCGACGCAAAACCAGCCGAAATCCTCCAGCGCATTCACAGCGCGCGATTTTCCCGCTCCCGAAAGACCTGTAACAATCAGCAATCGCATAACAAACCCCACAAAAGTCTTATTCGCGTATGGTTTCAACCGAAAGGCAATCCACCACGCGCGCGCAGCCCGGCATCGGCTTGCCCAACAGTGGATTCCGGATGAACCGCACAGGCGCGTCCTCGCGCAGGCAGCCTTCCGCGCCAAGAACGCTTTCATGGAAACGCATTGTCGCCGCATAAAGCTCTCCAACCATGATGCTTCCTTCCTCACACAATGCCCGCAGCGGCAGCGTGGCAAACAAAAACCTGCAAATCCACCTGCGCACGCAGAGCATTTGCACAGCTCCGTGCCTGCGCCTCACTGTCAAATATTCCGAACACGGTGGATCCCGAACCGCTCATCTGCGCCAATTTTGCGCCCCGTGCCCACATAGTCTTCCGGATTTTTGCAAGCCTTTGCGCCATCTCCAGCGGCAAGGCTTGTTCAAACAAATTGCCGCATAGCGGAAAGAGTGCATCCCAATCCTCCGCTTCGGCGCAGCGCAACGCCGCCGCAGCATTGGGATGCCCAAGCTCGGTCAGTGCGTCAATGCGGACGTAGGCTTCACCTGTGGCGACACCGCACGCCGGTTTCGCCAGCACAAGCGTATACGACGCTGCCGGCAAGCAGGGCAAAGAACGCAGCACCTCGCCTACGCCCGTGGCAAGGCAATGTCCCCCGCGCAAGCAAAAAGGAACGTCCGCGCCGACGGACAGAGCGATGCTTTCCAGCGCACGCGACGGCAGTTGCGGCGCGAAAAGCCTTCGCAAGCCTTCGAGTGCCGCAGCCGCGTCCGCGCTTCCGCCTGCCAAACCGGCGGCGGAAGGAATGCGCTTTTCGATAGCAATCGCAAGACCGGGCGCCGGGCGTCCCAGCGCGGCAAAAAAAGCGTTTGCCGCCTTCCACGCAACGTTACGTTCATCTGCCGGCACGCTTGGAGCGTCACAAAAAACCGCAATACCGGGCGCGTCCGCAAGCCGCAGCGTAACGGTATCATGCAAGTCCACCGATTGCATCAGCATCGCAACCTCGTGGTAACCGTCCGCCCGCCGCCCGGTTACATCCAGCAGCAAATTAATTTTCGCGTTGGCCTGCAGTATAACTTGCATAGAGCTACCTCCGCGCGCGCGGTGCATAGATTGCGCCATCGCCGCTCGCCGCAGCCAAGGCACGGATCTGCGCAAGATCCGCAAGCTCGCCCTGCGCCAACAACTGTACCGCAAGATTTCCCAGCACTGTGGCTTCCGCCGGTCCCGCTTGTACAGAGATACCGCAGGTATCCGCCGCCATTTGGCATAACAGCGCGTCGCGCGAACCGCCGCCGATGATATGTAGCGTTTGATACCGCTTGCCCGTGCAGCGCTGAATGATCTGCAAAGCTTTGCCATAGGCGAGGGCGAGGCTTTCATATACGCAGCGCAGCACATCCTCCACCGTTTCAGGAATCGGCTGCGCCGTTTGCCCACAGTATTGACGCACCCGCCCCGGTATATCTCCCGGCGCGGTAAAAAACGGGTCGTTCGGCTCGATATGCGCCCGCGCAGGCACGGCTTCACGCGCGAAACGCTCCAGCTCCGCGAAGCCGAAGTCCTTGGTGCGGTTAGCTTCCCGCGTAAACTGCGCATCTGTGGGGTGCGCTCGCCAATGGCGGCGGCACTCCTGCACCAGCCACAGCCCTGTAATGTTTTTCAAAAACCCGATCTTACCGCCGCAGCCCGTTTCGTTGGTAATATTCCACTGCCGCGTTTGCGCATTGATCAACGGCGCATCCAACTCCGTGCCAAGCAGCGACCAGGTTCCGCTGCTCAAAAAAGCAAAATCGCACGCCGTGCTTGGTACGGCGGTGATAGCCGACTGCGTATCGTGCCCGCAAACGGAAAACACCGGTACGGCGGGCAAGCCGCATTCCTTCTGAATTTCCGGCAATAACGTCCCCAAGCAAGCCCCCGGTGCGGTAGGCTGCTCAAAAATATGCTCCGGCAGTTCCAACGCGTGCAGAATTTCCTGCGAAAACCTGCCTGTATGAATATCCAGCAGCTGCGACGTGCTGGCAACCGAGCGCTCGGTCACTTTTTCACCTGTCAAAAAATAGCCAAGCAAATCAGGCAAAAAGAGCAGCCGCGCCGCGCGCGCCAGCAGCTCCGGTCGCTGCAAACGCACCGAAAGCAACTGAAAAGCCGTATTGAATTCCAAAAGCTGAATACCCGTCGCAGCGTACAGCGCATCCAAGGAAATGCGCTTCTCCGCTTCTTCCAGCATACCGCAACTGCGCGCGTCACGGTAATGCACCGGATTTTCCAACAACCTCCCACAAGAATCCAACAAGCCGAAATCCACACCCCAGGTATCAATCCCGATGCCATGAATCTTCTCGCCCCGCTCTGCCGCGATGCACAGACCGCGCTTGATTTCATGCAGCAGCCGCAGCACATCCCAATGAAGCGTGCCGTGCAGCAAAACAGGCTCATTCGGGAAGCGGTGCAACTCCTCCAAAGCAATACGTTCACCTGTAAAGCTGCCCAACATCACGCGCCCGGAGGATGCGCCAAGATCCACCGCAAGCAAGCGCTTGCTCACTTCACCACACCCTTTTTTAGGATGATATTGGCATAAAGCGCACTCTCGCCGCTGGCGACGACGGCAAACGCCGCTTTTGCGCGTTCATAAAACGCAAACCGCTCCACCAGTTCAACCCCATGGTCGCCTTCCCGCTTTTTAACCGTTGCCCTGTAGCTCTCCCAAATGGGCGGCGGGCTGGCAGGGTCGCCGTTATCCATCAGGGCAACCGGAGCCTGCACATACGTATCCAGCGGGAAGAGCTGCAGGATGGCATCCAGCAATTCGTTACAGCCATGACCGTCCGCGCGCACCAGGCGCTTGGCCAGCGCCGTGCCCGGGAAGTTCCCATCCGCCAGCACCAGCTCGTCACTGTGCCCCATTTCATCCAAAATTTTCAACAGCTCGGGGGAAAGAATCGGAGGGATATTTTTCAACATATACGAAACCTTCTTTTTGAAATTTTATTTTCCGGATAGCTTACGCTCCAGCTTAACGTTCAGACGGTCAAAGAGCGGCTCCATGAGCCGGAACACAAGCACCGCCAACGCGGCGCAGACCAGCCCGACCAGCACGCCGCCAATGACATCCGTAGCATAATGGACGCCGATGTAGATGCGCGAGAAGCCGACAAGCGCCGCCAAGACCGTTAACAGCACAGCAAAAATCCGCAGACCCTTACCGCCAAACCATTTCCGCTTAGCGCCAAAAAGCAACCCTAAGGCGCCCGCAAAGGAAACGCCCGTGTGACCGGAGGGAAAGGAAAAATCGTGCTCCTTTTCAACGAGCTGATGGAAGATAAAATCCCAGCCGCTGCCCGCCCAATTGAAATCATAAGGACGGGGGCGCTCAAACAGCACCTTGAGAATGCCGTTGGTAATCACAACGTCCAGCGCAAGAGCGCATGCCATCACCGCCGCCGCCTTGCGCGTACGTTTTGGAATGAACAGCACCAATGCCAGCACGATCCAAAAAACACCGCCATCACCCAAGCGGGTAACAATAGAAAAAAAGCTATCCCAAAAATTCCCCGAACCGGGATGCATGTGGGCTTCAACCCACTGAAAAACAGGACCGTCCAAACGCAGAAATGTATCAAACAAGCCGTCAAAGGTCATAGCGCCGCCTCCAAAACACTGTTGTTTATTGTCATGTACATCTATATCACAAGCCTACGCAAAAAATTCCGGGCAAATCTCCTCCAAGCAATAGCGCCCGCGCCGGAAAGGCTCGCGCTCAATCCAACGCCCGTCTGTGAAATCGGGGAAAGGAACGGGCATCCCTCCCATGGCGGCAGACTGCTCCGAAAGATAAGTTACAGCCATCCAGGCAGCGGTATCATAAACATCAATCGGCGGCGGCGCCTGCAGACGCACGCTTTCAACGAACGCCGAAAGCACCAGGTAATCCATGCCGCCGTGCCCGCCCGCGTGCTGCTCGGCGTCCTTGTATGCCTGCCAAAGCGGATGCTCATACTGCTTACAGTATGGCTCGAAGTCCTCCCAGGTGTGGAGCGCGGAAACGCCGTCGATGTATACAGCCGCGCCCAGCGGCGCTTCCTGAAATACCGCCTTCGTCCCCTGCACCGCATAGCCGCGCGAATAAGGCCGAGGAAGCGTGCAATCGTGCACGAGATGGATCGTTTCGCCGTTTGCGCAGGTGATGGTAGTGTCCGTCACATCGCCCTGGTTAAACACCTGCTCGGTCAAATCATATTCCGCACCTTTTTCGCGCAAAAGGAACGCGCACAAGCCCCGTGCCTTGCTCGTCACCGACCGCAAAGCCAAAAAACGATTGCCGCGGTTAATGCCAATCAGCTTGCTGATGGGTCCCAACTGGTGTGTCGGGTACAGCTCCCCGTTACGGTGAATAAAATTTTGCAGCCGCCCGTGCCGGTTCTCGCGCCCATAAGCAATTTCATCGCGCAAATCATGCCGGTAGCCGCCCTCCAGATGCACCAGCTCGCCAAAAACGCCTTCACGCGCCATGCGGAAAATCGACATCTCGTTTCGGTCATAACAACAGTTTTCCAGCAGCATACAGAATTTCCCTGTCGCACGGCTGGTGCGCACCATCTCACGGCATTCATCCTCCGAAGCCGCGCCGCCCACCTCAATCGCGACGTCGCAGCCCGCCCTCATGCAATCTACAGCAATCGCGGCGTGGGTGATCCATGTCGTGCAGCACAAAACAGCGTCCAGCCGTTCCTTCGCAAGCATTTCACTGTGATCCAAATATACCGTCGGCTGCGTTCCAAGTCGTTCCTGAACCTTTGCCGCGCCTTCCGCAGCGCGGTCGGCGTAGATATCGCAAACGGCGGGCACCTCCACGCCGGGAATGCTCATCAATTCCCACAGCTGCCCCTGCCCGCGCCCGCCCAAGCCGACCGCGCCAATGCGCACGCGCCGTTCCCGCATCACTTCCTCCATGCCATCCATCCTTTACGCTGAATTCATCCTCCTGAATTATAGCCGCAAACAAAGGCGCTGTCAAGCGCAAAGTTAGCGCGACCACGGAAATTCACTTTCCAAAAAAGAATTAAAAATCCCAAAAAGCAAGGATACGGACAGGAACAATCATGCAGTCGAGCGTGAGATGCGAGAAGCGAATGCTCATGCGTCTATGCCCCTTTCCGTGCGCGAGCACAAAAAATGGGACGCGGTTTTAATTATCCGTTTGCCCGCCTGCCATAAAGTGTTGATTTTACTGGGTTTTTTGATGTTTTCTTATGTCAGGCAGGTTAAGGGTCTCTGTTTTATGAGGTAAGTAACACTCCCTTTTTCTTGTTTTATTTGGGAGTCTATTTTACCACATTAATTTGATTCTTTTCCATGTTTTTCTGCCGCACGCTTTCTTGTTTTTTGGCTGCTTTTCCCTGCGCTTTCCTCTATAGCGGCAAGGTAAACGAAGGCGCGGAAAGAGTCATCGGACTTGTCGTAACGCGTGGCAACACGGCGGAACCACTTGATTTTCTGAAAAAAGCACTCGACCAGATAGCGCTCTTTGTAGACCCATTCGTCGTACTCCCACGGCTCCTTGACGTTGCTTTGCGACAATTCAACACAAGAAAGAAGCTCAATAGCGTGCCATCGTCGCGCCATTTGCAAAATCGCGAATATACACCTTTCCACGATCCATAGTACTCCGGCAGACTGCGCCATTGCGCTCCCGTACGGTCAATCCACAGCATCGCGTTGAGCATCACGCGATTTGGTTTCGCTGGGCGTCCTCGTTTTCCCGTGCGTTCCGGCGGCAGCAGTCCTTCGATCCGTTCCCATTCCTCGTCCTTCAACTCATGTCGTCTGATCATTTCCTTATTTTACCACATTCGTGCCTTTTGTGCAAGTTTTTATTTTCAGACAAGGCCTAATCTGAATGTGCTGCGAAAAACCTCTTTGGCTCTGCTCAAATCTGTTGATTGGGGGAGAATCGGTCTTAAAAAGAAAATGTCCATCACTGCACTCAACCCTGATAAGCTCCTCCAAGCGCTTTTTGAAGAAAAGTAAATGCTGTTGCCGTGACCCCGCTGGCAAAAACGCTTGCATTTGCAGAAAATCTGTGCTATAATTCAGACGAATAAGCGGTGTTTCCGCAGTAAAGCGCTAACAGGAGGGGAAAATGCCGAAGCCGAACATGCCCGGCGTAGCCAACACGAACACGCAAAGTAGAGACAATAAGAATAATACAGGCGGCTCGAAACGGAATGCTGCTGATAAAAACGCCGAAAAGTCTGTTGATCCCGTGCGTGACAAGCAGGCGCATGCGCTGTTTGTGCTTGTGTATTGGATGGGCTTCGCGGTTGCGTGCGCAATGATGCTCCTGCGCAGCGAGAACGCTTGGCTGATTTTGCATGTGGGGGTTTGGGGTTTGTTTGGCGCGTTGTTGCCCTGTTGGTTAGCGTTTGCCGCTTTTGTCGGGCTGTTTTTTACGCGTAGGCAGCCGCTTCGACCGCAGCGCCTGCGGCTGGGCGGCTTGGTGGTACTGCTACTGTGTGTGGGAGGGGTGCTTTTTTTGCTTTCGCACAGCGCTCAGGCAGTGCGCGAAAGCAAATGGGGTGACCTGGTTCTAAATTCCTTTGATATTTACAGCGATAACGGCAAAAAGCTGGATTTTTCTGAAACGGCGCTCAATGGCGGGTTGCTTGCGACTCTTTTTTCCGCCGCCATCGCAAAGTTTTTCGGCTGGGCGGGCGCGATGGTCGTTTATTTGCTCTTTACTGCCGTGACGGCGCTGCTGGGCTTCCCGAAGCTGCGTGATCGGCTTTTTGACCGATTGGGGAATATATTGCTCGGTTCTGCGGGAGAAAGAGCGGATGAAAAGGTGAACGTTCCCGTGCAGAGCTTTGACGACGACGGGGGCGATATGTTTGCGGAAAACGCCGAGCGCGGCGCGGAGGAGGACGACGCGGTGGTTCCCGCTGCCACAGTGCGACGTCTGCTTGCCAAGCTGGGCTTTGGCAGTAAGACCGACGCGCAAGCCGCAGAGCGGCGAAATCGGCGAGGGCTGGAAACCACGCAGCCCATTCCGCCCTTGCCGGAGGACTTGGACGATATCAGTATCCGGCAGCGACGCACGCAATACAGTTGGCCGCCGGAGCTTGTGCCGGCGCAGAGCTTTCCGCAGCCAGGCGCCCGGGAAGGACTTGCCCATGCGGTTCTGGAGGATCTTGGCGACGGTGCGACGAAGGATAACGCGGCGGATTTGGCACGCAAGATTGCACCCGAGAACGCGGCGCGCACAAAGGCGCAGCAGGCAGGCGAGGCTACCGCAAGGGCGGTTGACGCGCTTTTGCAGGATGCTGCCGTCACAGCGCCTGCGGTATATATGCCACCGCCGCTTACCTGCCTGAGTCAGCCACGCGCTTCGGCGGCCAAGCCGGATAAAGGCGAGGAGGATATGATTGAGCGCAAGCTTATGCGGACGCTTGAGAGCTTCGGTGTTTTGGTGGAGATGGTCGGTCGTAGCCGCGGTCCTGCTGTGACGCGTTACGAGCTACGTCCTGCCGAAGGCGTGAAGATCAGCAAGATCACCGCGCTTTCGGACGATATCGCTCTGCGCCTTGCCGCTACAAAGGTGCGCATTGAAGCGCCGATCCCCGGCAAGCCCGCGGTAGGCGTGGAGGTTCCGAACCGCGTGCGGGCAGTGGTTTCGTTGCGCGAGCTGGTTGAATCAGGGGAATACCGCGCGGGTGCGCAGAAATCGCATTTGACAGTCGCGCTTGGCAAGGATATTGTGGGCAGCTTTGTTTGCGCGGATTTGGCCAAGCTTCCCCATTTGCTGATTGCCGGCACGACCGGATCGGGTAAATCCGTCTGCATGAACACGCTGATTTTGAGCTTGCTTTATAACGCATCGCCCAAGCAGGTGAAGCTGATCATGGTGGATCCGAAGCAGGTGGAGTTTACTGTTTACAGCAGTATTCCGCATTTGTTGGTGCCGGTGGTGTCTGACCCGCTCAAGGCGGCGGGCGCGCTGGGTTGGGCAGTGAATGAAATGGAGCGCCGCTACAGCCAGATTTCCGAGCAGAATGTGCGTGATTTGGATAGCTACAACGCGATTGCCGAAAAGCGCGAGGGCATGGAAACGATGTCGAAAATCGTGATTTTTATTGATGAGCTTTCGGATTTGATGATGGTTGCGCCCAGCGATGTGGAGGACTCGATCCAGCGCTTGACGCAAAAGGGTCGCGCGGCCGGTATCCATTTGGTCGTCGCCACGCAGCGCCCTTCCGTGGATGTGATTACGGGCGTGATCAAGAGCAATCTGCCCGGGCGAATCGCGCTTTCTGTGGCTTCGCAAATTGATAGCCGCACGATCATCAACAGCGCAGGGGCAGAACAGCTGTTGGGCAACGGCGATATGCTCTTTAGCTTAAACGGCGGCAACAATGCCGTGCGCGTGCAGGGCTGCTATGTTTCGGATGCGGAGGTGCAGCGCGTGACGCGCTTTGTGCGCGAACAAACGCAGGGCGGCGCGGGTTATGACGACAGCGTTTGGGAAGAAATTGAGCGCAATGCCGCTATGGCCGGCAGCGGCAAGAAGAAGGGCGGCATGTTTGCCGCCGCCGAGGGGGAGGAGGAAAGCGACGACCCGATGCTTTCTTCCGCTGTGGAGGTGGTAGTGGATGCGCAAATGGCTTCGACGACCATGCTGCAAAAAAAGCTCAAGCTGGGCTACGCGAGAGCGTCGCGGCTGGTGGATTTGTTGGAGGAAAAAGGCGTTGTCGGACCGCCGGAGGGTAGCAAACCGCGTAAGGTTCTGATCGGTAAGGCGCAGTGGTTGGAGATTCAGGCCAACGGCGGCTTATCGCAGGGCGCGGATATAAAGAATCAGGAGGAGATTTTGGCATGAAAACGATTTTATTTCAAGGCGACAGTGTGACAGATTGTGGGCGGCGCAGGGAAGAAGACGGCTCGTTGGGCGGCGGTTATCCCTCCGAGGTGTGCGATTTGATGGAAGCTGCGCAACCCGGCGCGTTCCGTTTTTTGAATCGGGGCATATCGGGTGACCGTGTGCGGGATTTGCGCCGCCGTTGGCAAGCGGATTGCATGGAGCTTCAACCGGATGTGGTGAGCATTCTTGTTGGCGTGAACGATACATGGCGCCGCTATGACCGTAACGATATTACGCGCGATGAGGCTTTCGCCGAGGATTATCGCGCGATCCTGACGCAATGCAGGGCAGTCGGCATCAAATGCTTGCTGATGACCCCCTTTTTGTTGGATACAAAACCGGAAGTCACGCGCATGCGCGAGGATTTGAGTGGTAAGCAAGCGGTTGTCCGCGCGCTTGCGCAGGAGTTTGACGCGGCGCTGCTGGATGCCGACGATCTCTTTGCGCAGGAGGTGCGGGAACAAAACAAAGCCCCCGCCGCGTTTGCACGTGACGGTGTGCATCCCACGGCGGAGGGGCATAGCCTGCTGGCGAAATGGGTACGCGCAGCGCTTCAAGCCTGCTAAAACGCAGCGTGAAAGCGCCTGGGGGGGGGAATTAATCCATCGCTGTAAACACGGATTTGCTTAGCCCACAGACGGGGCAGACCCAATCCTCCGGCAGGTCTTCAAAGGCTGTTCCGGCAGGGAAGCCGTTATCCGGGTCGCCGGTTTCCGGGTCATACGCATAACCGCAAGGGCATTCATACATGGGCTAGTCCTCCTTTTTGTTGGTAGTATATATCATACTCCAAGCGCACTGCGTTGTCAAGGGGCTACGCGGTGCGGGTTTGGACACGACGCGTATATTAGACCTCTTTCGAAATTAGGAAAAGTATGATATACTCCCCTGTATGGGGGTGAAGTAGTGAAATACGAGCAAATCCAGAATTACACAGACGCTCAATTTCGGCGGATAACAGGCGTGAAACGTGCTGCTTTTGAAAAGATGCCGGAGATTCTTACGGTAGCTCACGCTGAAAAACATCGTCGCCGGGGTCGAAATCCTAAACTCTGCATGCAAGACCGTCTGCTTGCCGCGCTGGAATATCGGCGGGAATACCGCACCTTTGCCCACATCGCAGCCAGCTACGGTGTGTCTGAAAGCAATATTTCAAAACAATTCGCTGGATTGAAGATGTGCTCTTCAAGAACGGGACGTTCGCATTGCCGGGTAAAAAGGCTCTTCTGGACAAAGAAAAGACAGAATCGCCGATAAAACTTCGCGGCAGATTATCTGCACAGCTTTTGCCAATGGGAAAACCCATGATTTCGCGCTGTTCAAGGCTTCCGGTGTCAAATTAGCGCCATGGATTCAAGGCGAAAGTTTTTGATGCTTGGGCAAAACTGAATTTCCATGGCTTTTCGGGTTGCGCCATTGACACCACCGCGTGTTTTTGCTACAATGAACACACGGCATTTTGCTGACCGCTTTTCGACCGGAGGAGAACGACCTATGGTGCACCGTGTATACACAACCCGCCGCGAAGGCTTCACGCTTGAAGCCGATAGTCTGCTACGCGAATGGCGTGAGCAGCTACACGCGGAGGGACTGCGGGGGCTGCGGCTTTATAACCGCTACGATTTGGAGGGCATTGACGACGCGCTACTGGCGCGATGTGCCCCCACCGTGCTTGCCGAGCCGCAAACGGATCACATCCTGACGCGGCTTCCGGCGGCGGATTTCACCTTTGCGGTGGAATATTTGCCCGGGCAATATGACCAGCGGGCGGATTCCTGTGCACAATGCATCCAGATTGTTTCCGGCGGGCAGCGTCCTCTCGTGCGCACCGCGCGGGTGTTTTGCATTGACGGCGCTTGCAGCCCGGATGAGCTTGAACGCCTGCGAAAGAGCGTGATCAACCCTGTGGAAAGCCGCTTGGCGACCTTGGATTTGCCCACGACGCTTGCCTTACAGGCGGAGCCGCCCGCACCCGTCCGCCGGCTGGAGGGGTTCACGTGCCTGGACGATGGCGGCTTGGCGGCGCTTTTGACGACGCTTGCCCTTGCCATGGATTTGGACGACCTGCGCTTTTGCCAAGCGTATTTTCGTGATGCGGAAGGGCGCGATCCGAGTCTAACCGAAATTCGCATGATTGACACCTATTGGAGCGATCACTGCCGGCATACAACTTTTTTAACGCATTTGGAGGATGTGAGGATTGCCGACCCGCGCGCAAAAAAAAGCTGGGAGCAATACAAAAAAATCAAAGCGGAGCTGGGGCGCGAGGGGAAGCCGGATACCCTTATGGAGTTGGCGACGGAGGCGATGCGCTACCTTAAGCATACCGGTCAGCTGCAAGGGTTGGATGAAAGCGAGGAGATCAACGCCTGCACTGTCAAGGTGGATGTGGAGATTGACGGCAAGACCGCGCCTTGGCTGTTTCTGTTTAAAAATGAAACGCATAACCATCCCACCGAAATTGAGCCGTTTGGCGGCGCGGCGACCTGCATCGGCGGCGCGATTCGCGATCCGCTTTCCGGGCGCGGTTATGTGTATCAAGCGATGCGCGTCACGGGCGCGGCGGATCCGACGGTTTCGGTTGAGCAGACCTTGCCCGGCAAGCTCCCGCAGCGCAAGCTTGCGACGACAGCGGCGGCGGGTTATTCCTCCTATGGCAACCAGATTGGGCTTGCCACGGGGCTGGTGGATGAGCTTTATCACCCGGGCTACGCGGCGAAGCGACTGGAAATCGGCGCGGTGGTGGCCGCTGTTCCGCAGGCGCAGGTGCGGCGCGAGGTTCCGTTGCCGGGGGATCAGATTATTCTGCTGGGCGGGCGCACGGGGCGCGACGGTTGCGGCGGCGCAACAGGCTCTTCCAAATCCCATACGCTGGATTCCTTGGAGCAATGCGGTGCGGAGGTACAAAAGGGTAACCCTCTGGAGGAGCGCAAGCTCCAGCGGCTGTTTCGTAATCCGGCGGCGTGCGCGATGATCAAACGCTGCAACGATTTTGGCGCGGGCGGCGTGAGTGTCGCCGTTGGCGAGTTGTGCGACGGGCTGGAGATCAATCTTGACGCCATCCCGAAAAAATACGAAGGCTTGGACGGCACGGAGCTGGCAATTTCCGAAAGCCAGGAGCGCATGGCGATTGTGGTGGAGGCGCACGACGTGCAAGGCTTCCTGCGCCTTGCGTCGCAAGAAAATCTGGAAGCGACCGTCATCGCTGAGGTCAAGGCGGAGCCTCGCCTGAAAATGCGCTGGCAGGGCGATGAAATCGTTAACCTTGCGCGATCATTTTTGAATTCAAACGGCGCCGAAAAGAAGGCGTCAGCCGCTGTGCCACCGCGCCCCGCCGCGCCGTTCCGGCATCCGGGTGGAAGGCTGGCAGGGTGCTCCCGGCGGGGGCTTGCCGAGCGGTTTGACAGCACAATCGGCGCTAATACGGTGTTGATGCCCTTTGGCGGCAAACACCAGCAAACGCCTGCGCAGGTCATGGCGGCGAAATTCCCGCTCCTGCAGGGTGAAACGGCGCAATGCTCAGTGATGAGCTATGGCTTTGACCCTTATTTGACGGAATATGACCCTTACGGCGGAGCCTATTGCGCGGTGGTGGAAGGTGTGGCGAAGCTGGCGGCGGCAGGCTGCCCGTTGCGACGGTGCTATTTAACCTTCCAGGAATATTTCGAGCGGATGCGCACACCTGAAAATTGGGGGAAGCCCTTGGCGGCGCTGTTGGGCGCAATGCAGGCGCAGTTGGATTTGGGGCTGGCCTCCATCGGCGGCAAGGACAGCATGAGCGGTTCGTTCGAGGGCTTGGATGTTCCGCCGACCTTGGTGAGCTTTGCCGTGACGCTGTGTGACGCCGGGGATGTAATTTCAAATGAATTTAAACGGGTGGGCAGCACGCTTGCGCTGCTGCAGCCGCGAACGGACGCAAACGGCTTGCCGGACGCACAAAGTCTTCTTGCGAATTTTGCGGCGCTGCGCGAAGCCATTGGGCGCGGTGAGGTGCTTGCCGCCCATGCCCTCACGGCGGGCGGCGTGGAGGAAGCGATCCGTAAGATGGCGCTTGGCAACAAAATCGGGGCGGAGGTGCCGCAGGATTGGGATTTTGCAAAGGATTACGCTCCGATTGCGGGCGATATATTACTGGAATTGACGCCCGGCGCGGCGCTGGGTACTATGATCGGTAGAACGGTGAAAAGCTATACATATCAGGGTGTTTCGCTAAGTGAAGCCGAAGCGGTTTATGAGGACGTGCTGGAGAGTGTGTTCCCCATGCATTCCAAAGCCGTGCACGCGCCCGTCACGCCGCTGTCGCTATACACAAGCAAAAGCGCGACAGCGCCAAAAAGCAAGGCGGCGCAGCCGAGGGTTCTGATCCCTGTGTTCCCCGGCACGAATTGTGAATATGACACTGCCCGCGCTTTTGCGCGCGCGGGGGCGCAGCCGGAAATTTTGGTTATCAATAACCAAAGCGCGCAGGGATTGGCCGATTCGGTGGATCGCGCCGCAAAGGCGCTTGCGGAAGCGCAGGTGCTTTTCCTGCCGGGCGGCTTTTCCGGCGGCGATGAGCCGGATGGCAGCGGCAAATTCATCACCGCCTTCTTTCGCAATCCACGCTTGTGCGAGGCCGTTACCGCGCTGCTGAAGCAGCGTGGCGGGCTTGTCGGCGGCATTTGCAACGGATTTCAGGCGTTGATCAAGCTGGGGCTTGTGCCTTATGGGCGCATCCGGGATATGCGCCCCGAGGACGCGACGCTGACCTTCAATACCATCGGACGGCATCAATCGAAGCTGGTGCGCACGCGGGTGGCAAGCGTGCTTTCGCCTTGGCTTGCGCTTTGCGAACCGGGCGAGCTGCATACCGTGCCCGTCAGCCACGGGGAAGGGCGCTTCGTTTGCCCCGAGGCTCTGCTGCGGCAGTTGATTGCCGGCGGGCAGATCGCCACGCAATATGTGGATCTGGACGGCAGACCTACGATGGAGGAGCAGTTCAATCCCAACGGCTCTGTTTGGGCGGTGGAGGGCATTACATCCCCGGACGGGCGCGTGTTTGGCAAGATGGGGCACAGCGAGCGTGTGGGAAAGGGGCTTTACAAAAATGTCCCGGGCGATACGGATAATAAGATGTTCCGCGCCTGTGTGGCTTACTTTCAGTAGCTTTCCCGGAGTCGCGAAGAAATCTTGTACGGTGGGATGGCGGGCACGCGGCTTGCGTAAGGTGTGGCTGCGGCTTTGAAATCGCTTGACTTTCCCGTCTATTTGAGGTATCATGAAAGTAGGGAGGGCACGTTATGCTGTTCAGCTTTGTCCGGTCGCTTTTTAGCGGCGACAGTTATAGTATCGGGAGCGCGTTGCTGCAAATTGCGGCGGTGGCGTTTGTTGTTGTTTTCACCATGCCGGTGCATGAAGCGGCGCACGCCTGGATGGCTTCGCGCCTGGGCGACGACACCGGGCGCATGCACGGGCGATTGACGCTCAACCCGCGCAAACATATCGATTGGCTCGGTGCGTTACTGCTGCTTTTGGTGGGCTTCGGTTACGCCAAGCCCGTGCCGGTGAATGTGCGCAACTTTAAAAAGCCGCAGCGCGATATGGCGCTCACCGCTTTTGCCGGACCGGTTTCCAATCTTTGTATGGGGTTGCTCTGCACGTTTCTGTATGCCGTGCTGCTTTTTCTTGCCGTGCGCGAACAGAGCGACGCGTTGAATATGACTGCAGACTTTTTCTATTTTGCCGCAAGCATCAACGTGAGCTTGGCTGTGTTCAATTTGCTGCCCATCCCGCCGTTGGATGGCTCACGGCTGCTCACGGCGCTGCTGCCGCAGCGCATCTGGTATAGGATTATACAGTATGAGCAATATATTCGTTATGGCTTGCTGGCGCTACTCTTTTTTGGGGTGCTGACAAAGCCGCTTATGTTTTTGACCGGGCTTGTGATGGACGGGTATTTGTTTTTGGCGGGGCTGCCCTTCCGCGCGCTGGGCTAGGGAGGATGCATGGAGGCTTTGTACTTCAAGCTGGACAGCTTTGAGGGACCTATGGATTTGCTCCTGCACCTCGTGGGGCAGCGCAAGGTAAGTATCCACGAGGTGTCGATTTTATCGCTTATTGAGCAGTATTTGGCGCTTTTGGCGCAGGCGCGGGGCGCGCGGCTGGAGGTCGCCGCCGAATTTTTGGAGATGGCGGCGCGGCTGCTGCTCATCAAAAGTGCGGCGCTGCTCCCACGTTACGAGGAAGCCGAGGAACTGACAGAGGGCTTGCGGCAGGAGCTGCTGGCTTATCGCGACTGCCAATTGCTGGCTGCGCAGCTTGCGCGGCAGGCGTGCGGCTTTGATTACACGGCACGGAAGCCAACGGAAATGGAAGCGGACATGCACTATAAGCGGGAGCACAAGCCGTCTGTGTTGTTTCAGGCATATTTAGCGGCGGTGGGGAAGGCGAAGCGGCGGCTGCCGCCCCCGACGGAGGCCTTCGTCGGCATCGTTGCGCATCACATCGTTTCGGTTGTTTCGCGCTATGCGTTTGTGTTCGAGCGCTTGCGGGCGCGGCGTGAAGCCGCGCTGCATTCGTTGCTGGAGGAATCGGAATCCCGTTCTGAGCTGGTGGCGACCTTTTTGGCTGTGCTGGCGCTGGTGAAGGCGAAGCGCGTCCGCGTGCTGGGCTGTGGCAGGGGCGCGGTTCTTGAACTGCAAACCGATGCGTCCGCTTGGTGCGGGATTGAAGAGCAAGACCCATATCATGAGCAAATGGCGTAATAATGAGGCGGGGAGGGGTTGCCGGGCTTGGAAATGACGGAATATGAAGCTGCCGCCGAGGCGATCCTGTTTGCCGCCGGCGAACCGCTGGAGCTTTCGCGCTTGGCGGAAGCGATGGCGGTTGATTTGCAGCAAGCCGCTGCAGCGGTGGCTTCCTTGCAAATGCAGTTGGACGTGCGCGGCGGCGGGTTTTGCTTGCTGCGCATGGAAGATAGCTTTCAGCTTTGTGCGCGCCCGCAGTTTGCCTCCGTGATTCGTGCGGCATTGGCGCTTAAGAGCAACACGCCGCTTTCACCCGCTGCCTTTGAGGTGCTGGCGGTGGTCGCCTACCACCAGCCGGTGACGAAGGCATACATAGAGCAGGTGCGCGGGGTGGACTGCCATCATATGATTTCGGCACTTTGCCAAAAGGGCTTGCTGGAAGAGCGCGGGCGGCTGGATTTGCCCGGGCGACCGTTGATCTATGGCACGACGGAGCATTTTTTAAAGTGCTTTTGCCTGCAATCCTTGGCAGAATTGCCTCCGTTGCCGGTAACGGAGGAGGAGCAGGAGAACGCGCAAATTGAAAATCAAATGCAGTTGTTGTTGGAGCCTCCGGCGACAGACGCTACGCAGGGGGGAGATGCGGCATGATAGGCTTGCTCATATTTTTGGGCGTTGTGCTGTTTCTGTGGCTACTGCTGCGCGTCCCTCTTGTGGTTACGGCGGATTATGACGATGTCTTCACGGCGCAGGTGCGCTGGTTGTCTTTCAGCATCGCGCGTTTCCCTGCGGCACCTAAAAAACCGAAAAAAGAGAAAAAGAAAAAAGACAAGCCCGCCGAAGCGGCAAAAGAGGAGGCTTCGAAAGCGGGAAAATCCGCCGAACCAGGCGTATTCGCAAGGTTTTATAAGTACCAAGGCATCCCGGGGTTTTTGGAACTGCTCACGGAGCTAAAGCGCGCCCTGGGTAGTTTCGGGCGCAGTTTTGGGCGGGCAATTTGGCTGCGGCGTTTTGATTTGCAGATCGTTGTCACCGGCGGCGAGCCTGCGGATTTAGCGCAGAAGTATGGAAAGCTTTGCGCGGCGCTGTTCCCCCTGTTGGGGGATTTGGGCGCACGTGTTCGGCACAGCCCGTGCTTCCGCCGCCGGGTTGATATTCACCCGGAATTCACCGGATGGGATCGCAAAAACGCGCGCTGCGGCGTAGAGTGCGCGGTGATACCAAGCACGCTTTTGCGGGCGGTTCTGGTTCTGGCGCTGCGGTTGCTGTTGCGCGTTGTACGCAAATTTTTGAAGGGGGCGAAGCCGCCGAAGCCGTCCAAGAGTGCCGAAATAGCGGTGCAGGCGAAGGCGCATAAAGCATAGCTGTGGGAGAAAAGCACGCCATGGCGCATCCCTGCGGAGGTATCTATGCTTGTAAAGTATACATAATTATAAAGAGGAGAAGCGGCTATGAAAGAGAAATCGGCATCGGGAATTTTGGGGACTTCGGTTGAAAAAATGCGGGAGCTGGTGGACGTCAGCACGATTATTGGGCAGCCGATTCAATTGGGCGGCGTGACAGTGGTTCCGGTGTCCAAGGTCAGCTACGGCTTCGCTTCCGGCGGCTCGGATTTCCCCTCAAAAAACAACCAGGAGTTGTTTGGCGGCGGCGGCGGCGCGGGCGTAACAATCAGCCCCGTGGCGTTCCTTGTTGTGAAGGGCGGCGAGGTGCAGGTGAAGTATGTTACCGGCAGCGAAACGGCGGCGGAGCGGCTGATTGGCGCGGTACCGGATCTTGTCACCAAGCTTACCGATACCGTGGATAAGCTTATGAATAAGAGCAAGGGCGAGACCGATCCTGTGGAAGATGCAATCGCGGAGGCGAAAACGAACCTGTGAGCAAGAGGACTGCGGGCGATGCGCATGAAGCGCGCCGCCCGCGGTCGTTGTTTTGGGGTGCAGACTTACGCCAGCTCATCCATTTCGCCGGAAAGGGTGCCGTTCGCGCGTTGCTCCAGATAAAGCGAGCCTTCGGGCACGACGAAGCAGATCGCCTTCTCGCGCAATACAAAGGTGCTTTCGGTCACATAGCGCGTTTCGCCGTCTACATTCACAGCGGCGGGCTTTGTTGCTTGAATGCGCATTTTTTTGCCGCGAACAAAGCTGGTGTACGGCCAGCTGAGATGCTCGCCTTTTTTATAGCTGCCAATCAGCCCCAGCAGTTTGATAAGTCCGAAATCACGGCGCACCGTGATGCAATCCAGCCAGCCGTCATCCGGCAGGGCGAGGGGGCAGCCCTTGTAGCCGCCGCCATACCAGCGGGCATTGCCGCCCAGCGCAAACAAAAACGGCGCGGTGACAGGCTCGTGGTCATCCACTTGCACGGTGAAGGTGTTTTTCAGGCGGCGCGCCACACAATATAGCAGCGAGGCAGTGTAAGCGAATTCGCCGCTCATCCAGGGGATTTTTTTGAATGCCGCCTGCTTGGCGCAGACCTCGGCATCCAGACCCATAGAACATTGGTTGACGGCGATTTCGCCATCGCATTCAATGGCGTCGATCCAGTGAGGTGTGCCGCGAATATGCCGCCGCACATCCTGCAAGCCTTCTTTTGTGCCGAACAGCCGGATAAAATCGTTGCCCGAACCAAAAGGGATCGCGGCGATCTGCACATTTTTGCAGCCATAGCTGGCGTTCACGACGCTGTAGATTGTGCCATCGCCTCCGCAGGCATAAAAACGAATTTCTTCGCCGCTGCGCGCGAGCTGGCGGATGTGCTTTTCCATTCGTTCTTTCCCCGGCTCGGCGTAGATCTCCGGTGTGACACCGACGGCTTCCGCAGCGGCGACGATGTTGTTTTTGAGCGTTCCGAGCCAGGCGCCCTTGCCCGCAAACGGATTGATCACAAACATGTGACGCATAGAGATTACCTCCTATTTATAATACATGTAAACATGGCATTTCATCATGCCGTTGTAGAGCTTGCGGCGGGCGTCCGCCTTGCGCCCAAGGGTTTGCTCAAAATCCTCGGCGGGCGAAAGGATGCTATAAGAGCGCCCCTTCGTGCGTGGGAACACTTGCCCCATCAACGCTGTCAGCGCGGTCGCGGCGTCTTGATCCAACAGCCGTTCGCCGTAGGGCGGGTTGGTGATCAGGGTGCCGCGCGCGGTTACAAAATCAAAATCCTTCAGGTCGGCTTGCTTGTATTGGATGGAGCCGCCGACCCCCGCGCGGGTGCTGTTTGCGCGGGCAAGCTCCAGCGCTTTTGCGTCTATATCCGCGCCAAAAGCCGCAAAATCAGGCGTTTCGCGTTCCAGGCTCTGTGCAAGCTCGCGCTCGTCTTGCCAGATACCGCGCGGAATCTGCCCCCAGCGTTCGGCGGCGAAAGAGCGGTGCAGCCCTGGGGCGCGATTTTGCGCCATGAGCGTGCCTTCAATTAAAATGGTTCCCGAGCCGCACAGGGGGTCATATAAGCTGTGGTACGGGCGCAAATGCGACAGCCGGCAGAGGGCGGCGGCAAGTGTCTCCTTCAGCGGTGCTTCGCCGGCTGCCAGCCGATATCCTCGCTTGTGAAGCCCCGCGCCGGAGCTGTCAATCACCAAGGCGACGCGATCCTTCATGACGGAAAACTGAATTTGCCGCACCGTGCCGGTTTCTTCAAAGCGCTCCAAGCGGTAGTGCGGCTTGAGCCGTTCCACGATTGCTTTTTTGATAATTGATTGGCAATCGCTCACGCTATACAGTGCTGAATTGAGCGAATAGCCTTTGACGGGAAAGGCGTCCCGCGCGCCGATCCAATCCTCCCAGGGCAGCGCCTTCGTTCCTTGAAACAGCTCCTCAAAGCTGCGGGCTTCAAATTCGCCGATCAGCAGCTGCACGCGTTCGGCATAGCGGCAACGGATGTTTGCCCGCGCAAGCAGCGTGAAATCGCCTTCAAAAAGTACACGTCCATTTTCCGCACGGACGTTTTGCGCCTTCATATCCCGCAACTCTTCCGTAATTAGGCCCTCCAGCCCCAGCAGGCAGGGAATGAGATAGGTCAGGGTCATGCAAACCTCCCGGCGGGATGCTTGCCCCCGCATTTTTCAGTAGTATAACACACAGACGCGGGCATTGCAACAAAAAATGTGTTTTCGGCGCATTTTTGCTTGACCAACGCTGTGATATTCTGTAAAATGGGCAGGGTGAATATGGTCTTGCGATGATTGAAATCGTGTTTTGTGGGAGAGGCTTTTGCGAAAGAAAGAAACGCGCGCGATCTTGTGCCTGCTCTTGACCTCACTTATTTGGGGTTTTGCTTTTTCCGCACAAAAAGAAGCCGTGCGCTTCATGGGCAATTTTACATTTGGCGGCGCGCGGTTTTTGCTGGGGGCGCTGTCGCTTCTCCCTGTCGTTTTGCTTTTTGAGCGGAAATCCGGCGGACGCAAACGAATGCGGAAAACGCTGCTGTATGGGACTGTCGGCGGGACTGTGCTTTTTTTCGCAAGCGCCTTGCAGCAATTTGGCATCGATATGACCTCTGCCGGCAAAGCAGGCTTCATCACAGCGCTGTACATCATTCTTGTGCCGGTTTTCGGTGTCGCGCTCAAACGTCGCCCGCCGCGGACAACTTGGGTTGCGGCGCTACTCGCGTTTTCCGGTCTGTTTTTTCTCAGTCTTCCAAGGGAGTCTGGCATATTGGAGGGCTTTGGCGGCTTTGGCTTGGGCGATGGGCTGCTTTTGATTGGCGCGGCTTTTTGGGCTGTACACATTCTTGTGGTTGATCGCTTGGCAGCCCGCGTAACGCCGCTGCGGTTTTCGATGGTGCAATTCGCGGTTTGTGGCTTGCTGGGCAGCGCGGCGGCGGTTTTGTTTGAAGAGCCGCGGTTTTCCGGGATCGCTGCGGGCTGGCAGCCGTTGTTTTATTGCGCGTTCCTGTCGGTTGGAGCTGCTTATACGCTGCAAAGCATTGGGCAGCGGCACGTGACGCCTGCCCGCGCCGCGATCCTCTTTTCGCTGGAAGCTTTGTTTGGCGCACTGGGCGGGATTTTGTTTCTGCGCGAAGTTATGGGTTGGAAGGGATGGCTTGGCGGCGGATTGATGTTTGCGGGCATCTTGCTGGCGCAGGTCACGCCGCAAACCCCGCGCAAAACGCGAAAATGTGCTTGACAAGCGCATTGCATTGTAGTATACTTGCCTTCCGTTGCACTTGTTGTGCTTTGCGCCGCCTGCGGCGCCTGTGTTTGAGGGAAGGAGCGCATGGGAAAGAAAAAACACAATACGAAGATCTCCGGCGGAAAAAGCCGGGGTTTTTCAAAGGATGTTCTTGCACTCTTGGAAGCCGAAGGGCTGTGCACCGAGGGTTTTTTGTTAACTGCCATTGGGGATATGGATAACGACGGCGGTTATTGCAATGCCTGGGTGGCGCTGGATGAAGCGGGACTTTATATCGCCACGGGCAGGGAGGCGATTTACCGTGACAAAAAGCGCAAACGTTTGCGTGCGGAAGCGCGGCTGAGCACGCTTGAAGCGATCCCGCTGCGGGATATGCAAGAGCTGCGCGTGGAGCGATATGCTACAACGGCGCGGCTGGTCGCCAAGCGGGGCGGAGAGGAGATTGCGCTGCTGCGGTTTTCTTTGGGCAGGGCAGAGGGCTTTGCGCGGATTTGTGCGCTGCACGGCGCGATCCGCGAGGGCAAGGAAGCCGACCGCGCGCGAATATTGGCGGACGCGGAGGAGGAAAAGCTCTGTGAAAGGTGTGGCGGGGCGATGCCGAAGACCGGCAAATGTCCGCGCTGCTCTTCCAAGCGCTCCACCGCCGTGCGGCTGTATACTTTTTTTGGCGGCTATAAGAAACAGGTCGCTCTGTTGCTTTTTGTGCAGTTGATTTTGACGGTCTTCAACGTCGCGATGCCCAAGGTGGGCACAGAAATGCTTTTTGACGATGTTTTGGGCGAAAGCGCGGCCGGGCTTGCCGAAGCCAACAAGCTGGCGATGCTGGGTTGGCTGGTGTTGGCGGTGCTGGGTCTGCGCGTGTTCGGTCTGTTGAGCAATATGGCTTCGGATTACATTCAAGCGATAATTATGCCAAAGATCGCCTATGACATCAAACTGAAAATTTTCACCGCGATGCAGCGGCTTTCCGTTGGCTTTTACTCCTCCAAGCAAACCGGTCAGGTGATGGAACGCATCACGGAGGACGCAATGAACGTGCATTTCTTTTTCACAGATATGCTGCCCTTCGGTCCGTTGCACATTTTGAAGCTGATCGGCGTTTTGGTGATGATGTTCCAAATGGATGCGGGGCTTTCGCTGGTCGTGCTGTCGATTTTGCCGCCGCTGTTGCTGCTCCTTGGCTGGGGGCAAGCCTTCTTCCGCCGGCTTCATCACAAGACCTGGGCGAACCACGCTAAGGTAACGTCCCTGGTGAGCGACAATATCAATGGGCAGCGCGTGATCAAGGTCTTCTCCAAAGAAAAAGAGGAGATGCGGCGCTTCACGAAGCTGGCGGCGTCATATAGGGACGCGCAAAACGCATACACCAAAAAAGAAACGCTCGTAATGCCGATTTTCACTGCCTTAACGCTTTGCCTCACCGCTGTAGCGATGACGCTGGGGGCAAGCAATGTGCTGGGCGGCAGGATGCAGTTGGGTGAGCTGTTGGCGTTTGTGCTTTATATCAACATGCTTGCGCCGCCGTTGGAGTATCTCTCGTTTGTCGCAACGCCGTGGGCAAAATGCGCGGATTCGGCGCACCGCATTTTTGAGGTTACGGATTCCGAGCCGGATATCGTCGAGCCGGAGCATCCGGTGGTTTTGCCGGATTTTCGTGGTTCGGTAGAGCTTCTGGAGTTGGATTTTGAGTATGAACCTGCGCATCCGATCATCAAAAAACTCCATTTGAAGGTGGAAGCCGGTCAGATGCTGGGCATCGTTGGCAAAACGGGCGCGGGCAAAACAACCATTGCAAATCTGATTTCGCGGCTTTATGACCCGAAAGCAGGGTCAGTGCGCATTGATGGTGTGGATGTCAAGGAGCTGTCTTTCGCGCAGCTTCGCCAAAACATTGGGCTTGTGAGCCAGGATATTTATCTTTTTGGTGGCTCCGTGCTGGAAAATATCCGTTATGGCAAGCCGGACGCGACTGTTTCGGAGGTGATCGCGGCGGCGAAGACCGCGGCGGCGCACGATTTCATCCTTTGCTTGCCGGACGGCTACGAAACCCGCGTGGGCAACGGCGGGCAGGAATTATCCGGCGGCGAGCGGCAGCGTGTTTCCATCGCACGCGCGATTTTGCAAAATCCGAAGATCCTGATTTTGGATGAAGCCACCGCCGCCATGGATACCGCCACAGAACGCAGCATCCAGGAATCCTTGGGTAAGCTCAAGAAGGGGCGTACGACCATCGCGATTGCGCACCGGCTTTCCACTTTGCGAGGCGCCGATCTGCTTGCGGTGATCGAGGGCGGAGAGCTGAAGGAATTCGGTTCGTTCGAAACACTGCTCAAGCAGAAGGGTGAATTTTACAAGCTTTACCAAACCCAGCAGAAGGCGCTTGCGGCTGTTTCTTCGATTGCGGATTGAACGCCTGCGAATTGACGACGATGAGGTGAAAGAATGGCTGTTAAAGAAAAACAAACCGAATTGGATGCCCTGCAGGCGGATTTTACCGCGCCGTCGCGCTGCAGGTTTTATCAAAACGCGCGTGGCTTTCTGTGCTTGGCGCTGGATGGTGAGGATAAAAATCGTGTGCAGCTCACCCGCGCCCTGCCTATCAGCGACCCGGAAAAGTATATTGCCGTGACGGACATGGAGAGCAAGGAGCTTGCGCTCTTGGAGAGCTTGGCGGCGCTGGACGACGCGCAGCGTGCGCTTGTGGCGGCGGAGCTGGGAATGCGTTATTTTTGCCCGAAAATCACGCTGGTGAAATCGCTCAAGGAAAAGATGGGTTCGTATTATTTTGATGTTTCGATTGACGGCATCGCCAGAGCCGTCACCGTCCATGATATTGGGAAAAGCATGAAGCAGCTTGAGGGCGGGCGGATTTTGCTCCAGGATGTGGACGGGAACCGTTACGAAATCCCGGACGTGTTTGCTTTGCCGGGCAAAACGCTTCGCATTCTTGAGCCGTATTTGTATTGATGAAACTGCGTAGGGGAGAAGCGATGCAAACAATTACCGTGCCCTTTGATTTATTGCCATCCGGTCGGCTTTGCCATGGGCGGCTTTGCTGGGATGGCGAGCGTGTTTACGCCGCGCTTGCGGACGGCGAGGAAATTTTTCATCAGTCGCTTGAAGCCGCCGATGAGCTTGTGCAGCGCAGCGGCTATGGCTGTGGGCGGCTGGAGCTGAAAATGAAGGACGGCGAGGAGCTGTCCGCCGTCCGCTATACCATGCGCAATGCCGCGGGGATTGCCGAATTTTGCAAGGCTGTGAATCATTACCTGAAAACCGGCGAGGTGACGGCGATTGACGAAAAAGAGCTGCGTCATTGCCCGGAATGCGGGCGTAGCCTGCCGCCGGAAACCGACCATTGCCTGTTTTGCATGGATAGCCGCACGATCTGGAAACGCGGGTTTTCGATGCTGCGTCCTTTGCACGGGCTGCTTGCAGTCACGCTGCTGCTTATTCTTTGCTATGATTTGACGAACCTTTCGCTGCCTATGCTGAGCCGCTGGTTGCTGGATAACGTTTTGGGCGGCGCGGAGTTGGTTGCGCTGCCGCTTTTTAGCGGCGCGGTTCGCCCGCAGACGGCATTGCTGGTTTTCGGCATTGTAACGGCGGCGCTGTATTGCGTTGGGCAGCTTTTGCTGGGCAACAGCGCGCGCCTTTTGCGCAGGGGGAAGTATCAGCTGCAATATGATTTGCAGTGCGCGACCTATGCAAAGGTGCAATCGCTTTCGCAGCAATCCCTTGCCCGACGTACCAGCGGTGATTTGCTCAACCGCGTCACGCGTGACAGCCGCCGCTTGGGCGATGCTGCCGATTATGTGCGCGGTTTCCTTGAAAAGGCAGTGCTGATTTTGGTCGCCGCTGCGCTGATGCTGGTCACGAACCCTCTTCTGACGCTTGTTGCGCTGCTGCCTTTGCCGTTCATACCGGTTGTCGTGCGCAGGTTCTGGCGGAGGATAAGGCAGGTATACCATCGGCTCTGGGTTTGTTCCGCGCGTGAAACCTCTGCGCTGCACGATATTGTCAAGGGGATCCGCGTGGTGAAGACTTTTGGCGCGGAGGAGCGCGAGGTGCGCAAGTTCAGCGCCGTCAGCCGCCGCCTGATGGAGGTTGCTATTAGAGCGGAGCGCTTTTGGGCGCTGGCAGGACCGCCGAGCCGCGCAATGCCCGCGATTGGCGAGCTGCTTGTCATGGCGCTGGGTGGATATTTGGTGATTAAAGGTCGTTTGACGGTGGGCGAGCTGTTCCAGTTCACACTCTATTCCGCGCTGATTTACGAACCGATTCGCTGGATGACCGCGCTGCCGCGCGTGCTTTCGGGTACGGGCACGAGTCTTCTCAAAATCTTTGAGCTGCTGGATGAACCCGAAACCATCCCCGCCGCCAAAAATCCTGTGCGCGAGCCAATCACCGGCGGCGTTGAATTCGAGGGTGTGCGCTTTGGCTATAAGCCCTACGAGCCTGTCCTTAAGGCGGTGGATCTGCAAATCCGTCCCAATGAGATGCTGGGGCTGGTGGGGCATTCCGGCGCGGGTAAATCCACATTGATTAACCTTGTCATGCGCTTGTATGATGTGAATGAGGGTGTGCTGAAAATCGGCGGGCGTGATATCCGCGCTTATGATTATGCCTACCTGCGTGAGCATATCGGCGTGGTGTTTCAGCAGACCTTTTTGTTTTCGGGCACGGTGTTTGATAACATCGCTTACGCGAAGCCCCAAGCAAGCCCTGCGGAGGTGATGCGGGCGGCGCGGGTCGCCAACGCGCATGATTTCATTTTGCGTTTGCCGGATGGCTACAATACCCTTGTGGGGGAGGATGGGCACAACCTTTCCGGCGGGGAACGCCAGCGCTTGGCAATCGCCCGCGCGGTGTTGAAGGATCCGCGCATTTTGATTCTTGACGAAGCCACGAGCGCTCTCGATCCGGAAACGGAAAACACCATTCAGGAGGCCCTGCGGCGGTTGGTGAAGGGGCGAACGACCATCGCCATCGCGCATCGGCTTTCAACGCTGCGCCACGCGGATCGCCTGGCTGTTATTGAAAAGGGACGCGTGGCAGAGCTTGGTTCGCACCGCGATCTGCTTGAGAAAAAAGGCATTTATTATGATTTGGTTATGGCGCAGCAGCAAATGGCGGCGGGGAAAAAGGGAGAAGAACGTAATTTTTGACTTGCGCCGTCGGCTCTGCCGTGGTATACTGTGCGAAGACCTTTTGAGCAAGGAGAGCCGATATGCCCTTCCCAAAATCGCACATCCGCAATTTTTCAATTATCGCGCACATTGATCATGGGAAATCCACGCTGGCCGACCGTTTGCTGGAGCTTACGCAGGCGGTGGCGTTGCGGGATATGACCGCGCAGCTGCTGGACAATATGGAGCTGGAGCGTGAGCGAGGCATCACCATTAAAGCGCACGCCGTGACGCTGGATTACCGTGCCGCCGACGGCGAGCTGTATGAACTAAATCTGATTGACACGCCCGGGCATGTGGATTTCAATTATGAAGTCAGCCGTTCCCTTGCCGCCTGCGAGGGGGCGCTGTTGGTGGTGGATGCTTCGCAGGGTATTGAAGCGCAGACCCTGGCAAACACCTACCTTGCTTTGGAACACAGCCTTGAGCTGGTGCCGGTGATCAACAAGATTGATTTGCCGGCAGCCGAGCCGGAGCGCGTCGCGGCGCAGGTCGAAGAGATGATCGGGCTGGATTGCGCCGACGCCCCCCGCGTGAGCGCGAAGACGGGCGAAAATGTCGCACAGGTTTTGGAACGCATCGTGCGGGATATTCCGCCGCCGGAGGGTGACGACAGCTTGCCGCTGCGCGCCTTGATTTTTGATTCGGTTTATGATAGCTACAAAGGCGTAATTGTATATGTGCGCGTCAAGGAAGGCTGTGTCCGCGCGGGCGAAACGCTGCGCATGATGGCGACGGGCGCCGAATTCACTGTGGTGGAGGTTGGGCGGCTGCGCGCTACGAAGATGCAAGCCGCGGAATCACTTAACGCGGGCGAGGTGGGCTACATTGCCGCTTCTATTAAAACAGTGAAGGATGCTCGCGTAGGCGATACTGTAACGAAGCTGGAGCGCTTGGCGACCGAACCGCTGCCGGGCTACCGTCCCGCTTTGCCGATGGTGTTTTGCGGCGTGTATCCTGCCGACGGCGCGGATTATGAGACTCTGCGCGAGAGCCTCGAAAAGCTCCAGCTCAACGACGCCGCGCTTTCTTTTGAACCGGAAACCTCCGGGGCGCTGGGCTTCGGCTTCCGCTGCGGCTTTTTGGGGTTGCTGCACCTGGAAATTGTGCAGGAACGGCTTGAGCGCGAATATGATTTGGATCTAGTGACGACCGTGCCGAGTGTGGTGTATCATTTCCGGCTGAACGATGGGCAAACGGTTGAAATTGACAACCCCACACATTATCCGGATCCCGGCAAAATTGCTGCCGCGGAAGAGCCGTTTACCAACGCGCACATTTATGCGCCCACGGAATATGTCGGCACGATTATGGAGCTTTGCCAGGAGCGGCGCGGCGTGTTCAAGGATATGTGCTACGTTTCTGCGGAGCGCGTGGATATTCACTATGAAATGCCGCTCAATGAGATCATATATGATTTTTTTGACAGCCTGAAATCTCGCACGCGCGGCTACGCTTCGTTTGATTACGCATTTTTGGAATATCGAACATCCAACCTGCAAAAGCTGGATGTTCTGCTGAACGGGGATGTGGTGGATGCGCTTTCGTTCATCATACACGCGGATAAAGCGGCGCTGCGGGCGCGGAAGATTGCGGAAAAGCTCAAGGAGCACATTCCGCGCCAGATGTTTGAAATCCCGGTGCAGGTGGCGGTAGGCGCGAAGGTGATCGCCCGCGAAACGGTCAAGGCCATGCGCAAGGATGTGCTGGCAAAGTGCTACGGCGGCGACATTACCCGCAAAAAGAAGCTGCTTGAAAAGCAAAAAGAGGGCAAAAAGCGGATGCGCCAATTCGGTTCGGTCGAGGTGCCGCAGGAGGCGTTTATGGCTGTGCTGAAGCTGGACGAATAGGGTGGGTGCTATGCAGGATGTTCGCATATTTTTTGAAAAGCGCGCGCGGGCAAAATATGTTTCGCATTTGGATCTGATGCGCTGCCTGAGCCGGGCGGTGCGCCGCGCTCGTGTGCCGCTCTGGTTCACGGAGGGGTTTCACCCGCACGCATATTTGAACTTTCCGCGACCGCTGCCCTTGGGGCAGGAGGGCTTGCGCGAGCCGCTCTTGTTGCGTTTGGAGCAGCCCGTACCCTTTGACGCGCTTTGCGCGGGGTTGAACAAAGCTTTGCCGGAGGGCTTGCGCGCCTTGGAGGCGGGCGCGGCTTGGGGCGATCCGGCGGAAATTGCGTTGGCGGATTATGCACTGTACTTCTCCTTTTTGCGCACGGAGGACGCGCAAATCTGGCTGGCGCAGGCACATTTGGCGTTGCGAAACGGCGGCTTGCAGGCGACGCGCATCGGCAAGCAGGGGCGCCGCAAGGTCGAAAAGGCTGTGGATGTTTCCGGTATGACGCACGCGTGGAGGCTTGAACCGGCGCGCGAAGGCGTCGCGCTTCGCTGTACCCTTGCTTGCCAAAGCGAGCGAAGCCTGAACCCCGCGCTGCTTTGCGGCGCGCTTTTTGCGGCGGCAGGTGAGCCGCCGGTGTGGAAAATTGCGCGCACGGCGCTGTGCAAGGCAGACGGAAGCCCATGGGAGTAAATTCGTCCGTGCAGTCTCTCAGTTTACGGTTATCATTCTTTGATTGAACAATAAGGAGGAACACAATGGAAATCATTCAACCCGCAGCCGTCCCCAAGCGCAAGCTTTATACTGGCGAAGAAATCCCCTGCATCGGCATGGGCACCTTTGGTTCGGACCGCTTCACCGCGCAGCAGGTGGCGGACGCCGTCGCCGGCGCGATCCGCTGCGGCTACCGCCTGTTTGACGGCGCCAGCGTCTATCAGAACGAAGCGCTCATCGGTGAGGTGTATGCCGAAGCACTGGCGCAGGATGTGGTAAAACGCGAGGATCTGTTCATAACCTCGAAGGTTTGGAACAACATGCATGGGCGGGGCGATGTTTTGCTGAGTCTCGCGCAAACGCTCAAGGATTTGCGGCAGGATTATGTGGATTTATATTTCGTCCACTGGCCCTTCCCGAACTACCATCCGCCGGGCTGCGATGTGGATTCGCGCAGCGCCGACGCCGTTCCCTTCACCGCCGAGCGCTATATGGCGACCTGGCGGCAGATGGAGCACTTGCATGATCTGGGTCTGGTGCGTCATTTGGGCATGAGCAATATGACCGTCGCAAAGCTGGAAGCTGTTCTGCCGTTGTGCCGCATTCAGCCCGCCGCGATTGAAATGGAACTGCACCCCTGCTTCCAGCAGCCGGAGCTGTTCGATTATTGCGTCGGCAAGGGGATCCTGCCCATTGGGTTTTGCCCGATCGGTTCCCCCACGCGCCCGGAGCGCGACAAAACTGCCGATGATATTGCGGATATTGCGGTGCCGGAACTGGTCGCGGTCGCGAAGGCGCACGGCGTGCATCCCGCAGTGATATGTCTGAAGTGGGCGGTGCAGCGCGGGCAGGTGCCGATTCCTTTTTCGGTTTTTGAAAACGAATATGTCAGCAATCTGCGCTGCACGACGGAGGATCCCCTCACGGACGCCGAGATGGCGGTTTTGCGAGGCGTTGACCGCGATTGCCGCCTGATCAAAGGGCAGGTTTTTCTTTGGCAGGGCGCAAGGGGCTGGGAGGATTTGTGGGATCCTGACAGCAGGATTGCGCAATAAAACAATTCCATAAAAATTCTACCGGCGTGCGCCGGTAGAATTTTGTGGTTTATCGGGCGCGCCGAAGGTCGCCATGCGCAAGCCAGGTCACGGGGGCTTGCATTTTAGCATAGGTTGTGGTAGAATGACAGTGCTGAAATTGATCTTGCGCGGAGGTATACATGTCGTCATCCAGCCTTGCCCGGGAAGCAACCGAGGAAGCGCAGTTGGGCGCAAATCCTTTAGCGTTTCACACGCCGCAGCCGGAGGATATACATTGGGTGAAGCCGCTGCTTTTCGCTTCCGGGCGCATGGGCTGTGAGTTATGCTTTGGGAACATTTACGCCTGGGCACCGCTGTATCGTTCGGAGCTTGCGCAGCATGGGGGCTTTTTGCTTTCCCGCTTTGTGGACGATCACAATGTGGCGTATTGTTATCCCGTGGGGGAGGGCAAGCTGCGCGAGGCGCTGGCGCTTCTGCGTGCTGACGCGCATCTGCGGGGCAACCCGCTGCAAATGCGTTGCATTACTGCCGTGGAGGTTGAAAGGCTGGAGCAGGCGATGCCCGGTTTTTTCCGTTTCGAGGCAATTCGCGCGGATGCGGATTACATTTACAAGCGATCGGATTTGGCGGAGCTTCCAGGTAAAAAATATCATCAAAAGCGAAATCATATTGCGCGGTTTGACCGTGAGCGCAGCTGGGAATACTGCGCCTTGCAGCCTGCGGATTTGCCGGAATGCCTGGAGATGCTCCGGGGCTGGGAGGCGCTGAACGCCGATCGGGACCCGGTGGGTCTGGAGCATGAGTTCAACGCGTTGCACCGCAGCTTTGCGAATTTTGAGCTGTTTGAATTGAAAGGCGGCTTGCTGCGCTCGGAGGGGCAAATCGTCGCCTTCACTTTGGGGGAGGCTATAAATGCGCAGGTGTTTTGCACGCATTTTGAAAAGGCGTTTGCCACCATGCCGGGCGCTTATCAGTTAATCAACCGCGAATTTGCCGCGCGGGCGCTGAGCGGTTATGAATATGTTAATCGCGAAGAGGACATCGGAAGCGAGGGCTTGCGCCGGGCAAAATTATCTTATTATCCAGAGATATTACTTGAAAAATATGTGGCGGTGGAAATATGCTGATTCGCTGGGTTGCGCCGGAGGATGTGCCGCGCCTTGTGCCGCTTTGGCGCATGGCTTTTGGCGATTCTGAGAGCTATGTTTATTTTTTTCTGGAGCGTGCCTTGCCGATTGGGCGCGGTCTGCTGCTCGAGGAAGAAGGGAAAATCGCTTCGATGCTTTTCCTGCTGCCCGGTTCGCTTTTGGCGCAGGATATGACGGCTTCGGCCTCCTATGTGTTTGCCGTCGCTACCGCACCGTCTTTTCGCGGGCGGGGCTTTGCCGCCGCGTTGACCCGCCGTGCCGCCGAGACGGCACGCGCGGAGGGGCAGGCGGCATTGTGCCTTTTCCCGGGGGAAGCGGGGCTGTACGAATACTATGCGAGGCTGGGCTTCCAAACGGCTTTTGCGCGGCAGGAGCGCCGGATTTTTCGCGAAGGCGGCGAAACGCCTTATTTAAAGACAAATTTGCGCTGGGATCCCGCTGATGCCGCAGCCCGCCGTGCGGATCGCTGGGCTGCGCGGGGCTGCTTTGCTTGGGACGCGCGGATGCTTGATTTTATGCGGCAATCGCAGACCTTTGGGCGTGGACGTGTGCGCTGCGCCGAAGAGGGTTATGTATTTTACAGCACCCAAGGGGGGAAACTGCTGGTAGAGGAATGCTGCGCACCGCCCGAGGCGACGGAATGGCTATTGCAAAAGGCGCTTATGACCAGCGGCTGTGAAGAGGGAATCGCGTATTTGGCGGCTGGCTCGCCCATATGCGCAAAACCGGGCGGCATGTGCCTCCCGCTGGATGACCGTGCTGCGCAATGGATGGCAAAAACGGAGCGCTTGGCGTACCTGGGCTTGACCTTGGAGTAGCGGTGGGAGAGGGGGAAGGAAATGCTGTATATGTTTTTGAGTGAGGGCTTTGAGGAGCTGGAAGCCGTCGCGCCGTTGGACTTGCTTCGCCGTGCGGATATGGACGTGCATACCGTCGGTGTAACAGGTAAGACGGTCGCCGGGTCGCATAAAATCCAATTGACCTGCGACGAAGTGCTGTTGTCTGATTGGCGGCCCGCGGCGGAGTGCATGGGCGTGATCCTTCCCGGCGGGTCGGGCTTCCGGGGCTTGGATTTACCAGAGGTGATGGAGGCTGTGGATACTTGCGCCGCGCGCGGAAAGCTGGTAGCGGCAATTTGCGCCGCGCCGTCGCTTTTGGGAAAGCGCGGGCTGCTCATCGGTCGCCGCGCATGCTGCTACCCCGGCTATGAAGCGCAGCTGGAGGGCGCGGAAATTATGTTTGATTCTGTTGTGACGGACGGCAATATCATCACAGCGCGCGGCGCAGGGGCGGCGGTTGCCTTTGGGTTGGCGTTGGTGGAATACACGCGCGGAACGGAATGCGCGGCGCAGCTTGCCGAGATGATCCAATGCCCATGAACATGCGGGAAGAAAAGAGAACCCTGCGCGCAAAGCTGCTCGCTTTGCGGGCGCAGCTGCCGCCGACGGAGCTGGCGCGACAGAACGCAGCGCTTAATGAACAGATTTTTCGTTTGCGTGCTTTCTCTGACGCGCGGCTGATTTTGGGGTTTTACCCTGTGGGTTCAGAGAAGCGCGGCTTTGAGCCGGATATTCTGCCGGCGTTGCGGCAGGCGCTTGCAATGGGAAAGCGTGTGGCGCTGCCTCGTTGCCGCTCGGCGGAGGACGGCGAAGCGGATTTGCGCGAAATGGATTTTTTTGTGGTTGACGCGTGGGAAAATTTGCGACCGGGCAGCTTTGGCATACATGAGCCGGATCCCGCGCTGCACGAGCGGCTGGAACGCCCGGAGGCAGGACTATGCTTGGTTCCGGCGCTGGCCTTTGACCGCGCGGGTTATCGCTTGGGGTATGGCAAAGGGTATTACGATCGTTTTTTGGCGCGGTTCGCGGGGGATGCGCTGGGGGTATGCTTGGATGGGTTTTTGTTGCGGCAATTGCCGCGTGGATATTATGACCGGGCGGTACGCGCGGTCATGCAGCCGAAAGGGTTATATTTTTGTGAAGGGGAGCAGCGAGAAGCATGGACGAAATGACACCCGGCGGGCAACCGCCGCAGGGCAAAAGACCCTTTGAGCTGGATATTGATTTTGACGCGCTGGAGCTATCCGGCGAGCTGGGCGCGTTTCAGGATCCGGACGCGCCGGTTTCAAAGGGAGAGATATATTTCGCAAATCCGCCGATTCCTGTGCAACCTGCCGTGGCGGCGACCGGGGCACGGAAACGAAGCCGTAAAAAGCGCAAGCATTCCGGTGCGTTCGTCGCTTGCGCGATGGTACTGATTTTGACCTTGTCGGGCGCGCTTTCGTGGGTTGGTATCACGGCTCTGCGGGATATTTTTGCCATTGGCAAGACCGGCGGGCGGGAAATTGAGTTGAGCATCGGCAGCGATATGACCACGGATGATATGATTGATATGCTGGCGGATCATGAGCTGGTGCAGCAGCGCTTTTTGTGCAAGCTTTATGCGGATTTTTCGTTTTGGATGCGTTCGCGCCATGTGGCGGAGCCGCAGCAGCCGGTGTATTTGCCCGGTCCTTATAAAGTGGATGCAAGCCTGGGGCTGGAGGAGCTGCTGAACTTCTTCAAATCCAAGCCCAAAAGCACCGAAACCACGCACCTTGTGTTCCCGGAAGGGTACACGAGCCGGCAGGTGATCGAAAAAATCGGGAAATATGCTGTCACCGGCACAGAATTGCTGCAGCGTACGCTGCAAACAACCGAATTCGAGTACCCATTTTTGCAGGGAATTGATAAGGTGCGCCGGTATCACCCTTATGAGGGCTATTTGTTCCCGGATACCTATGAGTTTTATTTGAACGAAAACCCGGCGAGCGTGCTGCGGCGGTTTTTTGATAATTTTAACAGCAAATGGACGGAGGAATACGCCGCGCGTGCCAAGGAACTTAATATGCGTGTGGATGAAGTGGTCACGCTTGCTTCCATCATCCAGATGGAGGCGGCAAACAAGGATCAGATGCCGCAGGTTTCCTCCGTGCTGCACAATCGTTTAAAGCGCCCGGAAGCATACCCCATGCTGGAGTGCGATTCAACGCGGGACTATGTGACGAAGAACATTGCCATCAATGGGATGGATCGCGGCACGGCGGAGCATTATTATCAGGCGTATAACACCTATCAGTGCACAGGGCTGCCCGCCGGTCCCATTTGCAACCCGGGCGAGGACGCCATCGAGGCGGCGCTCAGCCCAAAGAGCAGCGATTATTACTACTTTCAGCATGACAAGAACGGCAAAATTTATTTAAGCGAAACCAAGGCGGAGCACGATAAAACGACAACGGAAATTGTTGTGAACGGGCTGTCGCAATAAACAGTTTTTTTGGGGGGCACCTTATGGCGGCGATCTTTGGCGCGGAGTGGCTGCAATATCCGGAGGATATTGGCGAGGCCGCCGCTGTGTTTCGGTTATGCTTTGTGCCGGAAAAGCCCGTTGCAGCCGCGCGGCTGCAAGCGACCGCGCTGGGGGTTTACAATGCTTATATCAATGGGGCGCGTGTGGGGGAGCAGGTGCTTGCTCCCGGCTGGACGAATTACCGCAAGCGGTTACAGTACCAAAGCTACGATGTGGCGGCGCTGCTGCGGGCAGGGGCTGAAAATGTGCTTATGCTCGAGGCTGCCGCCGGTTGGCGGATGCATGCCCGCGAAAAGGATTGGCGGCACTGCGCTATCGGCGGCAAAGAAACGGCGGTTATCGCCGCGCTGGAGCTGCGCTTTGCCGATGGGACGGCAAGGCTTTTCCATACAGGTGCGGCATGGAGCTGCTGCCTGAGCGCGGTGCGCAGGGCGAATCTTTACGATGGCGAAAGCTATGACGCCGGCTTTGTGGATGGATATTGGCGCAGCCCGAAGGTGTTGGCGTATGAAAAAGAAATTTTGATCCCTGAAGAGGGCGAACGAATTGTGGAAGTGGAGCGTTTGCCGGCGCGGGAGCTTCTCACGACGCCCGCGGGTGAAACGGTGCTGGATTTTGGGCAGAATCTGACGGGCTACGTTGAATTTCGTATTGATGGCGCCGCCGGGAAGACGGCGGTGCTGCGGCACGCGGAAATTTTGGACGCTGCGGGGAATTTTTACACAGCCAATCTACGTTCCGCGAAGCAGGAGGTGCGGTTTCTCTGCGACGGGCGGGCGCATACATATAAGCCGTGTTTCACGTTCCAGGGCTTCCGCTATGTGCGGCTGCAGGATTGGCCCTGCGAAATTCGCAAGGAGGATTTCACCGCAATTGTCGTGCATTCTGAGATGCGGCGCACGGGTTTTTTTGACTGCTCATCGCCATTGCTCAACCGTTTTTTTGAAAATATCGTTTGGGGGCAGAAGGGGAATTTTTTGGATGTGCCGACCGATTGCCCGCAGCGTGACGAGCGTTTGGGCTGGACGGGCGACGTGCAGATTTTTTGCCGTACGGCAAGTTATTTGTTTGATTGCGAGCGCTTTTTCAAAAAGTGGCTGGCGGATCTTGCAAGTGAGCAGTTTGCCAACGGCGGCATCCCGCATGTGATTCCGCGGTTGCATTGGGATGGCGACAGCTCCGCCGGTTGGGCGGACGCGGCGGTTATTTGCCCGTGGCAGATTTATTTGACGTACGGCGACGCGGATATTCTGCTGCGGCAATTCAGCTCCATGCGCGCGTGGGTGGATTATATGATTGCGCGAAGTGAAAATGCGCTTTGGATGAGCGACGGGCATTTTGGCGATTGGCTTTGCTTGGATGAAACGCCAACGTCCGGCGCGTTGTTGCGCAATGCGTATTTCGCCTATTCCACAGGTCTGCTGATCAAAGCCGGTAAGGTGCTGGGTGCGGATATGCGCAAATACGAGCGGCAGCTTGCGGCGACCAAGGCGGCGTACATACGGGAATTTTTGCCCGAGGGTGAGGTGCTATGCAACACGCAAACAGGCTGCGTGCTGACGCTTTATTTTGATTTGACGGGCGCATATCAGGTGCAGGTGGCGGCGCAGCTCGCGGCGCTGGTGCGCGAAACCGGGCACCTGAAAACCGGTTTTTTAGGTACGCCTTATCTGCTGCACGCCCTGAGTGAAAACGGCTATGGCGCGCTTGCTTATGATCTTTTGTTGCGGCGGGAATACCCCTCTTGGCTTTATCCTGTTACAATGGGCGCAACGACGGTCTGGGAGCGTTGGGATGGGCAGCGTCCGGACGGTTCCTTTCAGGAGGCAGGCATGAACTCCTTTAATCATTATGCCTATGGCGCGGTAGGGGACTGGCTGTTGGGCGTTGCGGCGGGCATCCAAACGGTGGAGGACGCGCCGGGTTTTTCTGCCGTTCGTTTTGCGCCCTTGCCCGACGCGCGCCTGGGTCATCTGCGCGGCGCGGTTGAAACGCGGCGCGGGCGTGTAGAAAGCGGCTGGCGCTATGCGCAGGATGGCAGTGTGGTTTACACCTTTACCGTGCCCGAGGGCTGTGAAGCGACGGCGGATATCGGCGGGCGCGTGCTGTGCCTGAAGCCCGGCACAACGACACTTTCGGCGGAAGCGTGATGGTGATTAGAAATTTATTTTGCGAAAAAACGCGACAGGCAAGACTGCTGTTCGCCGGTGGCGGATGGCTGGCGTTGCTGTTTGCGGGCGGTTTTGCGGGGTCGTTCGCCGTTTTGTTGCGCGCTTGGCGGCAGGATTTGCCGTTCACGGATTTGCGTTTTGTTGTTGAAATGCCTTGGGGTATGTTTTTTGGCGTGTTTTTTTTTGCGTGGTTGGGGTTGACCGCGCTTTGTCTTTATTGGGCGAGTGCGCGTCCACTGCAATGGGCGTTGGCGGGGGTTTATCTTGCGTTTGCGTTCGTGCTCTGCGTTACGGCGGAGGCGAGTGTGTATTTTTCCTTGGGCTTGTGTGTTCCGTTGTTTTTGATTGTGCGCTGGGCATTTCGGGAGCACTTCAGCTTGCCGCGGGTTCATGAAAAATTACGGCGCCGAGGAGGCTTCGCCGTCACTGTGCTGTTGTTTTTTGGCATGGCGACCGTGTTGGCGTACGCTTCTATCCTGCGCTATCGGGTATACCAAGGCACAACCTTTGATTTGGGCGTTTTTGGGCAGATGTTTGCATCCCTTGCGCGCGGGGATGGCATGACGACAACGCTGGAGCGAAACGCGCCGCTTTCGCATTTTGCCGTGCATTGTTCGCCCTTTTATTATGTTCTTTTGCCGTTCTACGCGCTCGTGCCGCGTGTGGAGGTCCTGCTGGTTCTGCAGGCGCTGGGCGTGGCTTCGGGCGTTTTTGCTGTGCGGGCAATTGCGCGGCAGTGCTTTGGGGCGCATTTTTGGGGTGAATTGGCGGTGGTGCTGCTGTATTTTTTGCACCCGGCGTTTGGCTATGGCTGCGTGTATGATTTTCACGAGAACAAATTCCTTGCGCCGTTGCTGCTTTGGACGTTTTATTTTTTGTTGCGCGGCAAATGGGTTCTTCTTGCCGTTTTCGCTCTGTTAACGCTTTCGGTCAAAGAGGATGCGGCGGTTTATATTGCTGCGCTTGGCTTGTTTGCGCTCTTTCGCGGCAAAAAACAACGGCTTGCCGGCGCGGTCTTGCTGGGCGGCGCAATCCTTTGGTTTTTTGCGGCGGTGGGCGTTGTTGCGCATTTTGGCGGCGGTGTGATGGTCAGCCGACTGCGCAATTACTATCTTCCCGGAGAGGGGGGGCACGGCTTCGGAGATATCGTGCGGGTGCTGCTTTTTGATTTTGGTTACGCTATCCGCGAAATGTTTACGGCCGAGAAGGTCGCGTTTTTACTGTATCTGTTTCTGCCGCTGGCGTTTGTGCCGTTGCTTTCGCGCAAAAACCATTGCTGGATTTTGCTGCTGCCTGTTGCCGTAATGCATTTGCTTTCCAACTATAGCTACCAACATCAGATGGGCTTTCAGTATGTATACGGCTCAGCGGCGCTTGCGGTGGCGCTTGCGGTGTTGGTGTTCGCGCGGATGCGAACCACGCTGCGGCGGCAGCTGATGGGTCTTGCGCTGGGCGCTTCCTTGCTTTGCACCGCACCGCTGTTCGCTGAGCGGCTGGAAAGCTACCGTGATATTTGGGCAGCAGAGCGTGCGGCAATCGCGGCGACGGATACCGCGCTTGCGGCGCTTCCGCCGAATGCGGAGATCACGGCGACGACGTGGTTCCCGCCGCATTTGACCGGTCGAGCGGCAGGATTATACTTGTATCCCAATTATTATGGGCAGCAGCGCGTGACGGAATACCTGCTCTGCCGCCCGGAGGAGGCTGTGAGCGAGGAAGGCTTGGCGGCGTTTTTGGAACAGCACTATGTTTTTTTGCGCGAGGAGGGCTACATCCAAATATATCGCGCCGCTTGGGTATATGCGGAGCAATCGGCTCCCGCAAAATAAAACACTGCGGATTTTAGGGAGGGAAGGCTATGCAATCAATTGAAGAAGCCACGGAGCTGCGCTTGGATTTTGAAAAGCTTGACGCTGTGCGGGGGGCGCTGCCCGTCGCCGTTCAGGATGCGAAAACGCGCGAGGTGCTGTTAATCGCCTACACCAACGCGGAAGCGTTACGCGAAACGCTGCGCCTGCGGCAACTGGTGCTGTATTCCACGAGTCGCGGGCGCTTGTGGTATAAGGGTGCGGAGGAATCCGGCAATGCTTTCCGCGTGGAGGAGATCCGCGTTAATTGCGAGCAAAACTCGCTGGTGTATCTGGTCACACCGTTGGGCGGCGGCATTTGTCACACCCAAAACGCGGAAGGAAAGCATCGCAATTGTTATTACCGCAGGTTGAATATGGATCGCGGCGGACTGGAATTTATCGTAGGATAGATAAAAAAAAGGGGGGACGGATGGCATACAAGGTTTTGATGGTGGAGGATGATTCGCGTTTTTGCGCGATTATTCAGCCATTTTTTGCCCGCAATGGGCTGGAGGTTTTGACGGCGGCACACGCAGACGAAGCGCTGGCGCTTGCTGACGCGGAGGAATTTGACCTCATACTTTTGGACGTTGGTCTGGCGGGGGCTTTGGATGGCTTTGCTCTTTGCAGGCGTATCCGCGCCGATAACCAAACAGTCCCAATTATGTTCGTGACCGCTCGGGGCGATATTGAGGATCAGCTGCGGGGGGTTGGGCGACCCTGCCGCGCGGATGATTATATCATTAAACCCTATTCGGAGCAGGTTTTGCTACAAAAGAGCTTGAATCTCATTGAGCGCAGCAAGGGCTTGCTCAACAGCGGGCGTGTGCGCCAGGCGGGCGGCATTGTGCTGAACATGAATACCCGCGAGGTGCAGGTGAACGGGCGAGCTGTTTCGCTGCAGAACAAGCAGTTTACGCTTTTGGCGTTACTAATGGAAAACGCGGGGCGTGTTCTGACGCGGGAGCAGCTGCTCAGCAAGGTTTGGGGATATGATTTTCAAGGTGAAACCAGAGTGGTGGATCAAAGCGTGCGCAAGCTGCGTGAAGGCTTGGGGGAAGAGGGAGAACGGCTGCAAACGGTTCACCGGGTGGGTTATAAGCTGCAGAAATGATGCCCTGTGGAAAGCTATGAAATTTTAGCGGAGGATCGCGGTCTGCGATTGGCTGTTGCGTTGCGGGGCGAGGGCGTTTTGCAGGGCGACATCGCGCGGCTCAGGCAGGCGATTGAGAAACTTCCGTTCTTTCAGAGCGCTTAAGCGCTTCGTTTGAGCGCGGCGATTTCTGTGCTTGTCAGCTCCCGCCACTGCCCGGGCGGAAGCATCCCCAGCTTGAGCGAACCGATGGCGGTACGTTTGAGCCTTGCGACGGTTAGCCCCAACGCTTCGCACATGCGGCGGATTTGCCGGTTGCGTCCCTCGCGCAGGGTGAATTCCAGCACCGTGCGCCCCGGTTCGGCGGAAAGCTCCCGCACTTGCGTGGGCAGGGTGCGCTGTCCGTCCAAAAGAACCCCATGGATCAGCGTATCCAGCTGCTCCGCCGTGACGGCGTTTTTCAGCGTTACACGGTAGACCTTCGGAATGTGCATGGAGGGATGCGTGAGCTTTTGCGCCAGCGCACCGTCGTTGGTCATCAGCAGTAAGCCCTCGGAATCCTTATCCAGCCGCCCCACAGGGAAGAGCCGCTCTGGGCGCGCTTGCAGTAGCTCCGCAACGTTGTGCCGCGCGTGCGGGTCGTCCAGCGTGGTGACATAGCCGCGCGGTTTATGCAGGGCGATGTATACAGGCGCTTCCCGTGCCTGAAGGACTTCCCCGTCCAAGGCAATCTGATCCTTGCCCGGGCGAACACTCTGCCCAAGCGCGGCGGCGCGCCCGTTGATGGTGACGCGCCCCTGCAGGATCATTTCTTCGGCCTTGCGCCGGGAGGCAGTGCCGCACTGTGCAAGATATTTTTGCAGCCGCATAGGTTCATTGATTGCCATTGTTATACTCCATTATTTTTTTCGATGGAAGAATGCTTTGAGCTTTGCCCACAGACCATTTTTTTTCGGCGCGTGCGCCTTCGGGGTATAATCCGCCGCCACAACCAGCGGAACCTCCGCCAACAGGGCGCCGCCGTCATAATACCGAACAGTTCCCGCGACGCGTCCCTTGGTCAGCGGTGCATATTCGAATGGGCGCATCAAAACAACCCGGCGCAAGGCTTTTGGGGTTTCCGGGAGCTTGACCTCCGGCGGGCGGGCGAAAATGAGCCTTGCAGTCGCCTGCGTTCCGCCGGTCAGGGGCAGCGAAAAGCTTGCGTTTGGGTTATCCAGCGTGTAGCTTTGGTAACGCGCGAAGCCGTAGTCGTAGAGCCTGCGGTGATCCTCCCAATCGTTGGGCGCGTTGAGCGTTACGGCAAGGAGCGTTACACCGTTGCGTGTGCAGGCTGAAACCAAGCAGCGCCCGGCCATCTTGGTGAAGCCGGTTTTCAGCCCGATGCAGCCCTCCAGCTCCCGCACAAGGCGGTTGTGGTTGCGCAGGGTGCGCGGATACGGCGGGTTGCCATATGCGACACGGATTTGCGCTTGACCGCAAATTTCGCGGAAAGCGGCGTTTTGCAGAGCCTCGCGCCCTAGCAGCGCCATATCCAGCGCTGTGGAACGATGCCCATCCGCATCCAGACCGGAGGCAGTGACGAAACGTGTTTTTTCCATACCGATTTGCGCTGCGCGGGCATTCATGCGCTGCGCAAAGGCTGCTGTCGAACCTGCCAGATGCAAGGCGGTGGTATTTGCCGCGTCGTTGCCGCTGCTCAGCAGCATCCCGCAGGCGAGGGCATAGCGCGAAACGGTGTCGCCCGCGCGCAATCCCATGGAGGTTCCCTCCATGGTCACCATCGCGGCTGTGGCGACGACCTCCGTTTCGGGCGCGCCGGCCTCGAGCAACAGCAGCGCGCTCATAATCTTGGTGGTGCTGGCCATGGGTGCAGGGCTTTCCGCTTGCCTGGCGAAAAGAACCCGCGCGTCCGCGGCGTCGATCAATACCGCGTGCTTTGCGGATACAGACGGTTCGACGGGCGCGGCTTTGGGCGCGGCGCACCATGCGGGAGTCATGGCTGCCCAGATGAGCAGCATGGCTGTGAGCGGCGTGAATATCCGTTTGTAACTTCTGCGAAACATACACATACCTGCCTTTCAGCATCCAAAGGGATGTACGGGGCAAGCATATGCGCCTGACTGCCAAAGTATGTTCCAAAACGCGCGGGAGGAAAGCTCGGGCTTATTCGTAACCCTTCATGCCCTTGAAGATTTCCTCGCCGTAAGCGTTGTTTTCAGCTTCGCTGTGCAGAGGATACCAGACTTGGGCAAAGAAAGGGTTGCGTTTTGCTTCGGCGTCATATTCCCATGGTGTGAAGGAGTTCTTGAAATCGCCGTCGGTGGGTCCGGGCAGTTCGTCGGGGCACCAGTGCCCGCCGCGCAGCACAAGGTTTGGGCTCATCATGAACTCGTTGCCCATTGCGCTCTTCCATTGCAGCGGCGCGTAGGGGTCGCCGTCATAGCTTTCACCCAGCAGCTCGCCGCCGCGGAATTGCGCTGCCGCCCGCAAATCCGCCAGGGTCAGCTCGCTGAGAGGCTTGCTTTCATCGTAGCCATGGTTTAGCGCAAGGGCTTCGCCATAGGATGAGGCGCGTTCTTTTGCGGGAGGCGTCCAGAGCTTAAAGCTTTATGACTATCCAAACGCCTCATAACATGGTATAATAAGTACAACGAGAAACGAGGAGGCGCGTGAAATGGCCCATCAAGAGACAATGACGCTGCTGGAATTCATGGAAAAGTTCGCAACGGAGGAAGCCTGCCAAGCCTATCTGTACGAAAAACGATGGCCGAAAGGCTTTGTCTGCCCGAAATGCGGTGCGGTTGGCGAACCGTTCCAAATCGTCAGCCGAAAGCTGTTTCAATGCAAGCACTGCAACCACCAAGCCTCGGTGACGGCGGGGACGATCATGGAAAAGACACAGACGCCGCTGCGCAAGTGGTTTCTGGCGATCTACCTGATGTGCAAGGACAAACGTGGATGCTCTGCCATGCAGCTCAAGCGGGAGCTCAAAATCGCCTACGACACGGCGTGGACGATCAGCCACAAAATCCGCAGGGCGATGGCCGACAGGGACGCAAACTACCTGTTGTCGGGCATTGTGGAGATGGACGAGGGTTTTTTCGGGACATCCAGCGAGGGGGAGGGCAAACGGGGCCGCGGCACGGATAAGACGCCGGTGGTCATCGGCCTTTCGCTGGACGAAGAAGGCCAGCCGGGCTTCGTGAAAGCGCAGGTTTTGTCCGCCGTGGACGGCAACGCCATCGCCTCGTTTGCCGAAAAGAACATCAAAAAGGGAGCGTCCGTCACAAGCGACGGCCTTTCCGTCTACCGCAAATTGGCTCAAAATGGCTACATCCACGTGCCGGAAAACTTCGATCCCGCCGAAAACCCGGAACACCTGAAATGGCTACACATCGTCATTTCCAACCTCAAAGACTTCCTGGGCGGCACCTATCACGGCATCGGCGAACGCCATATGCAGGCGTTTTTAGACGAGTTTTGCTTCCGGTTTAACCGCCGTTTCTGGCATGGCCAGCTGTTCG
>JAITGE010000023.1 GCA_031280825.1 Oscillospiraceae bacterium | reverse complement strand
TTCGCTCCTTCTTTTCTCTCGCTTGCACTCCAACATATTGCTTTTTTCAAAATCACGGATTCTTTTCTGTGGTTTTTGTTTTTTTCCATTGTTTTTAGTCTGATTTTTCAGCAGGTTCCTTTCCGCGGCGGAGGTTGAGCTGCTCGAAAAGCACACGGCTTACAATATCGTTTTCCTGATGGACACCAGTCTGTCCCTGCATGATTATGACGGAACGGCAGGCTCGGATCCACTAGACGCACGATATGACGCGATGGGCAGGATTCTCTTTCTTTTGCCTGAAACAGGCAGCCGCGCCGCGATTGTCACCTTTGACCGCTCGGCACGCAAGGCGACGGAGCGTTTGGAGGAGGTCGACACGGCGCTTGCGCAAAAATTGCGGTATGACGTCGCCGGGCGTTATTTGGATCATTACACAAATATTACTGCCGGCATGGAAACCGCGCTCTCCTTCTTTCCGGATGATTCGACCGCCGCCGCCGCAAACGGCGTTGACCCGGACTTGCCAAGGCTCATCGTGCTTTTTACGGATGGGCAAATGGATTTGCCTGGCGGTTCGCGCGCGGTTGAACGGGCAAAGGCAGACCTGCGAAGCAAAACGTCGCAGGCAAAAGAAAGCGGTGTTCGCATCGCGACCATTGCACTCAACCACGGCGGAAGCGTTCCCGCGCAGGAAATCGCCCTGCTTGCGGATATTGCCTCTCCCGGACTTTCTTGGAAAGCGAACAGTGCCGAGGAATTGGACGCGCTTTACGACGCGATGCACAGTATGCTCTTCACGGCGACCAAGCAGCCGTTAGAGGTCGGCGAGCGCAAGAGATTTACCGTAAAACCCGTCGGAACGATCGCGCTCACCGTTACATTCACAGAAAAAGAAACCATAACGCTGACGTCCCCGCAGAGCAAAACGCTCTACACGGAAAAAGACGCGATCGCCGTGGATCGCGGGCTTTACGTGATTCACATACCGAAGCCGGAATACGGGCAGTGGGAATACGCGTTAACGGGCACGGGAGGGATCAAAACCGAAGTGGACGACGGGAAAGAGAAAAGCTTTCTTGAAAAGGTGCGCAACAAGCTATCCGAGCCAGGCTGGCGCGGTCTTGGCGCCGCAGCCGGCGGGCTGATTATCGACGGCATCCCGCAAGCGCTGTTCGCGATCATACCGGGCATGAGAGGTTGGGCAAAATTTCGCATAATAACCGCGATGCTTGGTCTTTTGCTTTCCAGCGGTTTTGTTTTGGATTTTTTGTGCCCCAATACGATTTGACCTTTGCCGCCGGCTTTTATGATCGGCGGCAAGGGAAAAATATTGGCCAGTCCCGGTGAAATATGCGGGATTGTCCTTTGCATATGCTGTTGCAGCATTGTTTTCAAAAAAGAAAGGTGGATATTATGCTGCAGCTGTTGGATATGCTAACCGCGCGTTTTCTGTTTTTTGCCCTGCACTTGGGCAATACCGGCTCATTTCCGTCGCCTCTGCCGCCCGCCGAAGAAACACGGTGCCTGGAAGCCTTCGCCGCCGGCGACACCGCCGCGCGGGATACGCTGGTGGAACACAACCTGCGCCTGGTAGTGCATGTGATTAAGAAATACTACAGCAGCTGCACCGAGCAGGACGATCTGATTTCCGTCGGGACAATCGGGCTGATTAAAGCGATCAACACCTTTCGGCTGGAAAAAGGCGCGCGGCTGGCTACTTACGCGGCGCGGTGTATTGATAACGAAATCCTCATGCACTTCCGCAACCAGAAAAAGACGGCGCAGGATGTTTCCATGAGCGAACCCATCGATGTGGACAGCGAAGGTAACCCGCTCACGCTCATGGACGTGATCAGCGTTGACGACACAATATCGGATGAAATTGACCTCAAAATGAAGGTAGAGCGTTTGTACCAGTTCCTGGGCAAGATGCAAGAGGGGCGCGAGCGTGAAATTATCGTTTTACGCTACGGCTTATACGGCAACGATTACCACACCCAGCGGCAGGTGGCAAAAAAGCTGGGCATCTCGCGCTCCTATGTATCGCGCATTGAAAAAAGAGCCTTGCAGGTTATGCAGCGCGCGCTGGATCCGGTGTAAACGCAGCACACAATCCTATGAATACAGGTTCTTATTTTGCGATCACATTTTCCGCGCCCAGCAACGCCGTAAGGGCTTGGCACAGTGCCGGAGCCAAAGCCGCGCCGGGTTTTTCACCGGGGGCGGTGTAGCGTGCCTGCGCTGCGTAATAATACCGCATTGGCGTTTGCCCCGGGTACAGCGCCAGCAGTCGCTCCGCCTGCGCAATGCGCGGGTCGGCTTCGCCGGCAAAACGCAAAAAGATTTTTGTCGCCGGAGAAGCAGGTTCTTCCGGGCGGCTTTGAACATCCTCCATATCCTCTATGCTGTTGACCAGCACTTTGGCGTCCTTGCCCTCCTGCAGACTGAGCCGGCCGGCAAGCAGCACGGTGCGCCCTGCTTGCACGAGATTTGCGAAACGCTCTAAGCCGCTGGGGAAGAGCAGGCATTCCAGCTGCCCTGTGCGGTCTTCCACCGTCAAAAACGCCATGGCGGCGTTGTTCTTCACAGCCTTCTTTTTGATGCCCGTTATGACGCAAAGCAGCAACACGCTCTCCTCGTCGCGGTATTGCCCCACGCCTTCTTTATTTGCGGGATCCAGAAGGGAGGCGATGCTTGCCGCGCCCAACCGCGCGGCTTCCTCTGCCAGTGCCGCCAAGGGGTGCCCTGAAAGATAGAAGCCCATGGTTTCTTTTTCGCCCGCCAAAAGATCCGCGGGCTTGAATTCCTTTTGGGGAGGCGGCTTCGGTTCGCCCGTTGCGGCGGCTTTTTGCGCGCCTCCCGCAGCCAAAATCTCCAAAAAGCCCACCTGTCCTTCTACATTGCGGCGGGCGTCGGTTTCCAGCTCCGCAAGGAAGCCGTCCAGCGCCATAAGCAAGCTGCGGCGGTTGCCGTCCAAGCCATCCAGCGCGCCGCAGCGAATGAGCGCTTCCACCGCACGGCGGTTGCAATCCCGCCCCTGCATCCGTTTTAGGAAGGAATAGAACGACGTGAACCGCCCGCCCTTTTCCCGTTCGGCAAGGATTCCGTTGATTAGCCCGGCGCCCAGATTTTTCACTGCCAGCAAGCCAAACCGCACACCGCCCGGTTCGACGGTGAAGCGCAGCGCGCCGTCGTTAACGCTTGGCGGCAGCAGTGGGATGCCCAGGCGTGCGCATTCGGCGCCGTATTCAGCGACCTTCGCGCTGGATTCCACCTCAGAGCTGAGCGTCGCGGCTAAAAATTCCTTCGGGAAGTGGCATTTGCAATAGGCTGTTTGATAGGCGACATAGGCGTAGGCCGCCGCGTGGGATTTGTTGAAGGCATAAGAGGCGAAGGCCGCCATTTCATCAAAAATTTTGTTGGCGGCGGCAAGGGGAACACCGCGCCGCGCACAGCCCTCCACCTCCGGCTCCCCCTTTTCGTTCACCAACCCATGCAGAAAAATTTCACGCTCTTGCTCCATTACCTTGTGCTTTTTCTTGCTCATGGCGCGGCGCACAATATCCGCCCGCCCCAACGAATAACCCGCAAGCTCGCGCAGCACCTGCATCACCTGTTCCTGGTAGAGCAGGCAGCCGTAGGTCACGCGCAGGATGGGCGCAAGCTCCGGCGTGTGGTATTTGATCCTTTCCGGAGCATGCCGGTTTGCCAGCACCGTAGGGATGGATTCCATCGGTCCCGGGCGGCACATGGAGGTCACCGTAGCCAGATCCTCAATGCTTTCGGGTCTTAGCTTTGTGAGCACCGTGCGCACCCAGTTCGCCTCAAACTGGAACACGCCCGTTGTTTCGCCCCGGGCGAACATAGCGAAGGTCGCGGCATCGTCTTTAGGGATCGCCTCCAGCGCGAAATCCGGCTGCATTTGCCGGATGAACTGCTCCGCGTCGTGCAGCACAGTCAAAGTGCGCAGACCCAAAAAATCCATTTTGAGCAGCCCCAGCTCTTCAAGGGTGGTCATGGTGAATTGCGTAACGGCCGACGCATCGTTGCGGGCAAGCGGCACATAGCTTTGCACCGGCTCGCGGGTGATGACGACGCCCGCCGCGTGGGTGCTGGCATGGCGGGGCATCCCCTCGACCTGCCGCGCCATATAAACCAGCTCTTCTATTTTGGGGTCAGCCATCATCGAACGCAGCTCCGGCACGGTATCGATCGCTTTTTCGAGCGTGATATCCAACGTGCCGGGCACGCGCTTGGCGACCTGATCCACCGCGGCATAGGGCACCCCCAAGGCTCTGCCCACATCACGCAGGGCGGCCTTGGCTTTCATCGTGCCAAAGGTAACGATCTGCGCAACGTGATCCGCGCCGTATTTTTCAATGACATATTCGATCACCTCGCCGCGCCGTTTGTAGCAAAAATCAATATCGAAATCCGGCATACTGACGCGCTCCGGGTTCAGGAACCGCTCAAAAAGCAGCTGATACTGCATCGGGTCAATACCCGTGATGCCGATGCAATAAGCAGCCAGACTCCCCGCGCCCGAGCCGCGCCCGGGTCCGACGGGGATACCTGCGCTTTTGGCATAGGCAATAAAGTCATGCACAATCAAAAAATAATCCACAAAGCCCATGCGGCGAATGATTTCCAGCTCATAGCGCAGCCGATCGCGGTGGGTTTGCGGCGGATCGCCGTAGTGCCGCGCCAGACCTTCTTCACATTTCCGCCGCAAGTAGCTGAAGTGATCCTCCTTGCCCTCTAGGCCGCCGGGCAATTCAAAATGCGGCAGCCTTGTGTTGCCGAACTCAATTTCCACACGGCAGCGGGCGGCAATGGCGGCTGTGTTATCAATGGCCTGCTCCATCTGCGGATACTGCCTGAAAAGTGCGCGCATCTCTTCCTCGCTTTTCAGATAGAATTCATCCGCGCCGAATTCCATGCCGGTGTCTTCTCCCACCACATGGTTCGTCTGGATGCAGATCAGCACCTGCTGCACCCGCGCGTCCTGCTTGCGGAGGTAATGCACATCGTTTGTGGCGACCGGCGGTATGCCCGTTTCCCCGACAAGCCGCAAAAGCTGCGGGAGCACCCGCGCCTGCTCCGGCAAGCCGTGATCCTGGATTTCGATATAATAATTTCCTGCGCCGAACACCCTTTGATACCACAGCGCGGTCTGCTTGGCTTTTTCGTATTCGCCGTTCAGAATCGCCTGCGGCAGTTCCCCGGCAAGGCAGGCGGAAAGGCAAATTAAGCCCTCGTGATATTTTTCGAGCAGCGCGCGGTCAACGCGCGGCTTGGTGTAAAAGCCATCCACCCACGCCTCGCTCACCAGGGCGCAAAGATTCCGCCAGCCGGTTTCGTTTTCGCACAGCAACACAAGGTGATAGCGCTTGCCATCGTGGGCTTTGTCCTTATCAAAGCGTGAACGGGCGGCGACATAGCACTCACAGCCAAGGATGGGGCGAATGCCACGTTCCTTAGCCGCACGGTAAAAATCAATTGCGCCGTACATATTGCCGTGATCGGTGATAGCAAGGCTCTCCATGCCCAGCTCCTTGGCACGATCCAACAGCTCGCCGATGCGGCAGGCACCGTCAAGCAGGCTGTATTCCGTATGCACATGTAAATGTGAAAACGCCATAGCTACACCGTCTTTTTATGCGCGGCACCCCGCCCCGCGCGGTGATGATAAGGCAACAGCCGCAGTTGCACCGCTCCCAAAATCGCCCCGGCAGAATTCATTATGATGTCTGTCATGGTGTCAATCAGCCCGTAGCGCTCGCGGCGCAGCAGATCCTCTTCGCGGTCAAGCACCCCGAAGATCTGCGGCTTGGTTTCAAACGTCCAATCCTGCGTGTTGCCATTGGTGATCTGATCAAAGAAGAATTCATAGACCTCCCAGAGCGTGCCGGCAAAAAACGCAAGCCCCACAGGGAACAGCACCCGCACCACGCGCGGCAGCTCGGTGTTATCACGCCTTTCCAGCGCAACAAGCAACTCATACGCCGCCAGAACGATCAGCAAGCCGCCCAGCGCGTGCATGAAGCTGTCCCACCAGTGGTATTTAAAATAAAGATTCCAAATCTTCCCGCCGCAGGTCGCCACGGCATAGACACAGGAAACATCCTGCGTGTATGCCGGCAACCAGCGAAAAATGTGCTTACGGGGTAAAAACTGAAAAAATTCCCATAAAAAGCAGCAGGTCATGTGCGCCATAATTTGGAGCATGTCGGTGAAGCCCGTGCCTTCCAGCTCGTTCGTTTTGATATGCCGCACAAGCCCATAAACGAAGATTGCCCGAAAAATCCACCACCAAAGAACGCGCAGAGGGCGCGCCTTCGCTTCGGCAAAAACCCGCCCGAAGGAGGCCTTCACATGCGCGCGGATTCTTTCCTTCGTCATGCGACCGCCCGCCTCACCGCGCGTTTCCCCTTATGCAAATAGGGGTAGATTTTAAGCACAAAATAACTCAGCACCGCGCCCGCCGAATTCATGAAAATATCTGTCATCGTGTCGAGCAAGCCGTAGCGTTCGTGGCGCAGGGCGTCGGCTTCATGCGCCGTTTGCGCGAACAGCCCGTAAGCCTTCGACCAATCCCCGGGGAACACCCACGCCTGCGTGCTGCCGCCGGTGACTTGATCAAACAGGAACTCATACAGCTCCCAGCAAACGCCGCTCAAAAAAGAAATTCCCAAGCCGTACACAATCGCGATGGAAGCCGGGGCGGTAAAGCCATCCTTGCGTTCCCGCGCGACGAAGTATTCGTAGCCGCCCGCGACAATCAGCGCCCCGGCGGCAAAATGGACAAAAGAATCCCACCAGCCCCACTTTGCGTAAAGATCCAGCGACTTGCCGCCGTAAGCCGTCATGAAGGAAATCGCCGCGGCAAAATCCTGCACATAGGGCGGCAGCCAGCGGAACGTGCGGCGCTTCGGGAAATACTGAAAGACCTCCCACAGGCAGCAGCACAGCAGATGTGCCACCAACTGCAACTCCGTTGTGATTTTTTCTTGCGAGCTGATCACGTCGCCGGCTTTGTTGCGCGGGTCAACCCAAGTGGAGATAATCGCGTAGATGAAGAACGCGCGGATGATCCACCAGTAAACAAGCCGCAGGGGCTTGGGCTTGCACAGGCAGCGCCGCCAAGCCGCCGGGAAGTGCCGCCGCACGTTTGCCTTTGACCAGCGCGCCTTTTGCAGCGCCAGCCCGCGCAGGCTTCGTTGTTCTTTTTGTTGTTGCACGGAATTCTCCTCTCTCCCTCACTGTCATCATTATAACAGCCTTCGCGATAATTGTAAAGCAGATTTTTGCGCCGAACGTATGGCGCGACTATGCTTTCAACGCTTTAACTTCCAAAATATACCCAGCGTGCGGCAGGGTGTTTCCAGAAGGTGGAGATTTGTTTTTTTGCAGTGAAACAACGCAAATTTTCTTGCCAAAATGCGTTGACGCTGCCACATTCGCAGTGTACTATGATGAAGCAAACCGCGCTGCGGTCCCCCCCGTCCGCCGCACGGGAAAACGCAAGAAGACAAAAATACAGGGAATCCCCTGCGAAAGGAATGTGTCGAATCTTATGAAAAAAGGAAAATCCAAATGGCTCGTCGCGCTCGTTCTCTGCATCTCCTGCCTGGCATTGTGTGTTTCCATGCTCACCGTACCCACACTGGCGAATCCGGATAACCCGGAGGACGAAGATTACACCGGGACGACCGTGACAACGACAACGACAACCACGGAGTCAACGACCGAATCGACCACGGAGTCGACGACCGAATCGACCACGGAGTCAACGACCGAATCGACCACAGAGTCAACGACCGAATCGACCACAGAGTCAACGACCGAATCGACCACAGAGTCAACGACCGAATCGACTACGGAGTCAACGACCGAATCGACTACGGAGTCAACGACCGAATCGACTACGGAGTCAACGACCGAATCGACTACGGAGTCAACGACCGAATCGACTACGGAGTCAACGGCTTCCTCTTATAGCGTATCATCCTCAAGCAGCGACGCAAGCGCGCAGCCCGTGCTGCACTATGCGGCGGTTTCGGGACAGCCGAAGGTTTTCGAGGTTTTGAATGCCGAAGGCGAACCCTTTGAGCCCTCCATCTATGTATACAGCCCCGGCGGCAACCCGGAGCTTGGCACCTCTTATGAAACGTATTTTCACGGAACACGGTATTATGCGGCTTATGCCGGGTTTGCGGGCATCTACCAAGCGGTGAATGCCGACGGCAGCTTGAGCACAACGGATTTAATTTGGCGAGGTCCGGATGAAAAATTCGGCACGGCGGACGACAGAGCCGCAAAGCTCGACATGGGTCGCTTCTATTATCTGGTGGACGCCGCGCAGGGCATTTGGGAGATCATCGCCGGCTTGGCGCAAAACCCCGGCGGCGGCTCCACCGTGGCGACCACAACAAGCTCGACAAGCTCGTCGTCGTCTTCCAAAAACAACAGCGTAAGCAGCTCCAGCCCGCTTTTTGGCGGCAACGGCGCAAACGGCAATGGCAATGGCGGCAGCAGCCTTGTGCCAAACACGGGCAGCGGCTTGAACACCGGCATATTGATCTGCATCGCGATTTTGACCATGGGTTCACTTTATTGCGGCTACCGCTTTTTCCGCAAGGACGGCGCAATCAGCTTCGCCTGAACCCCTTCATTCACTTTTTTCGACGTCCGGTCTACGGACTTCTCCTCCCCCTCCCCCGCGCCTGTTCCCCTAGGCGCGGGGGTACCCCCTTTTTGTGCCCGCGTTTGAACTGCGTCGGCACTGCGCACAAAACGAAAACTGCGGTGTCGGCACGGCACCGCTATTTTTTTTGTTGTATTTTGGCAGACGCCATGCTATAATGCACACATTCCAAACACTGCGGAGGAAGGCTATGTTCGCTAAGATCAACAGCGCGGGATGCTATGGCATGGAGGCCTTCAGCGTAGAGGTGGAGGCGGACGTTTCACGCGGGCTACCGCGTTTTGATGTTGTCGGTCTGCCGGATGCCGCTGTGAGCGAAGCCCGCGACCGTGTGCGTTCAGCCATGAAAAACTGCGGCTGCGAATTCCCTGTCAGCCGCATCACCGTTAACCTTGCCCCGGCAGATCGGCGCAAGGAGGGTCCTGTTTATGATCTGCCCATATTGGTCGCGCTTTTGGCTGCGACGGGGCAGCTGCGCGGTGATTTTGCGGAATCCGCTTTTTTCGGCGAGCTTTCGCTGGATGGCACGGTGCGCAAGGTGAACGGTGCGCTGCCCATGGTGATCCAGGCGCGCGCCGCCGGGCGCAAGGAAATCTTCGTGCCCGCTGGGAACGCCGCCGAAAGCGCGGTTGTGCGGGAATTAACGGTCTATCCTGTTGACAACATGCGTGCGTTGCTGGCGCATTTGAGCGGCGGCAAGCGCATCACACCGGCCACGCCGCTGGAAGCCGCCGAATCGCCCGCCCTTGCGCTGGCGGATTTTGCGGAGGTACGCGGGCAGCACGAAGCCCGCCGGGCGCTTGAGGTCGCCGCCGCCGGCAATCATAACGTTCTGATGATCGGTCCGCCCGGCTCAGGCAAGAGCATGCTTGCCAAGCGCCTGCCTTCCGTTTTGCCGGATATGACGGAAGAGGAAAGTCTCGAAACCACCAAGCTCTATTCCGTCGCGGGGGAGCTGCCCGCAGCCGTTTCGCTGATCCGCGCACGCCCGTTCCGGTCCCCGCACCATACGGTTTCGGCGGCGGGGCTTTCCGGTGGCGGCAGTATCCCCCGCCCGGGCGAGCTAAGCCTTGCGCATAACGGTGTTTTGTTTTTGGATGAGCTGCCGGAGTTTAACCGTGCCGCGCTTGAGGTGCTGCGTCAGCCGATGGAGGATGGCGCGGTTTCTATCAGCCGCGCCGCGGGGACGGTGAGCTACCCCTGCACCGTGATGCTGGTTTGCGCCATGAATCCCTGCCCCTGCGGCTTTTTCGGGCACCCTACGCGCCGCTGCACCTGCCCGCAAGGCGCGGCGCAGCGATACCTCTCCCGCGTTTCCGGTCCCTTGCTGGATCGGCTGGATATTCATATTGAGGTGCCGCCGGTCGATTTCCAGCGCTTGGCCGCTTCCGAAGCGGGCGAGCCATCGGAAACCGTGCGCGCACGCGTTAACGCAGCCCGCGCCTTGCAAGCCAAGCGATTGGTGGGCAGCGGCATTTATGCCAACGGGCAAATGAGCGCGTCGCAAACCCGCAGCTATTGCGATCCGGGCGAAAAAGGGCGGCAGCTGCTCGAGCGCGCCTTCACCACGCTGGGCTTGTCCGCGCGGGCGTACGATAAAATCCTGCGCGTGGCGCGCACGGTGGCGGATTTGGAGGGCAGCGAAACGATTCAGACCGCACACTTGGCGGAGGCCATCCAGTTTCGCAGCTTGGATCGGAAATTTTGGGCGGGACGGTAACGCGGCTTCCGCCCCTGCAAAAGCCCGGCAAAATCCCTAAAATTCGATAGTCGCGCACACGAATTTTTTCTTGCATTTTTTGCAAGAAAGCCCTTGGCATCCCGTCCGGTATCTGGTATAATGATCGGGCGTAAAAAATATAGAACACATTTTTGAGGAGGAACATGAACATGGCAGTGAAGTATGTCTACCTGTTCAGCGAAGGCAACGGCTCCATGCGCGAGCTGCTGGGCGGCAAGGGCGCGAACCTTGCCGAGATGGTCAGCTTGGGGATGCCCGTCCCGCAGGGCTTTACGGTTTCGACCGAAGCCTGCACCCGTTACTACGACGACGGCAAAAAAATCGGCGGCGATATTGTCGCCCAAATTGAAACCGCGCTGGCGGACACGGAAAAGCTTAACGGAAAAACCTTCGGCGACCCCAAAAACCCCTTGCTGATGAGCGTTCGTTCCGGCGCGCGCGCTTCCATGCCCGGCATGATGGATACCATCCTGAACCTTGGCTTGAACGACGCGGTCGCGGCGGGTATGATCGCGGGCAACGCGGATCCGGCCTTTGAGCGCTTTGTTTATGACAGCTATCGCCGTTTCATCCAGATGTTCAGCGACGTGGTGATGGAGCTTTCAAAAAAGCGTTTTGAGATGATTATTGATGAGTTGAAGGAAGAAAAGGGCGTAAAGGACGACATCCAATTGAGCGCCGCCGACATGAAGGAGCTTGTGAAGCGCTTCAAGGCGTTCTACAAGGAAGAAAAGGGCGTGGATTTTCCCGCCGAGCCGAAAACGCAGCTGATGGAAGCTGTCCAGGCGGTGTTCCGCAGCTGGGATAACCCCCGTGCCAACGTCTACCGTCGCATGAACGAAATCCCCTACAGTTGGGGCACGGCGGTGAACGTGCAGCCCATGGTTTACGGCAACCTGAACAACGATTCCGGCACAGGCGTTGCCTTTACACGCGACCCGGCGACAGGCGCGAAAGCGCTTTTCGGCGAATACCTCATCAACGCGCAGGGCGAAGACGTTGTGGCCGGCGTGCGCACCCCGAGCAAAATCGCGGAGCTGGAAAAGGACATGCCGGGGGTGTATGCCGAATTCGTGGCGATCGCCAACAAGCTTGAGAATCACTACAAGGATATGCAGGACATGGAGTTCACCATCGAAAACAAGAAGCTCTATATGCTGCAAACCCGCAACGGCAAACGCACCGCCGCCGCCGCGCTGAAAATTGCGGTGGATCTTGTGCAAGAGGGTATGATCGACGAACCGACAGCTGTTTGCCGCGTGGAGCCGCAGCAGCTGGACGCGCTGCTGCACCCGCAATTCGATGCGAAAGCACTCAAGGCGGCGACGCCTATCGGCGCGGCGCTGCCGGCTTCCCCCGGCGCGGCTTGCGGGCGCGTGGTCTTCACTGCCGCCGAAGCCAAGGCTTGGGCGGTCAAGGGCGAAAAGGTCATCCTGGTGCGCTTGGAAACCAGCCCGGACGACATTGAGGGCATGGAAGCAGCCGAAGGCATCCTGACCGTGCGCGGCGGCATGACCAGCCACGCGGCGGTCGTGGCGCGCGGCATGGGCACCTGCTGCGTTTCCGGCTGCGGTGAAATCGAAATGCACGCGGACGCAAAATACTTTCATCTTGGCGGCAAAAAATATGCCGAAGGCGATTATATTTCCCTCGATGGCTCGACAGGCAAGATTTACGGCGAAGCCATCCCAACGGTGGAGGCCGCCATTTCCGGCGATTTTGAAACCTTCATGGCTTGGGCGGACGCTCGCCGTACCTTGAAAGTGCGCACGAATGCCGATAATCCGCGCGACACCGCGCAGGCTGTCAAGTTCGGTGCGGAGGGCATCGGTCTTTGCCGCACGGAGCACATGTTCTTTGAAGGCGACCGCATCAAAAGTATGCGCAAAATGATTGTCGCCAAGGATGAAGCCGCGCGCCGCGCCGCGCTTGCGGAGCTTCTGCCCTACCAGCAAGGCGATTTCACGGCAATGTATGAGGCGCTTGAGGGCCGCCCGATGACGGTACGCTTCCTCGATCCGCCGTTGCACGAGTTCCTGCCGCAAAAGGGCAATGAGATTGCGGAAATCGCTGGCGAGCTAGGCGTTACTGCCGCCGAGCTGAAAGCAAAGGTGGAATCCTTGCATGAGTTTAACCCGATGATGGGGCATCGCGGCTGCCGTTTGGCGGTGAGCTACCCCGAAATTGCCGAAATGCAAACCACAGCCGTCATCAACGCGGCGCTGGCGGTCAACAAGGCGCATCCGGGTTACGGCATCGAACCTGAAATTATGATCCCGTTGGTTGGCGAAATCAAAGAGCTTAAGTACGTGAAGGATATCGTAACCAAAACGGCGGACGCGATCATCGCCGTTGCCGGCGCGGAGCTGCACTACAAGGTCGGCACAATGATCGAAATCCCGCGCGCGGCCGTGCTGGCTGGCGAAATCGCGGAAGAAGCGGAGTTCTTCAGCTTCGGCACAAACGACCTGACCCAAATGACCTTTGGCTTCAGCCGCGACGACGCGGGCGCTTTCCTTGACGCTTACTATAATGCCAAAATCTTTGAGAACGACCCCTTTGCCCGTTTGGATCAAAATGGCGTTGGCAAGCTGATTCAGTTGGCGGTTGCGGGCGGCAAGGCGACGCGTCCGGACATCAAGCTGGGCATTTGCGGCGAGCACGGCGGTGATCCGAGCAGCGTTAAATTCTGCCACGCGGTGGGCTTGGATTATGTCAGCTGCTCCCCCTTCCGTGTGCCGATTGCGCGGTTGGCTGCGGCTCAGGCGGCTATTAAACAAAAGTAGGCGAACGCTGTTTTGGACATTCACGATAGGATTTGAAGAGGCGGAAGCTTACCGCAAATCCTGCGGGAGTTTTCTCCGGCGCAATCAGTGGGAAGACTTGACCGTGGATGTTTATTTGGTGTATTAGGCAGTAAAAGTAAAGAGAACCCGCTCCAAAGCCGGTTGGCGATGGGGCGGGTTCATTGCTGTGGATTATGCCTTATCCTTCCAATATTCGAGTTCCGCGAGCTTTTTTCTCAGCCAATCACTCATCTGCTCGGGCGTTCCCCAGTCCCACCGCGGGACAACATCGGCGATAACTTCTTCCGGGTCATGATATTTGTGGGTACCGTCAATATAACACCATTTGCAGTATTGGTCATTGATGCTGCCGTCCGCCTCATGGCTGTAACAGGAATCGTCCAGCGGCGAACCGCAGACTTGGCAGGTGGTGTTTTGGGGCGGTTTCATCACAAGCTCCTCAAAAGCCCGCAATGCCTTATCCCGCATTTTGAAATCGTATATGCCACGGTCAATAAGCTTTATCGGGGAAAATATTGCTTCCGTGACAGAAAGCGCATAATCCTGCATAAATTCATCCTGCGAATATCCTGATACCGTCTCGCATATCCGGTTATAGTATTGCGTGAGCAGCGGCAAGGCCTCCTGTTTGCCGGGTGCGGTATGCAGCGCAAGAAACATAGCCAAATCATCAGTAGGCAGCCCAATTTTGGCAAATTTGCCCTTTATCTTAACGTCCATTCCAACCTCAATCGAACCGGGATGGAAGTCGCCGTGTATCAAGGTGATGTTTTTGCTCGCTTGAAAGCGTTCCCGGTATAACACGGGATAGTGTTCTCTCAGCTTCACAAAGGCGGTTTCATAAAAATCCAGCTTTGATACATCCAAATGATTTTCAAACCGTGCACCACCAAATTCTTCACAAATCCAAACCGCGGGGATTTTCCCCGCTTCTTCATCTGCGCGATATTGCTTATAATCACGCTCCATCGCCGAAATATGCGCAAGCAGATTTTCTTCGGATTGGTGCTGCCATTGAAATCCGGCCCGCTTTAGCATATCTGCATTTCCCCACGCGGCGGCGTGGCGGTCGGCAAGGGCGGTGACTATGCGCGGGATATTGTCGCGAATAAAATCCCCATCCTCGCCTGTCTCATCAAAACAGGAAGCGTTGACGCGCCTTTTTTGCGTACCCAGCAATTCGTCTACGCCAACGCCAAAGGTTTTGGAGATGATTTTCAGCGTATCGGTGTTCGGGACGGTTTCGCCGTTTTCCCAGCGAGAAACCGCTTGCCGGGTGACAAACAGTTTTTCCGCCATTTCATCCTGCGATAAACTGTGTTTTTTGCGAAGTGCTAACAAAGCGTCTTTTGATTCCATATGCGGCACCGTCCTTTCCATATTAGTTTATCATAAAACCGGCGGGATTGAAAGCAACTTGCTGTTGCGGCGTAAGCCGGAAAAAGCGGTCGTCTCAATCTTTATTTGAGATTGTGATAATTTTCAATCCTCATCCTTACCAGTTTCTTCATACACTCCACCGCCTCGGCATCCGGGTTATCAAAGCGAAAAGTTGTGGTGCAGACATTGTTAAATTCTTTGCCAAATATTGTTTTGCGGATGCCGCCATTGCAACTTCCGCACTTTGCACAGTAATCCACATTATTCCAAGCGATTTCCTTTGTGCGTTCATCCAGCGGAAAATCGGCAAACAGGGTGGAATTGTAATTATCCGACCAAATCGTCCACGGAAAATCAGTGCCCTCCGAATCACCAAGCAGAATGAAGCAAACATATTCATCTCGATATTTTAGCATCAAATAGAAATGGTCAGCCCAATAGCCGGTGCCGCGCTCAAACTGCACACCCTGTTCTTGTAAGAATGTGACGAATGACAAGGCGTTGGTTTGGTCATCCCCCGTGAGGACTTCGGCGATGTGATTTTCTATGCTCCCCATCATTTCACTCCAATCCCCACCAATACCCCGGTGGTCGTCGCTCCGTTGTATGTATATCGCAGATCGTCTAACGAGAACGGCAATGCTGCCCGATTATCCAGCTTGATCAGCCGATAATTGTTGGTGATAGTCGTAAAATATCTTGATTTCAAATGGTCAACAAATTAGCCGATTGGGTGTGAGCGATTGTATACACAGCACCACTTTGAGATGTCATCAACTTAAAAATATCATCAACC
>JAITGE010000045.1 GCA_031280825.1 Oscillospiraceae bacterium | reverse complement strand
CTCCAGCGTGGTATAGTTGCCATAGTTCTTTGAAAACAGGTTGTTGTTTTTGTGAAAGTCCAGCGCCAACGCTCCGGCTCCTGAGAAGATTCGCATGTCAAAGGAAAGTCCGGGCAAATCCCTAAGGTGAAAATTATTCGCAACCGGTATGGCATCATATCTCCGTTCGTTCCAAGGGATATGCCAAAGGGGATTGGAGTAAGCGCCGTCCATAACCGTGCTGACGCCGGGGGCGATATTCTTCATAAAAACTTCTGCGCCCGGGGTCATTACATTTTCACCAACCCAACCGCTCACAGCCTTGCTCACTTTATTGGTTTCATTGTCATAAGCTTCACCCAACCGATTAAGTCCAGGTATTTTTTCACCCAACCAAACCAATGCGTCCCGGAAAACCCCCATCCCACTGGGATCTATATGCATGACGGGGTTACCGTTGCAGTAGGCGTACATGTTGCTGCCGTTAATGGAGTCGTTGCCGGCGATGAAGAGAGCGTCGGCGTTGAGGAAGCGGCGCCAGGAGGGGTTATAGTAGCGGGTGTTGAGGAAATACCAGCCAGTGAGGGGATCCTGATAATAGCCGCGGTAGCGAATGGGGTTGATGCCGGCCATGGCGCCGCTGTAGGCAGTGATGTTGCCCCAGGCGTCGTAGGTGTAAGAGCCGACCGTGTTGCCCGCGGCGTCGGTAATCCCCACAACGTCGCCCTGCAGATTGCGCAGGTAGAGGTACGGCGTGCCGTTGCACTTAAAGCCGATGGTCGAGCCATTCGCGTCATAGGCAAAATCGAGGATATTGGTGCCGTCGTTCCGGCGCATCAGCAGATCACCAGCGTAAAGATAGTTGATGGTTGTGCCGTTGACCACTTGCCTGGTGCGGCGACCGGCGGTGTCATAGGTGTATGAGATGCTCACCCCATTGCCGGAAACGCCTGCCAGCTGGCGGCCGCGCTGCCATGTGAACGTATAACCGGCGAACGTCAATGGATTGCCGACAGCGTCATACGTGATCGCGTCGCCGTTCACCGCCGTGAGCTGATCCTTCCAGTTGGTGTTTCCGTAAGTATAGCTGTGCGCAACCGTGCCGCCCTGCGTCACAGAGGTCAGGTTGCCGCCGGCGTCATAATTATAGGCATACGAACCCGCAGGACCCGTTTCGCCGGTCAGCCGGCTCAGTCCGTCATACGTGTATGTCGCTGTCGTGTCGGCTACGGCTTCCGTGATTTGGGTGATATTGCCGTTTGCGTCATACGTGTAACCGTATTGCTGCAGAGTCGCGTTGTGCTTTTCGTTTTTGAATTCGCTGACGCGGTTGGTCGTGGTGTTCCCGGTCTCAAGATACGTCCTGCTGCTGATGATCGGCCCGGCGGATTGCCCGGTTAGGCGGTCAAAGCAATCGTAGTTGAAATGCAGCGCCGTGTTGCCAAGCGAACGCAGGATAACGTCCTCCTGGCTGCCCTTTTCGTTGCGGTGATACCGCGCTTGGTGAATCACCTCGTTATTTTTCTGAAACGTCAAATCCACCAACGCGCCGGACATGTCATAGTCGTAAAGGGTTTGCGTCCCATCGCTGCCGGTGATTTTGTTCATCCGCCCCAAAAACGCGTAGTCATACTTATAGGTAACGGGCGTGCTTCCGGTGAAATCGGTCATTTGCGAAAGCCTGTCGTTTTCGTTGTAGGAATAGCTGACAATCTGTGTGCCGTTCCACCTTTCGCCCACCGTGCGGTCACGGCTGTCATATACCGGCTGATACGCCGCGCCGTTGGCAAAGGTCTGCTGGCTCAACCGCTGGCGGGTGTCGTAGCTGTTCGTGACCAGCGGCTGCGTCCCGATTTTCGCGGATGTCACGCGGCTTCGATTGTCATAGTCGTAAGAATAAGTAGTCCCGTTGCGCACAACCGTCTTCGGCAAATAATCCTGCGTTGTGAAATTCATGGCGACAGACGTGGATGCGTTGGATTTCCCCGTTGTCGAAAGCAGCTCGTCCGTGTTTGCGTTATAGGTATAGATTGTTTCATTGTTGTTCGGGTCTTTCGCTTTCATAACAAGACCCTTTGTCGGGTTATCGTTGTTGTCGTAATAGTATGTTGTAACGCCGCCGCTTGCATCCGTCTGCGTTTTCAGATAATTGCCGCCCTGGATATAGGTCATAGATTCTGTCATGGATTTTTCGGTAGCCGTGTCTGTCGTCGTCTGGCTTGTCACCTGTCCGTTCAGGTACTCGAACGCAACCTCATTCCCGAAGCTGTTGGTGATTTGGATGGGGTTGTGATGGGCGTCATATTCGATTTCGGCGACATTGCGCTCGGTTCCGCTGAGGGTTTCGTCGACAGAAACTATATCGTTGCTGCTGTTGTAGGTGTACTCCGTTGATTTATGCGCATCATCGTTGACGACCTTTGTCAACCGACCGGTGGTATCGTAAGAATTGCGTTCCCCGTAGTTGCCGACATAAACAAATGCCTTTGCGAACGCAACATTGCCGATCTGCTTGTTGAAACAGAACGTGTAGACAATATGGTGGCAGGGAGCCTCCAGCACAACATATTTCGCGGCAATCTGATGCTCCTGCGTAATGCTGCGGTCAAACGGGATATCTACCGTGACGGGGGTTCCGCCTGCATCGCTGTAAATATTCGCCCGAATGGAAAACAACCGACCGTCGCCGTCCGCACCGGAGGCATATGCGCCCGCCTTGCCGCCGATGATCAAAACGTCGCCGGCTTGCGCGTTCACAGGCACAGACTGCGAAACTTGCTTCGCACCTGCCGGGGAGCCTGCCATGCGCATTTCGTTGCGACCTTCCGCCGCAACCGTATAAACGGCGTCAGCCGATTGTGTTCCGCTCGCCGTCCAGGGGGAAATATTCGTTCCGGTTCCGTAGGAAAAGTCACTGTTCGCTATAAGGTTATAATACCGGGAACCGCCGCTTTTTTCCAGCTGAACGTTATCAAAATAGACCAGCCCTTCTGCCGCCTCTATCACCAGCATAACGCGGCAGTTCCCGGTCGCGTTTTGCGGCAAGGTCATTGTGTGGGAAAAGCGCTCCCATCCTCGGGTGGATCTGATATATTCGCTGATATTGTCTACGCGGCTTCCGCCGGAAATTTCATAATTGATTCCAATCCAAACACCCTTTGCGCTTTGCAGCTCTGCCGGAATAAAAGTGTCTGCCGAAACCGTATAGGTCTGCCCTGCGGCGCCAATAAAGTTTTGCCCCGCGCCATTAAGACAGGAAGCGTTGCTTTGCACAAGCATCGAGCGGGTTCCCAGCTTGTTCTCCGTTGTGTTATATGTCGCAGAACCCACCGGACCGGCACGCCAATGCGTCCAGTCTGAAGCTTGCTCAAATCCATGATTTTTCAGTGCATTATTTGAGATGGTTTGAAGCTCGGAGTTGGCGATTGGCTTATTGAATTCATTTGGATTGTCTGTTGAAGCGCCGTAGACGCGGTACTGTGTTTGTTCATCCTGATTGGTTACATTCAAGACATGCCCTACCGCGTTAAACAAAAACGCCTTTTCTTTGCCAAAACTGTTTTTTACAACCGTATTGCCCGAAGCCTTGCCGGAAGCGTTCGACGTGCTATAGAAAAATTGCAGTCGGTCGGCTTGCACACCCGCTTTGTCATATTGATACAGAGAATCCACGCGATAGCGGGATGAGTAAATGGTTTTATAAGAAAGTGTGATATAGGAGCTGTCGTACGCCGTAACGCGCGAGATTTTGTTTGCGTTATACAGGAACGCAGTCGTTTTTCCGTCAGGATAGGTGATCGTGGTTAGCTGATCGCCTGAATACGTAAATTGTGTGCTGCGACCCGCCGGATCCGTAATGGAGGTCAGGTAGTTCGAGGCATTGTAGACGAATGATGCGGCGCGGCCCGCCGGGTCGGTCACTTGCGTGATGCGGTTGCCGCTCCAGGTGATGTTTTGCGCGTTCCCATTATTATCTTCAAGCTTCGTTAAGTAAAAACCGAGCCCGGAGGGCGCTTCAAAATATTTTTTATTACCCTGCGCATCTGTCAGCTTCAGTCCCCCGGAAGTGGTAAGCACTTGCGTTACATCATACTCGTTTGTAATTGCGCCGTTTGCCTGCACCTTGAAATAATGCGCCGTTCCATCGCTGTCAATTAACGTATATCGATACCCGCGATCGTATAGGCTGTCGGAACCTGAGCTGCCGGGAATGAGAATCAGTTCCTCCATGATATTTAACCGGAAACCCACGCCCAACTTCATGCTGAGATAAGTTCCGCTGGCATTATCACGATTCGTTGTGTTGACGTGTGCAATGCTGATGGGAAGGCGGTTGCCGTTCATGCTCAGATCGCTATGAACATAGGTCAACCCACCGTTTTGGTCGTTCACATAGGCTGTGCCGGAACGACCAAAATCAACTGTTTCATAGCTCCAATAATCTTCCAAGCCAATATTCGCGGAATACCAAACCTGCACCGTCGGCACATGGACCGAACGCGCGGAATATAAACAGGCTTGCGTATTTGCGGACTCATCGCTCGTCGTGAGCATCAGCCCGTTATTGGTTCCGCTGGTCTCATACCAATTTTTGACCGCACGGGTAATATTGAATGTGTAAGTAACATTTGAACTGGGATTGACCGGTTGATAATCCAAAATTTTGGTTCCGTCATTGCACGGACCGTTCACATCGCCGGAAACAGGCTGACTGTTCCATGTAACGCCGCCTTCCGTCCAACTGCTTTTGCCGGTCAAGTCGAAAAGATACATATATTTCCCGTCGCTGTAATAGTCGCAGGAATACTGAGCAATGCGGAAAACCGCCTGATTGACGACACTGCTTTCCGGCAGCGTCGGCAGCGTGAATTTAATATAGGTGCGCCGGGTACCGAGCAAGCCTTTGCCGGCATAATTCAATGTGCCGGAATTGTAGTTCGTCGATTTGCTTAACAAGGCGTTGCTAATGTAAGCGTCCTGAAATCCGGAAGCATATGTGGTAATCGTCGGATCAATCACCACGGGGAACACACGGGCATCATCGTTGATCCAAGCGGCGTCCGCCGTCAGGACAAGTGTGCCGTTTTCGGAAAGCGTCATGGTCAACGCGGTGCTTTCTTCCGCTGCGGCGTCGTACATAAAAGGTGCCTGCAAAATAAACAACGGTTCCGCGTCACCTGCGTTTTCAAGCAGATAAACTGAACCGTTTTCTTGCGGTACCGCAGCTAAGCCGCCGCGCGTAAAATCGAATTTGTAAATATACTCGTCCTGTGCTTCTTTTACAACAATATTTTCTTTGATTTTGCCTGGTGTAACGATATACTCTAAATCCGCACCGGGAAAAATATCCTTATATGTTACAGCTGACGTCAGATTTTCCAATTCCGTCTTTTCCGCGTTAGCTTCTCTTATTTCCTCTGACCGGGGAGGAAGCGTGCTTGCAGGCGCGTTTACATGGGATGCAGTCAAGTCGGCGACATGCTTTTCGGATTCAAGTTGTTCAACATCCATTACCAAGCCCGGTTTTGAAAGCTGCACATCGGTATTATCTGCGCTAACACGCAACCCAACTGTATGTCCGTCTTTGGAAACTGTCAGTTCCTGATCACCCTCAAATTTTTTGGGGATCTTAATATTCACGCCCGATGCGGTCGGCTCGTAAACTGTTTCGCCCTGAACTGTCTTTGCCCGCAGTGTATTGTCGATGTCCTGCCAGTTTCCGTTCGCATCCTCATAATGCACGGGTTCTGCATACAGAGCCGCAGTAAACGTTCCGTCGGCATGGCGGAAGTATTTCGTGTTTTCTTTGCGAAGGGCTTCCACCTCGCCTAAAATGAGTGTAGTTTCCTTGCCGGTGTTTTCATTCACAATGAGTTCCCCCACACCGGCCGAAGCGGCTCGCTCAGGCGTTATCTGAGCGGCAGGGGATTCTCCCGGTGATATGTCAAGCGCGACCATATCGCCTATTGTGTAAGAAATGCCGTCAACGGCAATCGCACCCATCGGCAGGGATTGCGTCAGCATAATTACAGTCAAGATCATTGCCAAAATTTTTAATGTGCGTTTCATAACATTCGCTGCCCCTCATAATCGTTTTTTCACGGCGAAGAAAAACAACTGCGCCGCTCTTCCGTAAAAAGGATACCATCTTCGCGCTCTTTTGTCAATGTTTTTATACATAAACTATGTTTTCTGCGGTTGCGCTAACACCATACACGAAGCCCTCGGAGTTATCCGAGGGCTTCGTGTATGGTGTGGAAAACGGAGCTTTAGAATGCCATCCAGATCCAACCAAAGCAAACAATGCACAGGAACCAGTTAAGCGGATTCTTTTCGTAGGCTGTCAATTTACCCCAGAGAGTGAAGAAGTTAACGGGATTTGTTGTTGCAGCAATCGTTTCAGCGCCGTTCACATCAACCTCGCGTCTTCGAGCCGATACGCCACCAGCGGTGGCTGGAACAAGCCGATTTCATCACTGATGGAATTGATTACGCGAAGGAAGCCGTCCTTGAGTGTGAAAACCGTCCAATATTTACCGGTTCTTCCGTCGGAAACCGCATCGGAAGCTTTGATTGTGCGAAGCAAGTGATTGCCCTGATCAATTTGGATCTGTGCGCCGGAATCCTGAATGGTGCCTTCCCCGGCAAACAAATCAACATATGAATACGCCGAGACTGGAATGCTGCATTTTTTCTTGACGAACCGAGGCTATTATGTTATCATAGAATGCATTGGGAGCGCATAGACTTGAAACGTGAGAGGTACGGGTATGAGCAAGCGGTATCGTGTTGGCATTATTGGCGCGACGGGCATGGTGGGGCAGCGCTTTGCGTTGCTGCTGGCGGGGCATCCTTGGTTCGAGGTGACCGCGCTGGCAGCCAGTGAGCGTTCGGCCGGCAAAGCCTACGGCGATTTAATGGCAACGCGCTGGCTGCTTGCTGAGCCTTGCCCCGAAAAGCTCAAAGCCATGCTTGTGCTGGACGCCGAGGCGGATCGCGATACTGTCGTCGGTTTGGTGGATTTTGTTTTTTGCGCGGTGGATATGCCAAAGGGAGAAACCCGTGCCCTGGAGGAGAGCTATGCACGCGCGGAATGCCCGGTGGTGTCTTCGAACAGCGCCACGCGCGGTCTTGCGGATGTCCCGATGATCGTGCCGGAATTGAATGCCGCACACGCGGAGGTGATCCCCGCGCAGCGCAAGCGCTTGGGAACCAAGCGCGGCTTTGTGACGGTGAAGAGCAATTGCTCGTTGCAGAGTTATGTTCCGGCGTTGTTCCCGCTGCCCAATGTGGAGGATGTGCTGGTTTGCACATATCAGGCGATTTCCGGCGCCGGCAAGAGCTTCGAAACTTGGCCTGAGATGGTGGATAATGTGATCCCCTTCATTGGCGGTGAAGAAGAAAAAAGTGAGCAGGAGCCGTTGAAAATTTTTGGCAGGGTCGTGCGTGGAGAAATCCAAAATGCCGCGCTTCCGCGTTTCACTGCCCAATGCTTGCGCGTGCCCGTTAGCGACGGGCACATGGCGGCGGTGTTTTTCCGTTTTGCCGAGGGCAAAAAGCTTTCGAAGGCGGAAATATTGGCTCTGTGGGATGGCTTTGCGGGTGAAGCGCGAAAACGCGGGCTGCCCAGTGCGCCGCAGAAGTTTTTGCGTTATTTCGCCGAGGACGATATGCCGCAAACCAAGCTCCACAGGAGCTTGGATGGCGGCATGACGGTGAGCATCGGGCGGCTGCGTGAGGATACCCAATATGATTATAAGTTTGTTTGTCTTTCGCACAACACCCTTTTGGGCGCGGCCGGCGGGTCTGTTTTAACCGCTGAGCTGCTTTGTGCCCAAGGGTGGATGGATTGACATACACCCGAGGAGGATAAATAATATGAAGAAGCTCGTATTTACTGGCGCGGGCGTTGCGATTGTCACGCCTTTTTGCGCGGATCATTCCGTAAATTACCGCAAGCTGGGTGCGTTGATTGACGACCAAATCACCCGCGGCACAGATGCCGTTGTGATCTGCGGCACCACAGGGGAAAGCCCTACGCTCACACCGGAGGAGCACGCCGAAGCGATCCGCTTTGCGGTGCGGCACACAGCCGGGCGCGTGCCCGTGGTTGCGGGCACAGGCAGCAACGATACCGCTTTTGCCAAAACACTGTCGCTTGAAGCGGAGGCTGCCGGCGCAGACGCGCTTTTAATGGTAACGCCTTATTACAACAAGGCTTCGCAGGAGGGCTTGGTGCGGCATTTCACCGCCGTCGCCGATGCGGTGCGTACACCGATCATTCTCTATAATGTGCCTTCTCGCACAGGCGTGAGCATTGCGGCGGAAACCTATTACAAGCTCTCACGCCATGAAAATATTGTGGCGACCAAGGAAGCCGGCGGCGACTTTTCGCTTGTTGCAAAGACCCGCGCCCTTTGCGGCGATGCGCTTGCCATCTACAGCGGCAATGACGACCAGATCACCGCGATGATGGCGTTGGGCGGCAAGGGCGTCATTTCCGTGCTCTCGAATGTCGCGCCGGAGGCTGCGCACGCAATTGCCGCAGCGGCTTTAAAAGGTGATTTTACCGCAAGCGCGAAGCTTCAGCTGGAATGGCTGGATTTGTGCAATGACCTTTTCTGCGACGTCAATCCTATCCCGGTGAAGGAAGCGATGAATTTGATGGGGCTGGAGGTTGGCAGTTGCCGTCTGCCGCTGTGCGAAACAAGTGACGCGAACCGCGCGAAGCTCAGGAACAGCCTCGCCAGGCATGGGCTGCTTTAGGTTGCGCTGTGGCTGCCAAGAATCCTGTGCGCCGGTCTTTACTTTTCTTGCGGCGCGTGGTATACTAATTGCATAAAGCGAACAAAAGCCGCTTTGCCGAGCGGCTTTTATGTTTGGATGGGAGGAATACTGTTTTGGGCTTGCTGCAACGCTTAACAAAGGGCATGAAGAAATCGCGGGATTCGCTGGACAGCGCCATTGAAAGCGCCGCCGAGGAATCCGCCGGTAAGCAGGAGTTGACCGAGGAAACCTATGAACGGCTTGAGGAAGCTCTGATTATGGGCGACGCGGGCGTGCAAACGGCGGGGGAGATTATCGGGCAGCTGCGGGAGCGTGCAAAAAAGCAGCGGATCAAAGATGCCGCCGGGCTGCGCCGCGCTATGCGCGAAGCGGTTACGGCGCTGCTTTCCGGCGGTGAAGAAGTCGATATGATCACCATGCCCGCAATTATCCTGGTTATCGGTGTGAATGGCGCGGGCAAAACGACGTCAATCGGCAAGCTGGCGGCGATGTATCGCGCGGTCGGCAAAAAGGTGATTCTGGGCGCGGCGGATACCTTTCGCGCCGCCGCAATTGAACAATTGGAGGTTTGGGCGACCCGTGCCGGTGTGGAAATTGTTAAGCACAAGGAGGGTGCGGATCCTGCTGCCGTGGTGTTTGATACCATTCAGGCGGGCAAAGCGCGCAATGCGGATTTGATTATCTGCGACACCGCGGGACGGCTGCACAACAAGAAAAATCTTATGGAAGAGCTAGGCAAGATCTACCGCGTGATTGATCGCGAGCTGCCATATTCCGACCGTGAGATTCTGTTGGTGCTGGATGCGACTACCGGACAAAACGCCGTGAATCAAGCCAAGGAATTTCGCGATTGCGCGGAGGTTACGGGGATTATCCTCACAAAGCTTGACGGAACGGCCAAGGGCGGCGTGGTGCTGAATATCAAAAATGAACTGAAGATCCCGGTGAAATTCATTGGTGTGGGGGAGCAAATTGACGATTTGCAGCCCTTTAACGCCGCTGAATTTGCCGAAGCGCTGTTTGGTTAATCCAGCGCAATGGAAAGCGCAATGGTAAACTGCGCGCCATAATACAGAAGGTAATTCAGTGCATAGTCGATGGGGCGTGTTTTCCCCTCGCCGAAATAGGTGCCGCTAAGCACTAGGTCGGAAAGGAAGAACAAAACGCCGCCAATGCCCATCATAAATGCCTGCGGCGACTTTGTTTTCAGGTAATAAGCAAAGCAGGCGGCAACCATAAAGGTGAGCAGCGCGCCATAAGCGCCCACGATTGCTTTGAAGCGGCCGAATTCCAGCCGCATCGGTTTGCTCGCAAAAATGCTGCCCACGCCAATGAGGGCGGCAATGCCGGTTGCGGGCAGCAGACCCCAGGTCAAGCCATAAGCTGCGTATAAGCCCGCCAAATAAAAGATATGCCCTACCGCAAAAGAGATAAAACCCGCGAACATATACGGCTCTTTGTGTTGCGGATATATATCCTTTTGATCCAAAAAAATATCACCGAACAAGCCAAACAGCAGACCAAGCAGGATGCCGATGTGCAAAAGGGAGCGCTCTGCACTGCCGAAGAAAAGGCTCGCCGCCGCCGTCGCCATAAACAAAGAGCTGATGGCGGCTTTTATGAATAAGCCTGTGAGCAGGCGACCCTTACAGCGCAGAAAAATATATGGAATCAGCAACGCACCGCCCAAGGCGCAAATAAAAATAGGTTGCAATGGCATAACAATTTCCTCTCCATCATGAATAATTTGCGTTTAAAAGGACCGTCGCACACGCGCAGGTACACCCACAGCCAGCACGTTCGGCGGAACGGATTCCACAACGGCCGCGCCCGCGCCGATCACACTGTTTTCGCCAATTGTAATATTATGCGCCGCGGAAGCGCCGATGCAGATCCAGGCACAATCGCCGACAACTGTGTTCCCGCCCAGCGCGGCGCGGGGCGAGAGATGTACGCCCTCGCCCAAGCGGCAACCGTGCTCCACCACCGCGCCGGTGTTGATGATGCACCCCCGCCCAACACTCGCAAGGGCGTTCACCGCCGCCTGCGCCAGGATGCAGGTGCCGGGCTGCACGTCCGCCGCTGCGCTGAGGGCGGCTGTCGGGTGCACGATCGTCGCCAGGGGTGCGTTTTCAGCAAAAAGCCGGTGCGTCAACGCAAGGCGCGTGCGGTTGTCGCCAATGCCGACGATTGCCGCGTCAAAGGGTTCGCGCAGCGCGCGGGTACTGTTTTCGGCGCTGTAATATGCCGGGCAGCCGCAAAACTGTTGGGTTTCCAAAACGGTCGGGTCGTTTGTTAAGAATAAAATACGCCGGTAACTATACCGTGCGGTTTCCCAAAGGGATTGTGCGTGACCACCTGTGCCAAGAATCAGCAATGTCCCGCCTGTCATATTCAGCTCCCTATTTCCACAAGCTTGCACAGCACCACCGTGCGCTCCATTTTGAAGGTGTCGCCTTCATCATAGGAGCAGGTGGAAAGCATGACAATATGATCATCGTTTCCAATTACGATATCCTCTCGCCAATGCTTGGCTGCTTTTTTGAGTGCGGCAATGCGCTCTTTCTTTTCGGCAGGCGCAAACACCGCCAGCTTCATGTAAATTTCGCTTTCAGCTTCAATCACCGAAACACCGAAAATCTGCATCTCGTAGCTCTTCCCCGGCGTGTAGAGCATCCCCCTGGTGACGGCGTCAAAGACCGCCTTTTTTTTCATGCGCACCAGCGGCGCAAACATTAGATCCGGTTTTGCTTTGATGTGATGTGCGTAGAGTACGGTGAAAAAATCTGAAAAATCGGCATGGCAACGAAAATCCATAAAAACGGAGCCGTATTTCAGCGAAGCACCTGTTGGCGAATGCGTCAGATAATATTGGTTATCTGTTCCAAGCACAATCGGATGATCGATTTTTACCTGCGGCGCATCAATTGTCAGCCATGCTACGGTATCCTTAGCTTCGCGCTGCTGGGCGGTGAAATCAATGGGCGAAACGAATGCCGTCGTTTCCGTCCCTTGTGAGGCGGCGGTTGTTTGTGTTGGCTTTTGGAGTGTGGTAGCGTTTTGCGTTTCCCGTTTTTCCGCAATAAACTTCCATGCGGCAAGCCCAATGAATACAATGGTCGTCAAAACCAGTGCCTGCAACAGCAAGCGGCGCAGGGTGCGTCCGATTTTGCGGACATTTGATGTGTTCACGTCCGTTTGCTCCTTTCGCGCGCGCATTTCATTTTGCGTCGGCAAGCAATGCCAAAAATGCTCCCAACATGGTGGACGCAATTCCGGTGCTAAAGGACAGCAGCAGGGAATCGTTCAAATTTGCGCCCAAACTGCCGGTGTCGGTAAATTTGCCGTCAACGTAGCGCAGCAGCAGGTTGGTGGAATCGTTATCCGGGATAATATAGCCAATGGAATCGTTCATCAGATCCATCACTATAAGCTCCTCGCCCACGCTTTCGCGCAGCGGCAGGAGCGGGAAAGCCTTGCCCGTAACCGAACCATCTGCCGTGAGATTTGTGCCGCCCAGGAGCAGCTCCGGTGAGGTTTCGCCCGGTTGAAGCAGCGCCTTGAAGCTGTCCCCCAATTCCAGATAGCCGACCTCTGTCAGCGTATAGGTTTGCCCCGTCAGGTGATCGACGATCATTTTGTTATCCGCCAGCCAGAGCTTTCCGGCTGCCTTAAGGATGGGGTTTTTGACCTCCACCAGAACCTCGCGCAGGGCGATGTTGGCGTAAGGCGCTATCGCTTCTTCGTTCACCGGCTGCCAATTCTCATACCAGAGCGAATAATCCGCCGGATCGCTGCCATATTGAGCGATTCGTGCCCGGTCTGCCGCTAGCTGGTCGGCATAGAGTGCCGCGCAAGCGGTTGCCTCTTGGGTCATGCCCAGCAAAAAGTAGCCCATTTCCTGCCCGAAGCGCTGTGTTCCTTCCAAGCGGTTGTAGGGCATCCCATCACAGGCGGCGCCTACCTCCGCACCGACGCGCGTGCCAACCATGCCCTGCAAATAAAGAAAGTTGCTGTCGCCTTTTTCATTGACGATCTTTTCAATATAGGGCACAAAATCGGCGGATACCACATTGCCGGGGTTATCGTCTGTGATCATGCCCACGCGTTCAGGGTGTGCGCCAAAGCTGGCGAGGATGGTTTGTCTTGCGCTCGCCGCATCCGGAGCAAAGCGCAGACGGTAAACGTGTTCGTCATAAATAAATGGATCAATCTTGTCGGAGAAATATTGCGGCGCGGATTTTTTCGCGCAATAAAGCGTTCCCGGCTCCATCTGCGCGTAGGCGGTGCGGATGGCTTTTTCGGTTTGCGTCACCATCGCTTCCAAAAACGCCGGGTCGATGCCCTGCACAGGGGGCACAAGCCCGGGCAGATACGCTGAAAGAATATTCTGCGGAATCAGCCGGAGCAAATCGTTGCCCCACAAGCCCTGCGAATCAATCGCGCTGTGCGTGTGCGTGGCGGAAACATTGATTGCGGCAACCGCGCCGCTGCCGGTTAAATCCTTGAGGCGCGCACGAATGGCGCGCACGTCTTCATTGGCAAGACCGATGACATCCAGGACAGCGAACGCAATTGCGCCGCGCCCGCTGCCGTCGTCGATTACCACGGTGCGCACGCGCAGATCATCATAGGTTTCGGTGGCAAATTTATTGAAATCGTAACCGCCCATGCGGTAGCCTTTTTCGCCAAAATCCGCCGGGAGGATGGACTCTGAGGCGTAACCCAAAGAAAGTCTTGCGTCCGCCGCCGCCGTTTCGATAAATGTGTCATGCCCGGGGAGGAAGCCTTCGCCGGTAAAATCGCGCAAATCATCCCGCGCCCGTGCCGGAGGAATCAGCGTTTCGATGAAGGTGAGAATGGTTTTGATAAGCCGAGAAACGCCCAAATCCAGCGCGATGAAGAAGCCGCGCGGCGAAGCGATTGTGCGCACGGGCAGCGTTACGAAGCCGATGAATTCCTCATACACATCCTCCGCCCAACCCGCCGCCGCTTGCGCGGGCGCAACGAGCGTCTGGTTCACCGCCGCCGGAAGAGCCGCAATCGTTTTCGCAACCGCGCCTTCAAGGGCGGGCGCGGCACTTGCGGGCAACGAAAAAGCGCCAAACAGCACGCAAACGGAAAGGATCAACGCGATAGCCTTCGTTTTCACTTGCTTCCGCCTCCTAAAATCGGGGTACATTGGCACAGCCTAGAACGCAAAATATTTCTCGCGCTGCGCTTTCATGCGCCCGTGCAGGAACGCAAGTGTTTCTTTTGCGCCCTCTACGCCGCAGATATAATCCTTCATTGCGCGACCTTCTTCAAAGCACAATTCATCGTGCAGGGCGTAATATTCGTTTTCCAAAAAACAGGCATAACGCACAAAGCGCATTTCGCCCACAAAGCGCGGTTCATCGCTGATAGTATCGACCGCCACGGAATAGAACTCCTCGATGGAGCGCACCAGGCTTTCACGCGTGTTCTCGGGTGCAAATACAATCGTGGAGCAAATGTGCGAATTGCGCGCGTTGCAGGAATTGTGGCTATCCGTGCTGCCCACGATGGGATATCGCCGCCCTTTTGCGCGATCCTCATAATATTGAAGAGTCTGGAAGCCGTTCTGCTCAAAATAATTCTCGCCGCCGAGCACCTCAAAAGCACCGAAGGGGTGCGTTTCCATCATGTAATCTACAAAAGCGGGCGGGACCTGCAAAACGTTCGACAGCCAGTAGGGATGGCAAAAGATTCCCAAGCCGCCGCCTTTTTTGATCTCATTGAAGGTCCAGTGACAGCAGGCATAGGTGAAGCGTTCAATCCCCTCAGGAATTACAAGGGTATCGGCGTAGCTTTCAATTTCGGTAAAGAACGCTTCCTCGCTGCGCACAGGCGGAGGATTGGGAATCGTGCTGCGCACCGAAGGATCGCTGCCGCGCTCCTTTTCGTTTTCGCTGCCTTCCACAAGCGCGTTGATGCTGTAGCTTCCGCCGAAGTTAACAATATGGACGTCGTTGCTTCGCCCGATGCCTCCTTTTGGCAGATGCACCTCCTCGCCCTCCACGATGGTGAATTCGGTTGGTACATCTTTATAGGCGTCAATGGCCTCCAAGGATGGATAATAGCGGCGGTGATCCGAAATCACGGTGAAATCGTAGCCCGTTTTGCGGTAATTCGCCGCCACGATCGCGGGGGCCTGTTTGCCGTCCGAACGGCGGGTATGCATGTGCAAGTCGCCCCGGAAGGGGTAGCGACCCGCAAGATCCTCCGCCACGCAAAAAACGCTTAGCTGGAGCTTAAAGCTTCCACCGTCGTTTATGCGGACGTAGAATTCCTGCTCGCCAAAAAAACGGAAACAGAAGCGTATGCAACCGTCGGCGTCCGGCGTGACCTCCAGTGCGTGCTTGTTATTGCGCTCCGGATATTCCCAGCGTTGACCTTCATCCAAAGGGCAAAGCGCTACGTTGTGGCATACATTTGCCTGAAAGGCTGAATGCCAGCCCAGAGGCTTCACGGTGATCTCCGTTTCGCGTCCTGCAACCACTACTTTTGGGAAAATATCATAATTGCGCAGGGCGTCTTTTAAGGGAAGCTCCAGTTTGCTCTTGATCGTTGCCATACTCCACCATCCTTTTTGTTTGTTATTTATCCGGGGAAAGTATTGCGCTGTTTCGTGTGACGGCTCTGCGTTTACCCGCCTTCCGGGGTTGTTGCGGCGGGCTTGGTGATCGCCCATGTATAGGCTGCGCGCGGCGGCGATTCCGCCGTTTGGATTACGCAGATCGACCCAACTGGCGGGTTTTGCTCCGCGTCGCAGCGAAAGTAGTAGATGCTGCCGCTCACGGCGAAGGGCTGCATGAAGGTCAGGC
>JAITGE010000025.1 GCA_031280825.1 Oscillospiraceae bacterium | reverse complement strand
GGCAGAACAGCAAATACCACGGCATTGCCACAAAATATCAGAATCGGTATAACGCTTTGTACTCAATTGCTTATGGTTGCGACACAGAAGAACGCACCGAGGCTATATACAACATGTTGATTCAGCAAAGCGGAATTTTTACCAAAAAAGTAAGCGAGCTCAAAACCCTTGATATTCTTGACTTAGACCAACTTGTCAACTGTTAATTGTACTATCACCAAAAAAATAGAAAACAAGCGAAACAGCACTTGTGCAATAACGTTTTTTCATGGCGGAATTCTCCTTTTTCACATTTTTAGAAGCCCGCGCGAAAAGCAAGCTCTCCTCGCGGGCAAGTTTTTTTATTGTGGATAATCCTGCGGAAGAATTGAATAATCGTATGTTGTTCCATTTGCTTCCATGCGAAAATCAGTGAATAACTGAATTTCATCCACGATTGCATTCCGTTTGGTATCTTGCTTATACCGGATCGCCAGCAATCCATCTGTTAGCAGATGCAAAGATCGAAACCCATCCATCCCTATGTCGTCGTTCACCGATGACCAAATTTCTGCCGCTTTGTCAATTTTCAATACATCGTCAAACAATGATCCTGTTTTGATGCTTTTAAAATCTCTATATTTTTTCGTGTTCAAAACATAAACACAGTGGCTTTTGACAACCTGATCACGAAAGAACACAAAAACACGTCCGCTCTCCTTCGCTTCGTATACAACATACCGTTGATTTTCTTTTTTCTTTCGAAGACACTCAATGGGAAAATCCGCATTGATTTGCTCAATCGTCTGTTGAAACGAAAAGGAGGGTGAAAAGTCGCGAAAGAAATATTGTTCCCGAAAGTCCTGTAAGGAGATTGTTTTGGTAATGGTGGATTCGCAATCCACTTGGTTGTCTTCTATTGACAAAATGTTGCTGTAGCTATTGGATCTTTCGGCATCTTTTTCAATCGGAGCTGTCGTAAAAATCCCTCCTGTCGATTGCGTGGAATCGGTTGAAAGTAGGCTTTCCTTGGTCGAAATTGCGTGTATTTCGTTCTTTTGCGACAAATTTTCAGTTGTGACTTTACCAGGATTTTGGTTGCAACCAGCAAGAGAAGTCGCAAGCAAAAGTACGAACGAGAGAGTTACCCGTTTCATAGTAAGCTCCTCCTAATTCCACGTTGAAGCAAAGTAAATCGTTGCGCTGTTATAATAATTTGCTTGCCAGGCAGTCACCGTACCGGATGAATTTACAATCGGCAAAGCCCAATTGAAAGTCGAAGGATTTGTGAAAACCGGAACGTTGTTTTGTATTGCGAAATTTCCGTGTTTATCTGCCCAAGAACCATTGTTCACTTGAAGCATATAGTGGTAGTCGTAATTCACTGCGCTATGGTTGCCAACTCGCATACAAAATCTGTATTCATTTGAGTTAATAGCTGCAGTTGGACCGCTAATAATTCGTATCGAACGTCCAAGGCTTTGTACGTACGAAATCACCCTATTCGCGACGGTCTGAACACTGTCGTTGTAATACATCGCAACCGGTGGCCAATAATTTTGATTTGCCTAATTCTTTCCAAGCGCGTATGCCAGACAATTTGAACCAAATCTGTTGCCGTTGTATTTTGCATTAAAACTCCAAGCGGCTCCATAGTTTACCCTCTCCAACACCCACCTTTGAGAATTGGGGTTATTGGGGTCGATGGTGTACAAATCCGCATAGGCATTCGCCCAGCCGCCGAGCACCCGCGTGGAGCTGCAGCCGGGATGCATTCTGTAGGAGCCGGTGCCGTAGGGGACGAAGCTCCAGTTTTGCGATTGGTAATGTGTCGTTCCGGCAGCGTTGTTCGCCCAGATCGTCGCCCGTATGCCGTTGGCATCCAGACTGCTGCCGATGGAAAGCGATTTGCCCAAGGCGTGCACCGGCTCAAGCCGATACTGGTTGTTTTGCAGGTGTGTGATTTTCCACTGCTGATTTGTTTTTCCTGTAAAAGCCCAATGATATACATCGCTGTTGTTGGCGGTTTGATTGTTGACGACGTCCAGATATTGCCCGGTGCCAACGTTGCGGATGTAGTATGTGCCCGCAGTGATGCTCGCTGCACCGGCGGGCGCCGCAAGCAAAATCGCGGAATCGACCGTCACAGGGAACGCCGTTTGCGGATCGGAAAGGAAGGCTTCGGAAACCAAAATCGATAGGATATAACTGCCGTCAGGCTGCTCCTGCAGCGCAAATGTCGCGTTTGACGCGGCATGGATGAACGGCTGCGTGGTTTGCGCGGCGGCATTTGTCGCGGGCACGGTCATTTGCTCTGCCGCGCCAATGGTCTGCGTTTGCGCCGGGGTGGTGGTTTCCGCAGCGGGCGCCGCCGAAAGCCCGGCTTCCGTTACGCTTAGCTCCGCGATGCGGTATTGCGCGATGCCTTGCCCGTCGTTTGGCACAATGTCGATGCTCGCCCCGCTCGTCGAAAGAACCGGCGTATGCGTTTCGGAACGGAAGATGAAATCGAACTGATGGATGCCGGCGTTTTCTTCCAGAACGATGCTTTCCACGCATCCGGCGACGGTGTTGGTGTAGGCGACGCTTGTCCCGCCGCCAAAGGCTTGCGGATACATCAGCCGCCCGGCGCCGTTCGCGCTTTGTGCCGTTTCGGCAGGCAGGGCGATCGCCCCGGCGGCGGCGTTTGCAGCCGATAGGGTAAACGCGCCGTCCATCGCAAGCCCTGTCTGAGCGTCGTTCGCGTAGAGCAGCTCGAAGCCGTCCGCCGTGTTTTTGTAGGCATAATCGCCGCTGCCGGGCAGCGCCTCCATGCCGATGTCGACAACCTGCGCCGAGGGCTGCTGCGTGCTCGCGGGGGCTTGCCAAGCGTCAAACCACGCCGCCGAAACCGGGACGCCGGACAGTAAAACGGTCGCCGCCAAAGCGACGCAAATCAGGGGCAGGAGCATTCGCATTCGTGCCCGCGTTCGTTTTTGCTTCCGCATTTTCATGCCAGCTTTCTGTTATATTTGGAAGAATTTTTCTCCCGATAGAACAGTAACACAAAAACAGCGATTTGTCAACAATATATTTTGTTTTTCGATGAAATTTGATTGTTTTGATGGTTTTGCGGTTGTGGAAAACCCCCGCCGCCTTTTCGGAAGGCGGCGGGGGGGTGGGGAACTCTGTCAGGCGATTTGCGCTTTGAGCTTGAGCCGCAGCTTATCGGCAATCATGGCAATGAATTCGCTGTTGGTCGGCTTGCCGCGGCTGTTTTGAATCGTGTAGCCGAAATAAGAGCTTAAAACATCAATATCCCCGCGGTCCCACGCGACTTCGATTGCGTGGCGGATGGCGCGCTCCACCCGCGAGGGCGTTGTTTTGAACGTCCGGGCAATGGTCGGGTAGAGCACCTTGGTGACGGAGCTGATCATTTCCGTGTCTTCAATGGAAAGGATGATGGCTTCGCGCAGGTATTGGTAGCCCTTGATGTGCGCCGGAACGCCGACCTGGTGCATGATTTCGGAAACCATCATCTCCAAATCGGATTTACCGCGCACGGGCGCGGTCACCCGTATACTGCCGCGACCCATGCTTTTCCAATCCGAAAACTGTGCGACACGTTCGGCCAGCAGCTGCATATCGAAGGGCTTGAGAAAATAATAATCCGCTCCATTGCCGAGCGCCTCTTGCTCAAAGCGGGCGTTATCTACGCTCGAGAGCAACAGGATCATGGGCTTGTGCGGTATTTGCCGCGCGCGGATCTCCTTCATCACGCCCAACGCGTCCACGTGTGAAAGGAACGTGTCCATGATCAATACATCCGGTGTTTTTGCTTCAACCTGCTTCAAAACCTCCATGCCATCCTTTGGGATCACCTGCACCTCAAACCCGTTGCTTCGCAAGGTTTGCGCACAGCCTTGCCCCATGTCGTTCAAGTCCTCCGTGACCAAAACCTTTTTTGTGCCTGTCATGATTTCCGTCCTCTCCTATTTGAATTCAACACCGCAAACCTGTTAAAGCGCGCGGAGCAGGAAGCCTTCACACCTGCAGAGCGCCAAGGGTCGCCGCATTTCTACCATAGGATAGCACAAAAGGAAATATCTGTCAATATATATTTACAAAATTTCCCTATTTTTTCGCATGAAGCAGACTGGGCGGGCGTGCAGACGGCTTTCGCGGGATTGCGCTAGCCGTCCGCCGCTTGGCGGGCTGTTTCCAGCATCGTTTCAGCAAAAATTCCATAGCCCTCCAGCGGGCTGCTGACAAACACGTGCGTCACTGCACCGATGAGCATACCGTTCTGCACAAGCGGACTCCCGCTCATACCCTGCACGATACCGCCCGTCGTCTCGAGCAGCGCGGGATCCTTCACGCGCAGGGTCATATTTTTTTGTCCGCCGGCAAGCGAAACGCGCGTGATTTCCACATCGTAGTATTTCGCGCCGTCACCGTCTACGGTAACGTAGAGTTGCGCCGGACCTGTCCTGACCTCTGTTTTGAGCGCCACCGGGAGCTTCTCGCCGCCCTGCGGCATTTCCGTCAGCCTGCCGTAGATGCCGTTTTCGCCATTGCGCAGCAGATCGGCCAGCTTTTGCGGTTCAAAAACACCGCAAAGCTCACCGGGCTTGCCGCTTGCGCCCTTATAGCAGCCCATCACCTTTGCCGCCACCAGCTCACCGCCTGAAATGGGGATTATTTCGCCGGTATCCACGTCACAGATTGCATGACCTAAGCCTGCCATAACCCTGCTTTGCGGATCATAGAACGTGACGGTGCCAATGCCGGCGGAGCTGTCGCGAATCCAAAGCCCGGCAAGGTATTTACCACCATCCGCTCCGCGCAGCGGTCGGAGCTGCAGCCGCAGCGGCTTGCCCTCGCGTTCAACAGTGAGCCGCAAGGGAGCGCCTTCGCTGCTCTCAATGGCGGCGGCAACCTCGCTTTTTCGGTTCACTGCCGCACCATTGATCTCGGTGATCAAATCGCCGCTGCGCAGACCGGCTTTTTGTGCCGGATTTTCGTTGCCGTTTTCTGTGCTGACAAGGTCGGTTTTCGCAACCAAAACACCGCGTGTATAGAGCTTAATGCCAAAAACATCCCCGCCGACCGTGACGTAGCTTCGCTTTGTGGTGGTAATTTTGGCGGATTTTACCGGGATGATACCAAAAAGCCGAATAGCGGCTTCGCGAACCGTACCCTCTTGCAGTGCGGTCGTTTGGCTCACTTTCGCTCCGGTATTGGTAATTTCCGTGTTCTGCGCCGAATAGGGCGCGCTAAGCACCGGCAGCGCACGTTCAGTTACGGAAAGTTCCTCTGGCAGTGATGCCATCCCATACCCAAGGAAGGCAAAGATCATGCAGCAGCAAAGGCTTAAAAACACGGTTATTTGCCGGACTGCTTTTTTCACGGCTTGCATTCACCTCATCCTTTGCAATTTACGGCTGCATCCGCACAAAACGGCGCGGAAGCTTGCCGCACAGTTACTTTGCACCACTTGCGTGGGATTATTGCAGGAAATTACGCGCACCAGCAACTTCCATTGCCTAAGAATATTCCGTATGTTATCATTTATGTATCCTGGGAAAGGGGATGCGAACGTGCAAAAACGATTTTTACGGTTTTTTTCCTTGCTGTTCACCATGCTGCTGATTTTTAGCATGGCTGCCGTATTTGTTCGGCGCGCAGAAGCCTCCGCAAGCACGCCCTATTATAATTGGAAACAGAGCGACAGCCAATGGGGCGGTAAAATGATCAGCAGCAGCACCGTGAAAGCGAAAGGCTGCTTGGCGGTGAGCGTCGCCATGCTTGCCGTTCACGCGGAGCTGAAAAGTGAGAGCAATTTTGATCCGGGTGAATTTGTTCGCTTGATGAAAATGAACGAAGGGTTTGCTTCCAATAATAACTTACTTTGGGAAGCAATCCCAAAAGCCGTGCCGGGGTTGAGCATCGTCGATCCTTACGTCTATATCAGCGGCACGCAAGCGCAAAAAGCGGCGAAGATAAAAGAATACTATGAAAAGGGCTATTACATTGCCATTGCCGTGAAAAATGAGGGGCACTGGGTTGCGCTGCGCTTTGCGGCATCCGGCGCAATTACAATCATGGACCCCGGCAGTGCGGCGACGGAGCTTTTCGCTGCGTATAGCGCATCCGGTGTAACGCGGCTGGCGTTGCTGTCCTCGGCAAAGCCGGGCAATGCCTATTCCGTGACCTATGACGCCAACGGCGGCACAGCCGCACCCGCGAAGCAGTATAAAATTCATGGACAAACGCTCACGCTTTCAGCAAGCGTGCCCACGCGCAAAGGCTTTATATTCAAGGGCTGGGCGATCGACGCAAACGCCACTGCTGCGCTGAATTATCCGGACGGGCGTTACACCGGGAACGCGAAGATTACGTATTACGCTGTTTGGGTGCGGGGCAGCGCTGTTTCGCAGCCCCTAGTCCCCGAACCTCCGGAGCCGTCAAGCCCACCGGATCATCAGGACTCGGAGGGACTGTGGGCGAGCCTGTTCCGCAACGATGCCGTTAAGGCGGCATGGGACGCGTTCCTGCGCGATATACTGTTTGCGCTCGAGGTCGTCTTCCCAGATGTTTTGGATATTTTCGTGTGGCTGTGACCAAAAAACGCATGTTACCCGCAGGTTTGGAGATCTGCGGGTTTTTTGATGAAATATTTACAATCCGTTCATTGCTCCGGGCGCTTGTATGGAGTATAATATAGGGCATAAAATACTGGAGGTATATTTTGTTCGGGTATGTGCGCCCCCACAAGCCAAGCCTGACCTGCGGGGATTATGAGCGCTATCGTGCGGTTTATTGCTCGCTGTGCGGTGCGCTGGGGCGGCGTTATGGCATTGCGGCGCGGTTGGGATTGCGCTACGATATGACTTTTCTGGCGCTGGTAGCGCTCGCGGAGCAGGCGGATTGCCCGCGCTTTCGACGTGCCTCTTGCACTTTTTGTCCGTGGAAGCGCTGCGGGCGCTGCGGCGAAAAAAAGAACCGCGCGCTTGCCTGGACGGCGGACGCGTCCATGGCGATGCTCTGCTGCAAATGGCGTGACGCGTGGGACGATGCGCCTTGGTACGCAAAGCCGTTGCCTGCGCTCGCCGCGCCGCTCTTTTTGTTTTGGGCGCGCCGGGCAAAGCGCAGCGCACCAGCGGCTTGGCGGGCTACGGCAAGCGCTGTGCGCGCGCAGCGCCTGGTTGAATGCGAAACGGCGCCCGCCGTGGACGCATGCGCGCACCCGAGCGCCCATGCCTTGGGGCTTTTGCTGGCGCAATGCAATAAAGAAAATCCCGCGCGTGCGCAGCTGCTCTACCGCCTGGGATATCTGTTGGGGCGTTGGGTTTATTTTGCCGACGCAGCGGACGATTTGGAGCGCGACCGCCGAAGGGGGAGCTTCAATCCTTTTGTTGCGGCGCAGGATTCGCAGCCGCGTGAAATCCTCAGCGCAACGGCGGCGGATTTATGGGAGGCTTGGGAAGCGCTTGCGCCCATTCGTTTTGCGCCCATATTTGAAAACATACTTACGCAGGGCTTGGCGGCGACGGAAGAACGCATTTTTTCAGCGAAATCAAAAAAGCAAAGGAGGCGGACGGTATGAAGGATCCCTATGGCGTGTTGGGTATCTCGCCTGGCGCGGATGATTTTTCATTGCGCGAAGCCTATCGCCGTCTTGTGCGGGCATACGAAAACAATCCCCGCAAGCTGGAGGAAATCAACAATGCTTATGACAGCGTTATCCTTGCGCGCGGTGCGGGCGGATACGCAGCAGCCGGCGGCGGCGCCTCCGCGCAATATGCGGCGCCTCCGCGCTCATTCGATTTTGAAGATGTGCAAAAGCGCATTCGCGCCGGGCGCTTTGACGATGCGTTAACCCTGCTCGACGGCATGCCCGCACAGCAGCGCGGTGCGGAATGGTATTATCTGAAGGGCTGTGCCCAGCGGGGACGCGGTTGGCTGGAGGAAGCTGAAAAGCTGTTCTATGCCGCCGCGCAGATGGATTCCGCACGGCGGGAATACCGCACCGCTTATGAGGAAATGCGCTCCCGGCGTCAAAACGGTTACCAAGGCAATCACCGGGGCAAGGAAAAGGACGACGACCGTTGCTGCGGCATTTGCGGGAGCTTGCTCTGCGCCGATTGCTGTTGCGAATGCTTCGGCGGGGATTTGATACCTTGCTGCTGAAGCGACCTTATAGCTTTAGCATAACACCAACCGCCGCGCCTGCCGCTATATAGAGTAACGGGTGCAGCTTGCGCAGTTTTTTGCAAAAAACAAAGGGCAGCATGACGGCGTAAAGCACAGCGCAACGCCCGTCAAACCCACCCAGGATCGCTTTTAAAGAAGAAAAATCAAGCGTTTCTGCCTTTAACAGAGAGCTACGAAGCAACGAAAACGCCGCCGCGGCGATCAGCGCCGCGCTCACAGGCTGAATTGCTTTCATAAGCGGTTTGATCCAACGCGCATGCCGGAAGCGTTCCAGCAGCATCGCAATTGATAAATCTGACAGAACGGTCGGCATCATCAGCGCCGCAACGCTGAGCAGCGCACCCGGCAAGCGCGCGACGGAACAGCCTATGTAAGCCGCCATATTCGTCCCTAAGGGACCGGGAGCACATTGGGATGCTGCAATGATATCCACCAGTTTTGCCCCGCTGAACCATTGTGAGCGCTTCCGCCCCATTGCCTGCAAAAAAGGGATGGTCGCCAGCCCGCCGCCAACGGCAAATAGACCCGTAAAGAAAAATTCATACATAAGCAGCAGGAGCGTCATGCTGTTTCACCCTCCCTTCGCCTTTCGAGCCGCCCGGCGGCAAGCCCAAGCAACGCCGCGCCCAACACAACCCAAGCGGGATTTGAACCAAACATTGCCACGGCGGCAAACGCCGCCAACGCGAGCGCCAGCTGCAGCCAATTTTTGATGCTTTCGCGTAGAATTCGCGTAACCGAAACCGTGATCATTGCGCACACGGCTACGCGGACGCCAACGAACGCCGATTGCACGGCGGGGTATTCCGCAAAGCGCTGCAAAACGGTCGCCATCATCAGAACCAGCGCAAACCCCGGCGAAATAACGCCCAAGGGAGCAACGATTGCTCCCAAGACTTTTTTGAGCCGGTAACCGATAAATGCAGAAACGTCTACAGCAATAATGCCGGGAGTGCATTGCCCGATGGCGTAATATTCCAGCATATCATCCTTGGTGCACCATTTGCGCCGCTCGATCACCTCACGTTCCAGCATCGGGAGCATTGAAAGACCTCCGCCGAAGGTCATCAGCCCAATTTTGAAGAAGCTCCAGTAGAGCTGCAAAAGCACCTTCATTTTCCCTCCGTGCGCAATAGTGGTTTCTGTTTTATGTTGCCATTGTACCACAATATTCCTGCTGTTTCAAGCCTCCAAGATAAAAAAACGGGAGTTATAAAACAGGGATTCAGTCTCAGATTTTTCTTGCATTTCTCCATCGCTTATGCTATAATCCTAAGTATAGCTATTACGTTTGAAAGCAAGCCATAATTGCAGAATGAATTGAATCATAATTTTGTGAATGGTAGCGCAGAAACTTTTTGAGCTTTGCCCATAAATGTTCAATTGGATTTTTGTCAGGCGAATAGGGCAGAAGCCAAATAATCTTCAAACCGTAAAATGCGGCAATCCGTTCGAGAAGCTTCTTTCGGTGGAAACGCGCGTTGTCCATGATGACAACGCCGCCTGGTTTTGCGCAAGGACAAAAATACCATTCAAACCAAATCTCAAACCACAATCCGGTGGTTGACCAGTCAAAAAGGGTTGGCGCAATAATCTCATTTTTACACAGAGCCGCTACGATATTCACACGCTTAAACCGTCTGCCGGGACGCATTTCAACCACGCGGTTTCCTCTTGGCGCGCGCCCATATTGACGCCCGTAATGCTGATCGCAGTCACTTTCTTCAATGTAATAAACGCTTGTGTTATCAGGAATTTCGGCGATTACCTCTTATCGTTCTGTGGATGATACTCGTTCACGCGCTGACCGATTTTCGGAACAAGCAAGATCTGATCGGCATTCCGTGGTTGCTCGCCCTTCTCTCACCTCATGCTCGACTGCATGCTCGAACCTTCTCGTATCCTTGATCTTTTGATTTCTTAATTCCTGTTGGGAAACTAATTTTCCGTGGTTTAAGAAAAAAGTGCTTGACATTTTTCTGGAAATGATGTATGATGTCTTCGCTCTGTAGAGCGGACGTTTAGCTCAGCTGGTAGAGCATTCGCTTGACGTGCGAAGGGTCAGCGGTTCGAGTCCGTTAACGTCCACCAAAATTTGACAACGGTTTTAATGCAACAGAAGAGCGGCAAAAAGCCCAGTGTTACTGGGCTTTTTGCATTTCCAGGGCATCCGGCGGTGCTTCGGGCACGGCGCGATTGACGTGGGGCTGATGGGCTTGGATAAGCAGCTCGGCGCGCTGGACGCGAAGAGCGCGCACGTCATTCATCCGGTGGGGTACTGGTGAGCATCACTCCACCAGCGTAAAATGGAACGTCTCCCTGAAATCCTGAAAGCACTGCTCACAGATCCACTGCTTGCCGCCTTCGGTGCTGTATCCCTCGTGCAGGTCGCCGTCTTGTTCGCTGAACTTTGCAAAGCAAAACTCACAGTGGTCGTGATTCCATTTTGGGTTTGGCGCTTTCCACGTCGCTTTGCGCAGTTGCGCGTCTGTCAGATACCGTTCTTGGCCGTGCAGGCGCCAATCGTTCGGTTCCATCATATCGTCCGATCCGTCACTTCCACCTGCGTGATGATATCTCGCAGCTTCGTGCCTTCAATCTCGTGGTCAAGCAGCTGGTCGATGGTGTCGTAATTGCTACCGTAAATGTCTGGCACAAGCGCGCCATCACCAACGTTATAGGGCTTGTCGTCAATTAGCCGATAGCCCTCGCCGATGTTGAATCCAGGATAAGTTGGAAATATCGTGTAGGATTTTTCGCGATAGAGTAATTGCACCTCGGCTCCGCATTTCATGCTCTGCTTGAACTCCTCAAGGGTATGGAAACGGTGCATGTCAGGGGTATAGGGCATCGTAGCTGCCGCCTTTCTTTTGCTGAAGTCAAAATCGTAACCATCAAAGTCAGGAGCATCCCCATCGGGATAGTTGATTGGCTTTCCGAAGCCCGGATAACCCTTTGACCAATCAATTGGATGATCGTGCGGATCGGAATGTGCCCATGGGTTATCGTGATCGGTGTAGCTGCCATCATCTTCTTTGGAAGGCTGCCAATCGCCGCCCTTGTCAGGCTTACCCTCGTAAGCGCTGCCGCTGCCTTTTTCGTACAGCACAAAGCCCGTTCGCTTTGTCACGCAAAACGCTTTGTCCAAATCATCGCCGTCGTGTTTCCACGAACTCAGGTCGTAATCTACGTGGACAATATTGCCCCGCATTTCGGGAAAAGGCGCGCTGTAGCAAATGACGACCGAAGGTTTCAATGCGCTGCATCATCGCGTTGTAGCCCTTGAGAAACCACTCTTTTTGCTCCGCGCAGGTGCTGTGCGCTTGCGCCATGTAGGTGGAAACCGCAACGGCAGAACCGGAAAAGCAAAAATCGAACGTGCTTTCATCGCCCCAATTGACCGTTGGCACCACCTTGATGCCTTGTGCCGCCAAATAAGCGCCCACCCAGCGGTTGCGAAATGTGTTGTAAAGCTGCAACACCGGGTGCAGTTCCAGGTACATGCTGAAATCCGGGGTCAGCACGGCGCGGTATGACTTAAGCGTCTCCACGTGCTTTTCCGTGTCTGTCCAGATGTCCTCGAACTTGTAGTCATAGAGAAAAAAAATGAACCATGCGCTGGAAATGCTCGTCATTTCCATTCTTCGCACGGTCGTAGCCGATGAGCCGCAGCCCATCCAATTCATCCGGGGTCAGGGTACACTTTGGGATATCGGGTACTTGCCAGGGTATGTTGCCGCCAAGGAACTGATTGCGCAGGAAGAGAGGATCGGTTCGGTACTGATAATTTTCGGTTGTCATAGAAACCTACTTAAAAAATTCCTTCCTCCCCTTTCTAACATAACACATATTTATCCGTTTGTCAAGGGTTTTGGATAATTTTTGAATTTTTTTGAGGAAAGCGCAATGGAAACCTCCGATTTTTCGAACACTGTGAAGGTATACGTGGCCGTCAACGAGGACCGACTCGCGGACGGCACGATCCGCCCGCGCTGGATCACGTGGGAGGATGGGCGGCGCTATGAGATAGATAAGGTGTACGGCTCGTGCCGCCTCGCCTCACGCAAGGCTGGTGCAGTGAACTGCTGTGTGAACTGCGGTTCACACTCGTTCACACATGATTTGCTGCGCAAATCACCGGCATGTGCTATAAAGTGCGCTTGAAAGGCCGGGACACGTATCTTTGGCGCGCGCAAGCGTGTCGGCTGCGGTGGTTTGTGGCGCGGCGGTGAGCGGCGTAGTTAGCCCTTTTTCTTCAGCGCGGCAATGCGCGCCGCGTCCACAAAATGCGTGGCATAGGCAATTTCAATCTTCTCGTCGCCGGATTTGCTGAACCGCAAGCGGCGCTCTTTGTGCTGCCCCCACTGGTGATAGCACGTCCATGAGCGCTTCAGCCCATTTTTCTGCTCGTGGTGCGCCAGCGGGAAAAGAACCTCCATCCCTTTCGAGGAAGTCTTTGATCTGTGCGGGATGAGCAGATCCACGTTTTACCGGCGTGTGCAGAAGCCCAGCTGCAAAAGCCAAAAGGGCGGCGCTGAGCGCCGCTTACATACGTTGTGGGGCTTGGGTTTCGGGGCGTGTTCGGCTGTTTGTTCGGTGTCATAAGGCGTACGTTTTGGGAATGTGGGGTGCCAAAAGGTCAAGTCGAAAAAATGTGCGGTTGCAGCGGGTTGAATTGTGAAATTTATAAAATAAATCTTGACGGCGCTGGAAATCCGCTTAACACAACGCCCATTGCTGATTTTTAGGCTGTCGTGGGCGCGGGTGCAATAGACATTGCCGGAAAAACGCACCAATTCCTGCGACTCGTAGTTTTGGAGATAGGTGAGCAAGTCCATTTGTTTGGCTTCCTGTATCACCTCCGGGCTAATATATGGCATTGAAAAACCTCCTTTTTGAAAGTTTTTGATTGCAATCGAAATTAAAGTGTTTAACCGCACTTTTTATTTTGAGTTCGATTGACAAGTCAAAATTAAAATGGTATAATAAATAGTGTAATTCCATTTTCGAGAGGAGCGAACCGCCATGACTAACACACGCGCCGGAACATTCAAAACCAATCTTTCGGGAGAATCGGCATACAAATCCTTCGTGCCAACGCCGCTGCCACCAAATCCGCAAATTGAGCTTGACAATGATACCGTGGCTCTGCTTGTGACAGCGACGAAACAGCTTGCTTTGTTGGATGGGCGTTCCTCACATATCCCGAACGTCAATCTTTTTGTTTCCATGTACGTCCGCAAGGAAGCCTTGATGTCCTCACAAATTGAGGGAACGCAGGCAACCTTGGAGGATGTGCTTGACCCGTTGCTTGACGAAAACGCAAACCGAAATGTAGCCGATGTTATCAACTATATTAAGGCGACGGAGTTTGCCATACAGCGGCAAAATGAGCTTCCGCTTTGCAACCGCTTAATCAAAGAAGCCCATGCCGTTTTGATGGAGGGTGTGCGCGGACAGGAGAAAAATCCCGGTGAATTTCGCCGCTCTCAAAACTGGATTGGCGGACAAGGCAGCACCTTGAAAAACGCCCGGTATATCCCGCCGAATGTGGAGGATATGACACAGGCAATGTCTGACCTCGAAAAATATATGAACGCCGACGATGGGTTTGACGTTCTGATTCGCGCCGCTTTGATTCACTATCAGTTCGAAACCATACACCCATTTCTTGACGGCAACGGGCGCGTAGGACGACTTTTGATTACGCTGTTTCTAATGGAGCAAAAGGCGTTGTCCGCTCCCGCGCTGTATATCTCATATTTCCTCAAAAAGAATCGTATCGAATACTATGACCGCATGACCGAGGTGCGGAACAAAGGCAATTATGAGCAATGGGTCAAATTTTTCCTGCAAGCGATTTTAGAATCCGCACAGGACGCGGCAACCACTATCGGCAAGTTGTCGGAGCTTCACGCCAAGAATCTCAAAATCGTAGAGGATATGGGCAGAGCGGCAAAAACCGCTTTGCGGTTGTTTGAATACCTTGAACAAAATCCTATTATTGAAATCCGCAAAACCGCCGCTACGCTTGATATGGCGTTCAGTACGGTTTCGTTGGCGGTGAATAGGCTTTGTGAAGCCGGAATACTGGTGCAGAGCGCAGGCGAACAGCGGAACAGGACATTCAGCTATGAAGCATATCTTGACCTCTTGCGCGATGGCACTTGACCTTGATTGACAAATTTCTGTTGTGCCGCCTGGTCACACGATTATTATGGACAATGCTGGCTGCGCGATTTTCTGCCTATTTACGGCTCGCTACATGCTGCACTCTGCGTTCGCCTTGTTTGCTTCTTAAGTTGATTTGCTATACCACTTTAACGGCACATATTTTTTATGCCTTCTTCACCTTCCCCCTATTGTTCAATCACAAAAATGTGGTATACTTTCAGTAGCGGAAGGAGGTGCGACAAAATGCCGCTGCCAAAGAACCTCAAACGAAGCGGAGCGTTTACGCTAGCGCTGCTTTTCTCCGTCGTTTTTGCCGGCTGTGCTGCCACGAACGCAAAAAACGGCGACGCTCCCCCTGCGGGCGCAACCAAGACCATCAGCGAGCAAGTAGCCGCAGGCAGCGCAGCCGCCCTGAGCGGCAGCGTGACGGAAATCACTTTAGGCAAAGCCGTGCAAATCAAAGGCGACGGCGCGGAAGCGCGGGGCAGTGAAATTCTCATCACACAAACAGGCAATTATCGCCTAAGCGGTTCATATGACGGGCGCGTGCGCATTGAAGCAGGGAAAGGGGCGGTGCACCTGGAACTGGTAAACGCGGAAATCACCAGCCCGGCAGGCGCGGCGATCTACGCGGCAAACGCGGATCAGCTGGATATTGTACTTGCTGAAAACACCGCCAACACATTAACCGCCGCCATAGCCGCAGTTGGGGAAGAGGAAGAAAAAGCCGCGCTTTTCAGCGAAGTACCGCTGCTTTTGCGCGGCAACGGCAAGCTGATAATCACAGAAGCCTTCAGGCACGGCATCGCTTCAGACGACACGATGATCGTGCAGGGCGGCGTATATGACATCACCGCCGCGACGGACGGCTTGCACACAAACGACGAAATGATCATCCAAAACGGCAGCTTTACGCTCGCCTGCGGTTCAGACGGCATGGGCAGCGAAAAAAACCTGGATATCAAGGATGGGCTGATCAAAATCACAAAATGCGAAGAGGGCTTGGAGAGCAAGGAAGCCCTCACCGTCAGCGGCGGCTCGATTGAAATCACCAGCACAGACGACGGTCTAAACGCCGGGACGGCCATCACGGTCAACGGCGGCGCGGTGCTGGTGCACGCCGAAGGCGACGGGCTTGATTCCAACGGCGATATTACCCTCAACGGCGGCGTTTTGCGCGTGTATTCCACAGGGCGGGGCGGCGAAGGCGCGCTGGATATCGGCGACCGCACAGGCTCGCTGCGCATCAACGGCGGCGACCTTGTGGCTGTCGGGATGGGCTTGCTGGCGACGCCCAGCGCAAAATCCAAACAACCCTATGCGGCGGTGGGCGGCACATTTGCCCCCGGCAATCAGTTCCGGCTCAAGGCAGGCGGTACCGTTGCTGCCGAAACGGAAATACAGGGAACCGGCACAATGGTGCTCCTGAGCACTCCAAAGCTGGCTGAAGGCAAAACATATGAAGCTTTTTTGGATGACGTATCCCTCGGAAGCGGCACAGTCACCGGCGGCGCGCTGACCATCGGCTCCGTCACCACCGGCATGGGCGGTATGGGCGGTGAGCGCCCCCTGCCCGAGGGCTTCAGCAGACTCGACCGAGGCTTGCCGCCCGAGGATTTCACCTTCCCCGAAGGAAGGAAGCCCGAAGAATTCACCGCCCCGGCAGGCGGCACAGGAGGAGCGGCATAATGCACATTTTATTTGTGGACGACGAAGAGGCAATCCGCGAAGGCTTCGCGGAATACGCGCAATTTTTAGAGCACACGGTTACCCAAGCGGTTGACGGCATGGAGGCGGTGCAGCTTGCCCGCGAGCAGGAATTCGATGTGATCGTTTTGGACATCATGATGCCGCGCATGGACGGCTTCACAGCCTGCAAGGAAATCCGGCGTGAAAAGGAGATTCCCGTGCTGATGCTTTCGGCACGGGGGGAAGAATATGATAAGCTCCACGGCTTTGATTTGGGAATTGATGATTACGTGACCAAGCCCTTTTCTCCCCGTGAGCTGTTGGCTCGGCTGAACGTAATTGTCACGCGGCGCAAAGCGGCGCAAAGCGTGCCCGGCAGCACGAATGAAATCTATCGCTTCGGCGGTCTTGTGATTGACATGAGCGCGCACACGGTGGAAACCGACGGGCGCAGGCTCGACATGACGCCAAAGGAACATGAGCTGCTGTTTTATTTGGTGCGTAACCGCAATATCGCGCTGAGCCGCGATAAGCTCCTTTCACAGGTATGGGGCTATGATTTTTTTGGCGAGGATGCAACGGTCAATACGCACATAAAGATGCTTCGCGCCCATTTGGGCGTGTATGAGCGGCACATTGTAACGATCAGAGGGGTGGGGTATCGTTTTGATCCGGAGCCTGAAGGCAAAAGCGCGTGATTTATTTCACCGCCGCCATAGCTTGGCAATCCAAAGCTGGGGATATTTGACCGGCTTTTCGGCATTTATCCTCCTTATTCTATGGCTGCTGCAATTCGCGCTATTCACGCCTTTTTACGAAACAATGCAGCTCGATGAAATCCGCCGGGCAGGGCGCGCTATTGCGAAGGAATACGAAAGCGCGGAGCAAAAAACGCAGGCGCTGCAAAAAATCTGGCAAAGCGCCTTTCGCCGCAACCTGCGCGTAATGCTCCTTGACGGCGCAAGCAATGTTGTGCTGAATTTTGACGGCTTTGGTTCACCCTTTGAGCCGGGCGGCGGACGTGGGCGAATGGATGAGCCTGAGCTGCTGCTGGAATTCGCGGAAAGCGGCTCGACTGAGAGCACATGTATCAGCCGCACCGACACAAACGCGGGCAAGCAGAGCAGTGATTATGGCGAAGGGGACGTTATGCGCCGCGCCGTCTATCTCGCGCGGTTACAACCCAGCGCCAGCGGCGGCGACCGCTATTTATATGTCGCAAGCCCAATTCCCGCACAGGATTCCACCGTGCGCGTGCTGATGACGCAGTTTGTCATCATCACGTTCATACTGCTCGTGCTTTCCTCCTTTGCCGCCATTTTGCTTTCGCGCCGCATTGCCCGCCCGATTTTAGCGCTCAAGGACGCCGCAACCAACCTGGCCAAGGGAGGCTTTCGCGCACCTGCCCAAAAAAACGGTTATTCCGAAATCGACGCGCTTTCGCAAGAGCTGGTGCACACGACGGAGGAGCTTGCCAAAACAGAGCGTTATCAAAAAGAACTGGTCGCCAACGTTTCGCACGATCTGAAAACACCGTTGACGATTGTTCGTTTTTATGCCGAGCTGTTGCGCGATATCTCCGGCGCAAACCCGGAAAGACGCACCGCCCACTGCGAAAAAATCATATCCGAAACCGAGAAGCTCACCGGCATGGTCAACGAGATGCTGGAGCTTTCACGGCTGGAGCAGGCAGCAGCGGACGCACGGCATTCCCCGCTGCATTTGAGCGGCTTGCTACGCGAAACCGCCGGGCGCTTCACAGCCCTGAGCGAAAGCGAGGGCTACCTATTTGAAAGCGACATTGCCCCGCATGTTTTTGTCTGCGGGCAGGAAGCTCTGCTGGGGCGCGTGATCTACAATCTGATCGCCAACGCCGTCAACCATACGGGTGAGGATAAACGCGTGCTGCTGCGCCTGCTCACCGTGCAAAACGAAAACGGCGCCAATCCGCCAAAGGCTCGTGTGGAAATCAGCGATACCGGCAATGGCATCCCGCCGGAAGAGCTGGAGCACATTTGGGAGCGCTATTACAAAAGCAGCCAGCCGCACCGGCGGGGCATTATCGGCACGGGCTTGGGTCTGTCCATCGTGCGCGACGCGCTGGAACGGCACTGCGCGCTCTATGGCGTAACAAGCGTGCCGGGGCAAGGAAGCACCTTCTGGTTCGAAATACCGGTTTGCCAAGCTGATTCGCCGCCATCCGCGGGCACGTAACCGGACAAAGCCGAACCGCAATTGCTTTGGGATTGCATTTACATAGCGCCCATGGTATACTTTCCGCACCAAACACAAGGAGAGCTTCCATGCCTAAGCCTGTTCGCGGTTCCACCGCCGTCCCCGACCATATCCTGCTCACCCTGCGCGGCGACGCTTCCACAGAACGCGCCGTCACCTGGCGCACAGACGTCGAAATCACTGCTGGCTATGTGCTGTACCGCCGCACGGATATCTCCGGCGCGCCCTGGCAGCGCACGGACGCCGCGCAGGGGCTTTTCGCCAGCGACATCGACAGTAGCCGAATGCACTGGGCACACCTGCAAAAGCTCACGCCCGGCGCGGCATACGAATACACCTGCGGGGATGAAGAAAACCGCAGCGCGGCTTATACCTTCCAAATGCCGCCGGTGAATATCAAGCGCTTTAAATTCCTCTGCGTTTCTGATCAGCAATGCGGCGAACCGCACGATTGCCCGGATTACAGCCGCTTCAACGTCCTCCTAAAGACAGCGCTGCAGCAGCATCCGGATACCGCGTTCATCCTCACCGGCGGCGACAACACCGATTGCGGGCAGCATGAGGTGCAGTGGAACGGCGCGTTCTGCGGGCTTGCCGGCATTGCGGAATCCGTGCCCTTCATGATGACCTTGGGCAACCACGACAACCGCGGCTTTGCCGATTACCGCAACGGTATCGGGCGGTATTATTCCGAACCCGCCGCGTTTTTCGGCAAGCAATTTCAAGGCAGCTACCCCGCCAACGGACCTGAAGGCTGGCAAACGGAAAATTACGCTTTTGATTACGGTGACGCGCATATTTGCGTCATTGGCATAAACGCGCCGGAAACCGTAAACGCATGGCTTTTGGAGCAGCACAAAAACAGCAAAGCCCGCTGGAAGCTCGGGGTCTATCACTTCCCGATTTGCTACAGCGGCGCGGATTGCCAAAACAATGACGCTTATCCCATAATGCGCGATGGCTTTGAGGGCTTTGATTTGGTGTTTGCTGGGCACGAGCACAACTTCGCGCGGAGCTTTCCGCTCAAAAACGAAGAGCTGTTTGAACGCCCCTCCCAGGGCACGGTGCATTACACCTTGGGCAACAGCAATTACGGCGGACCGGGCTGCCACCCAATGCCGAAGGTCTGGCACAGCGCGTTTTATCCGCAGGAGGAGGGTGCCGCAATGCTCTGCGTGGTTGAGGTTGTTGGCGACAGCATGACCCTCACCTCCGTGCTGCACGACGGGCGCGTGGCGGATCGCTGCACGGTCAACAAGGCGACCGACACCATCGAACCGCCCGCGCTGCCGCCGCTTTATGCCAATACCCGTATGCTCTTCAAGGGCTGGGATCCGGGGCTGTGCCAAGCGGATACACCCTGTCGGCACCGAGACGGCGTCTGGTTCGCGCCGCTGGCAATTCTGGTCGCTTCCATCGGCGGGGTTGTTGAGCGCAGCGCGGGCAAGCTGCGCATGGCGGTATATGACCATTGGCTGGAATGCGCTGCGGGCAGTTCCGTCGCCCAAAGCGACGCGGGCGAAAGCATGCTCCCCGCCCCTGTTTACTGCGGCGAGCGCGGGCAGCTTTATATTCCCTGCGACGCCTGCGGTGCGTTTGGTATGCGCTGGGCATATGCGCCGCGTAACAATTTCATCTCCTTTGAGCACGAAAGCGAAGCCAGACCTGTCGTTGAACAGCCCTAGCGTTCGATGATATCCCGCACCGGCGGACGGTTAAGCTTGCGGTTCCCGGCTGCGCAGCGCTTCCTCCAACGCAAGCGAAAGCTGGTCGGGGCAAGAGGTTTTTTTGAACGAACAAGGCGTTCCCTTGAACTTTCGAATCACCGCTTCCGCCGTCATCCCCTCCACGAGCGAGGATATGCCCGTCAGATTCCCCGCGCAGCCGCCATCGAATTCCACCTTTTGGATAACGTCGCCCTCCAGGTCAATCTTAATGCGCCGCGCGCAAACGCCCTTTGTTTTGTATTCGTATGTCATGCCTGCCGCTCCCATCTTTTTGTGTCTGCTTTATTTTACATCATAATGTACATCAATGCAAGCAGCAATCCTTGGTCGGCGCTCTCCTGCCGCAAAAGCAGGAGCATCAGCATCACCAGCATGGAATCCGACCCGCCGGCAGGCACTTCGCCGTAGCCTTGCGGGGGCGGCGGGTTCTGCGGCGGTACGGTCTTTTGCCCGCCGCCCATCTGCCCAAAGAACTGAAACAGCGTCCCCAGATCCGGCGCAGCGCCGCTTTGCTGCCGGTTCGGCGGCGGGTTCTGTGCCTGTGTCTTCGGTTGCGGGTTTCGCTGTGCTTGCGGCTGCGGACGGGGCTTGAAGCGCATCCTGCGGCGCTGCTGCTTTTGCGACGGCGCTTGCGGCTGCGGCTGCGCGAAACGCGCAGGTTCGGGGGAACCCTGCGCCCAAGAGGGCCAAGGCGGCGCTGCGGGCATATTCTGTTCCCCCACAGGCGGCGCAGGCAGCGCCGCGCGCCGTTGCATTTCCCGCGCGGCGGCAATGGCGCGCTCTTGCATCCGCAAGAATTCCCGCTTGCTGTCCGGGGTTGGCATGGCTGCTTTTCCCCCTTATACCGTCAAGAATTTCAACGCGCCCTAAGCTCCGCCGCCGCTCCTCATCGTTTCACGCAGCAAAGGCAATAAATCCATCATTTTCATCATTTGCACCGCCTGCTCGGCGCGGTGCTGCCGTTGGTGACTCAAATGCGGCTTAAGCGCCAGAATCAAATCGCTGCGTTTGTCACGTCCATTCATTTTTTGCATCAGCACCGCCAGCTTCGCCAGCATCTCCGGTGTAAACATCGAAGAAAAATCACCGAAGCCACCGCCCGGTTGGTTATTGCCGGCGCCGCCGCTGTAACCGCGCCGCTCTTTTTTTTGGTAAAGGGGTTCCTCCTGCGGCGGTTCCTCCGGCGGCTCACCCAACGAACCAAAGAGGGACTGCGCCGCCTCCTGGAGATTTTGCAGCTCCTCTTCACTCATGCTGCCGAGCAGTTGACTAACCTGATCGAAATCAAACTCCATGGCGCGTTGCCCTTTCTGTTTGCAAAAAATGCCAAAGAATCATTTGCCGCCGCCAAGCTTTTTCATCAGCGCCTGTGCTTTTGGGCTGGTCAGCAGCTTTTGGAGCGCTTCCTTGTCCTGCATAACGCTGTGGATTTGCTCCTGCTGCTCCTCGGTCAAGCCCTGCTGCGCAAGGGCGTCCAGCCGCGCGGCTTCCTCCCCCGCATTTTGCCGCCGCTTCAGCTCCCTTGCCATCTGCATGAGCTGAATGGGTGTGATTTTAGACATTTCGGAATCCCCCTTGCAAATCTGGTTGCCGCATGGTATACTTCATATATACGCCATAAAGGACGGAATATGAATGCGGATATTGGTTTGCTCCGATTCCCACGGGCGCGGCTATGATCTGCTGGCAGCCGCCGAAGCGCAGCCAAGCGCGGAGATTCTGGTTTTTTTGGGCGATGGTGAAAACGACAGCGACGCATGGCTTTCGTTGCCCGGCAAGAAGCTGCACCGTGTGCGCGGCAACTGCGATTTCGTCAGCTCCCTGCCGGATTGCACGCTGTTTCAAGTAGCCGACAAGCGTGTTCTCTGCGCGCACGGTCACTTGTATCGGGTGAAGCACGGGTTAGAGGACTATCGCCGCCACGCGCGGGAAGCGGGCGTTCAAATCGCTCTTTTCGGTCACACGCACACACCTTATGTGGATTATGCGGACGGGTTATATCTCTTTAACCCCGGCGCAATCCGCGATAAGCGCTATGGCTTTGTTGACATTACAGATGCCGGCACCGTTTGCGGGCACTGTCAATTATAGGAGGGCTTGCTTGCACAGCTTCACCATCCAACAAAACGACGCCGGGCAGCGGTTGGACGCCTTTTTTCGCAAGGTCGCGCCGCATTTGCCCTCCTCCCTGCTCTACAAAGCGCTGCGCACGAAAAAAATCAAATGCAACGGTAAGCGCGCCGCAGGCTCGCTGCGCTTGCAGGCAGGGGATACGCTAACCTGCTACCTGCCGGATGAACTCTTTGCCCCACCGAAATATCAATATGCGTTTTTTCGCGCGGGCAAGGCATTGGACGCGCTTTATGAGGACGCGCACATCCTGCTCGCAAACAAGCCCGCCGGGCTGCTTTCGCACCCGGATGAAGGAGAATATTGCGACACCCTGCTCGGGCGCATCCAGCGGTATTTATATGAAACCGGCTGTTATGATCCCGCGCGTGAAAACACCTTCGCGCCCGCGCTCGTCAACCGCATTGACCGCAACACCGAGGGCATCGTCATCGCGGCAAAAACGGCGGCGGCATTACGCGTCTTGAATGAAAAAATGAAAAACCGGGAGCTGCGCAAATTCTACCTTTGCGCGGTGCACGGCTGCCCGAAAGCAGGCGAAGCCTTGCCGGGCGGGTGGCGACTGCTGCGCGGCTGGCTTATCAAGCGTGAAAACCAATCGCTTGTTGAAATTTTGCCCGCGCCACGCCCGGGCGCAAAGGAAATCCAAACGTCCTACCGCATACTTGCGCAAGCAGACGGGCTAAGCTTGCTCGAAATCGAACTGCGTACCGGGCGCACACACCAGATCCGTGCCCAATTCGCCGCCGCCGGTCATGCGCTGGTGGGCGATGGCAAATATGCGCCGCGCGCGCAGTTTAACGCTTGCGGATACAAAAAGCAGTGCTTAGCCTCGGCACGGCTCGTTTTTGCGTTTGACGGCGACGCGGGCGAGTTGGAATATCTGCGCGGGCTGGATATACAATTACCGAAAGTTGGGTTTGTCTTGGATATTTTTGGGCTTGAAATCGCAAAAGCGATGAAAAAACAATAAAAATCTTTAGGAAATTACACCTAACCCCTTGTAATACGCGAAAAAATGCTTTATAATAAGCTGTATGTCTGTGTATGCCAATTTCGGAATATGCATCGTGGACAAGCAGTATCTGGAAGAGAGGGCAACGTTATATGGCAAAAGATAAGCTCGGCAAAGAAGCGCAGGAACGCGCAAAGCTGGCGAAGGATCGCGAAAAATGGCGCAAGGAAGAAGCAAAACGCCGCACCAAGAAAAAAGCCGGCGTGACGAACGAAACCGGCGCGAAAATCATTAAAATCATATCTATCGCTATTGCCGCCGCGCTGGTGATCGCCTTGGGCATAGGCTTAGGCGCGCACGCGGGGCTGCCTCAGATCCTCCTGCCCGCCGCAAAGGTAGGCGACAACACCATCCACGCGCCGGAATGGGCATACTATTTCTACAATGCCTTTGCGGAGCAATACAACTACGCGAAGCAGGTGAATTCCTAATTACGACCAGCTGGGCATGAAAGACCAGGCGACCGATCTCAGCCTTTCGCCCTTTGACCCAAAAAACAAAACGACAGGGGAAAACGGCGCGGATGTTCCCATGAAGGATTACCTCACCACAGCGACAGAGGATAACATCAAAGAGCTGCTCACGCTCTACCAGGAAGCGTTGAAGAACGGCATCACCCTTTCAGATGAAAACAAAAAAAGCATTGACGAAAGCATTGCGGAAATCAAGAAATCCGCCGCGCAAAGCCAAACAAGCGCGTCCGTATACCTAACAGCAAGCTACACAAAGGGAATCAACCTCAGCCGTTACAAAAAAATCGTGGAACGCGCAAGCCTTGCCCAGCAGATGGCGCAAAAGAAGCAGGATGAAATCAAAGCAACCTATCCAAACGCGAAGCTGCAGGAAGAATATGTCGACGACCCGCAAGCCTTTCAAACGGTGAACCTGCGCCTTTACAGCAAATTCGCCACCACAAAGCTGACCCCAACCGAAGGGGAAACCGACGAAGCCTTAGCGCAACGTCAGGCAAAGGCGGACGCGGAGGTAAAGGCAAAGGCGGACGCCTTCCTTGCGAAGGTAACCAACGAACCGACCTTTATTGCCGAGGCGCTGGCGCTGGCGGATCTGAAAACCACGCCGGATTACAACGCGGATACAGATACGGAGCTGTATTACACCGATCGCAGCAATCTGGAAACCTACGTCAAGGGTGGGGAAAAGCCCATTGCAGCCTGGGCATATGCCGCCGAGCGCAAGGCAGGCGACAAAGCGGTGATTCAGACAGACGATCACTACTATGTGGTCTTTATGGCAGACGCCCCCTATCAACTGGCGACGGCGGATTATTACAGCATTGATTTGACCTTCCCCACCCCGGCCGAGGGCAAAACGCTCACAGAGGAGCAAAAGCTGGAGGTGCGGACGCAGGCGGAAACCCTGCTCAAGCAATGGCAGGATAATGGCGGAAAAATCGAGAATTTTGAGGCAATCGTCGCTGAACGCGCCAAAAACAGCTCCACAGGCTCCGCAAGCGAGAGCGCCGAGCAGGAAGCGCCAACCGGCCTAACCGAAGCCGCCGCCCCCAGCAGCGTGACCGACACCGCCACCAAGCACTGGCTCTTTAACAGCAAACGCGCGGCAATGGATTACGACGTAATCGAAACTGCGGGCGGCTACAGCTTCGTTCTTTTTGCCAAGCAGCACACGCTCGAGGACGGCGCGGTGGATTACGTTTGGCGCTCCACGCTGCTGAACAAGCATTTGGAGGAGGACTACGCCAAATGGCTGAAGGAAGCCATTGCCGAGTATCCTTTTGAAGCCAAGCCAAAGGGCGTGGAATATGCACTCAAATCCGCGCAGACCATGTGCGAGAACTATATCAAAGCGCAGCAGGCGCAAACCGATTATAGCAGCATCATGAACGGCGCGGGCAGTTAGGGATTCGCATCATTCCGGGAGGATAGGCATACCGCTGTTGCCTACCCTCCCGTTTGTGTACGCAAGGGGGAGTGAGCATGAATACAAAAATTTTTGGGGACAAAAAACGGCTGATCGCGGCCGGCAGCGCCGCGCTTGGTTTTTTACTGGCAGCGGGCTTGACGCTGTTTTTTCTGTTGCCGCCCAAGGCGACGGGTGAACCGCCGCAATTCAAATTGCCCTCCGGCGGGGAAGACGCCCTGAAAATCGCGGTGCTGAGCGATAGCCTGTTGGGCGGCGAAAACGGCGTGGAAGGCGGCGCGTACTACGCGAACACACGCGCCGCGCTTTCGCTCTGTAAGCAGCAGGGCGTTTCCGCAATCCTTTATGCCGGCGGTATGGTCGCCAACGCGTCCGCAAAAAACTATGCGATTTTTCGTGCACTTGCGCAGGAGGTTTATGGCGAAGCAACCGCGCCGCCCATGCTGGTCGCAATGAGCCGCGCAGAGCTAAAGAGCGCGGCAAGCCACGCAATCGCGCAGCGGGCGTTCACAAAGGCGCTTGAGCAGCCCTTGCGTGCCCACGCAAGCATCGGCAAGGTGCAGCTCATCGCCGTCAGCGCTGACGCGACCCGCAGCGGCACATCCGCATACTCCGAGAAGACAATCAAATGGCTGGAAGCTGCGCTCACCGCCGCCGCCGAAGCCGCGAAGGGCAGCCCGATTTTCGTTCTCGCCCCCGATGCTGAATTTGATGGGATGCAAGCACTCCATCCCCTGCTGGCAAAACACCCGAATGTGATCGCCATTTCCGGCGGCTCGCACCTTTCGCAGTTGGACGCGCGAATGTTGACGCAAAGCAGCTTCACCTCTGTTGGCTCGCAGGGGCTTTCGTTTGTGGTGGATTACAGTGACGGTGATTTTAACCCGACGCAAGCGGCAACCCGCGCGGAAGACGCGCCCTTCGCGCTGATCTTTGCCTTCAGCCGCAACAAGCTGAACATCCAGCGCTGGAACGCGGCCAAGCAGCGGCAGGAAAGCGAACTCTCGGCATGGTCACTTTTTTTACCCCTGCGAACTGAAACGTTCACCTATACACAGGAACGACGCCCACAGCTTGCGCCCTATTTTGCCACGCAGGAAATCACCGCCGTGGATGATATCGCCGTGCAGGGCGACACAACGAAACTTGACGGCGTCGTTTTCACCGCCGCAACAGACGACGAGCGCGTCGCCGCCTACGAAATTGAAGCCATCAACCGCCTGAACATTTCGCAAACCCGGCGCTATGCCACCGACAGCTATTTGGGTTCAAGCGCGGCGGCGCAGGTGTGTCTTGCGCTGGATCCAGCGCTGCCAAGCGGCGTGTATACCGTGCGCGTCTACGCGGTAGACGATTTTAAAAACCGCAGCGCAGCGTACCTAGAAACCCGTGTGGAGCACAAGCAGCAATAAAAAAAGGAGAACAGCCAAAGCATGGCAAAAAAAATCCGCAAAAAAAATCAACAGCCGGACGACGCGGCGGCAAACGCGCATATTCTTGGCGCAGGAACGGTTGTACAGCAGCCTGTTACGGAAACCATGGAGCATAACTTTATGCCCTACGCGATGAGCGTCATTCTTTCCCGCGCCATCCCGGAAATTGACGGCTTCAAGCCCTCGCACCGTAAAATTCTTTATACGATGTATAAAATGGGTCTGCTGAACGGAGCGCGAAGCAAGAGCGCAAATATAGTCGGGCGAACCATGCAACTCAACCCCCACGGCGACGCCGCCATATACGAAACGATGGTACGCCTTTCGCGCGGGTACGAAACCCTGTTGCATCCCTTTGTGGATAGCAAAGGGAATTTCGGCAAGGCTTATTCGCGGGATATGCAGTGGGCGGCTTCGCGGTATACGGAAGCGAAGCTGGAGGGAATCAGCGCGGAGCTGTTCCGTGATATCGACAAGAACACCGTCGATTTTGTGGATAATTACGACGCAACGATGCTTGAGCCGACGCTCCTGCCCGTGCGCTTCCCTTCGGTGCTTGTGAATTTGAATTCCGGGATCGCGGTGGGTATGGCAAGCTCTATTTGCTCCTTTAACCTGCGTGAAATCTGCGAAACGGCAATTGCGCTCGCGCGGGATCCCGAACACGAAATCAGCGAAACCCTGCTGGCGCCGGATTTCATCGGCGGCGGGCAGGTGCTCTTTGAAACGACACTCTTTGCGCAAATTTATGAAACAGGGCGCGGGAGCTTCCGCGTTCGCGCAAAATATACATACGATAGAGAAAACAACTGCATCGATGTGCATGAAATCCCGCCAACCACCACAGCCGAAGCCATCATCGATAAGGTTGTGGAGCGCGTGAAGGCGGGAGCAATCCGGGAAATCAGCGACATCCGCGACGAAACAGATAAGTCAGGGTTGAAAATCACCATTGACCTCAAACGCGGCACGGACGCCGAAAAGCTTATGCAGCGCTTATTCCGTGCGACCACGCTGGAGGATACCTTCAGCTGCAACTTCAATGTGCTGGTGAACGGCAGCCCCCGCGTGATGGGCGTGCGCGAGTTGCTGCGCGAATGGAGCGCCTTCCGCTGCGGCTGCATCCGCCGCCGTGTAGCCTTCGATTTGCGTAAAGCGAAGGAGCGCTTACATCTATTGGAGGGCTTGGCGAAAATCCTGCTGGATATTGATAAAGCCATTCGTGTCGTGCGTGAAACGGCGGAAGAAAGCGAAGTCGTCCCCAACCTGATGATCGCCTTTGGGATCGATCAGCTGCAGGCGGACTATGTGGCGGAAATCCGGTTGCGCCACCTGAACCGCGAATATATCCTCAAGCGCACCGCAGATCGCGAGCAGCTGGCAAAGGATATCGCCGAAATGCAAGGCATTTTGGATTCGGAAGGTAAGGTGCGCAATATTATGATCCGCGAGCTGAAGCAGATCGCGGCGGATTACGGCAAGGAGCGGCGCACAGAAATCCTCTTTGCGCACGAGCTGTCCGTCGTGGAAGAAGGCGCAGCAGTGGAGGATTACCCCGCAACACTCTTCTTCACCCGCGAGGGTTACTTTAAAAAGATCACACCCGCCTCCCTGCGCATGAACGATCAGCAAAAATGCAAGGAAGGCGACAGCGTTGCGCAGCACATCGAAGCCGGCAACGCCTGGGATCTGCTGTTTTTCACCAACCGGCAGCAAGTGTATAAAGCCTCCGCCGCCGATTTTGAGGATAGCAAGGCAAGCGTTCTTGGCGATTACATCCCCGCCAAGCTGGAAATGGAAGAGGGCGAAACCGTCGTTTATTTGGTCGCCACCAAAAATTACACGGGCTATCTGCTCTTCGCCTTCGAAAACGGCAAAGTCGCCAAGGTGGATTTAAACGCCTACGCCACAAAAACCAACCGCAAAAAGCTCATCAAGGCTTATGGCGGCAAATCGCCCCTGGCGGCGGCGCTTTTCCTCCCGGAGGATGGTGACTGCGTGCTGACGGCGAGCAGCGGACGGCTTTTGCTCTTCCACAGCGGCGCGATTGCACCCAAAACAACAAAGGATACCCAAGGCGTAGCCGTGATGACCCTGCGCCGTGCGCACACGATCACGTCTGTGCGGGCACACACGGAGGGCGAATTTGAAAACGCCACACGGTATCGCACAAAGAATCTGCCCGCAGCGGGCGTATTGCGCAGTGAAGCCGACAGCGGAGCGGTGCAATTGGGGCTGAAAATTTGAATGAATTTGCGGCTTTTTCCATATAAATAGCAAAACACACGAGGAGGATCTCACATGTCCGTCGAATTTGAAAAAATCAACGCGCGGGAGTTACAGGAGAATTTCATCAAAAGCATTGCGGAGCACTGGGCGCTGCTCTGCGCCGGGGCGCCGGATCATTGGAATGGCATGACCGTCAGCTGGGGCGGGTTCGGCGAGCTTTGGGGCTTTGACGCGGCGTTTGTTTTTGTGCGTCCGCAGCGGCACACCTTCGGGCTTTTGGAGCAAGGCGAAGCCTTCACTTTGAGCTTTGGCCTGCCGCGCGAGGCATTGCAGCTGTGCGGCAAAAGCTCCGGGCGCGACGGCGATAAAATGACCAAAGCCGGGCTGCATCCGGCTGCCGCCGATGGCATGGTCTGGCCGCAGGAGGCGGAATGGGTGCTGCTCTGCCGCAAAGCGGCGGCGCAGGATCTTGACCCCGCCACATTTTGCAAGCCCGGTCTCGCGGCGGCGCATTACCCCGGCGAAGACTATCACCGGATGTATATTGGCGAAATTGTAATGGCAAAACGCCGGAAAATTACGTAACGGAGGGGAACGGCATGGAAATCCGCGCTTCTGCGGAAGATTATCTGGAAACGATTCTGCTGCTCAGCCGCAAGGCAGGCAGTGTGCGTTCGATTGATATCGTAGGTGAAATGGGCTTCTCGAAGCCCAGTGTCAGCATCGCGATGAAGAAGCTGCGAGAAAACGGCATGATCCAAATGGATGCCGACAGTGAAATTCACCTGACCGAGCAAGGCGTTGCCGCCGCCACACGCGTAATGGATCGCCACGAAACTATCTACGATTGGCTGCGCGGTAATGGCGTGAGCGAAACCGCCGCCGCCGCCGACGCTTGCCGCATGGAGCATATCATCAGCGAGGAAACCTATGCGGTCATCCGCAAGCTGGCGGGAGGGAGTGGCGGTCATGCAAATGATCCTGGCGACACACAATAAGAAAAAGCTGGACGAGTTGCGGCGCATCCTTCAGCCGTTGGGCTATGCGGTTATCCCCGGCGACGCGTTGCCGGATGTGGAGGAAACAGGTCAGAGCTTTGCGGAAAACGCCTGCCTCAAGGCGGCGGCGGGCTGTGCCGCAAGCGGCTTGCCTTGCGCGGGCGACGACTCCGGGCTTTGCGTGAATGCGCTCGGCGGTGCGCCGGGCGTGTTTTCCGCCCGTTATGCAGGGCAGCACGGCAACGACGGCGCGAACATCAGAAAATTGCTGTCGGCGCTGGGTGAGCTTCCCGCAGAGCAGCGCGCCGCGCGCTTTGTCTGTGCAATTTGCTGTTGCTTCCCGGATGGCCGAAAAATCACCGCGCAAGGTGTTTGCGAAGGGAAAATCGCATTCACAAAAAGCGGCGCGGGCGGCTTTGGCTACGATCCTGTCTTTTTACCAAATGCATATCCCGGTAAAAGCATGGCGGAACTGACACCGGCTGAAAAAGACGGAGTCAGCCACAGGGGCGCGGCGCTCCGCGCACTGGCGGCGCAGCTGCAGGCTTGCGAATAAAGCATCGGAGGATACGGGGATGAACGTACAAATTTTACAGGATGCGCAGAGCATTGGGCGCATCGTCGGTGATATGCTTTGCGATACGGTGCGGCAAAAGCCCGACGCTGTGCTGGGTCTTGCTACAGGAGCCAGCCCGATTCCGACATATCGACACATTGCCGAACAATGCGCGGCGGGCAAAGCCAGCTTTGCGCAAGTGCAAAGCTTCAATTTGGACGAATATTGCGATCTGCCGCCCACGCACCCCTGCAGCTTCCACAGCTTCATGGCGCGGGAGCTGTTTTCACATATTGACATCCCGGTGAGCAACTGCCATTTTCTTGACGGCAACGCGCCGGACACGCTTGCCGAAAGCGAACGCTACCGCCAGGCGATTGAAGCTGCGGGCGGGATCGATGTGCAGTTGCTGGGCATCGGACGCAACGGACACATCGGCTTTAATGAACCGGCGGAACGCTTCACCGGCGAAGCCTATCGCGCCGCGCTCACACAAAGCACGCTGGACGCCAACGCCTGCTATTTTACCGATACGCCGATGCCACGCTATGCAATGACGATGGGTGTGGGGCAAATTTTGCGGGCACGGAAGATGCTTCTCATCGCTACCGGCGAGGTCAAGGCTTGGGCGGTGCGCGAGATGTGCCGCGGCAAAATCAGCCCCCGCTGCCCGGCGACCGCTCTGCAAAACCATCCAAATGTCTTTATATATCTGGATTCCGCAGCCGCCGCGCTGCTCTAACAATACACCCGCCGGGAATCACCGGCGGGTACGCTTCTCATTGCGCCGCCTTGAGGTAATCCTCAATGCCCGCAACCGTTGCTTCGGCAAGGCGATTCTGGTAGCTGTCCCTTTGCAGCACCCTGCATTCGGTCATATTTGAGCCAAAGCCATATTCAATCAGCACGGCGGGGCATTCCTCCACCCGCGTGACGGCAAAGGGATAAAACTTCGTGCCACGATCCACCTTCTCGCGCAAATCCGCCGCGTTATCATAATTGCTGTTGGTGTATATCTTGTCTTTATAAGTGCTCACAAGCCGCCGGTGAATCGCGTCGGCCAGGGGATAGGAATATGGGCGATAATAAAACGCGGAAGTCCCCATAACAGAGGATTTGCTGTAGGAATCACAGTGGATACTGATGAACATATCCGGATTTTTCTTGCGCAGATACGCCGCGCGCTCCTGGAGCGAAAGCGCGGAATCCCCTGTGCGGGTCAGGTAAACCGTCGCGCCCTCTTCCTCCAGCAGGGCTTTTATTTTTTTTGCCAAAACAAGGTTGACCTGCTTTTCGTATTTCAATGTCGCGTGGGAAACACTCAAATCCGAGCCAACCTCACCCCCGCCATGCCCAGGGTCAAGCACAATCACCGCGCCGTCCAGCTTGCCCGGCGGCTTCGCCCGCAGTGTAATCACCAGCTCGTTGCCGTCATACGCCGCGTGATAACCGTAAAACCTTGCCGCCTTCCGAAATTCCAGCTTAAGCGTAACGGTATTTTTGCTGCTGCTTGCGCTCCAATCCGCGCCGCCAACCACCGTGCCGCTTCCGAGCTTCAGGCCGTCGCTATAACTGCCTGTGTGATAAAATACAAGCTCCAGCCCTGTGGCAGTGTAACTGCTTACGCCATACGCATAGCCATTGCTGGATTCATAGCCTTGACCGATAAGATCCACGTTGAAGGGAATTTTCCAATCCACGCGAAAACGCAGCTCCAGCGCCCCGTCTTTGCTCGAGGATGTGGCACGTATGCGGTTGAGCGGCAAATTGTAGCCGCTTTTGATAACCTTCACAAATGCATCCTCGATCCGTTTACCGGATTTCAGGTGGTAATGCGTCGTTCCCTCGATGGTATCCTCGCCGACCACAAAATCAAACGTCCCCTTCAGCAAGGGCGACGAACGCGGAATAGAATCCTCGTTGAGCACGCTGTTGGAACGCGTGTTTGCGTAATCCTCAGTCACCTCAATCATGCGGAATTTGCCGCTTTCGCCGTTATATTCATAGGGCGTGAGAAGCTCCTTCACGCTGTTCTCCGTTGTAGCGTCTGTTTCTCCGCTTGTCGTTTTTTCATCTGTTTCGCCCGCCGCAGTGCCGGCCGGTGAAGCTGTCGAGCTGTGCGACGCCGTGGTCTTGGGCGGCTCCGCCTCGGCGGCGTCCTCCGTGCGCGGCAGCAAAATGATTTTCGCTCCGCTTTTGGTGTTCGTTATGCCCGCATAGGTCGCCGTAACCTCCACATAACCCAAGCTTTTGCGGCTCGCGCCGGACGTTGGCAAGCGAAACACGCCTTCATATGTTATGAACGCGCTGTCCTCCTCATGCGTCGCGCCTTCCTCCTGCGGCTGTGCCGCGCCGGGCTTGAGCGTGATGACATCCTTGCCCAAAACAGCCTTCACCGCCGCACCGCGCAGCGCCACTGCGCGGATGGCAAAATCCACATCTCCCGTCGTTTCCACCACAGAATTCGGGCGAACCTTTTGCAGCACCTGAACGGCATACGTCACACGAACTGTATATTTCTGCCCCTGGTGCTCAAACGTAAAACTGTTCTCCCCTGCCTGAAGGGCACATTCAATTGAAAAATCGCCGCTTTCGTTACGTTTGATCTCCTTGCCGTTGAGCAGTAGCGGAAAAAGCGGACTGGAACCGCCCGAAAAACTTATCTCCGGTTCTTTGGATTCCAGTACCTGCTGTTGCTTCATCTCAGTAAAAGGCTTGCGAAAGCTAAGCTTTCGCGTGAGGGCTTCAACCGCCAATTCTCCCGCATAATACGATTTCAGCAATGCGGCGGCGGCAACGTCCTGCGGGGCAAAATCCACATTTGCCAAGACAACGCTATCGGCTTCGTTTTTTTCCAAAGCCGTTAAAAGCATGGCCGCCTCGCTTGCGCCACCCTTACCCAGCGCGGTTTTCATGTCCGCCAACACGCCAACGGGCGTTTTCGCGCCCCCGGGAAGCATCGCTTTCCACGCCAAAACGGATTTCCCTGCGTCGCCCGCCGCCCGCAGCAGCAGCTCACCCTGCGGCGCCGCCGCCACAAGCACGGCGATTTCCTGCGCCGCCGCTGAGAATATTGGATCACCAACCTCCACGAGAACAGGCAATTCCAGCTCCGCCTGCCGTAAAACTGAAGCAAGCGCGGCAAGATCGGTCTTGAACCGCGCCAACGCCGTCTCACTTGCAAAATCGACAGAAAGAACGACGGCATCCAGCGAGGTCATGCGCAGCAGCTTGCCAAGTCCCGTCGCCAGCACGCCCGCATCCGCCGCGGCGTCAAGCCGCACGGCACGATAGAGCTTACGCGCACCCAGATCATCCAGCAGCGTCTTGGCTTGCTCCAGCTGTGCCGTATTGTAATCGGTAAAGGAAAAATCCAGCAGCAGCGAATCAAAGCCAAGCCCGATCGCCTGCTCCGCTTTCGCTTGTGTGGGGTTGACCAGCAAAGCGCTTTTTCGCGCATGGTCGCGCGGTTGCGGCCGCCAATCCACTGCGGCAACTTGCGGCGTGGTAACCGTTGCTTCTTCCGTTGCAACGGGCGCCGTCGTGGCGGCTATGTGTCTGTCCGGCTCCGCTTTGGTGTCAAAAATCCATTTTTGCACCCCGAACGCCACGCACAGCCCCGCCGCGATCAGCACGGCGCCAAACGCCAGCACAATACACAGCCGGAGCTTTTTCCTTTTCAAAGAAAAGCCAACCGCATCCGCTTGACCATGCTCATCCATTGCTTTCTCCTTTACTCGCCTGTTACAATTTATGGGTACAACTAAACTTTTGTATTATACCACACAAAAGCACAAAATGACAAGCGTTTTCGCAAGAATGACACAAAATCGACGCAAGAAAAGCGATCACGCGGCGCCGCCAAGCACAATTTGGAAGTTATCCATGTTCTTTCTTGCAATTTCCGGAAGTTCGCCGCCAAAGAAGCTTTCACAGGAGTAAATCGAAAAACCGCTATAGCGCTGCAGCGTGCGAATCAACCGCAGCTGACGCGCCAGGATATCCGCCCCGGCAAGCCATTCCTGTCGCCCCGTGCCGGCATACACGTCCTCCGTGCCGCATTTGTATGCCGCAAGCCCAAATGCCAGCCGGGCATGGGTTTGCGTCTGCACCGCAAGCGCGTCCCAACGCCGCGCCAAATCCGCAAAGGGAAGCTTATAATGCTCAAAGCCGAAATACGTCTGCGGGAGCATCCAATCGCAAAACCCGGGTTCGCGCAGCCAGCGCTCCACATCGGCAAACATTTCATCGCGATTTTTTTCAATATTGGAGGAGGGACTAATGCTGAAAACAGCGTTCGCGTTAACGCGCTTGGTTGTGCGGTAAAGCCCCGCAACACATGCGCTCACCAATTCCCGCCGCCAAGCGGGCAAATCCATTTCGCCGCCCGCCGCCAAATAAGCCTTATATTCGGGTGCGTCAAATGCCGGCGCGGCTGTGGGGTAAAAATAGTCGTCAATATGCACACCAGCCAGCTGTGGATAGTTTTCCAATAACTCCCGCACGCCGTCGCACAGCAGCGCGTGATTTTCCGGTAATGCCGGATTCCAGTAAAAATACCCGCCGTGCTCCAAAACACGGCGGTCGCCGGCGGCAATCAATCTCTTTGCGGGATGCTTCGCGGCCAGCTTCGGCACATTTACGGTTTTCACCACACGAAAGGGATTGATCCACGCATGGATTTTCAACCCGGTTTTCGCAGCCAAGCCCAACAAAATCGCCAGCGGATCGTAGCCCGGACTTTTGCCCTGCACTCCTGTCAAAGTAGCGGACCAGGGAAAGATATCCGAAGGATAAATCGCGTCCGAATAGGAACGCACATGTAAAAACACAGTATTCAAGCCAAACGTTTTTATGCGCGAAAAAATTTCCCAATAGCGCTGCGCGAATTGCTCCCGCGTCGTTTTCGCATCCTGCGTAAGCTCATAATAGCTGATCCAAACGGCTCGCAATTCATCCTGCGGCAGCGGAGCGTCCGACGGTGCCGCGCCTGTGGAGGAGGGCACAATCGGGTGCGCCGCGCAGCCAAAGCACGTGAGAAAAAAACAAACCGCCGCCAGCAGTGCCGGCATATTATTCCGGCGCCGCTCCGTTTTTTGCATCATTCAAAATCACCTCATCCCATTGCCGTATGGTATAAGCAGCCAAGCGGCACATCTCGTCCCAATCCTGCCCGGAAGCAGGCTCCCACACAGCACAGGCGGTCATGCCTGCCGCGCGAACGCCCTGCAAGCCCTTGGCTATATCCTCAAACGCAACACACCGAGCGCAAGTCTCGCCCAGGCGCGCCGCCGCCAGCCGATAAATATCCGGGTAGCCCTTTCCACGCCGCACATCATCGCAGGATGCCAGCGCATCAAACCAATCCAGAATACCATTGCTTGCCAAAACCGCTTCCATGAAGCTGTGCGTCAGGCTCGTGGCGATGCCCAATTTTACGCCCATCGCCCGCAATTGCCGCAAAACGGCATAAGCCCCGGGCTTTAGCCGCACATCATCACGGTAGTGCGCAAAGCTCAGCTCGTTCCACTCCGCCATCACGGTTTCCGGCGCTTCCCGCAAGCCAAACCGCGCAATGGTATATTCCGCCGTTTCGCGAAAGGTCATCGAAACAATCCCCGCCGCATAGTCCGCGGGGAGGGTCAACCTGCGGCGGGCAAAAAATTCCGCATCCACCCGATGCCACACCCACATAGAATCCAACAACGTGCCATCCAGATCAAAGATTGCCGCGCGGTGCGGCGGGAAGCAATCCTGTAAGCGCATATCCCCTACCCCATTCCATGCTGATGAGGACATTGTAGCACCCCGCGCCGCGCCGCGCAAGAGAAATCCTATATTTCATCCTCACAGCGGTATTTTTCACGCGTGGCCATGCCGCCGCGAATATGCCGCTCCGATTTGTTCACATCCAAAACCCGCCGCACCTGCCCATAAAGCTGCGGGTGCAATCGGCGCAAGCGCTCACTAACATCCATATGAACGGTGGATTTGCTTACCCCGAACTGCTTTGCTGCCGCGCGAACGGTTGCCTGGTGCTCAACGATGTAAGAACCCAACTCAATGGCGCGTTCTTCCACAATACCTTTCACCCGTTGTTCCCTCCACTCTGTCAATCGGCATCGCCGGAATCGGCTGCTGAGCTATTCCTATGGTCGCTTGGAGCATTTTAGAAGTGCATTTCGGGAATTTATCGAAAGCAAAGCGACAAACGGCAAAAAGCAAGGATTGCTTTTTTTCAATGAACACGATATAATGAAGAACAAACATGTTGTAGGTAGACGTAGGGAAAGGTTTTGCCAAGTCCACAGGAGAGCTTATGATCACACTCACCAACATCAACAAAACGTTTAAGATCGCCAAACGGCAAGCCGGGTTCGGGCGCGCCGTAAAGGCTCTGTTTTCGCGTGAATATACGCTTATTCGCGCGCTAAACGATGTCAGTTTTTCCATTGCAGACGGCGAGATGGTGGGTTATATCGGTCCCAACGGTGCGGGAAAATCCACCACCATCAAAATCATGTGCGGCATTTTAACGCCGGATCGCGGCGAATGCGTGATTGACGGGCGTACGCCGTGGCGAAACCGCGTTGCGCATGTGCGCGAAATCGGCGTAGTGTTCGGGCAGCGTAGCCAGCTTTGGTGGGATGTACCGATTATCGACAGCTTTGAGTTGATTCGCGATATTTACAAAACAGACGCGAAAACTTATCAAAACAGCTTGGATGAGCTAACCGCCTTGCTGGATTTGAGTGAACTGCTAAAAACACCGGCGCGAAGCCTGAGCCTCGGCCAGCGAATGCGCTGCGAAATTGCGGCGTCGCTGATACACAACCCAAAGATTTTATTTCTGGACGAGCCAACCATTGGTCTGGATGCGGTTTCCAAAATCGCTGTGCGGCAATTCATCAAAAAGTTAAACGCCGAGCGCGGCACAACGGTGATTCTAACCACCCATGATATGCAGGATATCGAAGCACTGACCAGGCGGATTCTGCTCATCGGCAAGGGGCGTATCCTGCTGGACGGTAGCCTGGACGAGTTGAAAAAGCGTTCCACGGAACGCAAGACCTTGGTCGTTGAATACATCGGCAATGCGCCCGTGCTTTGCGAGGGCATGACCCCTTGCGAAACGCGGGAGGGGCGCGTTGTCATTACGCTTGATCCGGTTATCCTTTCTGTTTCTGACGCGATCACCCGTCTTGCGGCACAGGTTTCGCTTACGGACGTGTCGGTTTTAGACGTTTCGGCGGAGGAAATGGTCGCGGGCTTATACAAGGAGTACGAGATATGAAGCAGTATTTTTCCCTGTTTCGGATACGCTTCATCAACGGCTTGCAATACCGCGCGGCGGCATTCGCGGGGCTTACCACCCAATTCGCGTGGGGCTTTATGGAGATACTGGCTTTTTCGGCATTTTACCGGGCGAACCCCGCCGCCTTCCCCATGGAATTTTCGCAGCTTGTTTCTTACGTATGGATACAGCAGGCTTTTCTGGCGCTGTTTATGCCGTGGGGCGTGGGCGGGAATGCGGTGGAAGCCATCGTCAGCGGAAACATCGTTTACGATTTGGCGCGACCGATGGATATTTACAATCGCTGGTTTTTTGAAACGATTGCAGACAGAGTGTCAAGAGCGACACTGCGGTGCGCTCCCATTCTCATGGTTGCGTTCATTTTGCCGCCTTCGTTTCGTATGGCATTGCCTTCAAATTTATGGCAGCTTTCGATGTTTTTGATTTCCGCAGTATCCGCAATGTGCGTGGTTACAGTATACTGCCTTCTGGATTATATGTCCGCATTTTACACAATGAGCCGGTATAGCGCCATTTTTGTCATCCTTGCGGATTTTCTCGCGGGAGGCGTTCTGCCTATCCCGTTCTTTCCGGCGCCATTCCGGAAAGTCGTCGAGCTGTTGCCCTTTGCCGCCATGCAAAACATGCCGCTGCGAATTTACAGCGGCAATATTTCGGGCACGGATGCAGTGCGGGGAATCGGCTTGCAGCTATTTTGGCTGGCGGTGATGCTGATTTTTGGCAAGTGGCTGATGAAGCGTTCGCTAAAGCGTACCGTCACACAAGGGGGTTAAAAATGAAACTGTATTTTAAATATTTTGCCCTGCACCTCAAAAGTCAGATGCAGTATAAAATCACGTTTGCGCTCAACATTCTCGGCAGAATCGTCATGTCTTTTGCCACAGTCACCGGGGTGCTGTTTATGCTCACCCGATTTCATGAAGTTGATGGATTTACTGTAAGCCAAGTGCTGCTATGCACTTCAGTCGTATCAATGGCTTTTTCAGTGGCGGAGGTTTTTGCGCGCGGCTTCGATATTTTCCCGCAGCTACTCGGCAACGGTGAATTTGACCGCGCACTCGTCCGTCCGCGCGGCATCATCTTTCAGATTTTAGCGTCGCATATCGAATTTATTCGGCTTGGCATATTTATGCAAGCCGCAGCGGTGCTGTGTTACGCAATCCCCAAAAGCGGCGTGAACTGGACACCGAATAAAATTGTCACTCTCGTTTTGATGATTACCTGCGGCGCGGCAGTTTTCTTCGGGCTGTATATCGTCTACGCCTCTTTCGCCTTTTTCACCACAGAAGGCTTGGAGTTCATGAACATCCTAACCCACGGCGGGCGGGAGTTTGGGCGCTACCCGTTCGCGATTTATGGCGGCGGCGTCTTGAAATTCCTCACCTATATCGTTCCGCTTGCGTTGTTTCAGTATTATCCGCTGCTCTATCTGCTGGGCAGAACGCAAAATTCATTTTATATGCTTGCGCCGATCCTTGCGCTTGTGTTTCTCATCCCGTGTTACGCCTTTTTTCGTGCAGGGCTGCGGCGATATAAGTCAACGGGAAGTTAGCCGCCCCCGGAAAAATACAGATTTCAAGTCGGATCGGCGCAAAGGGGCAAAATGGCATCCCGCTGAAAAAAGAGCTGCCCAAAACGCGGATGCGCCGCCATCGAAAAGCATTTCTGCCCGCCAATAATCAAATGATCCAATAGCTGAATATTCACGCTCCGGAAGAGCAAAATCGCAGCTTCGGTGCGGTTGACGTCGTCTTTTGAAGGCGCAGCGATGCCGTTGGGATGGTTGTGCGTAAGAACGACCTTTGTCGCGTTGTGGCGAAAAGCGGTTTCAAGCAGCGTGCGATTATCCAGCAGCAATTCGTTTTTTGTGCCCAGCGAAGCAGGGGCGCAGCGGAGTAGCTTGCCGTTATTATCCAGGCACAGCAAGTAGGCCGCTTCATTTTTCGCGCCCAAAAACAGGCGCGTAACATATTCGTGAAAGGCGGCGGTGGAATTGAAGCTGAGCTTTTCCTCCGAAAGCTCGCTCAAGTAACGCTGCGCAAGCTTACCGGCCAAATGAATCAGCGCCGCCGAATTCTCGCCGATCCCATCCACCTTGCGTAGTTCTTCATAGGGCGCCTCCAGCACGGCGCTCAGGCTACCGAAACGATCCAGCAAGCGATGGGCAATCTCATTGGTATCCCTGCGCGGAATGGAATAAAACAGCAGCAGCTCCAGAACATTGTGCGGCGGGAAGCAGCGCAGGCCATTTTCGATAAAGCGATCACGCACGCGCTTGCGGTGTTCTTCGTGCATCATGGCTCCTTTCTCTTCAAATGCTTACGGTACAACCCTGAATCTTCATTTACTATACCATAAGTTTGCGCCGAATACAAGCCTAAAACAGCACTCACGCACGGAAATCAATTCTTAAAAATCGGACAGCAGATGTGATAATCGGAGAAATAAACCTTCACATTTCAACGTTTCAACCGTTCATAAAGCCTTGAAAATGTAGCATTATCGCGCCCTCCGCACTCCCGGTCAATAAGTTGACGGGTATCGCAACAATAAGCTTTCCAAATCCAGACTTGTCTTTTTTTGAGTGTATAAGATGTCACATTTTGTCTAATTCCACCACAACCGCCTTCGATTTTGGCTCCGGTTTTTCATATTCGCAGCGGGCAAACTGCCGCACCCACTGTTGGCACGAACTGACGCCCGCACTTCTTGCACTTATACCGCTCCTTGAGAGTACTATACCATATTTTTTTCTTGTAAAGACGCTATTCAGGCACTCCTCAGTAAAGCGGCTCCTTTTACCACTCGATTTCCTTCTTTCCTTGCGCCTTCAAATACTCGTTCGCTCTGCTAAAATGCCTGCAGCCAAAAAAGCCGTTGTAGGCGCTCAAAGGCGACGGGTGCGCCGCTTCCAAAACCAAATGCTTTTCTTCGTCTATAAACGTCTTCTTACTTCGTGCATCCCGACCCCACAAGAGGAACACCAAGCCTTCCAGATCCTCGTTCAAGATTTTTATCATGGCGTTTGTGAATTGCTCCCAGCCCCGTCCGCAGTGGCTCCCGGCCTTGTGCGCCTCTACTGTCAGCGTATTGTTTAGCAGCAAAACCCCTTGCTCCGCCCATCTTTTCAAATTGCCGTTATTCGGGATCGGCGCGCCCGTATCCGCATGAATTTCCTTAAAAATATTTTCCAAACTCGGCGGCACCGCCACGTTTTCACTTACCGAGAAAGCCAGCCCGTGCGCTTGGCGCGGTCCGTGATACGGATCCTGCCCGATAATCACCACCTTTACCTCGCGCAAATCCGTCGCAAAAGCCGAAAAAACCTGAGATTTCGGCGGATAAATCGTCTGCGTTTCATAAGCTTCCTTCAAAAACTCGCTCAGCTCACTGAAATACGGCTTATTGAACTCCTTTGTCAAATATTCTTTCCAGCTTTTGTGCACTTTCGATTCACCTCAACTTCCACATCAGTAACATAACAAGAGCTTGTTTCGAAATATAGCACAAGCGTAATAGAAAGTCAATACATTTGCGATATTCTCCCACGGCACAGCAGTTGCACCCTGTCGTAAACCAATTTATCGCTTTATCTCGACAACGCATCAAATGCATCGCGGATGCGCCCAACGCCCACCAACGCAATTTCTTGCGCCAATTTTTTGGGCAGGCTTTTATAATTCTGTTTCGGAATAATACATTTCGAAAAGCCCAGCCGAGCCGCTTCACGCACCCGTTGCTCGCAATGCCCCACCGAACGGATTTCACCGCCCAAGCCAACCTCACCAAACGCCAAAGCATCATCGGGCAAGGGTACATCCTTTAAGCCGGAAACCAACGCCATTGCCACCGAAAGATCCGTGGAAGGCTCATCCAGCTTCAAGCCGCCCACAACGTTGATATACGTGTCCATATTATTGAAGTAATAGCCCGCGCGCTTTTCCAGCACAGCAATGAGCATTGCCATGCGGGAGGTATCCACACCGTTTGCCATGCGGCGCGGATTGCCGAAGCCCGTGGGCGTCACCAAGCCTTGCACCTCTGCTAAGATGGGGCGGCTGCCCTCCATCACGCAAGCGACGCACGAGCCGGAAACCCCCTTCGGTCGTCCGCCAATCAGCATAAGCGAAGGGTTTTCCACCTCACGTAGACCCTGCTCCAGCATTTCAAAAACACCAATTTCGTTTGTCGAGCCGAATCGGTTCTTCACTGCCCGCAGCAAGCGATAGGATAAATGCCGCTCACCCTCAAAATATAATACGGCGTCCACGATGTGTTCCAGCACCTTTGGTCCCGCGATATTGCCATCCTTGTTTACATGCCCAACCAGCAGCATGGGAATATCCAGCTGCTTCGCGCAGCGCAGTAGCACGCTTGCGGATTCCCGCACTTGCGTGACGCTCCCCGGCGAAGATCCGACTTCGCTGTGCTGCATTGTTTGGATGGAATCAATGATAACCAGCCCCGGCTTTTCCGTGCGGATGTATTGGCACAAGCCCAGCACATCCGTTTCGCAAAGCACGGCAAGGTTTTTCGTGTTCACGCCAAGCCGCGCCGCGCGGAGCTTAAGCTGGTGGGGCGATTCCTCACCGGAAACATAAAGAATATGCAGCTGTCTGCCCAACTCCTGGCAGATTTGCAGCAGCAGTGTGGATTTCCCGATGCCCGGGTCACCGCCCAATAGGACGACAGAGCCTTTGACAACCCCGCCGCCCAAAACACGGTCCAGCTCCCCCATGCCCGTCCGGTAGCGCTGGGAGTTATCGGCCGTAATGGCTTCAAGCGGCAATGCCTGGAGCTTTGGCGCGCCGCCGGAACGGGAACCGGGCGCTGGGGTTGCGTGCCGCAATTCTTCGTTCATGCAGTTCCATTCGCCGCAGCCGGGGCAGCAGCCATACCATTTCGGGCTTTCGTAGCCGCATTGACCGCAAACAAACAGCGATTTTACCTTGGGCATTGGAGCATTCTCCTTGTTGGAAGCGTTTTGCCACAGTATAGCACACCTCGGCGAATCCTGCAAGCGAACATCGCTTACGCGATGCAATTTGCGTAACCATTTTCGCAGCGCCGCATATAGTAAAATAGACCCTTTAACTACAGCTATAGTTCATCAGCCAAGAAAGGATGATTTTCAAATGGAACAAAACAGCGGTGCGCGTGTCGCATATTACAGCCCTACCGTAGAACAGTATCGGCAACAGATGGCGGAACTGGCGCGGCGCGGAGGGCAAACCGTCCAAATGAGCCAGGCAAAGCCTGCGCCGCCCGTATCCGTTCCGGAACCGAACCCTCCCGCACAGCCGGAGCCGCCCGCCAAAAACGTCTCGCGCCCCATCGTTGACATTGATATACATAATGAACACAACAAGTACGATTCACACGACAGATACGATTCACACGACAAAGTGGATTCGCATAACGAATCAACTCAGCGCGTCGCTCTTGACCGGCACGACCGGCACGACAGCCACGATAAAGTGAACCGTCACGAGAGCTTTGAGCAGCGTATAGAGGAAGCCGGTAACTTTGTTGCCAAGGCTGAGCCTTTTGTTGATTTAGCTCTGCGCTCGGGCTTGGCGGAAGCCGGAGCCGCTGCGGCTGCTGCGGGTATCCGCATGGGCGTGGAAGCCATTGAGGAGCACGTAGAACGCAAGCGTGAGGAGAAAGCGTCAGAAGCACGGATCGACCGTGCCTGGCAGGAAGCACAGGCAATGCACAGCTTGCATCAAGCGAAAGCAAAGGCGGCGGCAACGCAATCCCCTATTCACTTAACCGCAACGCTTGCGCCGCAGGAAGCGCCCGCGCCGGTATATCAGCAGTCGGTTCCTTTGCCGGCGCCGGTATATCAGCAACCGGTTCCCTTGCCGACGCCGGTTTCGCAGCCCGCGCTCTCCTCTGCGCCCATTCGCGTGCCGCAAGAAATGCTGAGTGTAGCGCCGCCGGCGCAGCAAGAACCAGTCGCTGCCCCGACCGTGCCGCCGCCAGCACCGCTTTTTTCGCAGCCGCTTGCGCCGATGCCGGTCGAGGTTGCGTCGGAGACCGTTCCGCAAAAAACGCCTTGCCCTGTGCACGGGACGCGCAAAATTGTACGACATAACCCCTGCCCCCCTACAAAAACGCTGTGCTGCCAAAAGCGGCTCTGCTGCCGCCCCTGCCAGCCGCAGAGCCGACCGCCCCACAAACAGCCACGCGCCGTCCCTGCCGTTTCTGCGGATTTTAACCCGCAAGACGACCTGCCAAGCGGGGTGGAGCGTGCGAAAGACAGCCAGGCGGCATATGTACCCATCACGGCGAACCCTGCCGTCGCGCGGCAGTTAAGCCAATATCCTTACACCGCGCAGGATGGCTCCATCCCCTCAAACGAAGAAACAATTCCCGCCGATGCGGCACCCACGCCGGCGTTATACCCGTCAGCCCCTTCTGCCGCCACACCGGATGTTGCATACGAGGGGCAGGGCGGCGCAAGCTTTTTGGATGCGCAGGGCAATACATACAACCAATTGCCGCAGGCGCACTACAGCTCACTGGAGGATTTCCTTGCAAAGAACACAGCGCGCGGCACTTTGCGTGTGATTGTCCGCAGCGCTGGCGGCGGCGGATTCATGCCCGGAGCAAATGTGCAGGTCACATCTGAAATCAACGGCATCCAGTATCTTTTCTATGACGTTTTCACCGATGCCGACGGCGAAGCGGCGCGACTCAGCTTGCCGGCTCCGCCAAAGCAATATTCGTACGTACCGCCCGCCGACGCAACCCCCTACGCCCTTTATGCCATCACCGTTTCCGCGAATGGCGAGCCAAGCCGCGTGTTTCGCAATGTAACGATTTTTGCCGATACGGAATCGGTGCAGGAGGTTTTGCTCGCAGCCGGGGAGCAGGTTGTGGATGAGGGTTTATACCTCGAATAAGCAAGAGAGGAGGGCGGATATGCACTTTGAAACACCGGTTATCCCCCGAACAATTACGGTTCATCTGGGAACACCGAAGACAAATGCCCGCAACGTGACGCTCAGCTTTGCGGATTATGTGAAGAATGTGGCTTCCAGCGAAATATACCCCACATGGCCTGAAAACGCGCTGCGGGCAAACATATATGTCATCTCATCCTTTGCCCTGAACCGCATCCAAACGGAATTTTACAGAGCGCAGGGGTACGCGTTTGATATTACCTCCTCAACCTCCTACGATCAGGCGTTTGTGGAAGACCGCGAAATCTTTGCAAACATCAGCCGCCTTGTGGATGAGCAGTTTAACGATTACATCGTTCGCCGCGGACATATTGAACCTATGCATTCTTCCTATTGTAACGGCACAACCGCAAAATGCGACGGACTTTCGCAATGGGGTTCTTATTATCTCGCGTCGCAGGGCTATACGCCCTATCGAATTTTGCAATACTATTATGGCAATGACATTGATTTGGTGTTCAATGCACCCGTCGGTGCAGTGCGCGAAAGCTATCCGGGGCGCGTGCTCCGGCGCGGAAGCATCGGGGAATCTGTGCGTGACATTCAAAAAATGCTTCGCAGGATCAATGACAATTATCCCGCCATCCCCGAGGTTACGGTTGGAACAGGGGTTTTTAACACGGAAACTGAAAACGCCGTGAGGGCATTCCAGCGCACCTTCGGTTTGACTTCGGATGGTATCGTGGGTGCAACGACATGGTATCGGATTTCCGCCATATATAATGCGGTAAAGCATCTTTCGGAGTTGGATTCTCAGGGGATTTCGGCCGGTGAATCCCGCGCGCTTTACAGCGAAATCCTTCGTGAAGGCGACCGCGGCTTTGATGTAAAAACGGTGCAATACTATTTGGATTTTCTTGCTTTATTCCATCCGGCGCTGCCGCGCATAGCCGCAGACGGCATGTTCGGTTCGCGAACGACGGCTGCGGTGCGTGCGTTCCAACAAGCCTACGGTCTGACGGCGGATGGCATCCTCGGGCGCAACACGTGGAACATGCTCCAGGCGGTTTATGAAGAGACCTACAGAGCGCTGCCCGCCGCCACCGCACGTGATATATATCCAGGCGCCGCGCTTTCCGCCGGGGATACAGGCACGCGCGTGCAGTTGATCCAACGATGGCTCAACGCGTTGGCACTGCGCAACCCAACGCTGCCAACCGTGACAGTTGACGGTGAATTTGGCGCGGCGACGAAGCGCGCGGTTTCCGCTTTTCAAAGCTTCGCGCAGATTCCAATTTCAGGCGATGTCGGTCCGCTCACATGGAACGCGCTGCTGGAGCGTAACAACCAAATTTTTGCTTCCTCCCTTGTGCCGGAAGCCGTTGCGTAAAAGCACGACCGCCATCGTTCAAGGCGAACGATGGCGGTTGTACTTTGTTATGTCACGCACATGAAGTGCTCTGAAATCCTATTTGCATATGTATTTACGCAGCATTTTCTTTAGCTTTGGGCGGACGCGCACATGCCATGGCAGCCATGAGCCGGCATAATGATGGATTGCCGCGCTTTCGGGGGCTATCGTCAGCTTGCCGGTACGATAATCCAGTGGACAAAATACCGTGGAAGGATAAATTACAATTTCGCCAAAGCACTGTAGCCGGTCTTCACGCACAAGCCCCCGCTCTTCCAGCAAAGCGGTGAAAAGCGGCACGTTAGAAGCGGAAAATTTGCTGCCATCCGCGTTCCAATAGGCGGCGTGGCTGTAATGCACCATATATTTTTCCCAGATCGGATGCCGCGGAACAGAACCGATCATGCCACTGACCACGAAATTCCCCGGTTCATAACCGGAAAAGAAATCCACCCCCGGCTGTAGAAATTCCACCAGCGGACGCAGCAACTCCATATCCGTGTCTAAATATACACCGCCGTGCTCATACAGGATCTTAGCGCGGGCGACGTCGCTCACAAAGGCAAAGCTTCTATCCGCCAGCGCGTCGCGGGTGAAGGGCATGGCGCTGACATCAAAGTTACTTTCGTTCCACTCGACGATTGAAAATTCCGGCGCAAACCTGCGCCAGCTCTCCATACACCTGCGCACAAGCTTTGGTTTTGGCTTGCCGCCAAACCAGCAATAGTGGAGTGTTGTCGGGATCATGTACGGCATCCATCCTTTGCAAAATATGATTCTGGCGCGGTACGGATTAAGCGGGCTTTAACCATGAAATCCACGGGTTGACCAAATCGATTGCCATGCCGTATAACCAGCCGTGCACACAATACATCAGGAACAAACCCCAGACCAGCGGATGACGCACTCCGCGTTCCCGTTTCATGACAGAAAACACCTTGCATATGAGAAGAATTTGATAAACGTAAAGATAAATTGCCAAGCGCACGAAGATCCAGTCATAAATGCCGATGATGTTGATGGCGACGATTATGGTCGAGGTGTTGATTAGGATATCGCCGCTCCGCCCCATTTCGCGAAAACGATCGCGGTGGAAATACGCAAGCGCCGGCGGGATTGCGGAGATCACAACGCGCAGTAAGGTCGAACCTCCTTCGTTCCATGCGTCGGTAGTGTATATATCATAAGTTGTTCCTTCTATTTGGTGCATGACACCCGGCATGATAATGCCGGAAAATAAGACGGCGGCTGCCGCGCCCAAAATAACAAGCAGGATTGCTTTTGAAAATGCGCGTAAACGCACAATAAAAAATACGGGAATCAAAAACAAGGCACTGGCGTGAAAAGTATAGGCGAGCAAAACAAACAAAAGGAAGAACAGCGCGCGCTTCCATCTGGGATGAAAAAAGAAATGCGTACCCAAGAGCATAAGCCCTGTTGCGGCAAATTGCCGAATGCCATTCATCGAAGTACCGTAAATACCGAGGGAAACAAACAGAAATATAGCCATTGCGTTGCTTTCGGCGTAACGGTAAAAAACAAGCATTGCGGGCAAGATAAACAGAGCCGCACAAATGAACACAACCCACAGACCTACATAGACGATGCCGTCGCGCTCCAGCTCCTCCGGCAGCGAAGCAATATAACTGACCCAGCCAAACAGGCTTTCCGCTCCAAAACGCAGGACGGGCTTTTGAAAGCTGCCGGTAAGCGCATAGGAATGCCGATAGAAAGGCGTGTCGCCGTAATTGACTTGCAGCGCCGCAACAACAAAGAACCAAATAACCGGCAGCAGAAAAGCCAAGATGTTCGGCGGCGCGTTGCCCAGCAGAGACGGTCGGCGGCGACCGAGAATTTTTTGCACGACCAGCACATAGGCGCAGCAGCACAGCGTCATGCAGAGGAAATAGATTTTCTTTTCAAACAAGCGCGCTTCCTCCTTACTGTGGCTGTCTGTTTTTACCGGGCAGCGTCAGCGCGCTCTGCCGAAAAACCGCAATAGATACATCAGCGATTCGGGCAGGATATGCAGCGCCTGCCGGAGCTTAAAGCGCAAGCCGGCATAAGGCAAGCGCAGCAGCGTGAAGCGAAAATGCAAAAAACCGCGCGGATTGCGCCAGTATTGCCGCAGCATATTGCGCGAGGATCCGTCCGGCAGGTATTCCACCACGCAAACGGGCTTGTTCAGGCACAAAAGCTCGTAATCCAGATCCAACTGATAGTATTTCAGCGCCAGCCCAACGTAGCGCTCCTGCGGGAAGCGCGGATACGGATAGAGCCGCGAAAGTTCGCTGCGCAGGATGAATTTTTTGTCCCCTGTGACGCCAAATGTGTGATAGTAGTCATAATAACGCGCCTTTGTGACGGTTTGCGGAAAGGGCGTCCCCACAAGCTCGCCGGTTCCGTAGCAATCCAGCGCCAAAAAACCGGCAAGCTTTGGATCGCGCGGTGCTTCGTTCCAAAACTGCAGGATATTCTCCACCGCGTCGTCAGGCATATAATCATCCGAATCAATGCAGGTGTTCAGCTCTGTGCGAATATTACCGTAGGCGGTGTTGTGCGCCCCGTGCATTCCTTGATTTTCCTGATGAATGTATTCCAGTCGGAAGCCGTGCGGTTCCTGCTGCCATTGCGCCAGCAGCGCGAGGGTTTCATCCGCCGAACCATCGTCAATCACAAGCCAGATGAAATCCTGGCAGGTTTGACGGCACATGGAGGCATAGCAGCGCGGCAGAATATACGCGCGGTTGTAGGTTGGCGTGAACACGGTGAGCTGCGGCTTATCTGACGGTTGCATACAGTTCCTCCAGGCGGCGCAATGATTGCCCGATGTCATAGCCCGCCGCTTCCACAGCCCGCACTGCGGCGGAGCGGTTATGCGGCGGCGTGAAGCGCGCAAGCCTTTCCGCCCAAATTTGCGCATCCAAGGGCAAAAATGCGCAAGTGCCGAGATCCGCTTCACGCGGAATGGAATCAGAGGCAAAGCAGGGCAAGCCCGCCGCTTGTGCTTCCACCAAGACAACCGGAAGCCCTTCAAAAAGCGATGGCAGCAAAAACGCGTCCGCCGCGCTGAGTAAGGCGGGAATATCCTCCCGCAGCCCTAAAAAGTGCACACGATCCCCACCCGCGATTTTTTTTGCTTTCGCCTGCATGGCGGCCTGCAGCACACCCTCGCCCGCCAGCAATAGCTGCGCTTGGGTAAAGCGCGGCGCCAGCCGCGCCCATGCATCCAGCAAAAATGTATGGTTCTTTTGCGCCTGAAAACGCCCGATGTGCAAGAACACAGTCATTTCCGCCGGAATGTCCAGCAACGCGCGGGTTTGTGCACGTGTCTCCGGCGAAAACGCGAAGCGAGGCGCGTCAATGCCGTTACGCAGCACCTCGGAGCAAGCGTCGCCAAAGAGCCACTGCGCGGCCGCTTGTGAGCAGGCAAGACGGTGGGTTGCGTTGGGGTTGATTTTTTTGCGGCACCAGCTTTTGAGCGCGTTTTCCGGCAAAGCAAGCAGCCCCGCGCGGGTGAAGCGCGTATTGTGGCTGTGCGCGATACGCAAAGGAACGCCCGCTTGCGCGGCGGCTTGCAGGATCAGCCCGGTCGTGCTTTCTAAATGCGAATGCACGGCGCGGTATTCCGGGTGCGCGGCCAAAAACGCGCCGAGGGCTTTTGCATAATTGAACGGACCGATTGCCCGTAGGGAGGGCATCCGGTGAATACGCCCGCCACGCCCGGCAATTTCCCGCTCAAAATGCATGGCGTTTGGCTCGTTCACAAGGAAATCGAATTGATAACGATCTGTATCCAAGCGGCGATAAAGACTCATGAGCAGCGCTTCCGCGCCGCCGAGGTTCATCGAATGGAGCACGTGCAGAATTCTGATCATACATCCTCCCCAAAATATAGCGCGCGCAGCTCTGCCAGCACGCGTTCTATAGCGTAGGATCTGACGCGCATGCGTGCCGCCCTGCCGAGCTGCTCACGCCTTTCGGGCGAAGCCAGCAGGGCGCAAATTTCCCTTGCCAGTGCAGCCGCATCATTTTGCGGCACAAGCTCCCCCGTTTCACCCGGCACAACCAATTCGCGGTGCCCGCGCGCGTTGGTTGCCACCACAGGCAGCGCGCTTGCCATGGCTTCCATCACATTCAGTGGCAAGCCTTCACGGAACGAAGCCGCCAGCGCGATATCCGCCGCCCCCAGCAGCGCGGGAACGTCGCCGCGCTCACCCAAGAAAAACACCGCATGCTGTATTTTCAGTTCCACGCAAAGCGCTCGCAGAGCACCGTTCAGATGATCCTTCCCTGCGAGGAGTAGCCTTGCCTGCGGGAATTGCACTAAAACGGCAGGCATTGCGCGAAGCAGCAGCGTTTGGTTTTTGTTGCTGTTCAGCTCCGCAACGCAGAGCAAAATTGGCGCGTTTGGCGGCAGTCCCAGACGCTTGCGCGTAATTTTTCGCTCTATTTCCGGCAAGGGGGCGCAACGCCCCAAGTCGCAGCCGACACCATGAATATGCCGAAGCTCCTTTGCAGGCAGCCACCGCTTTGCAAGCGCAAAATCCTCTTCGTTGACGGTCAGCAGGCAATCCGTGCGCTTTGCCAACAACCGCTCCACAGAATAATAGAGCAGCCAGTTCCGCTTCCGTGCGCCGGGGAAAAAATGAAACCCGTGGGCGGTATAGTATACCTTTGCGTCCGTGCCCCGCGCCGCCAGCCGCCCCACCAGCCCGCCAACAGGCGTATGGCAGTGGATAATGTCATAGTTCCCCTCGCGCACGATCCTGCGCAGCTGCGCCAACGCTTTGAGATTGTTCCACCTTAAGGGCGACCGCGCAAACGGGAGATCAAAGCAACGGCGACAGCCGCGCAAGGGCTTATCCGCCTCCTGTGCCGCCGCCGCGTCCACCGCCCAGCCGGCATCGCGAAGCATCCGAAAGGTCGGCTGGTGAAAATAATAGAAATGCCGCGCCACCGTGGCGACAAAGAGAATGCGCTTCCCATCCTCCGTGCTCATAGCGCCGCGCCCTCAGCCGCGACAGGCTGCACTCGGGCGGCGTCCTCCGCGCCTTGCTTGCGCAAGGTGTAATCCGTGAAGCGCTCGGTTGTGGTGGATTTATCCGCGTTGACGCCTTCACCGCGCAGCACCTTGCCGATGGTCACGCAAAAAATTTTGACGTCCAAAGCAAACGTTTGCTCTGCAACATAGGCACAATCCAGCGCGAGGCGTTGATCCCAATCCACCGTGTTACGCCCGTTCACCTGCGCCCAGCCTGTCAAGCCGGGGCGCACATCATGGCGGCGCATTTGTTCGGCAGTGTAACAGCTCAGGTATTCCGGTAAAAGCGGGCGCGGTCCGATAAAACTCATCTCGCCGCGTAAAATATTCAGCAGCTGCGGCAGTTCATCCAAGCTTAGGCGGCGCAGGCGCTTACCCAAACTGCCGATGCGCAGCATATCCGGCTCGTCCTCATGATGTGCCGGGCGCATGGTGCGGAACTTCCGGCAGCGGAAGAGCTTTCCATGCAACCCCGGGCGTTCCTGCACAAAGAACACTCTCCCGCCGTTCTCCGCCCTGATCAGCAGCGCAACAATTGCCATCACCGGCCAGCACAACGCCAGCAGTATTGTTGCCAGTAGCATATCCAGCCCCCGTTTTATGATACGATACATACGCGATCCCCCCCTCAAAATGCGATTGCTTCCCTTCAACCAGATGCAGACGCGCTGTAATTCCCAACCAGCGCTTGCAGATCCCCGCGAACAGATGCGGCCGTCGTGCGCCGCAGTCGCTCCAAGCCTTCAAGCAATTCGTTTTCATCTATCAGTTGCTGCGGGAAGGTGATGAAAATCTTATTGTTCGCCGTGGCCTGCCGCGCCGTGATTTCCTCCTCCAACGCAAGCTCTTCAAAGAGCTTTTCGCCCGGTCGCAAGCCGGTGAATCTGATTTCAATATCCGTGTGGGGCTTGCGACCGGAAAGCCGGATCATCTGTTCAGCCAATGTAAGGATTTTTACCGGCTCGCCCATATCCAGCACGAAAATTTCGCCGCCCTTGGCAAGACCACCTGCCTGCACAACCAGCTGCGCAGCCTCCGGGATGCTCATGAAGTAGCGCGTGATTTCCGGGTGTGTTACCGTGACCGGACCGCCGCCCTTAATCTGTTCCCGAAACAGCGGAATCACGCTGCCATCCGAACCTAAAACGTTCCCAAAACGCACGGCGGCAAAACGCGTCTCGCCGCGCGCAGTCATATGCCGCATGATCAACTCCGTGACCCGCTTGCTCGCGCCCATCACGCTGGTCGGATTCACGGCTTTATCCGTCGAAAGCAGAACAAACCGAAACGCACCATGCCGCATTGCGGCTTCGGCAGTTTGAAGCGTGCCGAAAATGTTGTTATTCACCGCTTCCACAGGGCTGTCCTCCATGAGCGGCACATGCTTGTGCGCCGCCGCGTGAAACACGACCGTGGGCTTAAACTCTGAAAAAACGCGCTCCAGAGCCGCCGTATCCTGCACCGAGCCAATGCGGATTTCAATCGCCGGGCTGCCGCCATATTGCCGATCCATAGTGGATTTGAGCGTAGAAGCGTTGTTTTCATACATATCAAACAGGATGATTTTATGGGGGGCATACCGCGCCGCCTGGCGGCAAAGCTCGCTGCCAATGGAACCGCCGCCGCCGGTGATCAACACCGTTTGCCCCAACAGATAAGAGCAAATTTTGCTATCCAGCTGCACCTGTTCACGCATGAGCAGATCCTCCAGCCGCACCTCGCGCAGCTGCCCAAGGGAGGCTTCCTGTCCGCCCTCCTTCATTTCCAACAGCGAAGGCGCAATCTTCACCGTGCATTCTGTTTGCATGGCAAGCTCCGTGATTTCGCGCCGCCTGTCGTCGCTCGCCGAGGGAATGCAGATCAAAATTTCATCCACGTTATACAGCTTGACCAACTCCGGGATGCATTCACAGCCGCCGCAGATCGGCGTGCCATACATGCGCGCGCCCTGCTTGGCGCGGCTGTCATCCACCACCACGCAGGGGAAGCCCTTGCGGTAATCGTTTGCGCGCAGCTCGCTGAGCACAATGCTGCCCATGTCGCCCGCGCCAACGACCATGACGCGCTTGTTGCCCGCGGCATACCGGCGGAGAAAGCGCAGCTGCCGCCGTGACCGCCGCAAAGCACGATAGCCGACACGGATACCCCCACAAAACGTGAGCGTCAAAAGGTAGGCGATGAACAGCTCCGGCGCGCTGAGCTGCCGGTGAACGCCGCCCAAAGCATGGTAGGCGAACAAAACCCAATCTGCAAAAAAACAGATCGCGCCCGCAACAGCCGCGGCGGCTGCGCACTGCCCCAGCTCGTCCGCACCGGCATAGCGCCAAAGACTGTGGTACAAATGGAACAAAAAGAAAAAACCAAGCGTTACCGGAATCACGTAAATCATGCGCAGCAATGCCATGCGGAGATCGGAAGCGGGAAGCGTGCGGCAATCGTTCAGCAACCACATGGCCAGGAGGTAACTCGCGTTGACGGCGACAACATCATAGACCGGCAGCAGCACACGCTGCGTCACCAGTCCAATCTGCGCAAAACGCCGCCTCTCCAACCGCTTCACCTCACAAACAGCCCTTCAAAAACTGCTTCGGTGAAATTAATGATAGCACAATTGAAACAAAAAGTCAATCCGATTGCGTTGAAAAGCCACGGCAAACGCATGAAAGAATTATTTGGAAAGCAGCGCATCAGCCATAAAATCAGCGTCATACACACAGCTGATTCAACTTTTTCATGCGTTTGCCGTGAAAAATCGAGCGGATTTTCTTGCATTCCGCGCAAAAATCTGCTATACTGCACTGGAATCTATACTGAAGGGAGTGGGATGCTGCAATGAAAAAGCCCCGCATGCCGTGGGCACCCGTTTTCCGGGCGTTGCCCGCCGCGCTGATGGTTGCCCTGCTTGCGTTTTCGGTCTTTCGAGGCTGCGGCAAAAAAACGCGCGAGTACGACTGGATACAATTGGAATACGCGATACACTATGCCGCCGGCGGGTTAAACGCCGCGCGGAATGCTGCCGCGCTTTCAGACGGCGATCCTGCCACCTTCTATGACGGCGCTCCGGTAGAAAAAGGCGCGGCAAACGTGATCATTTTGGATTTGGGTCAATCAGCAAGCAAACTGAACGTTGCCCGCATTGATTATACCCCCCGCCAGGATGGCGGCGCGGCAGGACGCGCGGCACGGTTCCGCGTGTATTTTCTGCGTTCGGCGCAAACAAACAACGGCAAAAAATACGATGGAACGGGGATTGCACAAAACCCCGATTTTTCGCTTGCCGGGCAAGGGCGGTTCGATCCTGACAGTAACGAAACCCAATCCGCGCATCTGCACCCCTATACCGGGCAGCTGATGGCAATTGAATTTTTGCCCAGCAGCACCAACGGCGGCACGTTCAGCGCCGCCGAGCTGAAAATCTACAGCGCCCCGCCGGATATTGGCGCGCCGGATACCGATTACGGCAAGCAAGCGGCGGAGTTAAACGCCCTCAAGCGCCTCCCCTCCGAAAAAAATCCACAGGCTCTGCAGGAACTGACGGAGGAGCTTCGCGCGCAAATCGGCGATTCCACCGTAGAATTCAATAAAAACAGCAAGGAAGAACAGGCTTGGCTGCTCGCGCGGCTGCAGCAGCTACGCGCAACGGCGGAAAACGTCGGAAAACTGGAAAATCTGCCCAACGGCGGTGTTTGGCTGGATACGACCGGTGCGCCCATCCGTGCGCTGGGCGGCTCAGTGCATTATGACGCCGCCGCCCAACGTTACTATTGGTATGGCGCGGACGCATCACAAAAAAATCTGCTCGGCACGGATAAATATCAAAGCGTTGGGGTTCGCTGTTACTCTTCGGTTGATTTATGCAACTGGCGACCGGAGGGCTTGGTGCTGCCGGTATTTAACAATCCGGAATTGGTGGACGGGCGCGCAAGCGACGCGGCGACGCCGCTTTATGCTGACGAAACCACGGACGCCTTCACCAAGAGTCCGCTGCGCCGTTTTGATCCCGGCGCACACAGCTTCCCCGTCAACGGCACGGTGCGTTCGCCAAAAAACAGCCTAGCGGGCAACGTGAGCGCGGAGCAGCTCGGCGATCTGAACGCGCTCTATGCCGGCTTGAACGCAACGCAAAAAAAGCAGCTCTATCTTTCCTTTAATTGGCAGAAAAGCATTCAGAGAACACAAATCTCCTTTCATCCCGCCACGAAGCAATATGTTTTATGGATGCTGCTGGAGGATTTTTCGACTCCGCGCGCAGGGAACACCTCCGCGCGCACAACGCTTGCTGCGGCGACGGCGTTTGCACCCGGCGGTCCCTTCCGTTACGTGGGGCAAACGCCGATAACCCTGGAGGGCTTGCCCTGCAATTTAACGGATTTTACTTTCTATACCGATGACGCGGGCAAGGCTTCGCTTGTGGCGATGCTGCAGCCGCAGGCGGAAAATCTGTCGGTCGGCGCGTACGTCCTCCCGCTGGACGCAAGCTGGACGGCGCTAGCGGAGCCGGAAAAGCCCGAAAAGCCGTTGTGGCAGTATCTTCCGGGGCTTGGGGAGTTGCGCGCGCCGGTGGTGTTCCGTTGTGAAGATACGCTCGTGATGCTGGGCAACAAAAGCGGCGCGGCACCTTCCGCCACAAGCTATTATCTCGCAAAGGGCGATTTGACGGGCGAATGGCAGACCCGCGGCGCGCTTGCGCAAAACGACCCGTTGAACGATACCTTCCGCAGCGTTCTCCGCGCGGTCGTCCCGGCGCGGGACGCGCAAGGCAAGCCCCTCAGCGGGCAGTTTTATTGCCTCGCGGACATCCCCGAAGCTTATGACATGCGCAAGAGCGGCTATGCGCTGCTCCCGCTGGAAATAGACAAGAACGGCAAGGCTATTCTGCGCTGGGAGGATACTGCGCCGCCCGATTATGCCGAAGCCGCAATTACTCCGCTGCACATTGTGTTGATTTGCGCGGGCGTTTTGATTGCGGGCGCGGCAGTGACGCTTGGTCTTTTACTGCTGCGCAAAAAAAGGCATCCGGCGCTGTCGAAGGAACCGGAGGACAACGATGATGAAGCATAAACGCGCAGCCGTGGTTGCTCTGGCGCTTTGCCTGTTCCTGTTGAGCCTGGCGGGCTGTGGCACGGCAAAGGTGAAGCTTTACCTGCCCAAGACAGCGGATTGCGCTTATGCCGCCGGTGTCTATGAACCGGAAGCCAACACCAAAAACATGAACAGAGCAACAGAAAACACCTATGGCAACGCGCCTTACGCAACCCTGACCGGCAATCGCCGCGCGGTCGCCGCGCCGGATGGCACGCTGTATTCCGCCATCAACGCGGAGCAGGCACTGCAAAAAATCGTCCCGGGCGGCGAAGCTGCTTTGCTCTACGACGGATGCTGGGTCGGGCAGGTGAGTTATTACGACCGCTATGTGTATTTTAGTGACTATGTCCCCATTACGGAACCGAAAATCCAAGGTAAATTCTATGCCCAGCGGCTCTATCGCATCCGTACAGACGCGTCCGCGGAAGGCGCGGAGCTGCTTTATGAAGCAAAAAACGAGATGGATTGTTTTGATTCCTTCCAACTGTGCAACGGATACTTATACCTGATTGGTTCACGCGCGTTCAGCACCTTTGGTGTGCGGCGTTATAATCCGGAAGGCAAAACCGAGGGAGCGCTCAGTGCGACACTGCTTGGCGACCAAAAGGTAGAAAATGTGCAAGTGAGCGGTAGCCATGTCTATTATATTCTGCGCGGCGGGCTTTATGAAGCCTCCCTGCGCGGCGTAGAACGCAGGCTTCTTCTGGAAGCGGAGGATGTCCGCGCCTTTTGCGTGGTGGAAAATAACCTGTATTTTACACGCAAGGAAACCCCGGGTGTTTTTGTGATGCCGCTGACGAAGGCTGAGAATGCCGCCTATCACAGTGCTGCGCCGTTCTTGGAAACCGGTGATGTAGAAAGCTTTTTTGCGCTCGACGGCACAGGCGAACCGGATTGCTTTGTGTTGGAGTCGGAGGACGCAAGCGCCCTACAACGGCAATTGGTGCGACGCGCGCAGAGCGGACCGCAGGCGGTTTTGGCGGAGGACGTGATGCCCGCA
>JAITGE010000033.1 GCA_031280825.1 Oscillospiraceae bacterium | reverse complement strand
CTTCTTCATCTTTCACGATGAGTTTTGTGGTTTTTCTTTGCTCCTTACTTTTGCTTTCCCTCTTTGTTCGGTTTTTGCGGTGCGCTTTTCGCCCCCACCTTATGGTGGGGGCGTTTGTTTTATTCCGTGGGTAGCTATTATGAGGAAGGGGGGTCATGCCGAAAGCACGTATCGCCAGATAACTGTATCGCCGCTTTTAAGAACGTATTTTTCGCAGCTCGTGCTTGGTCTTGCGCCGTTTACCTCATAAATCCAACCGCTTGTGCCGCCACAAGCCTTTTCGCGTAACCCACCGATGCTTGAAACATAAATACCTAAAAAACTCGTGCTGCTTTCCACTGAAATCCCGCAGCGGCTAAGCAAATCAAAGACGCTGTCGCCGCTCTTGAGATTCAGGCACCGTGTCGCCAGAATGATGCCATTTGGGTATTGCGTCACCGCATAGGAGTTGCCAAAAGCAACAGCGGCGGAGCAATCAATTGCATAGCTGACAGAGGGTGTGGTTGGCGCAATGGTTGTGGTTGTGGTCGTCCATGGATTTGCGATGGTGCGCGTTGTGATGGGCTGTGTGGCGGAAATGGCTGCGGAAGGCACCTGTGCCGCGCTTGTGCGTGTGTTGGAAGTATAGCTATAGCGCGCGCGCGTTGTGGTGGGTGTAGGTAGTTTGGGTGGCATGGGTGCAACTCGCGTGGTTGTATATGCTGTTGTGTCCACCGGAGTAATCGCCATGTGCGTTGCGGGCTTGCTTGCCGCCGCGATTGCGCTTGATTGCGTTGCGGGCAACTGCACGGTGGAAGCAGATGCTGCGGTCATGCTTGCTGCGCCGACTTTGCTTGCCGGCGGGGTGCAAGACGTGGTGCTGGGTCGCGTCAGTAAAGCGCTTTGCGTGACATGTGTGCTGGCACTGGCATGTGTGTCTGTTTTTTCTGCAGCCGGGAGTTTTTCGCAAGCGGTAAGCAGAAAAAATACAGATATCCAAAGAAATATGAAGGTTCTGCGCTTCATCGCTTAACTCCCTTGTTGAAAAATCCAGACGAATAACCCGATCACCCATGCAAACACGGTTTTGAAGAAATCTCCAATTTGCAGAAAAAATACTTTGCAGGGATTCTTGGAATTTTGGTCAATATCGGGTTCCGGTTCCGGTTCGGTCTGGGGTGTTCCAACGGCGAAAAGCTTGCCGCTGTCGTTGGTATAGTAGAGCGTGCCGTTCGCGCCCGCAACCGCACTCGCTATGCAATAATTTTGGTCACCTGCGGCGGGGGTGAAGAGCGCGACCGCACGCGTGCCATCGTAGACATATAGCGCGCCGGGGGTTGTGTTTGCGGTATAATATGCATAGACATCGCTGCCATAGGCGGTGGTCAGCAGGGGCGACGCTTGCACAGGCGCGGGCGCGTTCGCGCTGTCGTCCACTGCCATCGTTTGCAGATCAATTACCGCAAAAATGCCCGAATAATCGGCTTTGCCCCCGCCGACGTATGCCTTATCATTTAGCGCGACCGGGGAACTGGTGGAGCTTGCGGCAAAGGCGACGCTGCGTGCGGCGCCGAATGTGCCGTCCGCATGCACTGCAACCTTATGCAGTTTACCATCCTTTGTGACGACCAGGGCGTCGTCTTCATACGCGAAAACGGAAGCGCGAACGGGTGCGCCGAGGTCAAGCGTGTCGAGTTGAGCGCCGCTTGCTTTGTCGAGAGAGATCAAAATGCCGTCGTCCCCGGCAAAAACGAGCGCGTCATTCATAACAGCCGCACCGCTCCAATAGTAACCCGCACCGGCGTTTTCATATTGCCACAGCACTTCGCCGTTTTTTATGCAGAGGTAGCTGCCTGCGATGCTGGCACTTACGTCCGCGCAAGCCGTGCCGAAATAGAGCGTGTCGCCCTCGGCAATGAGGGTGGTCATGCTTTGGTGCGGCATTCCGCTAACATCCGGGAGGGCGTCGGTGACCCACGCACTTTCGAGCGTTTCACAGTTTATTGCCTGCAAACGCCCGCCGCTCATGGGGATATAAATGATATTGGACAGCAGAAGGGGGCGGCAGGTGTAATCAATTGCGGCGGCGAGGGCTGTTTCTCCCAGCTTTGCGCCATCCGCCCCCAGTTTTATAAGCTTGTCACCCACCGCGACAAAAACGACGTTGTCCAGTAGAACGGGATCAGAAATGTTGATTGCCCAGTCATTTGTTGCGCGTAGCTGATAGCTCCAGCGCAGAACCGCCTCATCTGCGTTGCGGGCGGTTGGGGCGGCGGTTACGCCGCCGAGTGCCGTGGCGTGGATTGTGCCGGGCGACAGGAAAAGCAATATGAAAACAAGGGGCAGGATAAGCGCCGAAATACGTTTTATTGTGCGCATGGATTCTCCTCCGTCATTCTAGCCGAAAATTCGGCAAATCGTCTTGTGGGTGCTGGCTCACCTTTTCTTGCAGCGCGGCTGTTTTTTCCTGCAGCTCCTGCAGCATAGCTTGCGCGGAAAGCGGCGCCTTTGGAGTCTCCGCAGTGTCGCCGTCGTTATCGGCGGGTGCGGTCACCGGAGATGCGGCTTCCTGCACGTCGGGCTGTTCCTCCAGCTCGGCGGGATCCGGCAAGGTGAGCCGGAAGCCCTCTTCCGCTTCGGCGGGCAATGGCGCAGGGTCAAGATCCAGCGAAAAATCCTCCGGGCGCAGGGTGTCGGAACCGAACAATACCGGCGCTTCGGCGGCGGGGATGGCGGGTATCTGCACGAAGCTCTGCGCTTCATCCGGCACAGTACCGGTCAGGGATGGTTTGCCTTGCCGCTCCTCCCGTTTGCGCCGCAGCAGCACCCAAAGGATCGCCAGGATTCCCAGCAGCGTCACGGTTCCGCCTGTGATGAGCAGACCCGGCTTTAACCCGGGCGGAACAAACGTAAATACAACCGTAAGCTCTTGCCCTCCGGGCAGGGGAACAGCGAGAAATGCCCCGTCGCCCACGGCGACATAGTTCTTTTTATCGACTGTTTTTCCGTTGACCGTCACATTCCAGCCGGTATCATAGGGGATGGATGTGTAGAGCAGGCCGGCGTCGCCCGCAGGGGTTGTGATTTTGCCCGCAAGGCGCGTGTCGCTGTGCTCGGTCACATTCCAGCCGTGGGTCTGAAAGAACGCGTAGCCCTCTTCAAAAGCCGTTTGGTTGAGTGCGTAAACATAACAGGAGAAGCCGCCGCTTTCCGGAGCCTTGCTGTCCAGCACCAGCTCCACACGCAAGGGCTGCCCCGGCTGCACTACACCCAAATCCCAGACGCAGCGGTTATCGTGCGAACGGTTTTCCACCATGCTGTCTTCGCGGTAGACGTTTACGGCGCTCACGTCGTCGCTGTTGATGTGAATATAGGCGTTTTGCGCCTGCTCCACATAAATATCCAGCGGTATTTTGCGGGAAGAGGCGGAATAGGTGCTCGCGTTGGAGTAACTGATATATTGGCTTTCCGAATTCGCTGTGATGAAGGCGGCGTCACTGTTGAAATCATCCGAGGCGGCGGAATACGACAGCGGCAGGAACACGTCCGCCGCGCCGCTGGCCAGTTCCCAATAATCCGTTTGCAGGGCAAAGGGATTCTGCTCAGTTGTGGTCTGCCACGCGCGCAGCGTGTCTTTCGCAAAGTAGCCCACGGGCAGCCAGTAGTTGTTTTCATACACAATAAAACGGTGCTGCGCGAAGCGCTTTTCATAATAAGGCGATGCAAGCGCGGCGGCATAGCTGCTGCCGCTGTAGGCAAAGTCCTTATAGGTGCGCAATACCTTATCGGTATCCTGCGTTTCAAGCAGGTATTTCAAGCTGTGCATGGCGTTATAGACCGGTGTTTGCGGGTTATAGGTATAGGAGTTGATGAAGTTCCCGCCCAACCCCAAACGATATTCCAGGTTTGCTGTTTTTTCGTATGCCATTGAGGAAAATGTCGAGACGCCGGGGTAATCGTACCAAGCGGGATCCATTCGCGTGCGGGCGTCGGTCAGCTCCATGCGATAGAAGCTGTCGTCGTCTTCCGCGATGCGGCTTTTGATTTTTTGGAAGGCGTTCAAATCGTAGACAAAGGGGTATTTTTCTTGCGAAATTTCAAAATTGTTGGTGTCTGCGGCGCAGACCTCTGTCACTACGGCGCAGAGCAGCAGCAGCGAAAGCGCGGCGGTTTTGGCTTTTGGGGCGCGTTTGTGGGCAAAGAGCAGCAGGGCATAAACCACAGCGAAAGCGATGTTGAGATAGATCGCGAGATCCGCTTCGGTACTTGCGCGACCCGCGCCGTTGACGTTTTTTGAAACCAGCTCCTGCACCGCGACGGTGAAGCCCGCCGCCAGCGCGCCCGCGCCGAGAATCTGCTTGCCGTTCAGCTCTTTGATGTGCTGGAAGGTGCGGAAGGCAATGAAAAGCAGCAGGAAGGAGTAGAGAAATGAAAAGCGGTAGGGCAGATCATTGGGGAAGTGGTTGCCGTGCCAGAGGTAATTCAAAACGCGTGTGTTGAAGCTGAAGAACAACAGCGCCAGTGCCAGCGCGTGCAGCGCTTTTTCACGCACTTTGATGGATGGCACAAAGAAATACAGCGGCACAAGCAAAAGCGTCAGCGCCCCGGAATAGACGTTGGGCAGAACGTCCTCGCCGCTGGCGCGAATCGTGGGGACGACGTCGGCCAAGTGGTTGGCAAGAAAATCGAAAATGGAAAACGCGGAGTTGAACCATTCCTTTGTGCCCGGGAAATCACCGGAGGTCGCGCTGGAGCTTTTGAGCGCGGACCAAACCGGAAGCAGCGCGATGGCTGCCAGCATCCCTGCCAACGCAGAGCTGACCGCGAACAGCACGCTGCTGCGCAGCAAACGATTGTTGAAAAGCTTTTCAAAAAACTTCCCGGCGGCGGTGCCTCCGAAGTTTACGGCATCGCGCACAACAACTGCGTTGGGTGAATGCTGCGTGAAATAACGCAGCAGATAGAACAGCACGCTGAAAATGCACACCATGAAGCCCATGTAATAGTTGCTGACAAGCGTGATTGCCAGCGAAACGCTATAGAGAAGAAACCTCTGCTTCTGCACGATCCGGTCAATCCCCAGCGCGACCAGCGGCAGCAGTGCCATCGCGTCAATCCACATCACATCCCAATAGTAGGCGATGAAGAAGCCGCAGAAGGAATAGAGCACCCCGAACGCTGCGATCGAAGCATCCCGCCGTCCGAACATTTTGCGCAGCATGTAGGCAAACGCGCCGGAAGCGAACGCACCCTTCAGCAGGATCATCACGCCCACTGCCTCCGGCACACGTTCGTGCCCGAAGAGCAGCACCAGCAGCCCCGCCGGGCTGGAGAGGTAGTTAAAGAAGTTGCCAAGGAAGTTGCCGCCCAAGCCTGTGTTCCAGGAATACAGTAGGCTGCGTCCTTCACTCAGGCGCTTAAAAAGCTCGCCGAAGAGCGGACCGTATTGATGAAAAGCATCCATGCGCAGAATCGTCCGCCCGTGCTGCAAGCGTAGCCAGAGGCGATCCAGGACGCCTGCGTCCTTGGGCAGCTTGGCCAGGAATTCCTGCGGAATTTCCCCGAAGGGAATGATCTGGAAGCAAAACCAGATGAAGAGCGTTAAAAGTGCGGTGGCGCTAAACGCGAGCAGCACAGAGCCGTTGTTTTGCAGCAGCCCCGCGACGCGTTTGCCTGCTCGCGCGCCGCCGCTGCTTCCGTAATTCGGGACGGGCATAAGCTTCCCCCTTACACATACTTAGGTTGATGGGCTGAAATGCGTATCAAAACAACAAGAAGACCGCCCGTGGGCGGTCTTCTTGGGTGCGCCTTGCGATTCGCGGCGTAGGCGCTTGGTGGACCTGAAGGGATTCGAACCCACGACCTCTCGGATGCGAACCGAACGCTCTACCAACTGAGCTACAGGCCCATTTCCGTAACCACGACCTTGAGCAGTATAGCAGAAGCAGCGGTGTTTGTCAAGAGCCGCCTTTGTGTTTTCCAAAAAAAATGTTTGCAAAAAAGCAAAAAAAGGCTTGCAATTCTTCATACAAACTGTATAATGGGGAACGGGGCAAAACCCATATTTTTATGAAATACATAAGGAGCGGCGTTTATGGAAAAGAGCGCGAAGAAGGTTCGGGTCGGCATCATTGGCTGCGGCGGGATCGCCAACGGCAAGCACATGCCCAATCTGGACAAGATTGACGAGGTGGAGATGGCTGCGTTCTGTGATTTGGTCGAAGAACGCGCCGAAAAGGCGGAATCCCGTTTTGGAGCCAAGGGCGCAAAGGTTTATACCGATTACAAGGAGCTGCTCAGGGATGAATCCATTGACGTGGTGCATGTTTGCACGCCGAACCGTTCGCATTCCTTCATCACGGTGGATGCGCTTGAGGCCGGCAAACACGTGATGTGCGAAAAGCCTATGGCCATCAATTATGCCGAGGCAAAAAAGATGCTTGACGCATCCATCCGCACGGGTAAAAAGCTGACCATCGGGTACCAGCAGCGTTGGCGTCCGGATTCGCTCTACCTCAAGGAGGCGACGGACGGTGGAGAACTGGGCGACATTTATTATGCCGAGGCTATCGCGCTACGTCGCCGCGCTGTGCCGACTTGGGGCGTGTTCCTGGACGAGAAAGAACAGGGCGGCGGACCGCTGATCGATATTGGCACCCATGCGCTGGATTTAACCCTGTGGCTGATGAACAACTACAAGCCTAAGATGGTTGTTGGCACGAGCTACAAAAAGCTGGGCAGTCAGACCCGCACCGGCAACAGCTGGGGCGATTGGGATCCCAAGGAATTCACCACCGAGGACAGCGCGTTCGGCTTTATTGTAATGGAAAACGGCGCGACAATTATTCTGCGCTCCGCGTGGGCGATTAACATTGCCGATCCCAAAGAAGCGGTTTGCCTGCTGGCGGGCGACAGGGCCGGTGCGGATATGCTGGACGGCAAGCTGCGCATCAATCGGGTGCACAACGGGCGGCAATGCATTGAAACGCCGGATCTCAAAGCCGGCGGCGTGGCGTTTTTTGCCGGCTCCTCTACCGACAGCGCGGAGCTTGAGGCGCGCGCGTGGATCGACGCTGTGATGGAGGACAAAGCCCCGCCAACCCGTGCCGATCAAGCCATTGTGGTGACGCAGATTCTGGAAGCGATTTATGAAAGCGCCGCGACAGGTAAGCCTGTCTATTTGGCCTGAGGGCGACCGCATGAAGCTGGCGCTTGCGGCAGGCTATGAAATTGCAGACCCCAGGGCTTGGTCGGGAACACCGCTGAGCTTGTATACAGCTTTGCAGGCCACGGCGGAGGGCGACGAGATTGTAACGGTCAACGCAGCGGTCTTACCGGGCGGCGCCCCACAAAAACCGCCGCTTACGCAGATCGACATCCGCGCTTCCTTGCAACGGCGGCAACTGCTAACCAAGGCGCGGGATGCTTGGCGCAATCCTGCGCGCTCCAGAGCGTTGAACCGCTGGCTGGCGGCAGAAAAACCGGATGCGCTCTTGCAGTTTGGCGGTTTCCGAACCGCCGCAAGCGGCATACCTTATTTTGTTTACAGCGATTCTACGCACGAATTGAGTGAACGCTTTGGTCGGGAGCATCCCGCACTTTTCGCGCGCTTGTATCCCGGGCGTACGGAGGCGGATGCGCGTTTGGCGGCGCGTGCTGTGCAACCGATTTATGATGAAGCGACAGGAATTTTCTGCATGAGCGAATGGATGGCGCAATCTTTGCAGCGCATGGGTACGGATATCGGCAAGCTGCATGTTGTGTCGCCCGCACCCAACTGGAACGGGGCGGCGCTCACGGTCGTGCAGAAGCGACCGCCACAGGAACCGTTTCGGCTGCTTTTCGTTGGCGTGGACTGGTTTCACAAGGGTGGTGATGTGGTTTTTGATGCGCTGCGCCTGCTGAATAACCACCTGGAAGCGCCGAAATATTTGTTGGATTATGCTGGTTCGGCGCAGGTTCCCCACGAAGTGCGCGAAACAGGTTTTTGCCGTGTGCATGGCTTTTGCTCCAAGGAAGAACTGTCAAAGCTTTATGCTACGGCCGATCTGTTTGTGATGCTGACGCGATATGATTGCTTTGGAATCGTGTTTTTGGAGGCTATGGCGTATGGCTTGCCCTGCATTGGCAGAGATGTCTGCGCGATGCCGGAATTTATCCGCTCCGGCGAAAACGGTGAGCGCTTGCGGGGCGACGACCCGGCGGCGCTTGCGGAGTTGATTGAAAAGGTTTTGTGCGCGGAGAATTACGAAGCTTATTCGCGCGGCGCGCTGGCGGCTTCGCGGAAATACAGCTGGCAAGCTGCGGCGCAAAGGATTTGGAAGGTCATACGTTCATTTGCTGGATAAGGGGTTGCCTATGAAATTTTCGGTTCAGTTGTATTCCTTGCGTGAAATTTTGCGCGGCAGAGCGGAGCTGCTTGCCGTTCTGCCGAAGCTCAAGGCAATGGGCTTTGACGGTGTGGAATTCGCGGGCTATTATGGCATGGACGCCGCCGAACTGCGGGCGGCGCTGGATGCGACGGGCTTGGTTGCATCCGGCACGCACGTGGCGCTGGGGGAGCTTCGAACGGAGAACCTGCAAAAAACGATTGTGTATTGTAAAACGCTGGGGCTGCGCTATGTTGGCGTAGGCGGCGCGGCGCATGGAACGCCGGAAGAAACGGCGGCGTCCTGCGCGGTGCTGCAAGCGGCATACGAGGAAGGATTGAAACATGATATTGTGATATATTATCACAACCATGTGCGCGAGTTCATTCCCTTTGCGGATGGCTCGCTGCCGATTGACAGCTTCATGGCGGCTTGCTCGCTGGAGCTGGATACCTGCTGGAGCTATCTTGGCGGGGTGGACAACTACGATTTCATCACTAGACATAGAGATCGCATTTGCTTGCTGCACCTGAAGGACGTCGCGGAGGGTTGCAAATTTGCCGCGTTGGGCGATGGGACTGTTGATGTGCCGGCGGTTGTGCGGGCGGCAAGGGAATGCGGGATCGAATGGCTGGTGCTGGAGGATGAAACCACAGGGCAAGGCATTGAAAGCGTGGCCAGGGGCGCAAAATGGCTGCGGGAGAATGTGTAAGGAGGAGTTCATTTTATGAAACTTGGTGTATTCAGCACGCTTTTGAGCGATCGTCCGCTCAAGGAGGCCTTGGCATATTTCAAAAGCTTGGGCGCGGAGGCGGTGGAAATCGGCTGCGGGGGTTACCCCGGCAGCGCCCACGCCTGCCCGGCAGAACTACTGGGCGATGCGGAAAAGCTGGTGGAATTCAAGCGAACCATTGCTGAGAGCGGTCTGGAAATCAGTGCCTTGAGCTGCCACGGTAACCCCGTGCATCCCGATCAGGCGATTGCGGCGGATTTTGACAGGGCGATCCGCGATACGATCTTGCTGGCCGAGGTTTTGGGCGTGGAGCGCATCGTTACGTTTTCCGGTTGCCCCGGCGACCACGCGGGCGCGAAATATCCCAATTGGGTGACGTGCCCGTGGCCAAGCGATTTCCTGGAAATTTTGCAATGGCAGTGGGATGCTGTTTTGATTCCGTACTGGAAGGCGCTCGTGGCGTTTGCCAAGGCGCACAGGGTGGATAAAATCGCGCTGGAGATGCACCCGGGCTTCTGCGTTTACAGCACCGAAACGCTGCTGCGCCTGCGGGAGGCCGTTGGTCCGGAAATCGGCGCAAACCTCGATCCCAGCCATTTGATTTGGCAGGGCATGGAACCGGTGGCGGTCATCCGCGCGTTGGGCGGCGCGATTTTTCACTTTCACGCCAAGGATACCAAAATCGACAAATACAACACCGCCGTTACAGGCGTCTTGGATACCAAGCCTTATACGGATGAAATCCATCGCTCCTGGCTCTTTCGCGCGGTTGGCTATGGCAACGACGCCGGCTACTGGAAGGATATCATTTCCAATCTGCGCTTGGTGGGCTACGACCATGTGGTTAGCATTGAACACGAGGATAGCCTGATGAGCCAGAACGAGGGGCTGCGCAAGGCGGTTGCTCTTTTGCAGGATTGCCTGATCACGGAAAAAACCGGCGCGGCGTGGTGGGTCTGACAGGCGTTGGGCGTTGTGTGCGGACAGGGGTTGTGCTTTCGCGCTTTTCGCCGGTTTTCCCCGCTGTAAATTCCGCGCTCTTGCACAGTGATTTTCACGGTCGATGGCTGTGAGAATAAATAAATTTTTTGGAGGCAGACAATGGCAGAAGAAATCAAACCCATTGGCGCGGCCGTGATTGGCTGCGGCGGCATGGGGCGGCATCACGGCTGGCACTATAAAAAGAACCCGAATTTCGAGTTCATCGGCGGCTTTGATATTCGCCAATGCCAACAGGATGCGCTGGAAAAGGACTTGGAAGCCAAGGCGTTTGAAAGCCGCGAGGCGCTGCTCAGCGACCCGCGCGTGGAGCTGGTTCTGGTCGCCACGCCGAATGACGTGCACCGCGAGATTGTGGTGGACGCGCTGAATCACGGCAAAAATGTGATTTGCGAAAAGCCCGTGACAATCGCTTCCACAGAGGATCTGGAGGCTATGATCGCGGCGGCAAACGCGAACGGTAAGTTTTTCACCGTGCATCAAAACCGCCGCTGGGACGGCGACTACCTTACGGCAAAGAATGTGTTTGACAAGAGCCTGTTGGGGCGCACCTTTCACATTGAAAGCCGTGTGCACGGTTCGCGCGGCGTGCCGGGCGACTGGCGCGCGCAAAAGCCTTATGGCGGCGGGATGCTCCTGGATTGGGGTATCCATCTGTTGGATCAGATGCTGGACATGATGGGTTCGCGCAAGCTCAAGAGCCTTTTTAGCCAGCTGACCTACGTTTCCACTTCTCCGGATGAGGTGGACGACGGCTTCCGCGTGCTCTGTAATTTTGAGGGCGACATTACCTGGCTGGTGGAAGTGACGACCAACAATTTCATCCCGCTGCCGCGCTGGTATATCCTTGGTGAAAACGGCACCGCGCTGGACGACCGCTGGAACAGGCGGGGCGACACTTCAAAGCTTGTGATGGTGGAGGATTGGGAAAACAGGGATGCCGTGCCGGTTGTGCTGGGTGTCGGGCTTTCCAAAACCATGGCGCCGCGCACAGACGACAGCATCAAGGAGTTCCCGTTGCCTGTCGTGGAAGGCAAGTGGGACGACTACTATGACAATATTTATGCTGTGCTGCGCAATGGTGCGGCGCCGATCGTGACGCACGACCAACAGCGCCGTCTGATCCGCCTGGTGGAGGCGATTTTTGCTTCCGGCGCGAGCGGCGAGGCCGTGGCTTTTGAGCAATGAGCAGCGGAAAGGGATGATTCGGTGGAAATCGGCGCACAGCTGTATACCGTGCGGGATTTGATGCAAAGCCCGGAGGGCGTGCGTGCCACCTTGGAGCGCGTTGCCGCAATCGGGTACAAGCACGTTCAGTGCTCCGGCTTCGCCTTCGACGCAAAAGAGCTGAAGGCGGTCTGCGATTCCTTGGGGCTGGGTGTGCGCTTGACGCACACCGACCCTCGGCGCATTGCGGCGGATACCGACGCCGTGATTGCTGAGCACCGGTTGCTGGGGTGCCGCTATGTGGGCGTTGGTTGCTTGCCGGGTGAACGCACGATTGCGGGTGCGCGGCAGTTTCTCGCGGATTTCACGCCTGCGATGCGGAAGCTGCAAGCCGCCGGAATGAAGCTGCAATATCATAACCACGCGTTTGAGTTTGAGCGGCAGCCGGAGGGTGACGACATATGGGGCGTATTGGTGAATGAAAGCGATCCCGCGCTTTTGGGCTTCACATTGGATGCCTTTTGGATGCAATACGGCGGCAAAACTGTGCCGGAGCACATTCGCAGACTGGGCGACCGTATTGATGTTTGTCACCTGAAGGATATGCGGTTGGACGGCGATTGCCATCTGTTTGCCGCTGTGGGCGATGGGGTGATGGATATCCCCGGTATCGTGGAGGCTTTCCGTGAAATTGGAGCGGAATACGCATTTGTTGAGCAGGATGTCTGTTACGATAAACAGCCGCTGGAGGAACTGGAGCGCAGTTACCGCTATTTGCAGGGGCTTTGACCAAGGATAAGGCAGAAACGATCTCCGGCGTTTTGTCGCCGGGGGTCGTTTTTATCGGCTTGCGCGCAAAACTTGCGGTGCTATGCGGCGAAGAGCCGTAAAGTGATTTACCTTTCCGGTTATAAAAAACCCGCAAAAGCAAACGATTTTGCGGGTTAAATCTGTAAAGCTACTCGCTTTAACGTGGAGATGCAAACATGCATTCGTTGCACAGCACACACGCCGCGCACTGTGGTCGCCTCGCGACGCATACTGCCCGCCCGTGCAGAACGCAGCGGTGGCAAAAGTCATTGCTTGTGGCGGGATTCAACAGCTTGCGCAGCTGCGCTTCCACATTTGCCGGAGTTCTGCTTTCCGCTAAGCCAAGCAGATTCGTGATGCGTATTACGTGTGTGTCCGCTACTACGGCAGGCAATCCAAACACATCGCCGCGGATTAGGTTTGCGATTTTGCGCCCCACGCCTTGTAAGGCTGTTAGCGCCTCCATGGATTCCGGAATTGTGCCTGTGTGCCGCGCGCAAAGCTGTTGGGACATCGCAACCAGATCTTTAGCTTTTGTGTGGTGAAATCCGCAAGTGCGCACCAATTGCTCAACTTCCGTTACGTCCGCTTCGGCAAAGGCTTGCGGATTCGGATACCGTGCAAACAACGCAGGTGTAACGAGATTCACGCGCGCGTCCGTGCACTGTGCCGAAAGCCGCGCGGCCACGAGCAATTCAAAGTCGTTTTGCGCGTGCAGCGAACATAATCCCGCGCTCTCGGGATACGCTTCTTCCAACAGTGTGGTAATACGCATCGCGCGCTGTTTTCGCGCAGAAGCGTTTTCCATTAGGCGCTCCCTTTCGAAAAGGCGTCGGCAAAGCTCCTTGCCAGCCCGTCGGCAAAAGCGCCTAGCCGATCGCCGAAGCTTTGCGCACCTGCGTCTAAGGATTCTTGTACCTCCGGATAGGTTGCTCCCATCACGAGCGCCGCGGCGATCACAATTACAGCAATAACAAATAAAAATTTGAGCATCTTTTTCACAGAAAATCCCCCTGCAATCCAGCCGATTCACCCAATAATCGGATTATACACTACATTCCGCGAAATTGCAAGGGGAAATGACAAATCCGGCATTCTGTTTTGGGAATTTCACCGAAATTTGTTGCTTAAAGCCACAGGAAGCCCAGCAAGAAGATGGCTGCGAGCCATTGCAATGCACTATACTGTACGGTAACTTCTGTGCGGTAGACGATGCTTTCCGTACCGTCGACGACTTGTCGTCCTTCAATCACAGCCGTGCCGGGAATATGATGGTAGGCAAGCTTTCCTGTGGCTTGGTCAACGCTCAACACCTTCGGTTTGTCAGAATACCACTGAATGGAATTCGTATCGTGCTCTAAAAAGCCAAGGAAGACTTGATTGAGCGTGAGGGTGAGCTTTGCCGGCAGCGACGGTGGCGGAACTGAACCGCTGTTTTCTGTAACGGTGATGCTTGCGGTCGCTTTTTTTGAGCCATCTGCCGCCGCCGTCGCGGTGACGGTCGCCGAACCGGCGGAAATGCCCGTCACGACGCCCGCCGCGCTGACTGTGGCAACTGCGGAATTCGAGCTGCTCCAGATAATATTTTGGTTATCAGC
>JAITGE010000029.1 GCA_031280825.1 Oscillospiraceae bacterium | reverse complement strand
TAAGTATCTCCCCCGTGTACAAGCAACATCTGGGCTGCGGAGCTGATTTTTTTTGTTCTGGTGGAGGGCGCTTTATGATTTGTATCAGCCAATCGGCACAGTCCGCATTTCTCAATGCGTATCCCATAGAAAAAACATTTTGATCAATATACTCCATTGCCTCTGCGTCATTGGTGTCCAATTGGATCCGCTTGTCAAAAACCTCGATAGTATATTTAACACACGTTTTACCTAGGCAGCGTCTACACGAGTTGACAAGCGAGACCAGGCGTGCTACAATACCGCTTTAAGCGTTGACCCCCGGCATTGCCGGGGGTTTTGAATACATAAGCAACCCACCGCCTTCCAGGCGGTGGTGGTTCAGTGTCGAAATACCCGTCAACTTATCGACTGGGAATGTGGAAGGCGCGACAATGCTACATTTTCAAGGCTTTATGAACGATTGAAACGTTGGAATGTTGCGGTTTACTTTTCCGACTATTGGCACGCATACAGAGATCTGATTCCGCCGGAATTACTGGTTCGAACTAAGGTCGAAACCCATGGTATAGAAGGAAACAACGCCCCTCAGCGTCGCTGGCTTGCAAGATTTTGCCGCCGCACCTGCTGCGTTTCTCGCTCCCTCGAGATGATTGATTTAACGGTTGCTCTTTATGCGAAATTTCATGTCAACCAAAAGTTTGATCCTTGCTGTTTCGTTATTTAGTCAACATTGCCTCATTTTGTTGTGCGCGTAGATCCGGTGATAGGAGGTTTTAATCGGTACGCCCAGCGCCGTGCCGCTGATTTCCCTGCTCTGCCATTGCGCATAAATCTGGGGGAACGTTCCGGAATTTTTCTCTGCCTTCATGTTCTGCTAAATTGTTGACAGCCCATGCTTTTGCAAACGACGCTATTTTGGGAACTGCCGCAGCGAAAAATGCTTGCGTTCCTCTCTTTTTGTTGGTATAATGTGTTACAATAAGGGCTGAGGAGTGTATATGCGGCTAAAATCATTGGATTTATATGGGTTTAAATCGTTTCCGGATAAAACACGCCTGGAGTTTGGAACGGGTGTCACCTGCGTTGTGGGTCCGAATGGTTCGGGCAAGAGCAATGTTTCTGACGCGGTGCGCTGGGTGCTGGGCGAGCAATCCACCAAGCAGCTGCGCGGGGCAAAAATGGAAGACGTCATTTTCAGCGGCACAGGTCAGCGCCGCGCATTGGGACTTGCCGAGGTCACGCTGCATCTGGATAACAGTGATCGCAGTTTGCCTGGGCGCGAAACGGACGAGGTGTCTGTCACGCGGCGGCTCTATCGTTCGGGCGAAAGTGAATATTGCATCAACGCAAAGCCGTGTCGGCTGAAGGATATCCACGAGCTGTTTATGGATACCGGTTTGGGACGCGATGGTTATTCTCTTGTGGGGCAGGGGAGGGTGCAGGAACTGGTTTCAGCGCATTCCAGCCAGCGGCGGGATATGTTAGAGGAGGCGGCGGGGATCTCTCAAAGCCGGTATCGGCGGGAATCTGCATTGAAAAAACTGGAGCAGACAGAAGAAAATCTCGTGCGCTTGCGCGACATTTTGATGGAGCTTGAAGGGCGTGTTGCGCCGCTCAAAGCTCAAAAGGAGAAGGCTGAGATCTTTTTGCAGCTTGCCGAACGGCGCAAGTCGCTGGAGATCGGTTTGGCGTTGCATACCATTGCGCAATCGGTGGAAGCATTGCGCGGGCAGGAGCACAAAATTACGAAGGCGCGCGCGGAATACGTGCTCTGTGAGCAGGATTTGGATCGGCTGGAGCAGGAGGGACAAGCACTGCTGGAGCAGGCGCAGGAGCTGACGCTGCAGGCTGAAGCGCTGCGGAGGGATCGCACTGCGCTAGAGGCCGAAGCGACGCGGCGCGAAGGCGAAATCGCCGTGCTGGAAAACACGGTTGCGCATAATCGAAGCGCGATTGCGCGTCTGGAGCAGGATCGCGGTCATGCCGCCGATACGCGGCAGCAATTGACGGAGCAATTGGAGACGATTGAGCAGGAGCTGGAGCGGCTGCAAGCGGCGCTGGAGAAGCAGCGGCACAGCGGCGACGTGGCTGAGCGGGAGGCGAAGGCGGCGCAGGGCGAGTGGGAGGACGCAGGGCGCAAGCTTGAGATTTTGGAAGCGCGGCGCGAAGGCTTGCAGCAGGCTTTGACGGGGCGCCAGGTGGCGGAATCCTCCGCGCAAAGCTCCGAGGGGGAGCTGCGCGGGCGCATTGAGATGATTGAACGGGCGGCAGCGGGGCGCGAGGAGCAAAATGCCGTGCTACAGCTGGAGCTGGAAGCGGCGCATACTGCGCTGGAAAAGCAGCAGGAGGAGATTGCGGGGCTGCAAAACAGCTTGCATGGGTATAAGATTCGTGTGCAGAGCCGTGCTGCAAAAGCTGAGCAAGCGCAAGAGGAACTGGAGCGGCTGCGCGCGGAGCTGCAGCAAAAAGCGTCGCGCGGCAAGCTTCTGGAGGATTTGGAGCAGAACATGGAGGGCTACAACGGCAGTGTTCGCGCAGTGATGAAGGAGCGCCGGCGCGGCGGGCTGCGCGGCCTGCACGGCACGTTTTCGCAGCTCATCCACGTCGCGCCGGAATATGCCTTGGCGGTGGAGACGGCGTTGGGCGCGGCTCTGCAGTATATGGTCTGCGACGCGGAAAGCGACGCAAAACGCGCGATCGAGTTCCTTAAGCGCGCGGGCGTGGGACGGGCAACATTTTTGCCTTTGCGCGCAATTAAGGGGCAGGAACTGCGCGAGCGCGGACTTTCGGATTGCGCGGGCTATGTCGCGGTCGCGAGCGATTTGGTGCAGACGGACGCGCAGTATGGGCAAATCCTGCTGGCGCAGCTGGGGCGCACCGCTGTGGCGGAGGATATGGAAAGTGCGATCGCTATTGCGCGGCAATATGGGCAGCGCTTTCGTATTGTGACGCTGGATGGGCAGGTTATCCATGCGGGCGGCTCCATGAGTGGCGGCTCGCGGGCGCAGGGCGCGGGGATGCTTAGCCGAGGTGCGGAAATTGAAAAACTCAAGGCGGAATGCGACGCCTTGCAGGCGGAACTCGCGGAGCAGCAAAAGCGCTGCAAGGCTTTCACGGAGGATTTGGCGGAAGCGCAGGCGGGCGCAACGGGCTTGCAAGGTGATTTGGCGCGGGCGCTGGAGGAAAGCATTCGGCAGGAGAGCCAGACGCAGGCTCTGGAGCAGCGCGTGGCGGACGCTGCGGCGGCGTTTGTGGAGCTGGAAAGCGAAAAGACTGCGGCGGAGCAGCGCATGGCTTTGCTGGCGGAGGAACGCACGGCGGCGGCGAGTGAGGCGGAGCTTTTGCAGGAAGGCTTGCGCGAATCGGAACGTGCGCAGTACACGCTGCGCGAAAGCCGCGCGGTGCTGGAAGAGAAGCGGGCGAATTTGAGCCAAGCTGCGGCGGCGCAGCGCATGGCTTTGCTGGCGACAGAAAAGGATATGCAGGCACGGTGCGCGGCGGCGGCGCTTTTGCGGGAGCGCAGCGCCGGTCACGCGGGGCGCGATGAGGATTTGCTTGCCGAGCAAAAAATCCTGCGCGGCGCAAATGACGATATCGCGGCAAAAATCGCGGCGCTGCGCGGGGAAATCGCCGAGCTGCATCGCAAGGCGGAGGACGGGCAGAGCGGCATGGAGGCGGCGCTGGCGCGGCGTGAGGAAGCGCAGGCGCGGGCGGAAACCTTTCGCCGTGAAGAAAAGCTTCTTGCCGACCGCAAAGAAAAATGTGGCGGCGAGCTGGCGCGGCAAGAGGAACGTCGCAGCGTCACGCGGCAGGAATTGGACGCGGCCGGCGCAAAGCTCTTTCACGAATACCAGCTCACACCGCGCGAAGCTGAGGAGCAGGGGTTTGGGCTGGAGGATCCCACGGGGTCGCAGATTGAACTGACGGAGCTGAGTGCTAAAATCCGCGCGTTGGGCAACATCAATGTGGATGCCATTGAGGAATACCGCGAGGTATCCGAGCGCTTTGCGTTTTTGAGCGGACAGGTGGACGACGTGGAGCGCAGCCGCGAAGAGCTACTGCGGCTCATCCGGGAATTGACGGAGCAAATGGGTTCGCGTTTTGCGGAGCAGTTTGTGCGTATTAACCGCTATTTTGGCGAAACCTTTGCATCTCTTTTTGGCGGCGGCTTGGCGGCGCTGGAGCTGGAAAACCCGGAGGATGTGCTGGAAAGCGCGATCGAAATCCGTGTGCAGCCACCGGGCAAGAATGTGCAAAATATTGATCTGCTTTCAGGCGGCGAAAAAGGCTTGGCCGCCATCGCGCTGCTTTTTGCGATACTAAAAGCTACGCCCGCGCCCTTTTGCATTTTCGACGAGGTGGAGGCCGCGTTGGACGACGTGAACGTCGGGCGCTTTGCCCGTTATGTGCGCCGTATGACGAAAAATACGCAATTTATCCTCATCAGCCACCGGCGCGGAACGATGGAGGAGGCGGATACGCTTTATGGCGTAACGATGCAGGAGGAGGGCGTATCCAAGCTTTTGGAGCTGAACACCAAGGAAATGGCAGGGAAATTGGGGCTGGATTAATCCCCGGTTCTTCCAATTCAGCGCGCGGAAGTGAAAAATGCGTGGAATCTTTTGCCGCAGCCCTTGCCATTGCGGCAGGGGCTGTTTATAATTTGAAGTGTGAAAGCGATATTGATAAAGGAGAGGCACTAAAATGCAAAACAGGCAAAAGGGCAAGCGCTGGATCAGCGCAATTCTTGCAGGCTCGCTGGCAATTGGCGCGGCGGCGTTTTTCGCTTCCTGCAGCAAGGACGGGGACGAAAACGATCCTTCCGGGCGTGTCCCCACAAACCAAAGCATTGAGCACACCCGCGAAACGCCGGATAACCTGAAGGTTTACAAGGGGAAACTGGTCATTGGCACGCCCGGCGCGGAAAAAGAGCTGGAATATACCATTCAAAAAGCGCCCGCAGAGGTGGATTATAAGGATCATTTGGCGGCGCTGGCGGCGGAAACCGGTTGGAACCTGAACACTGTCAGCGGGAATTTTGCCGACGCCATCACAGTTTCGATTCAATTTACGGCGGACGCCAGCGTCTTTAAGGGCGCGGAGGGCGCGCGGGAGGGCTACACGGCGGCGGCGGGCAAGGATTTCACCCTGCTGGTGCTCAATTCCGTTGCCGCGACGCTGGACGCCAACAATTGCGGCTCCGTCCACCGTTTTGCCGGTGCGGACGGTGGCGCGCTGAACATCAGCGGCTTCAGTTGGCCGGCGGATAAAAACTGGGATTACGAAGAAGCCAAAAAGGCTTGGTGAGAATCCGAAAAATCGTCAAAACATACAAAAAGAGCCTCGAAAGAGGTTCTTTTTTGTCGCTCAAAAGATGAACAATTTGAGAATTTTGGGATTATTTTGAAATAGAAAAAAGAAAATGCATAAATGTGTTAAAATGTAGCGAAGGGATTTCGAAGCAAAAGGAGGAATCGGGAATGCTGAGGCAATCGGTAGGGCATATGATCACCTGCAAATTTGATTGGGAGCGCAAGAAAATGTGGTATGTGGACGCGAGTGAGAACCTGCGCGTGCTCATGCCGCCGCCGGAGGAGGCGTACCCGCTCACCGTGCTGGTGATGTCTATGGAACAGCTATGTAAGATGTATCTGCCCGAACAAGGCGGGGCTTCGCCGGAGCATCCGGTGCAGCTCTCGGTGGATTGCACCTATGCGCACGACGCGGCGGTTTTCCGCCTGCGTGTGAGCAACGAATATGAATCTGTGGTCAACGTGCCGGAGCGGCACTTGCGCGAGGCGCTGCAGAACGGTTTAACCAAACGCGAAACGGATGTGGCGATTTTGCTTTTTCGTGGTGAGACGCTCCGTGCGATTGCCCACCGGTTTTCTGTTGCGGAGGGAACGGTCAAGCGCACGGTTTACAACCTCTATCAAAAGCTCAACATTTCCACGCAGGTGGAACTGATCCGCGAAATCTACTTGCTCTTAGCGCAGCGTACAGCCTGCATAAAGGTGGAGTGCTCCCCCTGAAAACGGGAGGGGTAAGGAGCGATAGCAGGGCTTCCAGGCGTCCCTGAGCGGGCCTGGGGGACAGCGTCATTTTGCGACCGCCGCCCTTGCCAGCCGCACTGTTTTGACTGCTTTCGCGGCGGTTGCTTCGGCTTTGTCGGCAAGATCCGCCATGGAGCCGACGGCGCGCCAAAGCTTTTCCGCTTTCGCGGTCCATCTCGCGTAGCCTACGGGTCTGCGCGGGTATTTTTTGTAGTGGCTTTTGAGCCTTGTGGCGCAAACGATGCCGCGCAGCATCGCGCGCAGGGTGTTCAGCGCGATATTGCCTGTTACAACGCCGATGAACACCCTGCCCAGCATTGGCAGCACCTCGGTGATAGGCGCATCGTAATTGTAATGTATATTGCAGTGCGTGAGATTGTTATCGTTAAAAACGATTTTGTGCGCAAATTCATATTCGTTTTCCTCCGGCGTGCTTGCCGCTGTGTTGCACATGACTGCCAGGATATAGGCGAAATCCGCGCCCTGCCCTTTGGCGTATAGCTCGTTATATTCCCAGAGGGCTTCTTTGGTTGGGTAGGCGCCGTTGACCATCGCCTTGCCCGCGACGCGGGAGGCGATTTCGCAGCCCACCCAGCCGGAGGTCACGCCCTCGCCGCTGAAGGGCTTGGTCATGCACGCGGCGTCGCCGATACATAAAAAACCGTCGGTCACCATGGAATAGGGCGAGCGGCGGTAGATTGTCGTACCTTTTTCCACGCGGATTTCCTCGTGCTTGGGGAAGGGGATTTCCCGTTGGAAGCACGCATAGCTCTTGGCGGCGTGTTCATAGGAAAGGCTTGCGCTTGTGCCAAAGATGCATTCGCCGGGGCGTTCGCCCTGCCCGATCCAGCCAATCCATTGAGAGTAGTGAATCGGCGCGTCTACGGTATCTTTTTCCGGGTATTTGAGCTTGGCGTAGTGCATGTAGATGTAAAATAAGTCGCGCGGCGTTAGCCCAGAAGTGTCAATGTGCTCGCCGGGCGCCTGCCGCCGCGCCGCGGCGGGCTTGCCGGAGCAATCGACCGTGAGCCTTGCGCGAACGGTATACTCGTCTGCGGCGTTTTTGCAGCGGATGCCGTTGATCTTTCCTTCTTTGTTGAGCAAAAAGCCGGTGAAGGTTGTTTGATAGCGTATTTCAACGCCTTTTTCGCCCGCCCATGCCTGCATGCGGCGCAGAAAGGGAGCGCGTTTGAGCAGCAAATTCGGGCAATGGCTGTAACAGGTATGGGTACCCCGCGCGGAGCGATAAACGCCGGCTTCAAACCGCGCGGAATAATCCGCGTCGCCCGGCTGCGGCTTCGCGAGGCTATAGCGGTTGAAGCGCTCTTCATCAAAATGAAAGGCGCTGTATTCGTCCCCGACCTTTTCCTGCGGCTTCCGTTCAATCACCAGCACCGAATAATCCTGTTCCGCCATCATGCGGGCGAACATCAGCCCCGCTGTTCCGCCACCCACCACGGCGACGTCGAATTGCGTTTCGTTTTCCATGCTTCCCCATCCCTCTCAGATTTTTTATCATAGGTATACTTTACATGACGTCTGGCAAAAATGCAAGTGTTTTTCCAATTTTCCATGGGCAACCTGCCTAAAATCCTTTGCGCGGTGCGCTGTATTCTTTGGTTGACTTTCGTTGCGCACAGATATATAATAGTGCTGCACGCGAAATCGAATCTACCCGGAGAAAGGAAGCGTTTTCACAATGGCGAGAGTTTATAATTTTTCCGCAGGTCCTTCCATGCTGCCTGAATCGGTTTTGAACCGCGCGGCGGCGGAAATGCTTGACTACAACGGCAGCGGGCAATCTGTGATGGAAATGAGCCATCGCAGCAAGGTTTATGAAGAAATTATTTTCGGCGCGCAATCGCTGTTCCGCGAGGTGATGGGGATTCCGGAAAATTACAAGGTGTTGTTTGTGCAAGGCGGCGCTTCGCTGCAGTTTGCCGCAATCCCGCTGAATCTGCTTGGCGGCTCGGGTAAGGCGGATTACGCCGTGACAGGGCAGTTCGCCACCAAGGCCTATCAGGAAGCTCAGAAGTACGGCGAAATCAAATGCGTCGCCAGCTCCAAAGCGCAGAATTTTTCCGTTATCCCCAAAATTGATCCCGCCGAATACACAAAGGACGCGGATTACTTTTATATCTGCCACAACAACACGATTTTCGGCACGAAATGGGCACAGCTGCCCGAAACCGGCAGTGTGCCGCTGGTCGCCGATATTTCCTCCAGTTTTTTGAGTGAGCCGATGGATGTTTCGAGGTTCGGCGTGCTGTTCGGCGGCGCGCAAAAGAACATCGCGCCCGCCGGCTTGACTGTCGTGATTGTGCGCGAGGATTTGCTGGGGAAGGCGCGCAAGGACATTCCAACCGTGATGGATTGGAAGACCACGGTTGAAAATGATTCGATGTATAATACGCCGCCCTGCTGGTCGATATACATCTGCAAGCTGGTGCTGGAATGGATCCAGAGCCTCGGCGGTCTGGCGGCGCTCAAGGAGCGTAACACGCATAAGGCGAAGCTGCTTTATGATTACATTGACGCCAGTAGCATGTTCACAAACCCTGTTGCTCCGGAATTCCGTTCGCTGATGAACGTGACCTTTGTTGCCGCCAACGACGATTTGAACAACGCCTTTGTGAAGGCGGCGGCAACGGAAGGCTTTGTGAACATCAAAGGGCACCGCAGTGTCGGCGGTATGCGCGCCTCCATTTATAACGCAATGCCCGTGGAAGGCGTGGAAGCCTTGGTGGAGTTCATGAAGGCTTTTGAAGTCAAGAATGCTTGAGAATGCAACAGAAGGAGTGCGATTCATGATAAATATTCGAACGCTTAATAAAATTGCCGCCTGTGGGCTTTCGCAGTTTGGCGAAGGCTACGCTTTTGGCGACGCTGTTGAAAACGCGCAGGCGGTGCTGGTGCGCTCGGCTTCTATGCACGAGCTGCCTTTGGATCCCGCCGTGCTTGCAATCGCCCGTGCGGGTGCGGGGGTTAACAATATCCCGATTGAAAGCTGCACGGCGCGGGGTGTTTGTGTTTTCAACACCCCCGGCGCGAACGCGAACGCTGTGAAGGAGCTGGTGGTTGCGGCTCTCTTTTTGGCTTCGCGCAAGGTTGCTGAGGCGCTAACCTGGTGCCAAACGCTTAAGGGCAAGGGCGACGAGGTGGGCAAGCTGGTTGAAAAGGGGAAGGGCGCGTTCGGTGGACCGGAGATCCTGGGGAAAACGCTTGGTCTGGTGGGCATGGGAGCGATCGGCGGGTTAGTCGCCAATGCCGCCGCCGCGTTGGGGATGAAGGTGGTCGGGTTTGATCCCTATCTCAGTGACGCAGCGAAGGCACAGCTTGATCCTGCCGTGAAGCTTGCCGAAACGCGCGAAGCGCTGCTCGCAAAGTGCGATTATATCAGCCTGCACGCGCCGCTTACGCCTGAAACCAAGGGCAGCGTTAACGCTGAAGCCCTTGCCGGCTGCAAGGAGGGCGTGCGTATTTTGAATTTCTCCCGCGCGGATCTTGTCAACAGCGGTGATTTGCTGGCGGCGCTGGCAAGCGGTAGGGTCGCCGCTTATGTGACGGATTTCCCGACGGATGATCTGCTGGGCGTTGCGGGTGTAACGGCGATCCCGCACCTAGGCGCGTCTACCCCCGAAAGTGAGGACAATTGCGCTGTGATGGCGGCGCAGCAGGTGAAAGCGTACCTTGAAACGGGCGCGGTGAAAAATTCTGTGAATCTGCCCGCGACGCAGCTGCCCGCGCAGTTTTCCGCGCGCGTGTGTGTTATCCATACTTGCCCCGCCGAGGAGATTTTGGCGGCGCTGGGTGCTACGCCGGCGCACCTTGTTTCCGGTAAGCGCGGCGAAACGGTTTATACCGTCGCCGATTTCGCTGCGGATTACATGCCGAAAGCCGAGATGCCGGAGGGTGTATTGCGTGTGCGCGTGTTGCGCGGCTAAACAGCCTTAAAACGATATTCAGCCGTCGTATTTTTCTTGAGAACAGCAGGTTCACAAGCACCGACAGCCCAAAGGTGAACACGATCGCATGGGTGAGCCATAGCCCGCCGGGTATGCCAAGCGCAAAGCCAACCGTCGAAAACCACAGGTTCTGCCCAGGCGGTGGTGGTTCAGTTTCTCTGTTCCTTTTGGGCGGCTTTTACTCTTGTTTTTCGCGGCAGGCAACAGACCGGTTCGTGCGGGTCAGTTTTTGAATGTTGTTTATCCCGCACCAGTTGGCGATTCCCTTGATTAGTTCCACTGGCAACTGCTTTGTGTGCGGAAACTGAACCGCACCTTTGCTGGTTTTATATTCCGTCAGCTTTTCGGCAAAAACCGTCGTCGCACCGTCGCCGGGATACAGCCCGATGTGGTTTTTAAATCCCGCAAAGTGGATGAGATTGCGCCCTTGCCAGAACGTGGGCATTTGGTATGCGATTTTTTCGCTAGCGTCGGGCAACTCTGCCTTGATGATAGTATATACCTCGCGCAGGCGCGGCTGGATTGCTTCCGGCTGCGCGGCGATGTAGTTTGCGATTTCTTGTATCATGTTCTCTCCTCCACAGTCACCCGGACGCTGTCGCCCGGATGCTTGCCGATTTTCTCGCGGATTGATCTGAGTGTTCCAATAATATAACAAACGGATCCGTCGGCGTTTTTCAATCCCATATTGACGACGTTGCCATCGTATGGCTCGCCGTCAAAAGTGGCGTGCACTTTGACACGGCCGCGCCCAAATTCCGCGCGGATATCGTAAGGGAAGATCACATATGCGCCGCCTTTTCCTACTTCTGAGGAATGGATGACGGCGGTGAATTCATAGGTTTTCATCTTCTCCTTTAACTCGCTCCGTATTTTCTCCAAATCGCCGCCGGACAGTAGCGGGATGAGGGATTGTATCTCACGAATCGGTTTATCCCACCATTTGAACGCATGCAAAAGAGAAATAAGCTCATCGTCAAAGCGTTTGGTGATAGTCGTAAAATATCTTGATTTCAAATGGTCAACAAATTAGCCGATTGGGTGTGAGCGATTGTATACACAGCACCACTTTGAGATGTCATCAACTTAAAAATATCATCAAC
>JAITGE010000026.1 GCA_031280825.1 Oscillospiraceae bacterium | reverse complement strand
CCGCGTTGACCGCCGCCTTCGTGTCGCTCGCCAACGCATACATCTGCTCCGTGTTTTCGCTGCTCCCGCTCCCCACTCGCTGCTGGTATTGCTGCGCCAGTAGGTCGAGTGTCGGGGCGGAGATTGAAGCAAACTTGGCATAAACACTCAAGCCGTCCGTTGGCACAATGTGCGACGCCAAGGTCACCGCTTGGGTCAGCGCGGCGTCCTTATACCAGCCCATAATCGCCGCCCCGCCAAATGAAGTCGGTATGTCGCTCCAAGCGCTAAGCGACTGCCCGTGGCTGTAGGTGTGATTCGCGATCTCCGTCGCCGTCGGGGTTGTGCGCGGGTCCAGAAAACGAACCTGGTAGCTGTTGATTTCCCAGCAAGCATATAGAGTCAATATTCCGCCGTTGCCCTTCTGCTCCGCCGCAAGCGCACTGTAAAGCGCCGTGCCAGTCATGGCCGCGCTGGCACCGCACAGCACCGCGCCGCCTGCGCCGTCCGTTCCGGCAGTCGTGCTCCAACCAACGAAATGATACCCCGTCTTGCTCATATTCGTATCTACCGCAACGGTGTAATTCGCTGCACCGTATTGGAAAGAACCGTCGGCGATCGCCCCCGCGCCAGTATTGTTGTTGTATACGATTTTATACGTGTTCAACGTCCAAACAGGGTAAAGGTAAATCGTTTGCGCCGCGGTTGTTGCCGGATACTTTACCGCATCCGTTTGCGTGTTCAATACAGCAGAAAGCGCCGGCGCAGTCCCTGTTGCCCACGCAGTTCCCGAACCGTCCGCATTGACTGCCCATTGCGCATAGGAATGCCCCGGACGCGTAAACTGGGTGGTGCTGCCATTCAACGCAATCGTCGTCGCGGGCGAAGTTTCACCAAATGTGCCACCCCACCCCGGCATGGTCGCGCTGCTGCCCGTCAAATCACTTCCGCTCGCTCCGGCAGCGCTTCCTTTATTATACGCCACCGTGTACGGCACGCCGCCAACCCAAGAGCCTTCAACCCAGATATGGCGCTCGGCAGGCTGCACATTGCCCGTCGCATAATCCTTCGGTGCCGCCGCATCCTTTGTGGAAGAGACAGTCGTGTAACCTCCGCCGCTGTAAGTATAGAACTTTGACATGAGCGCATAATTCAGAACGGGACTACCATACGTCCATATACCCCCCGCCTGCGTATACCCAATCCCATCGTCTGTCCACTGTGACGCACGGTTAGGGCTGAAATACTTAAACACGCGCCCCGGCGCTTGCAGCCAATTTTGATTCACAAGCGTACTGTTCGCATACCCGTTATGAAAATCGAAGCTTGAACCAAATGCCGCATACGTGCCCGCCGCAGAAGGCAGCGTAATGTTGGATTGCGCCGCTGCGTCATTGTAGTGTATCTTGTAACGAATCGGCTGATAGTAATAGCAGATTTCAATATTGCCCTGCACGTTGCTTTTGGTCGCGGTTGTGTTGTACGTTCCCTGCCGCACCGCCGCGCCTGTTCCCTCTTTGATGGTCATGTATTCGTAGTCATAACCGTAAATTTGATCGCGCGTAGCGGTGACCGAACCGCCGCGCTTCACAGTCGCCTGGTGTACCGGCGCCGTCACAAAATTTATGTCACCCTCCGCCGTCTGCGTCCCGTTAAGATAATACTTTTCAGTAACGGTAAGATCGGCAAGCGCCGCGGCAGCAATAGAAGCACTTTCTGACGCGTCCTTCGGGTTGCCCAGCTTTTCGTACGCAGCCTTTAATTGGCTCAAATACGCGGTTTGATCCGCAACAAGCGAACCGCCGCCATAAGAATAGGGGATCTTCATGGCATTGGCGATGGCGGTTCGAATGGGTGCTTTATCAACAGCCGTGGGCTGAACCGCGAAAAGCAGGTCAAGGCCCACCCAATCGCCGCCGCCGCAGTCAAATGCCCATCTGCCGTTATACGTTTTACTCCCGGCCGTGCTGGCAAGGTCAAAAGGCGCATTGTACTTAACGCCAAGACCGTTTGTTTTAAAGCCGGTAGAAGGCGCAATATCGGTTCCCTCCGGCCAGCGAATCATCCCTGTTTCATTTGCTTTACAGGTGTGATAGCTGGTGTCGTTGCTTTTGTGCATCCGGCACACCGCGAGCATCAGCTTAAGACCGGGGATTTGGTTTAAGTTCGAAAAACGGCTTGTGTCAACCGTGATCTTTCCCCAACCGCCACTGACCTGAAAATATGTGTTTCGCATTCCGCTACCAGTACCGGCGATGGCGTGCACCACCCCCGCCCCGCTCGGAACAACCGTAGCGCCTTTTGTTGTGCTTAAATACAGCTCGCCAACCTCATAAATGTCATGATAGCCAGCATAACCGGCAGTGCCGCTGCTTATATCGCCCAACAGCCAGTTGGTCGGATGCTTTGCTGCTGCGGCGGATGTGACTTGACCGTCAAGTCCGTTCGTATTCGTACTTGGGTTGGCGCCCACCTCATGAAAACCGCGCGCGGCAAAAATCGCGCCGGTGACGTAGTAGTTGCTCCACGTCGCCCACGACTGCCCCGCCGCGCCTGCCACCTTGTTTGAAATTTGGTATACCCAGCTGTACGCGTAGCTTTCGCAGGCAACCCCGTTATAAGTATAGGTTGCCTTCCATTCGCAAAGCGCGCCTTCGTTGGGCGAGGTAGACACATTCGACGCCGCCCCGGCGGGAATCGTTCCAGTATAGCCTGTTGCGGCGCCGCTCAGGGAACCGACGCCGGACAAGTCAGAGCAAGTGATCGTAACGTTCCCGGTGGTTCCCGCACAGGCAAAATACACCTTACCGGCATTGCTCGCCTGCACACCTGTCGTGCCCCAGTTGGAGTAGTTTACGATTGTGTCTGTCTCGGCTGTGTCGTTAACACCGGCAAGCCAGACTGTTTCCGGCACCTGAAATATAACATTTGTGGGTAAGGTTTCATTCTTACTCACCGTAGCGCCCGCCCAAATGCCGCTAAGTCCACCCAATGCGGGCAAAAAAACCGCCAGCGCCACAAGCAGACTAAGCCCTCGCCGCCAAAAACGCGGCGAGCCTTGCCGAATGTTCTTCCTTTTCATGATGATTGCCCCTTCCTCCCAAAATGCCCAATTGTCCCCTCGTTGCCCATGAAACCTAAGCTTGTTAATATTAGCACGTTGCAAAGACCGCGTCAAGCCCAGAAATATGAAAAAATTCCACATTTGAGCAATTGCACAAAAAGCCCCGCGCCGTGCCCTACTTATTAGACACACAAGGCGGAGCTTGGGTTCCATGGCAACCTTCTTTTTCGCTAATAACCGCTAACCCGCGCACAATTCCTGCGTTTCGCGGGCAATCATGATCTCTTCGTTCGTCGGCAGCACAAAAACCGCAACCTTCGCTTGCGCCGCCGAAATCGCACCCTCCTTACCGTGAATCAGGCTTTCGTTCGCCGCCGCATCCAGTTCCACGCCAAGATACCCGAGATTTTCGCAGATATCCGCGCGCAAATCCGTCGTGTTCTCACCGATACCGCCGGTAAAGACAATCGCGTCGCAGCCATTCATTGCCGCCGCAAACGCGCCAATATACTTGCGAACCTGGTAACGCTGTATCCTTCTCGCCAGTTCCGCGCGCGCGTTGCCGTTGACGGCGGCGGCGCGCAAATCACGGTCGTCGCTCGAAACGCCTGAAATGCCGAGAGCGCCGGATTTTTTATTCAAGACATCGCAGGTTTGCCCCGGTGTCCAGCCTTCCTTTTCCTGCAAATAGAGAATTGCGGAGGGATCCACCGCGCCGCAGCGCGTGCCCATCAAAAAGCCGTCCAGCGGCGTCATGCCCATGGTCGTGTCCACCACCCTGCCGTGCTTCACAGCCGCGATGGAGGATCCGTTGCCCAAATGGCAGGTGATAATTTTCAGCTCCTCCAGCGGGCGGCGCATAACAGCGGCGCAGCGCTGGCTGACGAATTTATGGGATGTGCCATGAAAGCCGTAGCGGCGGATGCCGTATTTCTCATAATATTCATACGGCAAAGGAAACATATATGCCTCCGGCGGCATGGTGGAATGAAACGCCGTATCAAACACCAGCACCTGCGGCAGCGCCTCCCCGAAGGCGGCAATGCAAGCGCGGATGCCCTGCACGTGCCCGGGGTTGTGCAAGGGCGCAAGCTCCGAAAGCCGCTCAATTTCAGCGATCACGGCTTCGGAAGCCAGCATACTTTTTTGCAGCGTCGCGCCGCCCTGCACCACACGGTGCCCAACCGCGTGGATCGCCTGCAGGGAAGCAATCACCCTGCTCGCGCCCTCCGTCAGCGCTTGCTTCACAAGGGCGAAGGCCGCCGTGTGGTTCGGCATAGGCGCTTTTATCTCAAACAAATCACCGTTCGGCAGCCTCGTTTCTAGCCTGCTGCCGTCTAAACCAATGCGCTCGCAGCCGCCTTTGGCTAACACGCATTCGCGTTCCATATCAAACAGCTGGTATTTCAGCGAAGAGCTTCCCGCGTTGATGACCAAAATATTCACAATGCTTCCCCCTGCGTTTTCATTCGGCAAAACGTCGTTATTATATCGAATATGCAAGAAAAATGCAAGCTTTTTTTCGAAAAAACAACAACCCGGGCAGCCATCGCCGTCCGGGTCGTCGTTTATTCAGTTGTCCCGTGTGTTTTTAAGCGACAGTTTGTGCCGCAAGCGTGGAATCAATAGAGCTTAATGCCCCGGCGCTCTGCGGCGCGGTGGTCTTCCACCAGCCCTGCCGGTAGTTCCAGCGGCGAATGTCACTGGATTCCATCTGCACCTCAATTTGTAGGCTCGCTTTGTCATATTCAAAGCCCAAATCGCCGGCAAGGATGACATTCGTGAACAAGTCCTGCCCCAGCTGGGTGGTGGATTTGTCCGGCTCCAACGCGTGCAGATAGTAGTAATAACCATCGCCGCCATAAGCCCAATCGGTAGTGTTGAGGTCGCCAATCAGCACCTCCTTGCCAATCTTGGCGGGAAGGATGGTTACGCCATCCTCCGCCAAAATGCTCGGATGCACCATGATGCGGACGAACGCGGGGAAATCCCCTGTGTTCTGCGCGCCAACGCGCTTTTGCACCGTTTCGCCGCCCGTCGGGGGCGTTGCGGGCTTGTTGAACACATCCACCGCCTGCACCGCGTAGCGGTATGCGCCGGTGTCAAACGGGTTCAGCTTGCCGTCGGTGGCAATGAACCACGCCATCGTTCCGCCAAAGAGAATGAACAACGCCACGATCAATGAAAGGGGAATGCTCAGCGGCCTTATACCGCGTAAACCGCGCTTCGTTTTTATCCGCTGCATCACTCACACCCCTCTCCATGTCATCGGCTGCTCAAACGCGCTGAAGCTTGCCATAGCGCAGGCGCGGCGACGCTGCTCCCCGCGCTTGCGGCGCAGGAAAACAAGGAACACGCACAGAACCAATACGCCGCCGATCCCCGCGCCATAAAGGAAGTAGCTACTCGTCAAGCCCGTTTTGGGCGGATCGGGCGGAACCTCGCGCACCGCGTTGAAGATCCACTTCACTTCCGCCGTGCTGATTTCCTCCGTGGGGACGATCGTTTCATCCACCACAAGGCGGACATGCAGCTCCGCTTGGTCGCCGCTGGTATAAACGCCCAGCTGCAAGGGATTCTGCACCATGTTGGTGTCGTCCGTCCCGCGAACGCGCCCGTCGTAGAGCTTTGCGCGCTTGCCGCTCTTTTCCACCAGCTCCAGCGTCAGATGGATCGCATCCAACAGATCAACCGGACCGGTGACCTCGAGAGGCTCCGCGTACAGGGTAAGCGTTGTGGCATTGCCATCAGAAAGATCTTGGATTGTAATGGTTTTAGTCAGGATATCGCCTGGCATCAAACCTACTGCGTTGATGATATACTCGCCATCAGCCGAAACACTGATGCCGTCTTGGTCGCCAATCAAAAACCCAGCAGGGAGACCCACCGCAGCTACGCTGCCTGCCGTGCCGGAAATCACGGCGAGGAAGCAGATCGCGGTCGCGATCCATTTCTTAAGTCGATGCATAATCTCCCCTCCTTCATAACCCCTTATTCGACGACGTCAAACGAACCGCAGTCAATCAGCGCCTGCACGATCGATTGCCCAAAGGTGCCGGTCAGGTTCCAGCCTGTGGCGGAACGCACAGCGGCTTCAAGCGGCTGGATTGCTTCCATGTTGACGTACAGGTCATACATCATGTCGGTATACATTTGGTCGCTCGTTTCATCCAGCGTCACGCTGTTGAGCAACAGGGGGCTGATCGTGCCCGGCTCAATGTTGCCGATGAAGTAGAAGAAGCCGTCCTCGGGGTTATAAACCCATTTGCCCGCTTCCGGCGTAGCGGAAACCGTAGCTGCGCCCGTGTCGTCCACACCGTAGTTCAGGTGGATCAGCGCATCCAGCTGCGAAAGCAGTGTCGCAGTGATATCCGCCGGGGCTGCCGCTGCGATCGGCGTTACGCCATCCGTGTCAAACACCTGCGGCACGACGAAATCCGCCCAGGCCGTCTTGGTGGTCGCGCGCCCGGAGAACGCGGAGAACTTCACGCTTGCCGCATCCACCTTCAGCACACGGGTGCTGTGGTCGACGCTCTCGTCAATGTAAAGATCCGCTGCCGCCGCTTGCTTTTTGCCGGCATAGGAAGCCGCCTTCGCGGGATCGTTGGCGGGCACGGTGTAATCGCCGGGGATCGGATACCAGAACACGAAGGAATAGCCCGTGCTTTCGCTGGTCGTGCCGGGGTTGGTGACATTCTTCTTCACCAGCAGCGTGGCATACGCCGCCGCACCCAGCGCTGTTTCGACCGCGCTGTCAACGCTCAGACCCGCATCCGCCGCCAAAGCGTCGGCAAGGGTCATCCAGCCATTGATGGGCGCACCCGTGGAATCAAGGTAAGCAGACTCGTTGAACAGCACGGGAACCTGCGGAGAAGCGGCCGGCGTGGGCAGCCTTTCCATGGAGCCGCTCAGCTTGTCAAGAACCTCTTCAAAGCTGACGCGCGCGAGGAGATCGTTCTCGCCGGTGTTGGAAACGCCGACATTTTTGATGACCTCTTGCCCGGGCAGCCATTCCTTCGGCTCTTTAAAGACTTCGTAAATGCTGGATGTGCCATCTGTGATACCTGCGGTTTCGAAGTGGTTCTTTTTGCCCTCGGTTGCGGTGAACCACGCGAAGGTGCTGCCTGTGACCGCGATGACAACTGCCATAACGGCGGCAAGCGCGAGAACGACGGACTTGTGGTTTTTCCTGGTTTTCATTTTTGTTTGCTCCTTTTCTTTTCAATTCCTTTTTTTGCGGGGGTCGTTTTTTATACGCTCCGCCTTTCCGGGGGGCGGTTTGTATCGGGGGTTTTTGGGTAGCTCGTGCGGATGGCAGCAAAGCCGCCAGGCTGTGCCATGCCGCACGTGCCGCCCTATCATCGCCAATTGCCAACGGGGGTTGTCAATTGCCAAATGCTTCTTTGCGCGCCTTATCCGCCGGGTGCCGGCGGCGCCGGCGCGGGTGGGGTAACGTGCAGCTTGCCGAAGTCGTTGGTGCGGCTGTCCGTGGTATAACGCCCGCCCGGCTCCTGCGGAATCAGATACACCGTCAGCCATTGCTCATAGTTGTTGGTATAATCCAGCGTTAAACTGCCCGTTGTGCGGCTGCCGCTGCTGTGCGGCGTGTTTGTCGTCGTCGCGACATAGCCCGCGTAGCTGTAATACTGCGGCACGATCGTTTCCATGAGATAGAGCGGATCGGTGTTGAGCGGCAGGAAGTATTCCGTAAAGGGCGTCTGGCTCTTGCCCTCCAAGCCGGAAAGCGTTTCCAGCCCCAATACCAGACCGTTGTTGGTCGCCTTCAGGTAACCTGCCGCGGGCAAGGGTACGGTTGTTCCATCCCTGTTCATCACCATCTGCCGTATGTGCAGCTTCATGGTATTCGTCATGCGGTGATAGGTCATGTTGGTGACCACCTTGCTTTGCCCTGCCGCCGTTATCTCCGCCACGTTATCGTAGTCTGTTTCCGCAATCCGATTTTTTGTCACTCTCGTAACAATTTTGAACGTTTTTATACCCAACCCAATGTCGTCAAAATGCCACCGGACACGCGTTCTGCCCGTTGCGGCATCAACCGATGTCGTTGCGCCGGCGGGTGTGCTGCTTACATATGTCATGCCTGCGGGCAGCAAATCCTCAACGGTTGTTTCAATCACCGGGATTGTCACGACAGCGCCCTTGAATACATCGTAAACCGCATCCACGCTTGAAGCCGCGTTCACCGTCATATGCCGCCAATTTACGTTGTCAACGGCATCCATATATGCCCACCCGCCGTTAAAGCCAGCGCCATAACACAAACCAATCACGATACCATCCGGGAAAAGCGTCTTGAAGCGCTGCAGCTGCGTTTGCATCTGCCCTCCGTCTGCATTGGAGTTATCCGCGATCAGCACCAAAACCGGAATGTTATCCGACGCGCCGCGCAGCACGGGCGTACGCGCTTCAGAGCCATTTCCGCCATAAACATTCGCCACGTTGGCGAACTTATCCGTCGCCGCCCGAATAAACATCGGCATATCGTCTTGCATAAAAGTCGGGTTTACGGAAAAGGCGTTCGAAAGGTGGCTGTCATAGGCGTCGCTGCGCACAAACGGCGTGTCAATCTGCAAAAACAGATTTATAGGGTTATACGTTAAGTTGTGCGTGCAGTTCAAGCCCATGATGGAAATACGGCTGTCCGGGTAATCGGTGAACACCTTGCCGCAAAGCTGCGCAATCAAATTCTTAGCCGCCGTACGGTTGCTCCCCATGGAGCCTGACCAGTCCAGCGCAAACACAACATCGTAGTTCGGGGAAGCCCCGACGCCCGGAATGTTCTGGTTGTTCACGCTGATCGTGTATTCCACCTGCTGCTCAGCCTCTACGACGACCGGAACAGTCTCCGTGCCGCTGTTTGTCGCGCCGCTTGGCAGCACCCGTGCGGTTTTCGTCCCCGTCACAGGGACAAGACCGGTTTTGTGGTAGGTATAGTTCGTGCTTTTTTCCGAAAGCCCGGGAACATTCATCGTCGCGTAGTTTGCAAATGTGTTGCCACCCACTATAACCTTTGCCAAAACCTTGATGGTCGTATTGCCAACCGGCAAATCTGAAATCGTCCATACCACCGTGTCACGCGCCGCAGCGCCTACGCCGCTCGTCGTTTTCGTCCCCGCCGGTGTCGAGCTAACGTACTCCAACCCCGCCGGAAGCTTATCTGTTACCTTCACATCCTCTTCAATAACAAACGTATTGGGGTTATTGATCGTAAGCGTATACTCAATTTGACCGTCGAAATCCACCTCGATCGGCGACATAGAGGAGCCCGCTCCCGTTAAATTGCCCGGTATGGTTCTTGCTGTTTTGCTAATCGTCGGTGCAAGCGTGCTCACCTGATGGTACGTTGTGTTCGAATAAATCGCCGGATCGTACGACCCATCGGCCACTTCACCAAAGCACAGCAGCGAAGCGGTGTTTTCAAAACGCGCAGCCTCTACGTTCACGCTGCACACAACCTGGATTGTTAATCCCGCCGCCGGAAGCGTGTTGATTTTCCAAATCAACGTTGTGTAGTTCATGCCGTCGTAACCGGGGTTCACTGTTGTTGGCGTTGTGGTAGAACTCACATACGTTAACCCTGAAGGCAGACGATCGGTCAGCGTGGCGTTAAAATTGTTCATCGTCGTACCGCTGGGATTCCCAATCGTCAATGTGTAGCGAATCCTGTTACCGTACCGCGCAACAACCGGCGAAGCGGCCGAGCCGTTATTGATCGCACCGTAGATGATCGTATATCGCCCTGTGCCCACCTGCGCATCCTTTTTCAGCGTTGGAGATTCAACGTAATAAAGCGTCGTTTCGTTCTGCGTCGGATTCGTGTTATAGGTCAGCGGATCCAAGGTCTCCGACCCGCTGGACCAACGGCTGGAACGGTAATACCGGTATGTCTTTCCGCCGTACTCAATGATCGGCGTAGGATCAATCCTGTATTGATCGCCCGCGAAGCCGTTCTTGGTTTCATCCGGCACGCCCAGCGTCGCGCCTGTGCCGTATTGCTGGAACCGCACCCGCGCCGTCGTCGGAGGCTTTAAGGGGTCAGGCGTGGTCACCTGCGTGCCGCTGAAGGTGATGTGCGTAAGCATCTGGCACGCGTGCGCAAGATACTGGCAGAAGAGACCGAAGCCGTTGTTACCGGCAAGACCGGCGTCAATCGGGACGTTGAAGAGCAGCTGCTCGGGCATTGCCTCCAGCGCGCCCGTGGCAGCGTTGCGCACGTGCATGGTCGTGTAAACCAGAATGCTCGGGCCGGTGTATTCGATGCGCATGTGCATTTTTTCCATGCCCGTGGTGAGCAGACTGAACGAGGGGTCGTTCACCAAAGCCACCTGTGTGATGCCCGCGCCCTTCGGCAGCCCGTAATTGCCCTCAAAGTAGTAATCCAGATAATTGCTGTTGCTGCCCTGGTATGTGCCGGTGACGCTGTAAGCGTCCGCGCTGATCATACTGTAAAATTGACCGATAAACTTGGATTCATTGAACACGTGCTGCGTGTTGGCGTTGTTGCTGACCAGAAGGTTTTCCTGCGAACCGTCCGGGTTTGTGAAGAGGACGTTGTGGTAGTCGTCCGTATCCCACTCGCCCGTCGTCAGCATACCGTCGCCGTCCAGATCCATCACCGAAAAGCCGTCGCCGTCAAAATCCTCGCTCGGCTCGCCGTTGTCGTTCTGGATCAGCCCTTCAACGGAATAGTTGTCAATGAAATCATTGTACGCGTTGATGTTCATGTGGTCAACCTTGAAGATCGCGTAGCTGAGATCCGGCTGGATGACATTGCCGCTTGCGTCCAGGATATTGGCGGAGTTCTGCGCCACCGTGCCGACGCTGTTCGAGCCGATCGAAAGCAGATAGCCCGAAATCGTGCCGTCGGCGTGGCGCTCGGATTTGAGGAAGATCCCCGTGCGCTTAAAGCAATGGAAGTTCCACTTGCCCGGCTCCATATCAAATTCCATGCCGATGGGGTTGCCGATCGCGTTGTTTTGGCTGAAAAGATAATCAAAATAGGGCGTGCTGGCGTAACCGAAGAAGCGTGCCTGGTCGCCCGCAAGCACAATGTGCTTATCCGTCGCGCCCGTCGCGCCGTTGAGCTTGCCGGATGTTCCCGTCGGGAAATCAGCGGGGAAGCCCTCCGGGTAACGGGTGCGCTCATAAACCTCCGTGTTTGAATAAGCTGGATCAAAGAAGGTTGCGAATTCCTGCGTTTCAAAATTCACGTTGCTCACGGTGGTGCTGCTGCCCGCCGGGTAATTCAGAATGACGGGCGTGCCTGCCAGGGTCGGCGTATAATTGAGCAGCAGTGCGCCGAATGCCAGCGTCAAGGATAGCACAATCGCCAGCAAACGCAGCGCCTTCGGTGCGCCCTCGCGGCGCGGCTGCCCTTCCTGCCGTTTGGGCAGAATGAACCTGAGGTGTTTCACGTTTATTCTCCTTTCATTTTTACATCCTTTGTTTTTTGCGTCCTTGCCGGGGGGAGTTTTTGTTTTTTCGTCCTGCCTGGGGGATGGTGTCCTTTCTATGTTACTGCGTATAAGCATATTGCGCGATTGGCTGCGGCGGAAGCGCACGGTTCTTTTTGCTCTTGCGCTTGGGCTGTTTTTCGTCAAATTCTTCTTTTGAGAAGAAATAGAACAGCGTGAAGATCAGGACACAGATTGCGGCGCACATGACGATCGCAAGCGCTTTTTGCTTTTCCACCGCCCGCAGGATCGTGCCCAACTTTGGGATATGCGCCACCTTCACGCCAATCACGGCGTCCCCGGGGATCGGCGGATCGGGCGCGTTATTCGCGTCGCCCTTGGTGACAAAGTAGATGCCCGCTTCGCCGCCCAGCTGATCCTTAATTTCGACCACGCGGTGGGTCAGGTTCGTCGTACTTTGCCCGTCCTTCGCGTTGGAATCCGGGTTAAAGGTAACAATATCGCCCACCTGCACCTCCTCCGGCTCCGTCATCTTTACAAAAATGAGATCGCCGGCATGGAACCCGCCCTTAGGCGTCGTGCCGTCCTTCTGCTGCGTGGGCGTCATGGAAGGTGTGAGGACATTGTAAAACCGATAGCCGAAAAAGTTTTTTTCAGGATCGGTGCTGGTGCGAAAGGCAATCGCGCCGCCAATGACCGCCAGCACGACCGCGAACATCAAAATGTTCGTCACCGCCGCCATCAGCCTGCGCACAGGCTTGCGCGGCTTCGGAGCTTGCTCCTGCAGCGGCATCTGCGTTTGCATTTGCTGCAGCTGCCTGGCAAAGGGATCCGCAGGCAAGGGCTGCTGATATTGCGCCTGGTATTGTTCTTGGTATTGCGCGTAGCCCTGCTCCTGCGGCGGCGCATATGCTTCCTGCTGCGGAGGCTCTTCTTGCCGTTCCGCTTGCTTTGCCTGCTTGCGCTGCTCCTTCGCTGAACGCTTTTCTTCTTTGATGCGCTGCTTCTCTTCCAAACGCATCCGTTTCTCTTCTTCGCGCCGGTCAGGCGGCTCCGGCTGCTCTTCTTCCACCGGAGGCACTTGCATGAGCGTCGAGGGCGCAAAGCCATACATTTGCGGTTGAATTTGCGCCGCCTGGATGGATTGTGTGCTATACTCAAACGGCGGCAGGTAGCTCTCCATCTCTTGCTGCTCCTGCGCGGATATATCCAAGTCCTCTTCGCTTTGCACCATGCCCGCAGGGATTTCCGGCATTGCCGCCGGTGCTTCCGGCATTTCCATGGCAGTCGGAGCTTCCGGCGCGGGCGGTGTTTCCGACACCGCTTCCTGCTGCGCCATCCCCGGCGCCTTCCACTGCAAAACCTGCGCTTCCCACTGCGGCGAAGACCACGGCGGCGGTACGTTCTCCCCTGCCGGCCCCAACGGATGGGACTGCCGCCACACCGGATCATTATAGGGCGACCAATACGGATTTGCTTCGGGTTGCGGCGCACCACTTGGCGGATATGCCGGAGGTGCGTAGACCTGCGTTTGCCAATCGGCTTGCTGATAAGGACAGCCGCTTGGCGGCGATGCGTACGTTTGTGCATAAGCGCACTGCTCGCAGCTGCCGGGGTACGCATTTGCGGTCGCTTCATACTGCCGGAAATCCGCGCATTCCTGCGGCGGCGGTTCAAAATACGGGCGTCCCTGCGGCTGCGCTGCTTCCCGCGGCTGCGGCGGTTCATATGCCGGGTTCGGCAGGATCGCTAAGTAAATGTAAGGCTCCTTTCGCAAATCCACCGAAAAAGGCAGGATGTTTGTTAGGTCGGGCAACGCTGCGGGCAATGGCACGCTTGGCGCGGACGCAGGCGGCTGCGGAGCGCAAGAGGGCTGCTGCACCGCCCCCTCCTGCGGCGGGAATCCTTCCGCCACGGGGGAGCTTGCCGGGTTCTGCGCATAAACGTATTGCGGCAGACGACTCGTCATATGTTTCGCTCCTCGTGTTTTTTACGTCCTGCCCCTTTCCCCGGGCAAAGGGTTTTCATCCTGAAAAGTTCTGCCGCATGAAGTTTCACGCGCTGAACTGGTGACAGAATAGCATCAATCGCTTGCAAAGTCAAACATTTTTGCAAGCGATTTCGCGTTTTTTTTCGGTTTTTCAGCGCGTTAGAGCTTTGCTTCCATAAATCGGCAACGCGACCTGCAGTATTCCGCAAAAGCTCCCGTGAGATTTCCTTTATTTTCCCTTATTTGCATTCCAGCAGCAAAAAGCCCAGCCCCAGAACACCAAAGCCCGTTTTAACGCCGGCGCAAAGCCGCTGCGCCGCAAGCAATAGCAGCTGGTATTCGCCGCCGCTGTGCGCCGCGGCATACAGCACCGTGGCAGCGCAATAAACCGCAAGCAGCAGCAGCAAGCCAACGCGCAGCAGCAGACGCGTTTCCGGCTTTACACTGCGCAGCAGCGCACGGAGGGAAAGTGCTTTCGATTTCATCCGTATGCCTCCCCGTTCATTCTTACCTGCTTTCAGAATAGCAGAACGGCACGCGAAACGCAATGGAAGGTGTTTTCAAATATTTTGCTTGTCTTTTCCAACCGCATTCCGCGCGACCAAAAACAAACCGCCTGCGAAAAAGCCGCAAGCGGTTCAAAATGATCCGTAAAAATGCACGGGCGCGCGCTAATCTAATCCTCAATTACCGCCTTGCGCGCATTTACCGCTTTAAAGAAAGCGGGATCGAATTTTGCCTGACGGTCATATGTATAAACGCCGTTGCGCTCCTGCTCCACATCCGTGAGCTGGGTGTAACAAAACGCAAACATGTGCGGATGATCCAGCAGCACATCCGTTAATCCCTTGTAGCGCGCCTTAAATTCCTCCTCGGTTTTCGGCGCGTTGCCGTAGCCCCAGCCGTCGCCCGTCGCCCAGCCGATGCCGCCGTATTCGCTCACAAACATCGCTTGCCCCTTGTAGCCCCAGTGCCAGTCGCTCTGGTGGAAGGCGTCGTCCTTGCGCCCTTTGAAGTATGCGTAATGCGCCGCGAATTCCGCCGGATCCTGCGCATAATCGTGCACACAGAAAACATCGGTGTCCGTGTGATGATAACCGCTGGTGTCAATGCAGGGACGATCCGGGTCAAGACGCTTTGTCATTTCATAGACCAGACGAATCGTATCATCGTACTGCGTATTTGCCGTTTCGTTGTGCGGGCACCAGCCAACGATGGCCGGATGATTGATATCGCGCTGCACCGCCTCCGCCCACTGCGGCAGGAATTTATGCAACGCCTCCGGGCTGCGGTTATCCATACCCCAATCGGCAAATTCGCCCCAGCAGAGGTAACCAAGCTTATCCGCATAATAAAGGAAAAGCGGTTCAAATACCTTTTGGTGCAGCCGTGCGCCGTTAAAGCCCGCCGCCATGCTCAAGCTGATGTCATTTTCCAGCGCCTCTGCCGTGGGCGCGGTATAAATACCGTCCGGATAAAAGCCCTGATCCAGAACCAACCGCTGAAACACGCTCTTGCCGTTGATGCGGAACGTATGCCCGTCCAGCAGCAGGGATCGCAGCCCGAAATAGCTGCGCACAGTGTCCTCACCATAGGTCAGCTCTAAATTGTATAAGCCGCCCTTGCCAACCTCCCAGAGATGTGTTTCGCTCAGCGGGAGCGTCAGGCGCACCGCATTGCCGCTCGTCTTCGCGGTGGCGCAGCCAACTTCGCGCCCTTCCCAAAAGGCTTTTGCGGTCAGGCTCCCCTGCCCCTCCACACAGGCGCACAAATGCAAACAGCCATTTTCAGGATCCGGGCGGAATTTTGCGTCCACTATATAACTTTTGGGCGTAAACTCCAGCCAAACGGTTTGCCAAATACCTGTAGTACGGGTATAAAAACAGGTATGGGAATGATATTCCTCGCTCTGCTTTCCTGTTGGAGCCAGCGGGTCACGCGTGTCGTCCTGCGCATTAAGGATGATCACATTCTTGCCCGGGCGCAGCTTCGCGGTAACATCAAAGGAAAAGGAGGTGTAGCCACCCGTGTGCCGCCCCGCTTCTTTGCCGTTCACCCAGAGCCTCGCATCATAGTCCACCGCGCCGAAATGCAGCCGTACGCGCCCCTGCAGCTCCGCCGCACTGATCTCAACCTCCCGCCGGTACCACACTGCGGGGATGAAATCTGTGAAGCCAATGCCGGAAAGCTTACTTTCCGGGCAAAAGGGAACCTGGATGCGCAGGGGCAGCTGCTCCGCGCGGTGCAAGCCACGCGCCTGCCCGCTGTTGCCAAAATCAAAATCGAATTCCCATTCGCCGTTGAGGCTTCGCCAATTGCCGCGCTGCCACTGCGGGTTCGGGTGCTCGGGGCGGGGGATACTTTGCATAGGGATTCCTCCTCCAAATTTGTTGCCGCTATTCTACCACGGCAATGCCCGAAAAGCAAGCAATTTCAGCCGAAAGCCACATGCGAAAAAATCTTTTCGCGCGGCGGCATATTTTATCCGTCATCGGAATTCCCCCGGTCGGTCATCCCAAAATCTCCGCGCTGCTCCCTCCGGGAAACGCGGCGACGTATTCGTTGCCAACACACTTCGGGTAATCTGTACTCAGCCACTGCGCCCCGCTCTCCATGCAGAGCCGATACTCCTCTTCCGTATGCTCAGGCCAGCTGTCCAGGCGTGAACGGACGATGAAATTTTCCTCACCGATCAGCTTTGCGCTTTTCTCATAAGCCTCCCGGGGAATGCTCGCTAAAACAAAGGACGCGTTTGGGTTATCAATCCCCTTTTGCCAAACAAACACAGGGAACATCGCTTGTGTTTTCAGCGTTTCGTCACGTTGAATATATTCCTCGCTCACATCGCTCGGGTGTAAAAGCACGATGATCTTCCCAAGGGTATCCTGAAGCAGCGGCCAAGCGTCGTCCGCGCGCATTGCCGCGAAATTCGGGTAATCCTTCAGAAAATCGGCAGGTGTCAGAAGAGCGCTGCCGAAGCTATCGCGCAGCATTTCATCAAAAGCCGAAAGGCTCGTGGAATCAAAGCCGTATAGGTTCAGCAACGGGATGGACGCGCTCTTTGGCTCAAGCAAAATGATAACGGGAAGATGCATCGGATTGTTTTCGCTCCAGACGGCAATCTCCCGCATAGCCAGCTGCGCGTCAATCGCGCTTGAGTTCATATCCAGAAGCGGGGCGTGAAAAAACAAAAACCGCGGCGATCCGTCAGCATTTTTGGTGTAATTCACGTCCAGCTCAAGCCCGCAAACACCGGAGCTTAACTGCGCTGAAAGCGGCGGAAAGGTGTATTCATACTCCCCCTTGCGTCCCGAACCAAAGAGGTGAAGAGAATCATAAATAACGGAGCTTACAGGCGACATTTTTTGTTTGTAGCTGTTGTGCGTGAGAATTCCGCGGAGTCGGTTGAGCTTTGTTCCGTTGGCTATGGCAGCCGCAACATCAAGCCCCGTGCGGGAACGCTCAAGCGAAAGCGCGGCTTCGTTGCTTTGTGGTTTGGAAAAAGCAAGCCTGTCAACATGGTTTTTCTGCCAGCGTTCCCAGTCGCGCCAATCACCTTTCCCCTGCGCGACCACAACACCGGCCAAGACCACAGCCAAAAAAAGGAGCGTGCAGAAGACCGGGGTAAGAATCCTAAATGCGCGAGATTTTTTGCATTTTTTCATTGTTGCATCTCCAAACAGTCATGAATTAACATCGCCACGTGTGCGCGGACATTCTACCACAGCAACGCCTGAAAAGCAAGCTATTTTAGCCAAAAATCCGTATGCAGAAAAAAATCTTTGCACACATGTGAAGAAGCACAAAATAAGGCTTGCAATTCCCGGCGGCATGTGGTATACTAATCGCAATGAGATTGCTTTGGGTTTGGAATTCAGATTGACGTTGGGAGAGTGGGCATTGCCCGCTCTTTGTTTTGTGCCGGGAGGAGCGTAGAAGATGAGCGAACCGAACACGGGGAACATCGCGCAGCGCGTGCGTGGCTTGGCGCAGCCCTTTGCCGACGCCCTGGGGCTGTGCATCTGGGACGTCCGATATCTCAAGGAGGGCATTCACTGGTATCTGCGCCTGTGGGTCGACAAGCCCGGCGGGGTCGGTCTGGAGGATTGTGAAGCCCTTAGCCGCGCCATTGACGCGCCGCTGGATGAAGCGGATTTCATCAAGGAATTCTACTTTCTGGAGATCTGCTCCCCCGGCATTGAGCGGGAGCTGACGCGCGAGGAGCATTTCGCACAATACATCGGCAGCCGGGTTTGCCTGCGCCCGAAGCGTCCCATCAATGGGCAGCGGGAGCTGAACGGTACCCTGCTGGGCTGCGTGGGAGGCATTGTGCGCGTCGCGATGGAATCCGGCGATGAAATTGCGCTGCAAAAAAAAGAATGCGCAAGCGTCCGGCTTGCCGAAAGCCCGAGTGCCTTTGATGATGAAACAGAATAACCGCGTTTTGCGCGAAACAGACATATCGAAAGGATGATGCACGACATGGTAAACTCCGAATTTTTTGAGGCGCTCCGCTTTCTCTCCAAAGAAAAGGGGATTGCGCTGGAAGCGCTCTACGATGGCATCCAGCGGGCAATCGTAACAGCGGTGAAGGGAGAATACAATAACAAAGACGTGGTGTTTTGCGAAATTTTGCCTGACACGCAGGAAATGAAGGTCTTTATGCGCAAAACGGTTGTGAGCGAGCTGATGGATACGGACACGGACATTTTGCCCGAGGAAGCCGAACGCTATAAGCCCGGGGCGCTGCCGGGGGATATCATTGAAATTGAGCTGGACACCAAAGAGGTCAGCCGCATCGCCGCTGAAAAAGGGAAGCACGTTCTGCGCCAAGGGCTGCGCGAAGCCGAGCACGGAAAGCTCCGTGAGGAATTCCAAAGCCGCGAGCAGGAAATCGTCACCGTCAAGGTGCAGCGCGTGGAGCCAAACGGCGACGCCGTCGTAGAAATCGGGCGCGTGGAAGAAACGCTCCCGCTGGCGGAGCAAATGCCCGGAGAAGTGTTCAGCCCCGGCGATTTGATCAAAGTCTATGTTGTGGACGTGAAGGGTCTGGATCGCAAATACCCTCGCGCCAACATTTCGCGCATCCATCCGGGGCTTGTCAAACGCTTGTTTGAATTGGAAGTACCGGAAATCAAGGAGGGCTTGGTGGAAGTGATGGCGGTCGCCCGCGAGGCCGGCTCGCGCAGCAAGGTCGCCGTTGCCGGGCGTGACCCTGAGATCGATCCCGTGGGCGCTTGCATCGGCACGCGCGGCGCGCGCGTGGAGCGTATTGTGGATCTGCTGAGCGGCGAAAAGATTGATGTCGTCAAATACAGCGATGAACCAGCCGAATTTGTCGCTGCCGCGCTCGCGCCCGCCGAGGTGCTGAGCGTAAAGGTCATTGATGTGGGCGACGAGCACACCTGCCGCATCATTGTGCCGGATAGCAAGCTCTCCCTCGCCATCGGCAACAAAGGGCAGAACGCCCGCCTGGCCGCACGGCTCACCGGCTGGAAAATCGACATCAAATCCGACGCGCCGCAAGCGCAAGCAGAGCTTGCCGCCGCTGCGCCCGAAGAAGCGGCGGAAGACGCCGCCGAGGAATAAGGAGTGCCTATGCCCACCCCGCAAAAGCCCAAGGCGACCCCGTTGCGCAAATGCTTGGGCTGCAACGAAATGAAGCCCAAGCGCACGCTGGTTCGCGCTGTAAAATCCCCCGAAGGCGCACTTTCGCTGGATCTGACAGGCAAAGCCCCCGGGCGCGGAGCCTACCTTTGCCGCGACACGGAATGCCTGCGTAAGGCACGCAAGCGCAAAGGACTGGAACGGGCGTTCAAATGCGCCGTTCCGCCCGAAATTTATGATCGCATGGAAGCGGAGATGGTCGCCGATGCAGGATGAAGTCAAGCTGCTTTCCCTTTTGGGGATTTGCCGCAAGGGCGGCTTGGCAGGCTTCGGGCATGATGCGGCAAAAGCCGCCATGCGCGAGAAGTCGGCAAGGCTCTGCATTGTTTTTGCCGACGCGTCAGACCGTTTGCGCGGCGAATTCCGCAAACGCGCGGAAGAAACGCAAACACCTTTGCTGGAGCTGCCGCTTACCGCCGCGCAGGTGAAGCAAGCAACGCGAATCCCGGCGGCAGTCGTCGCCATCAACGAAAAGGGGCTGGCGCAAAAAATCCGAGCCTGCGCCGAAAGTTGCGAAGCAACACAATAAAACCCAACGCACCGATTGCTAGGAGGAGAACATATGCTGGAAAAAATCAGAGTCAAAGAAGTTGCGCCGCAGCTGGGCGCAACCAACAAGGAGATTGCGGAAGTGCTGGCGAAATACGTCGGCGGGGCGGCGCGCAATCTCAATTCCATCCTGCAAACGGCGGAGTTGGATGTAATCTTTGAGCACTATACCCGCGCCCATGCACTGGAAAGCTTTGACAGCTACTACGCGCTTTTGGCGCAAAAACCGCAGCCCAAAAAAGAAGCGCCCGCCAAGCCTGCCGCAAAGCAGGATGAATCGAAGAAAGCAGACACGAAGCCAAAGGCAAGCGAAAAGCCGCAGACGGTCGCAAAGCCCGAAACGGCGAAGCCACAGCGCGGCAAGGGCAAGCCTACGAGCGCCGAGCGCGAAGCCAGTGCGGCATTGGCGGCCGCAGCGGCAGCGCGACGCCAGCAGGCAGCGCAGGCGGCAGGCGCACTGCCGGGACAACAGCCCGCCAAAAAGAAAAAAGAAGGCGGCGGCACACCGCAATCCAGAACCAAGGGCGAAGCGCGGACGATCGACACTCGCACCGGCAATGTCAACCTGGAAAAATACAACGAGCGCTATGAGCAAATCGCGCCCGGGCAGCAGCAAGCGCGCAAAAACGAAACGCAAACCAACAAACAAAAGCTCAATCAGAAGTCCAAGCAATACCGCAGGCAGGGAATGCGTTCCTCACGCCGCGAAACAGAGGCAGAGCGCCTGCGCCGCATTGCCGCCGAGCGCGCCCGCAAGCCGCAGCTGGTGATCCAGGTAGGCGACGAAATCACCGTCAGCGATTTGGCGGCACTGCTCAAGCGCACGGCGACAGAGGTCATCCAGAAGCTCTTCGGCTCCTTTGGCGTAATGGCGACGGTCAACGATACCGTCGACTACGACACCGCCGAGCTGGTCGCCACAGAATTGGGCGCGAAAGTGGAGCGCGAGGTTGTCGTCACAATCGAAGATCGCATCATTGACGACAGCCTAGACGCCGACGAAGCGCTTCTGCCCCGTGACCCGGTCGTGGTCGTGATGGGGCACGTGGATCACGGCAAGACCTCCCTGCTTGACGCCATTCGCGACACTGCCGTGACAGAGACCGAAGCCGGCGGCATCACCCAGCACATCGGCGCCTGCCGCGTGGAATGCCACGGTAAGAAAATCACCTTCCTGGATACCCCCGGGCACGCGGCTTTCACCGCCATGCGGGCACGGGGCGCGCAAGCGACGGATATCGCCATACTCGTTGTGGCGGCGGACGACGGCATCATGCCGCAAACAGTGGAAGCCATCAGCCATGCCAAGGCGGCGGGTGTGGCAATCGTTGTGGCAATCAACAAAATGGATAAGCCCGGCGCACAGCCCGAGCGCATCCTGCAGCAGCTCACGGAGTATGAACTGCTGGCGGAGGAATGGGGCGGCGAAACAATCTGCTGCCCGGTTTCGGCAAAAACGCGCGAAGGGCTGGAAAAGCTACTGGAATCCGTGCTGCTCGTAGCGGAAATCCGCGAGCTGCGCGCCAATCCGAACCGCGCGGCGCGCGGCGTTGTGATTGAAGCGCGGCTAGACCGCGCACGCGGTCCCATCGCGACCGTATTGGTGCAAAACGGTACACTCAAAGCAGGCGACATTATCGTTGCGGGCGAGAGCGTCGGGCGCGTGCGCGTGATGACAGACGATAAAGGACGTCCGCTGGACGAAGCCGGACCCAGCGTCCCTGTGGAAATTGCGGGTATGGCGGAAACCCCGCAGGCAGGCGACGCGTTCGACGCCGTTTCAGACGAACGTCTTGCCCGCGAATTGGTGGAACAGCGCAAGCACTCGGCAAAGGAAGAAATTTTCCGGCTCAATGAGCGCGTGACGCTTGAAAATCTCTTCGATTCGCTTAAGGATGGCGAGCGCAAGGATCTGAATATCATTGTCAAGGCCGACGTGCAAGGCTCGGCGGAGGCCGTGAAGCAAAACCTGCTCAAGCTCGGCAACGAGGAAGTCCGCGTGCAGGTGATCCACTCCGGTGTTGGCGCGGTGAGCGAAAGCGATGTAATGCTGGCGGCGGCTTCCGGCGCGGTAATTGTCGGCTTCAACGTCAGCGCCGAGCCTTCGGCGGCGGCAAACGCGGAGCGCGACGGCGTGCAGCTGCGCACATACCGCATCATCTACAGCATGATAGAAGACGTGCAGGCCGCCGTCAAAGGAATGCTTGCGCCGAAATACCGCGAAGCAAGCATCGGGCGCGCGGAGGTGCGGCAAATCATCAAGATCAGCTCCGTGGGTAACGTTGCGGGCAGTTATATCCTTGACGGCAAAGCGGCACGCGGCGCGCAGGTGCGCATTGTGCGCGACGGCAAGATCATTGCCGAAGATGAAATTACTTCCCTGCGCCGCTTTAAGGACGACGTAAAGGAAGTCAGCAGCGGCTACGAGTGCGGCATCAGCCTTGCCAAATTCGCGGATTTCCGCGAGCTGGATATTTTTGAAATGTTTATTATGGAGGAGTATAGAGATTGATGGTACACAATTCTGATTGGCACAAAACAAACTACCGCCGCTGCCTTGTGGATATGCACATTGATGACTGGCATCCCGATTTTATGTCGCGCTTTGACCCAAAGGTATACGTCGAGAATCTGCGCAAGGCCGACGTAAGCTGCGCGATGGTCTATGCCAATTCCCATGTCGGTCTGTCCTATTGGCCAACCAAGACCGGGCGAATGCATGCCAACCTGCACGGACGTGATATTTTCGGTGAAATTGAGCGACTCTGCCACGAAAGCGGCATGGATTTTATCCTCTATTATTCGGTTATATACAACAACTGGGCGTATGACCATCACCCGGAATGGCGCATCATTGACGCCGAAGGACGCTCCTCCCGCGAAGGCGCGGCTGGGACGCTCAGCGGGCGTTACGGGCAATGTTGCCCCAACGCGCCCGGCTATCGCGAATTCATCGCCGCGCAGCTAGAGGAGCTGGCACAAAGCTACCGGTTTGAGAGCGTCTTTTTTGACATGACCTTCTGGCCAAGCGTTTGCTATTGCCCGCACTGTCGCTCCCGCTGGCAGGCGGAAACGGGGGAAAGCCATGATTTCCCGCCGCGCAAGTTGGATTGGAACGACCCGCGTTGGGTTCTCTTCCAAGAAAAACGCGAACGCTGGCTGCACGAGTTCGCGATGTTCGCTACCGATACCATCAAAAAGCTGAAGCCCGGCGTCACTGCCAACCACCAATATTCCACGATACTTGCCGGTTCCTCCCTCGGCGTCGCGGAGGATCATACCGACGCCTGTGATTATGTTGGCGGCGATTTCTACGGCGGCATAACGCAGCAGGGCTTGGTTTGCAAGCTTTTCGGCTCGCTTGCGGGGAGCTTTGAGTTTCACACAAGCCGCTGCGTAAATCTATTTGATCATATCTCCACCAAATCCCCGGTGGAGCTGGAAATACAATCCTGCGTTGCGCTGGCGCACAAGGGCGCGTTCCTCTTCATTGACGCCATTGACCCGGTGGGGACGCTCAACCCGGCGGTTTATGAGCGCATGGGGGATATTTTCGGCAAATTCAAACGGTACGAGCCGTACCTTGGCGGCGAATTGATGGCGGACGTTGCCGTATTGTTTGACGCAAACGCCAAACCGGATCCCCTGCAAAACGGCAAGAAAGTGACCGAATACACCAGTTGGACCTGCCCCATGACGGCGCTGATCAGCACGGTCTGCACAAACCTCAAGGAGGCGCATATCCCTTACACGGTCATTGGCGTGCGCAATCTCAAAAACGCGATTGAGAAATACCGCGTTATCGTGCTGAGCGACCTTGTGCGCCTGAGCAACGCGGCGGCGGCGCTGCTGCGCGAATATGTTCGCCAAGGCGGCGCAGTCTATGCCAGCGGCGCAAGCGGCTTGGGGCAATTGGACGACGTGTTTGGCTTCACCCTGCTTGGCGAAACCGAGGGAGATCGCACATTCTTTGCCCCAACAGAAGCCGGAAAGGCTCTGTTTTTGGAGCAAAACCCGCAATACCCGCTCTCCCTAAAGCGCAGGCAAAAGCACGTGCGGTCTCTGCCGAGCGCGATCGCGCTGGCGACTGTCGCGCTACCCTATGACGCGCAAAACGTGCCGGGAGGCTTTGCCTCGATCCATTCCGACCCGCCGGGGCAAAACACGGATTCCCCCGCCCTGCTGGAAAATCATTTTGGGCAAGGGCGGACCGTCTGGGCTGCGGGAGTCATTGAGGAGAGCAAGGATTGGATGCATCGGCAAACCTTCGCCAACATCATTTTATATTTGCTGGATGGAAACACCTGCCATCATTTGAACGCACCGCCGGCGGTGGAAGCCGTTTGCTTTGCGCAGACAGACGGCGTGCTGGTCAATTTACTCAACGCACAGGAGCTTTTGCCGCCCGTGCCCGTCTACGGCATGGAAATGACCGTGCAGACACCGGGAAAGCAGGCGCAAAAGGTATTGCTCCTGCCGGAGGAACGCGAGCTGCCCTTCCGCCAGGCAGGCGACGCAGTCACCTTTGACGTGCCACCGCTGGAGCTGTATCACATGATCAAAATTGTGACGGAGGCAGAATAACGCCGAGAAGATGACCGCCGTCGATTTCACACAAAAACCGAAGGAGAGCCGTATGCCCGGTTACCATATGCACCGCATAGCAGAGGACGTGAAGCGCGAGCTTTTCGTTTTGCTGCGCGAAATGAAGGATCCACGCTTGCAGGGCAAGCTCCTGACGGTCGTGCGCGTTGCGCTGAGCGGCGACGGCGCAAGTGCAAAGGTTTATATCAGCGCCATTGAGGGCAAGGACGCGGCTGCGGAAGCAGTGAAGGGACTGCAAAACGCGCAGGGCTTTGTACGTAGAGAGCTGACGCGGCGGCTGCATTTGCGCAAAGCGCCGGAGCTGCGTTTTTTTGCCGATGATTCCATTGAAGCAGGCACGCAGATTTTGGCGCTCATGGATACCTTGGATATCCCGACAGAAGAGGAGCAATCGTATGCGGCAGATTGACGAAAACCGCGCGGCGGCGCTGCTTTCCACCGCCCCTGCCCTGCGCATTTTAACCCATAGCCACCCGGATGGCGATACCCTTGGCTGCGCGTTTGCGCTGGCAAGGGCGGCGCGGGCGCTGGGCAAAAGCGCGTGTGTGCTCTGCGAGGATACAATCCCCGCGCAGTTTGATTATATGGCGGCGGATTTGCGGCTGACGGAGCACGCAAACGCCTTCACCGTCTGTGTGGATGTTGCCGATGAACACCTGCTTGGCAAGAGTTTGGCTGAACAATATCACGGTCGCATTGATCTGAGCGTTGATCATCACCCGACCAACACGCACTTCGCGGCTGAAACGCTCGTGCGCCCTGAAGCCGCCGCAACGGCGGAAATCCTCTGCGACCTGATCGATCTGCTTGGCGTGCCGCTGGATCTCCCCATGGCGTCGTGCCTTTATACAGGTATTTCAACGGATACCGGCTGCTTCCGTTACACCAATACCACCGCCGCGACGCATCGCTATGCCGCGCGGTTCATTGAACTTGGCACTCCGGCAGCGGAGTTGGATCGCCTCTTTTTTGAAACCAAAACCAAGACCTGCCTGGCGCTGGAGCGCATGGCATTTGACGGTCTGCGCTATTTCTGCGGCGAGCGCGTAGCGCTGATTGCCGTCACGCAGGACATGTTCCGCCAAAGCGGCTCAAATGAAGATGAGTACATCAAGCTCGTCGCGCAGACGCGGCAAATTGAAGGCGTAACCGTAGGGGTATCCATTCGCGAACGCACAGATGGCAGCTATAAGATTTCTCTGCGGAGCCACCCGCCCGTTGACGCGGCCGCAATCTGCGGGAAAATGGGCGGCGGCGGTCACACCCGCGCCGCCGGCTGCGCAAGCGAAGCAACGCTGGAACAAACCATCTCCACAATCGTGGGGCATATTTCAAAAGCGCTGGACGCGCACGCGGAAAGTTAAAAAAACACTTGCATTGCGAACAAATCTATGCTAGAATGTGTTGAATTGATTTTTGGAGGTAAACCCGATGGCATGGTATCAATATGCGTTGGCGATCGCCACAATCCTTCTTTCGCTGGTGATTACGGTTTTGGTGATGCTGCAAGAAAGCAAGACCAAGGGGCTTTCCGGCGCGATTGCCGGCGGTGCGGAATCACTTTTTGGCAAAACGAAGGGTCGTTCCTACGAGGATAAGCTGGTAAAATACACCAAGTATGCCACAATCCTCTTCTTCGTCCTCACCTTAGGGACAACGTTGCTTCTGCTGTTTAAAAAATAGAAAAGCGGCGCAGACCGCACCACACCGCCCCCCCCACGGGGCGGTTTTTGCTCTGTGGAGGGCAACTATGCCGAATGTCTATGATTGGGACAAAACCATCGTTTCCCCCGACAGCACCGCGCAGTTCTTTTATTTCTGTTTGCGGCGGCATCCCGCGCTGCTGCGCTACGCGCCTTGGCAGCTCGCGGGGCTGGTGCGGTATCTGTTTGCGCGCGGCTTCACTAAAACGCAGGCGAAGGCTGCTTTTTATCATTTCCTGCGCGGATTGCCCCATTGGGAGCAAGAGGTCGCCCTGTTCTGGCGGCAATCGCACATGCGCCCCAAGGCATGGTATCTGGCACAAATGCGCCCCGACGATATCATCATCTCCGCTTCGCCGGAGTTCCTGCTGCGCCCTATGGTGCGCGATACGCTGCGGCTACGCCTTATCGCTTCGCGGGTTGACCCGCACACCGGCGCAACAACAGGCGAGAACTGCCACGGGCAGGAAAAAGTCCGCCGTCTGCGCGAAGCCTACGGCGATGTTCCGATACAGCGCTTTTATTCAGATTCCCGTAGCGACGCGCCGCTGGCGAAGCTGGCGGCGCAAGCATTCCTTGTGAAAGGGGACGCAGTATTGCCATGGGACGAGAGCTGAGCTTCACCGTCGCCGAGGAAGAGCGCCGGCGCGGCGTGCAAAGCGTACTGCGCGGACGCGGGGTTTCGCGCCGTTTGCTCACAAAGCTCAAAAACGAACCGGGCGGCATCCTGCTGAACGGGCAGTCTGCGCGCGGCGTTGACACGTGCAAACCGGGGGATGTGCTTGCTATCCGGATACCGGCGGATCCCGTTTTGCCCACGGCCACGCCCTTGCCGCTGGACATCCTTTATCAGGACGCGGATATGCTGATCGTCAACAAGCCCGCGAAATTGGCGATGCACCCCACGCACGGCGTTCAAGGCGCAACCCTTGCCGGGGCTGTTACGGCGCATCTGGAGCAAACCGGTTCGCCAGGCGCGTTCCGCGCCATCGGGCGGCTGGATCGGAGCACCTCAGGGCTGGTGCTTTGCGCACTGCATAGCTACGCCGCGTTCGCCCTGGCGCAAAGCGCGAAAAAAACATACTCCGCGCTTGTTCTGGGTGAATACCACGGCAGCGGCACCATTAACCGCGCAATCTATCGCCCAAAGCCCCATTGCACGCTCCGTGCCTGCCGTGAAGCGAACGCCGCTCCCCTGCCAGGCGATCTGCCCGCCATCACCCACTGGCAAAGCCTTGCCTGCGCGGACGGCGTCAGCTATCTTGTCATCCGCCTCGAAACCGGGCGCACGCACCAAATCCGCACGCATTTTGCCGCGCTGGGCACGCCGTTGTTGGGCGACGACTATTACGGCGCACCCGCGCTGCCCGCCGGGCGGGCGTTTTTGCACTGCGGGCAGATGCAATTAACGCATCCCGTTGACGGGCGCATGTTGTCCTTCTCCGCGCCGCTGCCGGAGGATATGGCGCAAATCGTAAATAAAATGTAAAACCCGCCGTGCGGCTCTTGCATTTTTCGCAAAGATAGGGTATCATTTCTAAATGAAAACAATAAACACTGACTGCGGGAGGATGAAATCTTTATGTCGCAAACCAAGCAATTTCAAGCGGAATCCAAGCGAATGCTGGATCTCATGATTCACTCCATCTACACACACAAGGAGATTTTTTTGCGCGAGCTGATCTCCAACGCCAGCGACGCGATTGACAAGCGTTATTACCAAGCGCTGCAAGCCGACGGCACAGGTGGCGGGCTAACGCGCGAAAGCTTTGAGATTGCGCTGAAAATTGACAAAACCGCGCGTACCCTCACCGTGACGGATAACGGCTGCGGCATGAACGCGGCTGAGCTGGAAAGCAATCTGGGCACAATCGCCCGCAGCGGCTCGCTGCAATTCAAGCAAGAAATTGGCAACGCGGAGGAAATCGACGTTATCGGGCAATTCGGCGTAGGCTTTTACGCAGCCTTTATGGTCGCCGATGAAATCACCGTCGAAAGCCGCAAAATCGGTGAGGAGGATGCTTGGCGCTGGCATTCCGAAGGCGCGGAGGGGTTCACCGTCGCGCCCTGCGAAAAAGCGGACGTCGGCACGGTTATCCGCCTGCGCATCAAGGAAAACACGGAGCAGGAGCAATATGACGAGTTTTTGGAGCCGTATCGCCTGCGGGAGCTGGTCAAGCGCTACAGCGATTACATCCGATATCCCATCCGCGCGGATATGCCGGGCAGCCGCCCCAAGCCCTTGCCGGAGGACGCACCCGAGGACGCGCAGCCGGAGTGGGAAACCTACACCGAGCGGCAAACGCTCAACAGCATGACGCCGCTCTGGCGCAAAAACAAAAATGAAATCACGGAGGAGGATTACAACGGCTTTTACCGTGAAGCCTTTCATGATTATGAACCGCCCCTGCGCATTGTGCACGCCGCCACCGAAGGCGATATCACCTACCAGGCGTTGCTGTTTTTGCCCGCCAAGCCGCCCGCGAACTATTACAGCAAGGAATTCGAAAAAGGGCTGACCCTCTATTCCAACGGCGTGATGATCATGGAGCGCTGCAAGGATCTGCTGCCCGATTGCTTTAGCTTTGTGCGCGGCATTGTGGATACGCAGGATCTTTCGCTCAACATATCGCGCGAAATGCTGCAGCACGATCGCCAGCTCAAGCGCATCGCCGCCAACATCGAAAAAAAACTCAAGGCAGAGCTAAAATCCCTGCTGGAGGAAGAGCGTGAAAAATACCACGCTCTCTATAAGAGCTTTGGGCTGAACCTGAAGTACGCGCTCTATGCCATCCTTTCACAAAGCTACGGGATGCAGCGGGAGGACGCCCTTGCCGCGTTTCTGGAATTCACATCCACTGCGCGCGAAACGCCCGTCACCTTCGCCGAATACATCGCCGCCATGCCGGAAGGGCAGGAATATATCTATTATGCCAGCGGGGAATCCGCCGCGCAAATCAAACGTCTGCCGCAATGCGAACGGTTGACCGAAAAAGGCTGGGAGATCCTCTGCCTGACCGACGACGTAGATGAATTTCTCTTCCGTATCCTGCGCGAAATAGAGGGCAAGGAGCTGCGCGCCGTTGCCGACGCGGGCGAGGAGCTGGAAAGCGAAGAAGAAAAGACGGCACTGGAAAGCGCAAAGGAAAACGCGAAGACGCTGCTTGCCGCATGTAAAGAAGCCCTGGAAGGCAAGGTCGCCGAGGTTACGCTGACGACGCGGCTCAAAACGCACCCGGTTTGCTTGGGGACGCAGGGCGGCGTTTCGCTGGAAATGGAGCGCGTACTGCAATCCCAGCCGGGCGCGGAGGGCGCGCCGCCGCTAAAGGCCGAGCGGGTGCTGGAAATCAACGCCAACCACCCCATCCTGCAAAAGCTAACCGCAATTCAGGAGGATGCTGACACGCTCAAGCGATACGCACTGCTGCTTTATAACCAGGCGCTGCTGATTGAAGGCTTCCCGGTGGAGGATGCTGTCGAATTCTCCAATGCCATCTGCAGCTTAATGGTATAAAGGGCACAGAAAGGAAGCTATGGCGGACATCATTTATACCCTTGCGGGGAAGCCATACTTGAATATCACGAACCAGTGCCCCTGCGCGTGCACATTTTGCATCCGCGAGCGGCACGGCAGTGTGGGCGATGCAGGTTCGCTCTGGCATCAGACAGATCCGACTTGGCATCAGATTGAGCAAGCCCTTGCGGCGTTCGATTTTTCCCGCGCCGACGAAGCTGTGTTTTGCGGCTATGGCGAACCGTTTGCGCAGTTGGAAAACCTCAAGCGCACAGCGCAATGGCTCAAGACGCATTACCCCAAGCTCAAGCTGCGTGTAAACACCAACGGACTGGGAGATCTCATCCACAACCGCCCCACCGCGCAAGAGCTGAAGGGTCTGGTGGACGCGCTTTCCATCAGCCTGAACGCACCGAACGCGCAGCGGTACGCGGCACTGTGCCAGCCCGTTTACGGCGAAAAGAGCTTTGACGCCATGCTATCCTTCGCGGCGCAGGCAAAGGCGTTCTGCCCCGAGGTCGTTCTAAGCGTAGTGGCGGTCGTCACGCCGGAGGAAATTGAACAGTGCCGCGCAATCGCAGCGCGTTTGGATTTACCCCTGCGCGTACGCGCGCTTGATTGAACGTTCCGCGCTTTATCCTGCTTATTCTGATGAAAATCGAGGTGCAAGCATGCTGACTTCTTCAAAGCAAATGCTGTTGGACGCACAGGCTGGCAGTTATGCCGTCGGCGCGTTCAACGTAGAAAACATGGAAACCGTGCTGGCGGTATTGGCGGCAGCGGATGCCCTGCAAGCGCCCGTGCTGCTTCAAACCACACCCTCCAGCGCTGCATACGCCGGGCTGGATATGTTCGCGGCCATGGTCGGCGCGGCGGCGGCACAGGTGAACGTACCCGTTGCGCTGCACCTGGATCACGGCAGCAGCGCGGCGCTCGCGGCGCGGGCGCTCCGCGTCGGCTATACCTCCCTGATGATTGACGGCTCGCATCTTCCCTTTGAAGAAAACATCGCCGTGAGCTATGCGGTCGCCGCCTTTGCGCAATGCTGCGGCGTTCCGGTGGAAGCGGAGCTGGGCATCGTCGGCGGAAAAGAGGACGATTTGGAACGAGAAGCCGAAACCGGCACCGACCCCGCGCAAGCCGCCGAGTTTTGCGCGCGCACGGGCGTGGATTCCCTCGCGGTGGGTATTGGCACGGCGCACGGCTTTTATCCCGGCACGCCCGTGCTGGATGTCGAACGCCTTTCCTTGATCCGCGCAAAGGTAGATGTCCCGCTGGTGCTGCACGGCGCTTCCGGGCTTTCGGATGCGCAAATCCGCGATTGTGTCGCGCGCGGCATTTGCAAAGTGAATTTTGCCACAGAGCTGCGTGTCGCCTACAGCGAAGGAACGCGGGCAGCACTCACAGACGCCGCTGTGTTTGATCCGAAAATCTACGGAAAAGAAGCTATGCGTCACGTAACGGAGCTGGTGAAAAGCCGCATAACCGTTTGCGGCTGCGCAGGGAAGGCGATGTGATGGCGGAATATTTACTGGGGATTGATATCGGAACCTCCGCCTGCAAAACGGCGGTTTTTGATCAGACAGGCAAGGTAATCGCCCAAACGGCGGCAGAATATCCCTTGGCTACGCCGCAGCCCGGCTGGGCGGAGCAAAACGCGGATCAATGGTGGGAAGCGACCGCCAAAGCACTTCGGCAGCTCTGGGTGGATATTTCGCCCGCGCAAATTGCCGCCGTCGGCATCGACGGGCAGGGCTGGTCGCCTGTTTTACTGGATGCGCACGGCGACGTGCTTTGCCCCACGCCGCTTTGGCTGGATACCCGCGCTACCGAGATCTGCAACCGTTTGCGAAAAGAGGAGGCTGCGCATTTTGCGCTCTGCGGCAATCCGATTCAACCGGGCTATTTGACCCCCAAGCTCGCTTGGGTGCGCGAAAATATGCCCGAGGTCTACAAGCAAGCGCGGTGCGTCCTGCAATCCAACAGCTTTATTGCTTATCGCCTGACAGGCGCGCAATACGAAGATTTTTCCATGGCATACGGCTACCACTGCTTCGACATGCGCCGCGCCCGCTGGGATGAGGCGGCTTGTGAAGTGTTGGGGGTAGACAAAAAGCTATTACCGGCGCTTGCGCGCTGCGACAGCATCATTGGCAAGGTCACGCCCGAAGCCGCGCGCGTCACCGGTTTGCCTGAGGGCACGCCTGTTGCCGCCGGCGGGCTGGATGCTGCCTGCGCAACCTTCGGCGCGGGCGTAGTCGCGCCCGGGCAAACGCAGGAGCAAGGCGGGCAGGCAGGCGGCTTAAGCGTCTGCATCGGCGAATACAAAGCCGACCCGCGATTGATACTGGGTCTTCATGTCGTCCCGAATTGCTGGCTTTTGCAAGGCGGCACCACCGGCGGCGGCGGCGTGATGCGGTGGATGACGGCACAATTCGGCGACGGTCAAAGCTTCGCGGCTTTGGATGCCTTGGCGGCGACCGTCCCGCCCGCCAGCGAAGGCGTAACCTTTTTGCCCTATATGAACGGTGAGCGCTCCCCCATCTGGAATCCGAGCGCCAAGGGTGTATTTTACGGCTTGGATTTTGGCAAGACGCGGGCGCATCTTTTCCGCGCGGCACTGGAGGGCGCTGCCTACGCTCTGCGCCACAACCTGGAGGTTGCCGAAGCTGCGGGCGCAAGCGTCACGGAATTCCACGCGGTAGGCGGCGCGGCCAATTCACGGCTCTGGATGCAAATCAAAGCGGATGTGACAGGCAAGCCCCTGCACGTGCCTTCCGCTGACACTGCGGCGACACTGGGAGCAGCCATGCTCGCGGGCGTGGGCGTGGGCATGTACCCCAGTTGCGCGGCAGCGGCACAGGCGACCGTGAGGCGCGGCGCGGGTTATACGCCCGATTCCGAGCACAAAGCCGCCTATGACGCAGGCTACCAAACCTACCTTGCTTTGTATGCACATCTAAAAACGATGATGGGGGATTCCGAATGAAGGCAGCGGTTTTGCGCGGCAATGAGAACCTATGCTACGATGAATATCCCGAACCGCAACTGCGCCCGGGGCATATCAAGGTGCGCGTGAAAGCGGCGGGCATTTGCGGCTCGGACATACCGCGGGTGTTGCGTAACGGCGCGCACAGCTACCCAATTGTATTGGGGCATGAATTCGCGGGCGAGGTCGCGGAGATCGCCCGCGACGTAACCGGCTTCGCAATCAACGACCGGGTTTCCGGCGCGCCGTTGCTGCCCTGCATGCGCTGTGAGGACTGCCTGCGCGGGCAATATGCCCTGTGCAAGCATTACAGCTTTATCGGCTCGCGGCAGCAGGGCGCGTTTGCGGAATATGTGGTTCTGCCCGCGCAAAACGCAGTGAAATATAATCCCGCCATTTCCTTTGAGCAGGGCGCGATGTTCGAGCCTTCTACCGTTGCGCTGCACGGCGTGCTCTTAAACCGCTACGAAGGCGGCGGGCGCGTAGCAATCCTCGGCGGCGGAACGATCGGTCTTTTCGCAATGCAATGGGCGAATATCTTCGGCGCGGCGGAAACCACCGTATTTGATCTGGACGACGACCGCCTGGCGCTGGCAAAACGGCTTGGCGCGGCACGCGTCTGCAATACAAAAGAAGAAAATCCCGACGCGCTGCAAGGGCAATTTGACTATGTTTTTGAAACAGCTGGCGTGACCGCCACCATGCAGCTTGCCTACGCATTGGCGGCAAACCGCGCCAAGCTCTGCTTTATCGGCACGCCAACAAAGGATTTGGTGTTCACCCCAAAGCTCTGGGAAAACATGAACCGTAAGGAGTTTACGCTCACAGGCTCCTGGATGAGCTACAGCGCACCCTTCCCGGGCAAGGAGTGGAATCTGACCGCGCATTATTTTGCCACAGGGCAGCTAAAATTCGACCCCGCGCTGCTCTTTAAAACCGTGCCGCTCGCGCAGGCGGCGGAAATGTTCGCACTCTACAAAACGCCCGGCGCCGTGAAAGGCAAAATAATGCTGCTACCATAAACGAGGTGAAAGCGATGCTCTTGACCGTAACCCTAAACCCCGCGATTGATAAACGCTATGTGCTTGGCGCGCTGCGTCCGGGCGAGGTTTTGCGTGTGCGTGAATGTGTCGCCGGAGCCGGCGGTAAGGGACTGAATGTCGCCCGCGCCGCGGCGATTGCCGGGGAAGACGTGCTTGCCACCGGTATTTGCGGCGGCTTCGCGGGGCAGCTACTGGAGGCTGAGCTGCGAAAGGAGGGTATTCCATCCTGCTTCTTGCGCTGTGAAGCCGAAACCCGTAGCTGCATCAACATATACGACGAAGCCAAGGACGAACAAACAGAGCTGCTTGAACCCGGCGCCGCTATCACGGACGCCATTTGGCAAGGCTTTCTTGCGCTATACACAGATCTTCTTAAGAAAGCAACGGTCGTCACGCTATCCGGCAGCTTGCCGAAAAACGCACCGACCGATGCTTATGCAACCCTTGTTAAGGCGGCGCGAACCGCCGGAAAGCCCGCGATTCTGGATACCTCCGGCGCGGCGCTGCAAGAAGGTCTTCAGAGTAGCCCGACCCTCATAAAACCGAACATCGATGAAATCGCGCAGCGCAGCGCGGAAGATGATCCCATCCCGGCAGCAATCGCCCTGCGCGCGCAAGGGGCGGAAAATGTCGCAATTTCCTTGGGTGCGGAAGGGGCGCTGCTCGCCACACCCGCAGGTGTTTGGCGCGGAAAGCCTCCGAAAATCCAAGCAGTGAACACCGTCGGCTGCGGTGACAGCATGGTCGCCGCCTTTGCGCTTTCGCTGGCACGAGGCTACAGCGCACCGAAAATGCTGCAAACAGCAATCGCGCTTTCTTGCGCCAGCGCAGTACATCCGCGCACAGGGGCATATGACCCCGCGATCATGGAGCAAATCTACCCGCGATGCGGCATTGAAAAAATCGTTTAAACGTCAGTCTCTAAGCCGCAGAACCTTTCGTGCCAGCATCCATAGCGGCAATCCGCCGGCATAACACACAACCAGTTCGCCGAAGGCTACGCTCAGACCGGCGGCGGCGTAAGCGCTCCACGTGAAATTGCCAACAGCAAACACGTCGCCCGCACCCAAGCACGCCAGCTCCAAGCCAATCACTGCACCGTTCAACAGCACCGGCGGCAACGGAGCAAGCAAAGGAATCCCTTTGACGTTCATTTTTCGCACCGCATAAGTCAGGAGCGCCGCCAGCAAGGTCGCGGCACTGCCGCAAACGACGTCCATCAGCCCCAGCGGACTGCCGAAATTCGCGAGAATGCAGCCGACGAACAAACCGGGGATCGCGGCGGGGCTAAGCACGGGAAGAATGCACAGGATCTCGGAAACACGAAACTGCAGCGCACCGTAGGAAAGCGGCGCAACGGCATAGGTCAAGCCCGCATACAGCGCGGCAACGGCAGCCGCCTGCGCCAGGAAAAGGATCGCTCTACGGTTGATTGTTTTTTGCATAGGGGTAGCCTCCTTGGAGAATTTATTTGATGGGCGGGATCCGATCCGCCCCTTCTTTTTCTAAAAAAGAAGTAAAAAGCCATTTAACGCTGCCACACGGCGATCAAAACAAGCCGGTAATGCTCCCGTCACCGTCGATATCCATGCGCATGGCGGCAGGCTCCTTTGGCAGCCCCGGCATGGTCATAACATCACCTGTGCGCACAACGACGAAGCCTGCGCCGGCGCTGACATAACAATCGCGCACCGTGAGCGTATGTCCCTGCGGGCAGCCAAGCTTTGTGGGGTCGTCGCTGAAAGAATACTGCGTTTTTGCCACGCAAACAGGCAGACCGCCATAGCCCAACGTCTCCAAGCGGCGCAGCGCTTTCAACGCGGGAGCCGTCCAGTGCACCTCAGCGGCACGGTAAATTCTCGTAGCGATGATGCGCAGCTTTTCTTCCGTCGTAGCATCTAGGTCATAAAGATATTTGAACGCGTTCGGCGCTTCACAGGCTTGACACACAAGCCCCGCCAACGCTTCGCCACCTTCGCCGCCCTTCGCGAACACCTCCGTGAGCGCAAGCGGTGCACCCATGCTCTGCGCAAAAGCCTGCAGCAAGCTAAGCTCCGCAGCCGTATCGCCGCTAAAACGATTGAGCGCAACCACAACGGGCAGCCCATAGCCGCGCAGGTTTTCAATGTGCGCCCGCAAATTCGCGCAGCCCCTTTGCAAAGCCGCAACGTCTTCTGTGCCCAATGCGCTTTTTTCGGCACCGCCGTTATACTTCAGCGCCCGCACCGTTGCGACCAAAACCACGCAGGCAGGCACCAGTCCTCCCGCGCGGCTTTTAATATCCAAGAATTTTTCCGCACCCAAATCCGAACCAAAGCCCGCTTCCGTGATGGCGTAATCCGCCAGCTTCAGCGCCAAACGCGTGGCACGGAGCGAATTGCAGCCATGCGCAATGTTAGCAAACGGTCCCCCATGCATCAGCGCGGGCGATCCCTCCAGCGTCTGCACAAGGTTAGGATTGATTGCGTCCTTAAGCAACAGCGTCATGGCGCCGCAAACGCCCAAATCCCGCGCATATACAGGCTTGTCTTCATATGTAAAAGCAACCAGCATCTTCCCCAGCCGCTGCCGCAGATCTGCCCGATCCGCCGCCAGGCACAGGATCGCCATCACTTCGCTGGCGACAGTGATTTGAAACCCGTCCTCACGCGGCACACCGTTGCTTTTGCCGCCCAACCCCACGTTGATGTGCCGCAGCGCGCGGTCATTCATATCCATGCAGCGCTTTAGCAGAATCTGACGCGGGTCAATCCCCAGCGCGTTTCCCTGCTGCAAATGATTATCCAGCGCCGCGCAAAGCAGGTTGTTTGCCGCCGTGATAGCATGCATGTCCCCGGTGAAATGCAAATTGATGTCTTCCATGGGGATAACCTGCGCATAGCCGCCGCCCGCCGCGCCGCCCTTAACGCCGAAAACAGGACCCAAGGAGGGTTCGCGCAGAGCAACCGCGGCGCGCTTGCCGATGCGCTGCAGCGCTTGCCCCAGCCCCACGGTGACAGTTGTTTTGCCTTCCCCTGCCGGGGTGGGGTTTATCGCGGTGACGAGCACAAGCTTACCGTCTGGACGATCGCTTAAACGCGAAAAAAGCGCATCGCTCAACTTCGCCTTGTGTTGACCGTAAAGCTCCAAATCCTCCGCCCGCAAACCAAGCTTCGCGGCAACCTCCGTGATGGGCAAGGGCTTTGCTCCCTGCGCAATCGCAACATCACTGGGGAATGGCATGGCGTACCTCCAAAATTTATTTCAGGAATTTTGTGCCGTCACACATGGTCATATTCGCGCCAATGGAGCGGCAAAGGCAAGCAGCTTTGCAAAAAAGCGAACGCCTCCGGGAGCGCCTCCCGCCGCCAATTGTAGGGCGCCGTAAAAAACCGCACAGCTTCCAAATGCTCCAGTGCAAGCTCCGGCGCAGCCTCGGCAGAGGTAATGGACGGCACGCCGCCCCGCACTTTAATATGCAAGGCTTCGTCCCCTTCCGCACCGCAAATTTTGACGCAGATATCGCCTGCAGGCAGCGCCTTGCGTTGCGCTTGCGCGGAAAAAAGCGCTTGCAGAACCATTTGCCAGTTCAGAACCGTAAAATGCCCGCTGCATCCGACGCCGCAGCTCTCGCCGCAGCTCTCCAGACAATTTGCCAACGCCGCGTCCCACGGAGCGACGTCGAACAAAAGCTCTGTGACGTCTTTCGGAAGGGACGCAAAAATTGCCTGCATTACTTCGCCAAAGCAATCGGGGCGCAGCAAACGAAGATCCGATATCCCGTTCCGCTCACGATTCAGGTTAAAAGCCGCTGCAATGCCGTGGTCGTCACGCACAAGCCGGGGCGTACATTCCCAGCTGCACAGCACATCAAAAAACGCGCCGCGCGCGTGCTTGGCGTGCATCAGCTCGCCCTCGTGCGCCGCCAACAACGTGCGCAACGCCACCATGTCACCGGGCGCAAGCGGCACGACCGTGAGTGCCGTCTCCGTCTCGGCATAAGCGTGGCGCAGGTTCGTGCGATTCACACTGCCATGCAGCAGCCAACCACCCTTTTCAAAGCCCCAATAATTGTAACGCTGCCGCTGCCCGCCCAGTGCGCCAAAATGGCAGCCGGCTTCGCGCATGGCTCGCATCGCCGCATCCATGGTCAGCTTCATGTAGCCCTTGCGGCGGCAATCCTTTGCCACGGCAACGTTGCCAATACCTCCCATGCGCAGCGGATAACCGGCAACGTCATAGTCATAAATATACAACCCAACAGCGGCTTTGATTACACCGTCTTCTTTAACGATGTAATTGCTGCCGCAGGGCGCGTATTCCGGCTTGTAGAGCTTTGGCAGCAAGGACAAAAACCCACGCTGCGGCTGTGCGTCCCCGCTGAAGAACACGTCGTTCAGCAACGCCATCAGCTCGCTGTAATCATATTCTTCCGCCGGACCGACATACGTAACTGCGGGCATAGCGGCAACCTCCGGTATTCTAACACTATTTTTGTTTTGACCAGCCATAGCCGGCTTCCGGGGAATCGTCCTCCGGCATTCCGGGCAGCACCAAACCGCCGTCCACCTTCAGCGTCACCCCGGTGACATAAGACGCCCGCTCCGAAACAAGAAACGCCACTGCGTTGGCGACTTCACTCGCCTTACCATACCGCCCCAGCGGAATTTTGTGCGCCCATTCACGATACAACCGTTCGTCACCGTCACCGTCGCGCACGTTAATCATGCCGGGCGCAACGCTGTTAACGCGAATGCCGTATTCCGAAAGCTCCAGCGCAATGGATTCCGTCGAGCGCATCAAGCCGGCCTTCAAGCCGCCGTAGACCTGATCCTTGGGATATGCGCGAAAGCCGTGCGTGGATGTGATATACAGGATACTGCCGCGAATACCCTCGGCGATCATATGCTTGCTTGCCGCCGCTGTGCAGAGCAGCGGCGCCCGGTAATTGAGCAAATACAGGTCGTCCACCTGCTGCGCGGTCAACGCCGGCATGCTGTACCATTCCGTGCGCCCGGCGACATAAACCAACGCATCCAAACGCCTGAAGACCGCGATCGCCCGCTCCGTAATCTCCACGGGCAGCCCATCCTCCTGCAGGGCGGCGTGCCAGCAAAAGCAACGCCGCCCCAGTGCTTCCACCTCCGTCTTCGTCTGCAGCGCGGCTTCTTCGCAGCTGGCATACGTGAAAGCGATATCCCAGCCATCCTGCGCCAAGCGCACCACGCAGGCATGTCCAATCCCGCGGCTGCCGCCAAGGATAAACGCATTCTTTGTGCTCCCCATTGGTTGAACCCCTTTATTTGTTTTGATTTTGATCGTGTTCACTTTCGTCCCTCTGCCTGGTCAAAGAAACATTGATACCGATAACGGATAACCCCGAAAGGGTAAACACAATCACAAGCGGAATCAAAAAAGCGTTTGAAAGCGGGTTGTTCCAGTTGTTGCCGATCAAAATATAAGAAATGAGCTTTGGCAAAAAACCCAGCAGAGAAATCAACGTGAAATCCACATAATCAAAGCCCATCGCACCATAAATCTGGCTCACGCTATTGACGGGAAAGCTGGGCGTAACACGAAAGATAAAGAGCAACCATGGCTTTGCTTTGCCACCATGGCGCAAAAAAGCGCGCAAATCCCTGTGGAGCGAGAGCAGCTTTTGCACGTTGCCGCCACCGCGTCGCCTCCCCCAAAGATAGCGCAGCGAAACAAGCACAACCAGCCCCAGCACATTCAGCGCAAGGCTCAGCAAAAGCGGCAGGCGGATTGCCGCCGTGAGAACGCACAAAAAGGAAATCGGATAAATGGAAAGCACACTCTTAAAAGCATACAAAACCAGCACCGCGCCGATGAGCAGCCAGACGCTGATGTTGCGCAGGGCAAGCACATGCCCCTCCAATGCGGATAAGCGCAATTGATACACCTGGTACCAGACCTGCAACTTCGGGGCGCTTTGAAAAAGCAGCAACAAAATCAGCGCCGCTGCAACAATGAGCAGCAGCGCGCCGATCAGATTCACCAGCGAATGCCACTGCCGCGCACGTTTATCCGCCTTACCCGCCATCGCTCATCTCCTTTGCGTGCCATACTTCCCTCAATATATTACGCAAGATCATCAAAATATACGATAGGCTTGATCAGCTCGGGGGATTTGCTGTCCATTAGCTCCACCGCTTCGGGTAGCTTCGTGAAGCCGTGAAGCTTGTGGCTGATGATCCGCGCGGGATCGACGCGCCCAGCTTGGATAAGCGCAAGCATCTTTTGGATGCGCCGCGCACCGCCAGGGCAGAAGCCGCCGCGAATATCCTTGTTCGCCATCCCAACGCCCCAGAGCATTGCCGGGAAGCCAAGCGTTTCGCTGTGATCAAAGAAATTGACGTTTGCAACCGTTCCCATTTCACGTGTCATGCGCACAGCTTGTGTGAAGGTTTCCGCGCTGCCGCCGGCGATGATCACCTTATCCGCGCCGCCCTTGGTCATTTCCAGCACTTGGTCGGCAATATCCCCGGCCTTGTAGCTGATGATGTCTGTCGCGCCGTAATATACCGCCGCCTCCACGCAGGGCTTGCGCGTGCCAACAGCTATAATACGCCCGGCGCCCCGAATTGCCGCGCCGGAAAGCGCCATCAAGCCCACCGGTCCGATGCCGATCACCACAACCGTATCACCAAAACCGATTTCCGCCAACTCCACGCCATGGTAGCCGGTGCTCATCATATCCACCGTCATCAGCGCCTGCTCCGGCGTTACACCGTCCGGGAGCAAGGCGAGGTTCGCGTCCGCTTGGTTGACGTGGAAGCGTTCGGCGAAAATGCCATCCTTGCTGCCAATGAACTTAAAGCTCTGCATCAGTCCCCGGTCATGCGCGTTGGATGGGGTGGATTGAATCGTCGGCGAAAGCCAATCCGGCGTGGAGCAAGGAACAACCACATAATCCCCGGGGCGGAAACCGCGCACCATGGAGCCAACCTCCGCCACGATGCCGACGGCCTCATGCCCCAAAATCAGATCCTTGTGTTCGCCGAAGCCGCCGTGCAAAATATGCGTATCCGATGAGCAGACGGCAACCATGGTCGGTTGAATGATCGCGTCCAGCGGACCGCAAACAGGGATATCCTTTTCCAGCCACGCGGGGCTGCCGATGCAACGCATTCCATAGCCTTTCACAGTGAAACTCCTTTTTTATATGACAATTTTTCAGCTAACGTCCGCAAGCTCCAAATACTCGTGCCCGTGCAGCGCAATATGCTCCTTGCGCCCGGCAAGGTTGTCGCCCTCCATCAAATCAAACATCGCAGCGGTCGCCTGCGCTTCGGCGGGGCAGATTTGAATCAGCCGCCGCGTCGCAGGGTTCATCGTCGTCAAGCTCATCATATCGGCGTCGTTTTCACCCAAGCCCTTGCTGCGCTGTATTGTGAAGCGCTTCCCCTCCAGCGCCGCCAGCGTCTGCGATTTTTCCCGCTCCGTGTAGGCAAACCATGTCTCTTCGCCCGCAGTGATTTCATAAAGCGGCGATTCGGCAATGTAGACCTTGCCGGCTTCAATCAAGCTCGGCATCAAACGGTAGAGCATCGTCAAAATCAGCGTACGGATTTGAAAGCCATCCACATCCGCGTCCGTGCAGATGATCACCTTGTTCCAGTTCAATGCACCAAGATCAAAGGAAGAAAACTCCTTGGCTTCTTTGCCCCGCACCTCAACGCCGCAGCCCAGCACACGGATCAGATCCAAAATAATCTCGTTTTTGAAAATTTTCCCGTATTCCGCCTTCAGGCAATTCAGTATCTTGCCGCGCACAGGGATAATCGCCTGAAATTCGGAATCCCGCGCCTGCTTGCAAGCGCCCAGAGCCGAATCACCCTCCACGATCCAGATTTCCCGCTGCTCCACGTCGCGGCTGCGGCAATCAACAAATTTCTGCACCCGGTTGGTGAGGCTGTTGCCCTTTTGCAGGCTGCTTTTCAAGCTAATGCGCGTTTGCTCTGCCTTCACGCGGCTGCGCAGATTGATCAGCACCTGCTCGGCGATCTTTTCGGCTTCGAACGGGTTTTCAAGAAAATACACCTCCAGCTGGTGACGGAAGTATTCCGTCATAGCCTCCTGGATGAACCTGTTGTTGATCGCCTTCTTCGTTTGATTTTCGTAGCTCGTTTGCGTCGAAAAGCTCGAAACAATCAGCATCATGCAATCCGCAATATCCTGGAACTTGACGCGCGGGTCACTCTTGTTGTATCTGCCGTTTTTCAGGTATGCGTCCATGTGCCCCACAAATGCGCTCTGCACCGCTTTATCCGGTGCGCCGCCGTGCTCCAAAAAGCTGGAATTATGATAGTATTCCTTCAATTGCCCCGTGCGCGAAAAGCACAGCGCCGCCGTAATTTTCAGCTGATATTCCGGCTGGTCGGCGCGATCCCGCCCGCTGCGCTGCGCGCTCCAAAACTGAATATCCGTCAGGCGCGCCTCACCCGCCAGCTCCTGCATATAGCCCACAATGCCATCCGCATAGTAGAACGCTTCCTCGGTGTATTTGCCCGGCGCGGCTTCGTCGCGCAAAAATATGCGCACACCCATATTCACAACAGCCTGCCGCTTGAGCGTATCCCGAAAATACGCCGCGGTAACGGCAATATCGGTGAAAACCGCCAAGTCCGGCTTCCAGCGAATACGGCTGCCGGTGTCCTTCTTGGCGTAAGGCTCTTTCTGCAACCCACCCACGTTTATGCCCTGCTCAAAGCGCAGGGTATAACGGAAGCCGTCACGGCGAATCTCCGCCTCCATCCAGGCGGACGCCATCTGCGTCGCCGCCAGACCCAAGCCGTTCAAGCCAAGAGCGTATGTGTAACTCCCGCCTTCGTTGGAATCATATTTACCGCCGGCGTAAAGCTCACAAAAACAGAGATCCCAATTCCAGCGCTGCTCACCTTCGTTGAACTCCACCGGGATACCGCGCCCGAAATCCTGCACCTCAATGGAACCGTCGGCAAAGCGGGTAACGACAATCTTATCGCCGTGACCCTGCCGCGCTTCATCCACGCCGTTGCTGATGATCTCAAAAACCGCGTGCTCGCAGCCCTCCAAGCCGTCCGAACCAAAAATAACGGCGGGCCGCTTGCGCACGCGTTCCGCGCCCTTGAGCATGGTGATGCTGTCGTTCCCATATTCTCTCTTTTTCGGCATTGTCCCTCCACGGTATATTTATACTGGTGATTATACCATGAAGCGTCAAAAGAAGTCAATGGTGTTTTTACGCGCAGGGCCTCGAAACGCTTTTTTTGCACCCGCCTTGACAAGCCTGTGGCGATATGTTATCCTATCCCCGGATTCTTAGGGGGATGTCGATTTTAGACGAATGGGATGGGGCGGCATGGGGAACATGACGGGCAAGCACGGCGGGCGCGCAATTGGAATTTTAACCTCCGGGGGGGACAGCCCCGGCATGAACGCGGCCATTCGCGCGGTGGTTTTGGCGGCAAGGGAGCAAGGCTTCAAAACCCTCGGCATCCGCCGGGGTTACAAGGGTTTTTGCGCGGGTGATTGGTTTTTGATTACACCCGAGAGCGTGGAAGGCATCGCCCGCAGCGGCGGTACTGTTTTAGGCTCCGCGCGAATGGAGGAATTCAAGGAGAAGGACGTTCGCGCCCGCGCCATCGCCGGCGCAAGAACCGCCGGGATTGAAGGTCTTGTCGTCATCGGCGGGGACGGCTCCTTTGCCGGGGCACGGGATGTTTCGGAAGAAGGTCTGCCCTGCATCGGCATCCCCGGCACAATTGACAACGATATCGTTTGCTCGGAATATACCATTGGTTATGACACCGCGCTCAATACGGTTGTAAAGCTAGCGGACACGATCGCCGACACCGCCGCTTCGCACGACCGTTGCGTCGTGTTGGAAATCATGGGCAACATGGCGGGTGATTTGACGCTTTATGGCGGACTTGCCTGCGGCGCGGCAGCCGTTGTTTTGCTGGAGGAAACCTGCTTCGGTCAAGAAGAGGCTTGGAGCGAGGAAAAGGGCAAGACTGTGCCGCGCTTTCTCCCCAACCCCGGGGAGGTCACCCGCATCAACGATTCTATCGCCCGGCGCATTTGCGCCGGCAAGCGCGCCGGGCAGAATAGCTTCCTTGTGCTGGTCGCCGAAGGCGTCACCGGCAAGAAAGACGGCTTCGGCAGCACACGCTACCCCGGCGGTGCGGAGGCTATGGCAAAGGCCATCGAAGCAGCCACAGCCGAAACCTTTGGCAGCGCGGGACGGGTGGAAACCCGCGCGCAAATTTTGGGCTATATCCAGCGCGGCGGCGACCCCACCGCGCGTGACCGTGTGCTTGCGGCGCGGATGGGCGATTATGCCGTGCGCCTGCTCAGCCAAGGGCGGCGGAACGAGGTTGTCATTCTCCGCGGCAGCGAGGTGACGAGCATAGAGATTGACGAAGCGCTGCGCCTTCAGCGCGAAAAAAGGGCAGGCGTCAATCTTTCCGATTATTTGAATACCGAGGATCGTGCGCTTGCACGCCGCCTTTCCATTTGTGATTTGGAAAACGATGCGGCAGCCGAGGGCGGCGTATGAACGAAGCTCTCCTCGCGGAATGCGCCGCCCTGCGCCGCCAATGCCTGGAGCGCGCATTCGCGCAAATGAACGACATGCAGCGGCAGGCGGTGTTTTGTGTGAACGGTCCCCTGCTGGTTTTGGCGGGTGCGGGCAGCGGTAAAACCACGGTGCTGGTCAACCGCATCGCCAATATCATCCGGCACGGGGACGCATGGGCAAGCCCCGATTTTGAGCGCCCACTGCAAAAAAACGATTTGGAGCTGCTCCGCGCCGCCGCCGCGAGCGAGACCGGCGCCTTGGCAAAAGCGGCGCCCCTGCTGCGCCGGGATGCGCCCGCGCCATGGAGCATCCTCGCCATCACCTTCACCAACAAAGCGGCGAGCGAAATGAAGGAGCGCTTGGGCAAGGTGCTCGGCGCGGAAGCCGAAGGTCTGTGGGCAGGCACGTTTCACTCTGTTTGCGCAAAGCTGCTGCGGCGGCACGACGGCGGTTTGCCGGGCTTCAACGCACGCTTTGCCATCTACGACAGCGACGACAGCCGCCGCGCGATGAAGGAAGCCCAGCGACAGCTGAATATGGATGAAAAATACCTGCCGCACAAGCGAATCCTGCGCGCAATCGGTCGGGCGAAGGATCAGCTCCTCTCCCCCGCGCAATACGCGGCGGAAGCCGGAAACGACACGCACAAGCAGCAAATCGCCCGTGCCTACGCTAAATACCAGCAAATCCTCCATGACGCAAACGCAATGGATTTTGACGACATCATCTTTCACACGGTTCGTTTGTTAGAATCCAACACCGAGATTCTGCAGCAATACCAGCGGCGGTTCAAGTATATCCTGATAGACGAATATCAGGACACCAACGCTGCGCAGGATCGTTTGGCGGAGCTGCTCCAGGGCGGCTGGGGGAATCTCTGCGTGGTCGGCGACGACGACCAGAGCATTTATAGATTCCGGGGCGCGGTGGTGGATAACATCCTCAGCTTCGAACAGCGGTATCCAAGCGCGAGAGTCATCCGGCTGGAGCAGAATTACCGCTCCACGCAAAGCATTTTAGACGCCGCAAACGCCGTGATTGCAAACAATCGCGGGCGCAAAGGCAAAACACTCTGGACAGGCAACGGCACGGGTGAAGCGATCCGCTGGGAAGCCTTGGAGGATGAACGGACCGAAGCGAATTACATCGCGGAAGCCATTCAAAGCAATGCCGCCAAGGGCATCCCTTTTGGGGCAAACGCGGTGCTCTACCGCATGAACGCGCTCTCGAATACGCTGGAAACGGCGTTCGTTCGCGCAGGCGTGCCCTATCGTGTGGTTGGTGGACATCGCTTTTATGACCGCAAAGAAATCAAGGACATGCTGGCATATTTAACGGTGCTCACCAACCCGGCGGATGAAATCCGTTTACGCCGCATCATCAACGAGCCAAGGCGTGGCATTGGCGAGGCAACTGTGCAGGTGGCCGCGACGCTGGCGGCGCAGCAAGGGCAAACACTTTATGAAACGCTTCTGCGCGCGGATCAGTATCCCCAACTCAACCGCACATCAAGAAATATCCGCCCGTTCATGGCGTTGATGGAACGCTTGCGCCGCAATATGGAAAAGCTGCGCTTACCGGAGCTGCTGGAGCAGATTGTGCAGCGCAGCGGTTACGCAGCGATGCTGGCGCTGGATCGCGACACCTATGACGACCGCATGGAAAACCTGCAAGAGCTTTCAACCAATCTGCTGCGCTATGAGAACGAAGCCGATACGCCGACGCTTTGGGGATTTTTGGAGGAAATCGCGCTGCTTTCGGATATCGACCAGTTCAACGCCGACGCCGACGCCGCCGTGCTGATGACCCTCCACGCCGCCAAGGGGCTGGAATTCCCGCAGGTGTTTTTGCCGGCTTGGGAGGAACGCGTGTTCCCGGGCTACCAAACGGTGCTTTCCGGCGCAGAAGCGGATATGGAGGAGGAACGGCGGCTTGCCTACGTGGGCATCACGCGGGCAAAGGAGCGCCTGACCTTCACCACAGCCCGCTGCCGTATGCTCTATGGCAGCACAACCTTTAATCCGCCCAGCCGCTTTTTGCGCGAAACGGGAGTGGAAAGCGCAAGTGCGCCCGCACCGCAACCCGCGCAGCACACGGAGCACATACCAAGCACGGCGCCGTCCGCCGCCGCGCCAAAGGCTGTTCCCGCGCTGAAGTCGACCGCCTCGGTCTTCAAGGAAGGCGACCGCGTTCGCCACCGGAGCTTCGGCGAAGGCGAAATCCGCGCGGCAAAGCCCGTGGGCAACGATACGCTTCTGGATGTTCTGTTTGATGCCCACGGCACAAAAAAGCTCATGGCAAACTACGCAAAGCTTGAAAAGGTATGAGAAAAAGGAGAATCGCCCATGAAATACCGCATCCAACGCAGTACCTACCGCGATTTTGCGCTGTATGAACACAACAAACGGGGTCCAAGAGCTTATTTCATACCCTACGGTCGGGAAGATGCCCTGCGCAATACCCCGGCGCGGGCAGAACGCTACCACTCGGATTTGGTGCAGGTGCTTTCAGGGCAATGGCGGTTCCGTTATTTCGCGGATTCCGCTGATTTGCCGAAGGAATTGGATACCGACAGCTTCAAATTCCATTCGGTGCAGGTGCCGCACACCTGGCAGCGCCCCGCCGAAGGGATCGCCAAAGCATATGAGCCGCCGGTTTACCTCAACAGCCGCTTCGAGTTTGAGGATGTGCCGCCGGCACTGCCGGAGGTCGTCCCTGCCGGGCTTTATTGCAAGAGCTTCACCTTGCCGGAGCGCAATAAAGAGCGCAGCATTATTATCGCCTTCTTGGGCGCTTGCGCTTGCGTGGATCTTTATTGCAACGGCTACCATATCGGCTATAGCGAAGGGGCGCATAACACTGCTGAATTTGACCTGAGCGCTGTGGCGCACGCGGGCGATAACGAAGTGGTTGCCGTGGTATACAAATGGAGCACCGCTACGTTTTTGGAATGCCAGGATATGTTTCGCGAGAACGGGATTTTCCGCGACGTACTGCTCTACGATCTGCCAAAAACCTACATCAACGATTTCTTTTTGCGCCCCACATATCTGGGCGACGGCGAATATCGGCTCAATATCGCCGCCGAAATCCTGGGCGAAACAAGCGGCTGGAGCTTGGAGTTCGGCATCGACGGGTTGGATCAGAACGCCAGCCTCCCGGCAAAGGAGCGCATGAGCATAACGCTTGACAAGCTCCGGGTGCAGGAATGGAACGCTGAAACGCCCTTTCTCTATACGGCTTGGCTCCGTTTGAAGAACAACAGCGGTATTTCGCAGGTTGTCCGCGTTCCATTGGGCTTTAAGCGCGTGGATATCAAAGGCGAGGTGTTCACTTTCAATGGGCAGGGCATCAAATTCAAGGGCGTAAATCACCACGATACCGACCCCCTGAAGGGGTACTGCATGCGCTATGAGGATTACGAGCGCGATCTGCGTTTAATGAAGGAATATAACGTCAACGCCATTCGTACCTCGCACTACCCGCCCGATCCGCATCTGCTGATGCTTGCGGATGAATTGGGCTTTTATGTCGTGGATGAAGCCGACATTGAAACCCACGGCGCGTGTGCAACCCATGATGACATTGATCTCATTTCCAATGACAAAAAATGGATTCCGCGCTACTTGGATCGCGTAAAACGGATGCTCTTTCGCGACCGCAACCATGCCTGCGTCACCATGTGGAGCTTAGGCAACGAATCCGGCGGAGTGCATTGCCAGGATGCCTGCTATGCCTTTCTGCACGCCGTTCATCCGGAAATCCCCGTGCATTATGAGGGCGGCGCATGGAAGCATCCCGGGCATTACTACGACGTCAACACCGGCATGTATACCCACCCAAACAAGGTGAAAGCCATCGGCAAACGCGAAGCGGAGGAATACTATAAAGGCAAACCATATTTTTTATGCGAATACGTCCACGCTATGGGGTTTGGCCCCGGCGGGCTGGAGGAATACTGGGAGCTGTTCTATCGCTATGACAACCTGATGGGCGGCTGCGTGTGGGAATGGGCGGATCACGCGGTGGATCACGGTGAAAACGCAAAAATCCGCTGGACCTATGGCGGTGACCACGGCGAGCGCATCCACGACAGCAACTTCTGCGCCGACGGGCTGTTTTACCCCGACCGGAAGCCGCATACGGGTGCGCTTGCAATGAAGAACGTCTATCGTCCTCTGCGTGCGCGCGCACTGAGCAAAAATAAATTCGCCTTCACCAACACAAACCGCTTTGCCGACGAAAGCTGTGTTCTCGCCTGGCAACTGCGCAAAAACGGCGAAATTGCCGCCGAAGGCAGCCAAGCGCTGGCTGTCCCCGCCATGAAAAGCGTGGAAGCCGCCTTGGAGCTTCCAAAATTTTCAGCAAAAAACGAATATCACATCCGCTTTTTGTATTTGGATGCAGAAGGTCGCGAAATTGCGGACGAAGAACTGGCACTGCAGGAGTGCTTCTTGCCGGAAGCCCCTGTCAAGGGCGCCACGCCCGTGCTGCACCGCGAAAAAAGCACCGTGGTGGTTGAAGCGGGTGAGGTTGTGTATTCCTTCCAGCGCAAGACCGGCGCGCTGCGTTATTTCACCGTTAGCGGACGCCAGCTGCTAACCGGGCGCGCCTTGCAGCCGAATATCACGCGCGCTTTTTTGGATAACGACGGACCTGTGAAAAAATCGTTGGAAAAGCTTGGGCTGCTTGAGCCATCACTGCGCCACGAAGGTCTGCAGGCCGAGGAATGTGACGACGGCGTTTGCGTCACCGCCGTGTATTCCGTTTGCGGCATGGATCAAGCCTATTTCACCGCAACCGTACAAACGAAAATCATCGCGGGCGGCGCAGCGGAAATCACGGCAAGGCTCGAACCCACCGACGCCTTCGGCTCCGGCGAAATCCCGCGCTTTGGGCTGACGCTGCCGCTTGAAAGAGATCTGGAGAATCTGCAATATTTTGGGTTGGGGAGCGAAGAAAACCTGCCGGATCTCCGGGCGCACACCCACACGGGCATCCACGCAACCACCGTGCAGGGCACGCATGAGCCTTACATCAAGCCGCAGGAAAACGGCACACGCTGCGCCTGCCGCTGGCTGAACATCACGAGCAAAGACGGCGGCGGCTTGCGTTTTTGCAACGCGCCCACCAAATTCGCTTTCACCGCACACAATTACAGCCCCGCCAATCTCGCGGCGGCCAAGCACCAAGAGGATCTGAAGGACGATGGCACGACATACCTATGCATCGACGGCTTCGTACGTGGCACGGGCACCGCGAGCTGCGGTCCGGAAACCCTGGATGCCTACCGAATCCGTTGCCGCGAAGCGCTGGAGTTTTCCTTTCGCATCGCGCCAATTCAATAAGCAAGCACCGCTTTCATTCCTTTTCCAAAAATAGCAGTTGAATATCCCGTGCATTTCTGCTATACTGTCGAAGGAGAAATGGAGGAGGTGGGCAGAATGCGGCAAAAACATCTGCTACGCGTAGGCTTTGCGTTGCTGGTCATGGCGACAATCGTTGCGGCGGCACATCCCGCTCTCGCCGCGCCAACAAGCGCAAGCGCGGCGGATAACAGCAGCGGAACGACGCAAAGCACGCCGCCGGAAACTTCAAGCGAAAGCGTGCCAGCGTTGCCAACCCTGCCCACCGAGCCAGAAACGGACGAATTCGGCAACACGTTCCCGCCGGAGATAACGCTGCTCACCGACCCGCCAAGCACAACAACCACAACGACAACGACAACAACAATGGTGAGCGAAACGACCTCCGCCACGACAAAGGAAAGCGTTTCCTCCAACCGCCCGGCAATTTATACAAACGAATCTGTGCCGCATCGCGATGTGCCGGATTTCAACGTGTATTACACCGAGCCAGACGGCGTGACGCGCACGAGCCTGACCGCCGGCGCAGATGAAGACGAACCGGCGACGTATGGCGATACCAACCGTGATTCGCTGCGCCGCGCCGTAACCGTTGGCTCGGTCGCCGCTCTGATCGCCGGGCTTGGTCTGGTCATTTTGTTGGCACGGCGCAGACCGAAGGAGGAAGACGACGTCGGTGAAGAGTCGTCCGTATCCTTCGCGTCTGCAGAGCCTGAAAGCCCCTCCGAGCCCGAATCGCCGTCTGCACCCGAGGTCACGCCCGAAGCCGAACACGAACCCTTGCGCAAAACGCAGGCGATCAGCAAAAACCCCTGGGCGATGCCCGCGCCGCCGGATATCCCGGGGCAGGAGGGCTTGGCTTTGCGTAAAATCCCGCAACCGGCAAAAGACGAAGCCGTGCCTGAAGCGACGGAGCCTCCCATCGCAAGCTACGAGCAGGACATGAAGGCACTCAAGGATCTGGAAGAAAACCCCGAGGCAGAACAACACGAAACGACGGAGGACACCTAAGTATGGCACAAACCGAAGTCAAGCTTGAAATGAGCTACCGTCAACGCATCCGCGCCGGCGCAAAGCCTTGGCAATTCGTTTTTTGGTGGATGGGACGCATCTGTTTTATTTACGGGCTTATTTGCACCTCCGTCTGGACGGTCGTCCCATTGGATCGCCTGCCGCGCTTTTCTACGCTGCTTAGCGACCCGCGTGTTATGACGCAGGTGCAGCCAAACAAGCTTCTGCTGATGATGTGTATCTATCTGCCCCTTTGTTTTTTGTGGGAAATTATTCAGTGCTGGTTCCCGAAAAACAGCCTGTTTCGGCAGGCTTCCTCTTATACGCAGAATTTGATTATCCCCTTCGCTGTCGCCACAGGCTTTTGCGGTGCGTTTGTGAATTTTTATTACACCATCTGGTGGTGGGACGATGTTATTCACTGCCTGGGGGGCGCGCTTGCAGTGATGCTTGGGTATGAGATCTGCGTTGCCCTGCAGCGCAAGCACAAAAGCCAATGCCCCATGAACATTCTGCTGATCGCCTCCGTAGGCATGAGTTTTATTGTCGGCAGCTGTTGGGAGCTTTTTGAGTTCACCTTTGATCAGCTTTCACCGGGCATGGGCGATACCCAGCATTGGAGCTACCGCATGGCGGAAGAGGCAAACCAAGTGCGCCCCTTCTTCAATCCGGGCGGCGGTTCGCCCGCCAACCCACTTTCAGACTACCGGCAGCGTTATCCGCTGATGGACACCATGGCGGATATGGTTCTGAATGCCGTCGGCGCCGCTGTTTTTGCCATAGGGCTGCGGCTGTTCCCTTACCACCACAAGGGAGCGCGAAACCCCAATGTCGCTTTTGCCGACCCCGATCCAACCGCTGAACCCGCCGACGCAATTGACCCTGAAGTGATGAAATCGCGCGTTTAACCCGAAAGGATGCCAATGATGCGTAAAACCGTGCAGCGTTCCCTGCTTGCAGCCGCGGCTCTTTGCCTTGCAGTTTCACTGCTGAGCGCCTGTGAGAAAAGGGAAGAAGAAGCAACCACCACTGATCCGCAAACGACATACTCCTTCCCAAGCCTGCCCTCATTCCCTGCGGTAAAGATCGGTTCATTTTCGGTGACCGAATATCGAAATCAAATCGCCGCCGCAAAGGATTTCTTTTTTGCAGCGCCGTTGGATACGGCATACAGCGACCCGCAGTATCTTTTTGAAAATGCGGGAAAGCTCTGGGAACGCATTGTGACCAATCCTTCGCTGCGAGGGCATATGTCCGCCAGCAACCGCAAGGTATATGCGGACGAAGCGGGCGACGCCCTGCTGGTCGTCGGCGAAACCTGGAAGCAGCCGCTGATCGAAACCGGCACGTGCTACATCATCTTGCAGAAAAGCAGCGGCGCCGTGCTTGCGGCTTGGGTCGAAATGGAAGCAAATCAATAGAAACCGGAAAGCCGCCTCTGTTAACGGGCGGCTTTATTTATATCCGCTAAGATGCCTCTGCCGCGCCATCGCCCGCAATTCCATATTTGGCATAAAGCGAGCCTGCGTTTGCACCGCCGAACAACGGAGAAAATGGCGGGCATATCCAACGCGGCGGGTTGCATGGAAAAGGCATCTGCGGGCACGGCGGATAGATCAGGCAGCAAGGAGGATAAGGAAAATAGGGCGGATACGCCAAGCAAGCGGGATAAGGTGGGTACGTAGGGCAATCAGAATATGCCGGAAAATGCGGGCAGCAAGGGTTGTTTGGATATTGCGGGCAATCCGGGGTCGGATTGCAATGCGAACCTCCGCAGCGCTTGCACTTCGCACGGCAATTGTCGCACCACCGGCCGCCGCCGTTATATGAAGCCATAAGCAAATTCCTTTCTTGGTTCGGATGGCGCCACGCAGTCTTGTGGCGCGTCCTGTTCCAGTGTATGCGCCGCGCTTCGTTTAGGACAAAAAACGCATGAAAGCAATTTCCCCGGCATAGAATTGTGTGCAATACTATAGCTGGTGGGAGGTTCTTTTGATGGGTCAGCAGAAACCGCATATTTTGATCGGTTCTTCCGTTTGTAAACCGCCGCGCATCCTTGCAAAATTCCTGGAATCCATGGCAAAGCTCGAAACCACGCACGAAGCGTTGGATTTTTACTTTATTGACGACAACCAAACACCGGAATCTTCCGCGCTCTTGCAAGCGTTTCGGCACGAAACGGCAGGTGTGACCGTCGCCGCCGCCCCGTTGCGTGACGAACAATATGTCACCAGCGAATTCAGCCACAACTGGACGCATTCCCTCATTGCCCGTGTTTCGATGCTGAAAAACCTACTCATTGACCAAGCAAAGGAAGGTGGTTATGACTACCTCTTCCTGATTGACGCCGACACCCTGATTGCGCCTGGGTTGCTGCACCACCTGGTGGGCGTGGGCAAGGAAATTGTGAGCGAAATTAACTGGGCCGCCTGGCGACCTAACACGCGCCCCATGCCGAATTGCTGGCTCTTTGACAACTACGAAATGGCGCCAACCAATGTATCCAAGACGCAGCGCGAGACCATGCAAGAAGCCTTCCTTTCCCAATTGCAAAAGCCGGGGCTTTATGAGGTTGGCGGGCTGGCTGCCTGTACGCTTGTTTCAGCGGCGGCAATCCGCAAGGGAGCAAGCTTCACACGCATCAAAAATGTAAGCTTCTGGGGCGAGGATCGCTGGTTCTGCGTCCGCGCGGCGGCGCTGGGGATTGACTTGTTCATTGATACGCATTATCCCGGCATTCATCTATACCGTGAAGCGGATTTGGACGCACTGGAAAGCGGCTCAAAATCACGCGACAGCGCAGAAAAATTCTAGCATTATTTCGCTATGAAATGCCGGATTGCCATCACAGGGTGATGCAGGAGCATGCGCGGACCCGCGTAACGCATGACCGCTCTGATTTTCTCCCGCATATCCGCGCGATAGCAA
>JAITGE010000038.1 GCA_031280825.1 Oscillospiraceae bacterium | reverse complement strand
AACGGGGTATACGCTGGGATTTCGTACGTTTGTTTTGCAGGGCGGCGAAGATTCTTGGTTCACGGACGACCGCCTTTGCCCGATTGTCGCCGCTATCCGCCGTCAATATCCTGATTGCGCGATCACACTTTCGATGGGGGAGCGTGGCTGCGCAAGCTACGCCGCGCTCAAGGCGGCAGGCGCGGATCGGTATCTTTTGCGCCACGAAACGGCCAACGAAGCGCACTACGCAAAGCTGCACCCTACCGAAATGCGGTTGCCGCCGCGCATGACCTGCTTGCAAACGCTCAGGGATCTGGGCTATCAGGTAGGCTGCGGCTTTATGGTCGGCTCGCCCGGGCAGGATGTGGATTGCCTGCTGGATGATCTGGACTTTCTGCGCGCGTTCCGGCCGCAGATGGTGGGCATCGGTCCGTTTTTGCCGCACAGCGCAACACCATTTGCCACCGCCGCGCCCGGCACTTTGGAGCAAACGCTGCGGTTGCTGGCAATCACGCGGCTGCTGCTGCCCGCCGTGCTGCTGCCCGCAACCACCGCCTTGGGGACAATACACCCGCGAGGTCGCGAGCGCGGCTTGCTGGCGGGCGCGAATGTCGTGATGCCCAATCTTTCGCCTGTGAATGTACGCAAAAAATATTTGCTTTATGACGGAAAGATCTGTACGGGCGAAGAGGCGGCGGAATGCCGCCAATGCTTGCAGCGCAGAATCGAGAGCGTCGGTTATGAAATTGCCGAGGGGCGCGGCGACGCCGCCGGGTATGCCCCTGTGCGTCTGCGTTGATTTTATCGAGGAACGGTGTCGTTATGCGCAAAAAAATGAGACCTGTCAAGCTTCCAAAGCCGCCGCGGCGCAAGCGCGGCGCGGGCAGACAAACAGCTTCCGGTGATTTTCGCGACCCTGTTATCGGCGTGCGCAGCAGGAGCGTTCGGGTTCTTCGGCGTTTCGCCCGTTACGGTTTGCGTGCCCTGTTGCTGTTTCTGTTGGTTGCCGTCGGCTTCACCGCTGCCGAAACGCTGCTGCAGATTTCCGAAATGCCGCCGTCTGCTCCGTCCATTGTCAACGGGCAAACGACTACGCAAGCGCTCACACAGACGCAAACGGTCGCTGCGCCGCAGGCGGCGTCCGCTCCTTTGCTCCGCGCGCTTTATGCGCCGTTGCGCATGCTTGATTCCCGCGAACGCACAGGCCGCGTCATTCGCCAAGCGGAGGAGAGCGATTGCAACGCGGCGGTCATCCTGTTTAAAGACAAAGAAGGTTACCTCACATATGAATCCACGCTGCCGCAAATGGATATACTTCGCGCAAGCCGCAAAGCGCGCTCGCAGGTGCAGGCTTGCCTGGAAGACTATAAGGCGGCGGGTGTTGAAACCATTGCCCTGCTGCACTGCTTCCGCGACCCCCTCGCCGCCGGTCTGATGATGGACGGGGCGATTCTGCAAAGCGACAGCACCAAGCCTATGCCCTGGTCCGATGCGCTGGGGCAGCGTTGGCTCAATCCTTATACGGATGCCGCGCAAGGCTATCTTCTTTCGCTGATTGCGGAAATTGCGGCGATGGGTGTGGATAATATCCTGCTGGATTCCGTCAGCTTCCCTGCCGGGAATCTGCAGGCGGCGAATCTGGCTGCGGATGGCGAGGCGGATGCTCCTGCCGCCCGCAATCGCTGCTTGCGCGAATTTCTTGCCAAGGCGAAGCTTGCGGCGAACGGTGCGCGGCTGCTGGTGCTTTTGCCTGCCGAGGCGGCGTTGGACGGCGGGGAGGAATACGGCGGCGACCTTTGGAACACGGCTGCCGACGCCATTGCCGTGGATACGCGCGGTGCGGATTGGGCGTTGGACGCGGGGTGGAACGCGGGTAAGCCAACTGTTCAGATTTTTGAGACGCTCGGGGAAGCTGCCGGGCAGGAACGTTTTTTGATCGTGGAGGAAGAGGCACAGGGGAGCTGATTTTTTACTTGCATTTTCAAGCAAGCTGTCGTATAATGACTCAAACAGAATATTTTGACCTGAGCATGGTGTCCGCAGAAATGCGGGTGAAAAGGGAAGCCGGTGCGAATCCGGCACAGCAGCCACTACCGTGATTGGATGGTGAATTTCACCGCACAAAGGCAACGGCCATTGGGGGCAAGCCTCCCGAGAAGGCGTCTTTGCTCCATCAGCCGGGAGACCTGCCATGCTTTTGCGGACGCGGTCATTCTTGGGCAATGGAGAATGCGGTCGGTGCCGGATGGGGCAGGATTTTTATCCCGCCCCGGTTTGGTGTCGCTTGAATTTTCTTGCCCGTGGTGATAAACATACAAAATCGGGAGGAAAAATGTAATGCGACGTTTACGCAATCCGGCAATCCTGCTTCTTGCGCTGCTGCTGACTTTTTTGGGTTCGGCTGCGGTATGTGCTGTCCCTGTTGAACCCGCGACTGTTACCATTACGCTGTCTTACCAAAGCGGCGGAGGTTGGGTGGTTGCTCCGCAGACCTTCACTGTTACCGCAGATCTTTCGGATACCTACGGGTACACGGATGAGGTTGCGGCGGGCGAGGTTTCTTTAATGGACGCGATCATCGCGGCGGAATATTCTATTTGGGAAGATGCGCTGACGGAGGATTTCGCGGTCAGCTATGGTCCGTACGGCGCGGGCGTGGTAAAAATGCTCGGTGATGCGGGCTTCAATTTCGGTTTCTTGTCGAATGGCATTATGACGGATTCGGTCAATCGCGAAACGATTCACGAGGGTGACCGTATTGAGATGTTTCTGTATCAGGATGCGTATTATATGGATGCCTACGCTTGGTTTGAGCGGGACGGCGCGCGCGTGGACGCTTTGAACCTTGCTCCCGGCGAAGCGGCGGTGCTGACGATGCGCGCTGCTGCTGGCGCGGGTTATTTTGAGGCGGAAAACGTTATCGAAACGGATATCCTGTTTGTGGAGGCGGAAGGCGGTGCGGCCTGGTTCGGCGAGACTTACGTTACAACGGATGCAGAAGGAGTCCTCACCGTTTCGTTTGACGAAGCGGGTGTGTATATCCTTTCCGCGCCAACAGCGGAGCTGGAAATGGATTTTCTGCCGCTTGTCGCGCCTTGGCTTGTGGTTACAGTTGCTGAACCCGCACCGGCACCTGTGCAGGAACCTGCGCCGACCGCACTGCAAAAATGGGAAGCGCTGCTGCCTTCGTGGCTGAGCGGTATTCCGGCGCTTGCAGATTGGTTTGAGTGGGTGATCGTGGTTCTGTTCTTTGGCTGGATCTGGTATTTGGTGTGACGGCACGCATAAGCGCATGTGATTTTTTTCGGGGAAACCGTATCGGGGCGCAGGGGCAGGGGATTTCCCTGCGACCTGCGCCCCGATTTCGGCTTGCTTGCTCAGGCGGGCAGAAGCCCCTGGATGGTTTCGACGACGCTCACGAAGGAATCCACAAGCAACTGCAGCCAGCCCCAAAAGCCGCCGAGCAGCTCATGCGTGCCGGCAGCCGTGCCGAAAAGGGTGCTGAAGATAGAGAGGATGTCGAACATAGTGGTTTGCCCCTTTCTTTATCGGTTAGCTATAGCTAACTCGCAGGACAAGCATACCACAGCGCGCGTCGTTTGTCAAGTGTTTTTTAACGCGGTCATGTGATAAACCTCGGGGGTTCGTGGGCAGAACCCCCGAGCGTTAAAGCTTCAGCTGCGTTTTTGGGAGGTGTTAAGTTAACCAAAACAAATCCTTGTCATAAAACGCGGAAAGAAAACATAGAATTGCCCTTGCAAATATTTTCGCAATCTGGTATAATAAGGGCAGAGTCGGGGAGAGGAAGGGTTGCTATGAATTCGAACTGGCTGGTTATGCTAACTCCCGTTGGTGCGGTTTTCGCCTTGACGTTCGCGCTGTTGATGATGCGGCGTGTGCTGAAAGCGCCGCAGGGCAGCGAAAAAATGATTTCTATTTCGCAAAAGATTTGCAAGGGCGCGAACGCGTATCTTCGGCGGCAGTATAGGATTGTTGCGATCTTTTTTGCGGCTATGTTTTTGCTCTTGTTGGCGCTGGCGCTTGGCTCAAAGGGAAAAATCATCACAACCTTTGTGCCGTTTGCGTTCATTACCGGCGGCTTTTTTTCCGGGCTTTCCGGTTTTGTGGGCATGAAGATTGCCACGGCGGCGAATGCCCGTACGGCGCAGGCGGCGTCGCAAAGCCTTAACGGGGGGCTGCGCGTAGCGTTTTCAGCCGGCTCCGTGATGGGCTTCACCGTTGTGGGGCTGGGGTTATTGGATCTTTCGGTGTGGTATTTTTTGCTCAAATATGGCTTTGAAAAGCCGGCGGAGGAGATTACCTCCGCAATGCTGACTTTCGGCATGGGGGCGTCCTCTATGGCTCTGTTTGCGCGTGTGGGCGGCGGCATTTTCACCAAGGCGGCGGACGTGGGCGCGGATTTGGTCGGCAAGGTGGAGGCGGGAATCCCGGAGGATGACCCGCGCAATCCCGCTGTGATTGCCGACAATGTGGGCGATAATGTCGGTGATGTTGCCGGTATGGGTGCAGATCTGTATGAAAGCTACGTTGGCTCGGTGATTTCCGCGATGGCGCTGGGTGTTTCGGCAGCGCACGCCGTTGGCGATGCGGTTTCGGGCGAACAGGCGGTGACGGTTCCTCTTGCGATGGCCGGCATCGGGGTGATTGCTTCCATCTTGGGTTCGCTTTTGGTGCGGACAAAGGAGCAGGCGAGCCAAAAATCGTTGCTGAGCGCACTGCGGCGCGGAACGAATTTTTCGGCGCTGTTGATCGCCTTGGCGGCGTTTCCGCTGGTTTGGTCGATGCTGGGCAAGGAGCACGTCGGCGTGTATTTTGCCGTGCTTTCGGGTCTGGCGGCGGGTGTCGCGGTCGGCTTTTTCACCGAATATTTCACTTCTGATACGTATAAGCCTACGCAGCGCTTGGCAGGCACAACAAAAACAGGCGCGGCGACGGTTATCATCGGCGGTATTTCGTTGGGGATGCTTTCGACCCTCGCGCCCGCGGTTATCATTGGCGCTTCGGTGCTGGTCTCGTTTTTTGTTTCCGGCGGTGAGGGCAACCCCGCGTTGGGTCTTTATGGTGTTGCTATTTCTGCTGTGGGGATGCTTTCTACCTTGGGCATTACCCTTGCTACGGATGCTTACGGTCCTGTGGCGGATAATGCAGGAGGGATTGCCGAAATGGCGGGCTTGCCAAAGGAAGTGCGCGAGCGTACGGATGCGCTGGATTCTTTGGGAAACACGACAGCGGCGACGGGGAAGGGCTTCGCGATTGGTTCGGCGGCACTGACGGCGCTTGCGCTGATAGTTGCTTACACAGACCGCGTCAAAGAGCTTGCGCCGGATGTTGTGCTGGATTTGCGCCTGACAAACCCCGTGGTTTTGATCGGTTTGCTTTTGGGTGCGATGCTTCCGTTTTTGTTCGCCGCGCTCACGATGAAAGCGGTGGGCAGAGCCGCGCAATCGATTGTGAACGAGGTGCGGCGGCAGTTCCGTGAAATCACGGGCTTGATGGAGGGCAGGGCGGAAGCGGATTATGCAGCCTGTGTGGATTTGTGTGCGCGTGCTTCTTTGCGTGAAATGCTGCTGCCTTCGGCGGTTGCGCTACTGGCGCCTGTGGCTTCGGGTTTCCTGCTTGGTCCATCCGGCGTGGTTGGCTTGCTGGCGGGTGCACTGGTGAGCGGCTTCCTGCTGGCGGTGATGATGGCAAACGCCGGCGGTGCGTGGGATAACGCAAAAAAATATGTTGAAGCCGGCAATCACGGCGGCAAGGGATCAGAAAATCATAAGGCGGCGGTGGCTGGCGATACGGTGGGCGACCCGTTCAAGGATACCTCCGGTCCTTCCATTAACATTTTGATTAAGCTGCTTTCGATGGTTTCCATTGTGTTCGCGGGCGTGGTGCTTGCGTTGCATTTGCCGCTGTAAGCGGGCGGGGAGGAAAAATGAAGCGTGTTGTCGGTGTCATTTTGCTCTTGAGTGTTTTTTGCGCGGGTTTTGCCGGTTGCAAGCAAGCAGAGCAGGAGATCGTGTTGCGCTCCGCTTGGGGCGGTGGCAGCTTGGTTTTGCGTATTCCCGGCGCGAAGCCGGAAGCGACGGAGGACGCGGCGCAAACCCTTTTTCGCTCTAAGCTATCCACGGATGAATTGGCGGAAGTCATTGTGGCGCAGTTACCCGCGGATGTAAAGCTGGAACGCCCAGGCGGCAGCATTCTGCTGCTGCAGGTGATTGACGGGCGCACGGATTATTATTACCTTTGCCCGGCAGAGGAGCTTGAGAGCGAGGTGATCACCAATGAAGTCGGCAAACCGGATGTCGTGACCGAGAAGCCGCATCGCCGGGGTGTGCAGTATCAGTTCAGCTGTTTGCAAACCTCGTTCGCTTCCCCCACCGGCGCGGTGAGTATTCTTTTTCCGCGGCATTTTTTGCGCCGTTTTTCAGATCGGCTTGCGCTTGAGCCTTTACCGTTGGATACGCCCATGCCTATATCCGAGGTGAGTTACCGCGCGCTGTTTGGGTTTTACCAGGCGTTTGGGCGTTATCAGGTCATAATGGTAGATGGCGCGGCGGTCATCAGCGGATACCAGAATTTGCCCGAAGGTGTTGAAGAGTATCAATTGCCGCCCTTGGGGGAACGGTTGTATATCAAGCTAGAGGGCTTATCGCAAAGCTATACGGTACAAATCAGTATGCGCCCCGATGCGGTTAAGGGGAGTTAGGGGAGGACAGAGCATGCGGTTGGATAAATATCTTAAGGTTTCGCGTCTTGTGAAGCGGCGTACCATTGCCAACGCGCTTTGTGACGCGAAGCACGTGGAGGTGAACAGCAAGCCTGCGCGCGCCTCATACGAGGTCAAGCCGGGCGATGAAATCACAATCAGCGTTGGTGTGCATAGAACCCGCGCAAGGGTGTTGAACGTGAGCGAGCACGCAACCAAAGAAAGCGCGGCAGGCATGTTTGAGGTGCTGGAACAGTTGTAACCGCGCATAAACGGATCCTTAGCTCAGTCGGTTAGAGCCCCCGACTCATAATCGGGTTGTCCACGGTTCGAGCCCGTGAGGATCCACCAAAACCCGCATACTGAAACCATCGCCCAAAAAAGGCGATGGTTTCGCTCATTATGTATTCAAAACCCCCGGCAATGCCGGGGGTCAACGCTTAAAGCGGTATTGCGCAAAAGCTCCTTTTGAAGTAGAATAGATTTGCGGTCTGCCAACTGCAAAAACAACATCAAAAGGAGGTCACGCGATGACTTCATCCATCTTGGGCAGCTGGACGCGGAATTGCTGGATATAGTCCTTTTTCATGCTGAAATAGAGAATCGCCCGAATCCCCGTCAGATAGGAACGCTCCGTTGTGGTTTTCAAATCGGGCTTGGTTTCGTGCAGATACTCAATGTAATTGTAATAGGTGTCCTCCGTGATTGTTTGGCACAAAGCGTCCTCGCCAAAGAAATCAGCGAAGTACCGCCCGCAGTCCTCGTAATAACTGATGGTGTCAGGCGCAAGGTTGCGCAGGCGCTTGAATCGGACAACCTCCGCACACAATTTTCCCCAAGTGATATTTGGGGTATCGGACTGCATGGTGATAGACCGCGCGGCAGCGGGTTTTCTCGGCATGAATATTTCCTCCCTCTGGTGTGGCTATTATAGCCTATTCCGAGGGGTCAGACCTCATGCTGTTTAGATTGACAGATTCGCCTAAAAAGCGGATAAAATCTGCCGTCGTTTTCGCTTTGGACTTGCCTTTGGTTCGAGCGGATAAACAGAAATGAAAAACGGACAAGTCTTGTATATCAAGGACTTGCCCGCTTCGTTGTAATAGGCTGACGAAAAAGATGCCAGCAAATTTGCCTTATTCAGTATATCGGAATATCGGATGAGCGATAAGATTACAAGAGTGAGTTTTTTCACTGTCCTCGTTGCCGTCGACCGCTCAAATCAAGGCCGTACTGATCCGTGCGAAAAAGCGTGGTAGTATATCCACGGGATTGTTGCGTCCTTGACCTGTTTTCATAGGAAAAATCCAGTTATATCAATGGTTTTCAGCATGAAGTCAAGGCCGCAAAGCTCACAAAAATTCTGCGATGTTGAAACAGTTTCGAGTGCGGCCTTGCATCATGTCATCGTTAGCCCCTCGCTCTCATCCGGCTCGTCCCTCATCTCAGCGATGCACTCATCCAGCCCGGCTTCGCGCAGCTTTTCGAGGATGGCGTCGCGCTCGCTGTCAGCCAGTTCCACCGCGACAAAGTCGCTGTCCGAACCGTCCGCTTTGAGCAGCGTATAGCCGACCTCCAGTTCATCCGTTGCTGGGGTAAAGTTTGCGTACACGTTAAGATAATCATCGGTGCCGTGGGTCTGCGTCCCGAACCGGGCGTCCACATCGAACCATGCGCCGATGTAGGCGTTGATATAGTCGTCCTCGATAAATAGCTCCCTGTCGATCTCAATGTTGTCCTTTGTGATGAGGACACGCCCTTCATCGAGTTCGACGCCAGCCGCCGTGATCAGCGCAGTCTTGGTTGTTTTGATGCAGTCCTCAAAGTCGCCGGGGACGGTCTTGAACATCTCGTCGTATTCCTGAAAGCTGTCTGTATCAACATCAATCAGGTACTGCTTGCAGCAAGGGGAACTGTCAGTTCACCCTGAGAAACATAAAAGCCCGTCGAAAAAGACAGGCTTTTTTTAAGAAATTATGAAATTGTAAAATCAGTATTCCGTTAGCTGTTAAATGGCGCAGCCAGTGCCACGCGGCTGCGTTCTCCTTTTACTATGTAACATGGGCTGCACCCTCCTACTCGGCTGTTACGCCCCCTTTTGCTGTCTTCGGAGCCGGAGACGGCTTGTCTTTCTTATGCGCATAGAAAATATAATCTGTGGAAAGCTCCAGCTCGTTAATGATGCGGTGGAGCAGATCAAAGCTGGGCTTTTTACCGCTGTTTTCTATTGCTTTGAGGTATCCGGCGGTAATGCCCAATCGCTGTGCCAGTTGCGATTGCGTTAGCTGCATGGCTTGGCGGGCGGATTTGACCACGCAACCTAATTTGTCATATATTTTTTGCACAGCAAACTCACCACCTTGCCCTCATAAAAGTATCGTTATTTCTTCACCTTGTTTTTCGGCAAAGATACCGTAAAACGGCTGCCTTGCCCGGATTTGCTTTCTGCTTCAATATGCCCGCCGTGAGCCTGCACAATGGACTTTGCAATCGTCAGCCCGATTCCTATGCCGCCTGTTTGACGGTTGCGGGATTTATCCGTGCGGTAAAACCGCTCAAATATAAGAGGCAACTCCTCCCCGGAAATACCGATCCCATTATCCGAAACCTCAACAATGTCGCTGTCCGGCGTGTTTTTTACAGCAACGCGAATGTGACCACCCTCCGGCGTATATTTGATGGCGTTTGACAGCAGATTGGTTATTACCTGCGTCAACCTGCCTTTGTCAGCAGACACGGTTGTGGATTCACCCACCACCTCCAGCGAAATACCCTTCTTTGCACTCTCGCTCTCGAAATTGTCGCTCACAGAACGGGCAAGCTCCAGCAAGTCTATTGTTGCCTTTTCCAGTTTGAGTTTATCGCTTTCCACCTGCGTTAACTTTTCCAATTCCGCCACAAGGCCAGTAATTCTTTCGATTTCTTCATAACAGCCTTGCAACCGCTCCGGGGTCGGTTCCCAAACCCCCTCTATCATAGCTTCTATATGAGAAGAAACAGCCATCAGAGGAGTACGCAATTCGTGGGCAATATCCGTAGTCATACGCCTTCTAAGGCTTTCCTGCCTGTCGAGTGACTGCGCCATATGATTCATTGCGGTAACTAACTCGTCGAGCTCCTGCGTTTTTATTTGTCCCTTGAAACGGATTTTATAGTTCCCATCCGCAATTTGCGTGGCGATATTCGCCGTTTTTATCACCGGGCGGGAAATCCGCTTCGCCAAAAAACCGGCGACCACCACGGAGAAAAAGAGCGCCAGCGAACCTGTGATAATCAACACAAGATTCAATGAATCCAAAAAGCGAAATTCGCTCTCGCTCAAAAAATAGGGGCCGTAGGACTTAATGGCAACCGTGCCGATTTTTTGACCGTTTTGTTTTATGTCGTACTCACGCGAAACAAAGCTGCCATTCAAGCCGGGGCGCTTTGCTTCCATGCGCCCGATAATGTCCATCATAACTTCCGAACACAAAGTCATATCATGGTTTTCAATATCCCAAACTACCTCGCCGGTTTTGTCGAACAGCCG
>JAITGE010000014.1 GCA_031280825.1 Oscillospiraceae bacterium | reverse complement strand
AAACAGGCTTTTTTCATCCATAAAATGAGGTTTCGAGATTTTGCCCTCAGACATGGCAAAAACCCGCTCACTGAGCGGGTTTTTGCGTAGGCATCTTTTTCAGATTACCTTGATGGAGCGGGCGGCGGGAATCGAACCCGCACTCTCAGCTTGGGAAGCTGATGTTCTACCACTAAACCACGCCCGCCACAGCACCGGTATGATACCACAATCACGCGAGCTTGTCAAGCGCCATTCGCGCAATTTCCACGGCAACGTAAATTCCCGTAAATCCCCACCTTAAGTTCCACCGTGGACGAGGAGGTGGAACTTAAGGTGGGAAGGAAAAAGCGGTAGAATTAGGACCTGTTGACACTAACGAAGCGCATCAAAGATAAGCGCGAAAACGAAGTAGGTCAGGAACATCACGTCGAGCTTGCGAAGCGCGGCGAAATGCCCTGTATCGTCCGTGATTTAACGGATGACGAAGCCACTATTATCATGGTAGACAGCGCAGAACTGCGCGAAAAAGACAAGCCGCAAGCCAGCAATAATAGCAAAGAACGAAAAAGACGCAACCGACGCTCAAAGGACACACCTCATTGAGAGCCGGTTGCATTTTTGGTGATTTTTTGAAATTCCGCGAAAATGGTTTTATCTGTCCGCAGCACCGCGCCGATCCTCCACAACCTTGCCGTCGTGAATGCGGACAACGCGCTGGGCTTCGGCGGCAATTTCATCGTCGTGCGTGATGAGGATGACCGTGCGCCCTTCCTCGTGCAGTTCATGCAGGATGCACATCACATCCCGCCCTGTCTTGGAATCCAGGTTGCCGGTTGGCTCGTCGGCCAGAATGATCGGCGGGCGGGCGGCGACGGCGCGGGCAATGGCGGCGCGTTGTTGCTGCCCGCCGCTCAGCTGCGCCGGGCGATGCCCCGCGCGCTGCGCAAGCCCTACACGCTGCAAGGCTTCCGAGGCAAGCCGAGCGCGTTCCTCCCTCTTCATGCCGCGGTAGACCAGCGGAAGCTCCACATTTGCCTGCGCCGTCAGGCTGGCGATCAGGTTAAAGCCCTGAAAAATAAAACCGATCTGCTTGTTGCGGATCTCGCTCAGTTCATCGTCCGTCAGGCGCGAAACATCCTTTCCGTCAAGAAAATAGCGCCCGGAGGTGGATGCGTCCAGCAGCCCGAGCATGTTCATCAGCGTGGATTTGCCCGAGCCGGAATGCCCGATGATAGCGACAAATTCCCCGTGGTCGATGGTCAGGCTTACGCCGTCCAGGGCGCGCACCTCGTTTTCCCCGGGGTTATAGATTTTGTAGACGTCTTGAATTTCAACCAATGGCATAGGGTTTACTCCCTTCTCAGCGCGTCAATGGGCAGCATATGGGCAGCACGGCGGGCGGGATAGATGCCGAAGAAGATGCCGATCGCGCTGGAAAAGCCCACGGCGATGGCGATGGTACTCACCCGCATTTCGATGGGAATATTCATCACGATCGCGACGCCGGCAGCCAGCGCCACCCCGATGATAAAGCCGATGGCTCCACCGATCAGGCACAGAATAACCGATTCGGTTAAGAACTGGAAGAGGATCGTCCCGGTGCGCGCGCCCAGCGCTTTGCGGATGCCGATTTCGCGCGTGCGCTCCGTAACCGAAACAAGCATAATGTTCATCACGCCGATGCCGCCCACCAAAAGTGAAATAGCGCTCACCCCGGCAATGAAGGTTGTTAGTATTGTGATAATGTCGTCCAGCAGATCAATATACGAAGCCATGTTCTGCACGGTATACGCATTTGAACCGGCGTTGTTGTGGGTGCCGTAAAGGGAATTGACGGCGGCGTTACCGATTTCATCCAGCTTTGAGTCGTCCTTTGCCATCATATAAATCATCTGGTAGCGCCCGTCGCTGCCGGTCATGCGGTCGGTGACGCTGCAGGGCATCACCAGCATAACCATTTCTGAACCCATCATGCCAGTTAAGCCGCTGCTTTCAAGCCATTCCGCCATTTCGCCTTCGCCGCCGCCCATAAGATCCATGCTCAAAAGCCCGATAATGCGAAGATTCACTGTTTGCCCGTTGGACATATCCGTGTAAGAAATGTATTCGTTGATGACGTCCGAATGCCCAAAGATCGCCTGTGCGCTCATTGCCGGGATAAGGCAGACGTCGCTGCCGGCGTCAAATTCATCCTGGTTAAAAAAACGCCCTTCAACCACATTCATGGCGGAAATTCGCTCCAAATCCGTGTTACCGGCAATGACAATCGCCGTGCCGGAAGCCCCGACCGTTTTCACTGTGCCAAAGGTGCTGACCTGCGGCGAAACGGCGGCGACATTGTCCAGCTCCCTGATATATTCGAGATCCTGCCGCGTGATAAAATGGCTGGTATCCATGGACGCGTCCACCGCGACGCTGACCATGTTCTGCCCCATATCGCGCACCTTGCTGATGATGTAATCGCGCCCGCCGTTGCCCACGGTGATGATGGCAATCACGGAGCTGACCCCGATGATGATGCCGAGCATCGTAAGCATGGAGCGCATCATATTGGCGCGGATGCTGAAAATCGCAATGCGGATATTTTCTTTGATGTTCATCGCAAATCCCCGTTAGGCTTTGATTTTTATCTTCGTGCCGTCTGTGAGGCTGCTCGAGGGCGCCTTGAGAATCTGCTCGCCGCCTGTGAGGCCCGCGGTGATCTCATAAAAGGAAGCGCGCTGATCCTGAATACCAATGGTGATGGGCTGTTTTTGGATGCGCTTTCCGTCGCCGTCATAAACAAACACGAAGTAGCCCTTGGTTTCCTCGTCGTACTTTGCGGCGCTGACGGGGATGCGAACAACGTTCGTTTTCTTATCCAGCTCAATGGTGAGCTTCACGGTTAAGCCGATGACGATGCTGGCATCCGGCGCGGGGATCACCGCGCGCGCCTCAACGTTGCCGCCGGTGCTTGCGCCGCCCATGACGGAGCTGAGGATGTCGCCGCCGCCTTCCGTCGCCACGGGGCTGATGAAGCTCACGGTCGCGTCAAAAAGCTTGTTGCTGATGGAGCGCACCTGCGCGGGCTGATCCAGCCGAATCTTGCCCAAATCGCCGGGCGAAAGCGGAAAGCTGGCGACAAAGGGATGGTATTCAATCACCATTCCCTTGTTAGAGACGGTGAACATACCGGAAAGCAGCTGGGGCAATTGATCCGTGTTGCCGGCGGCAAGCGCGGCAATCGCGCCGGTCACGGCGGAGGTGGAAATGCCTGCGCTGCCGCCCTCCGGCGCCTTGTAAGGCTCCCCGGCGACCACGCTGATTTCGCGAATCACGCCGTTCGCTTCGGCGACCCAGCCGGTTTTGAGCTGATCAACGGTTTTTTGCGCCGCGAGATAGGCGCTTTCCGCTGCGTCGGCGACGCTTTTATAGACACTTTCCAGCGAAGCGCCGCCCTGCAAGCCCAGCGCGGCTTCCTGCACCTTGAGCTGCACCAGCTGCAGGCTTGCGCCGATAAGCTCGGAATTCCCCAGCGCGCTCATGCCGCCCATCATGCCCTGAATGGCGGCTGGATCCATCATAAACCCACCCATGAGGTTCTGGAAGGCGGTCACGGTTTTGGCGACGCTGCCGTTATCCGCCAAAACGGATTCCACCATGCGCTCAGCCAGCCGCGTGTTTCCCAAAAGCTCCGTGAGTGCGGTCTTCAGCTCCTTGAGCTGCGCATTTTCGGCGGGTGTTGGCGTGCCGCCCGCGTCCGTGCCGTTCGACGCCGTCGTTGCCTCGGCTTCACTTTGCTTTTGCAGCGCGGCGATTGTCTTTTCCAGCGCGGCAATTTGCTTTTGCAGCGCCGCCTTCTGCTTCGGCGCGTCCGCCGCGCTCCGGAGGTAATCCTTGTAGACCTTATTTACGTTCTCATAATCCTGCTTTTTTGCGCGCACCATTTCATCCAGCGAAGCCGTGTCAAAGGTAGCGATCACGTCGCCCTTTTGCACAAAATCGCCCACGCGGAAGTGCACCGCCTTGACGACCGTCCCATCGAGAATAGGGAAATTCCCCTGCCGCCCGGATTGCACCGTCGCCTGCGCCTCAAATGTGGCGACCACATCGCCCCGTCCAACGGGCACAATGCCGCCCCGCTCAATTTCAGGCGCCTTGTTTTTGGAGCTGATGACATACGTCACCGCAAAGCCCAAAAGCGCCAACACAATCAGCCCCGCAATCATCAGAGGTATGCGCCGTTTCCATTTCGCCAGCTTGCTCATATCCATCCTGCCGCCCTCTTTCCATTTCAGCTGCTTTGTGCATAGGTTTGCCCGGAACTCTGTATTCATCATACAATAGTCCCGGGCGAAAGAAAAGCGTTTTTTTCTTTTTTAACGAAATGTTTACAGTTCTGCTTTGGTTCATTCATTTGCTATCGCGGTTGCACCGGATAGTCATAAATTGCAGCAGGGAAATCGATGCTCTCTATCGCGTTGAAGTCAACCAGCGCAAAGCCGCCCTTAGCGGCGATCGCGGCGTTCTTGCCGTCTCTGGTGCAGGTTCCTTCCACGACAAAGCCGACAGTGCTTAGGTTGCCGTATGCATCCACAGCGAAATAGAGCGTGATATTGCCGAAAACCGCATCATCCGCAAGCTCCGCCGTTCCCCTGCCCAAGATGCGGCTTGCGGCTTCGCCAGAAAGCGTCATATACAGTTCTTCGGCATCCGTATCATAATATTTGTCTTCCGCGATAACGTCGTCTTGAGAAATGAGCAGCTCGTCCGGAATGGGATCCGTCCCGTCCGTCCGCGCCGCAGCGGTTTTGTATTGCGCGGGTTTGCCGGCGGTAACCAAATCGCTGTAATAATAACCGTCGTCATAATATACCGTGCCCTCGGTCGTTGTGCCATCCGCGTTCAGCCAATCCACGCGGGCGCTGGAATCCAGCGTGCCGTCCGCCTGGCGCACCAGACTGCTGTGCGTTTGTCGCTCTTCCGTTATGGCTGTGCCATCCGCAAGTGTAACCGTTATTTCGTGCCAGGTCATTCCCCGCTGCGCGGGCTGGCTGTACAGCTGCTTAAAAGCGGCGGAATAAATCGCATAGGCAGAATCGCCGCCATGGTTCTCGTACCACGTATCGTCCACCCACAGCGAACGCGCGTCATCCTGCGACCATTCCGGCATGTTGAAAAGCCCCACCAGCATCAGACCGCCGACAATAAAAAACAGCGTGAACACCGCAATGAGCACGACAAGGATCGGCGCGTTGCTTTTTTTTGGCGTGTAGCCGGGGCGGGGCGGAGCGTAGCCGGGCTGGGGAGGTGCATAATTCTGCGGAACCCGCACCGGCTGCGCCGCCTGCTGTTCGCCCGTTGGCGCGCCGCAGTGCTGGCAAAAAACCGCACCGTCGGTCACGTGGTTGCTGCAGTAGCTGCAATGCATCGCTTCACCCTCTTTTCATAACTTTAGGGAAAGTATAGCACGATTTTCGCACAAAAGCAAGCCTTCGGCGCGTTTATCGCGGCAATTTAGTTTCCCAACAGAAATTAAGCAAATACGCAACATGATCCGCAAAACCGTGCTTAATGCTCTGCGCGTTTACCGTAACAGGCATTGCCCTAAACGCTCTTTTTCCAGCCTCATGCTTGATTCTCTCGTTAACTGTAAAAAATTTTCGCAAGGGTTTACATTCCGTAAAATTTTTGTTATACTACAGGGGAGTATTCATACCATAAGCCTATTTTGCAAATAAAGGGGTTGCATATGAACCGATCTATCGTTGTGACAACGGATAGCTCTTCCGATCTTCCGCCTGAAATCCGGGAAGAATACGGCGTTCAGTTCTTCCCGCTGTTCATCAACCTGGAGGGCAAGTTTTATCACGATTGCGTGGACATCTTCCCGGAGCAAATTTACAGCGCATACAAAGAACGCGGGATCATCGCCAAGACCGCCGCGCCTTCCATTGAGGATTATAAGGAATTTTTTGCCAAATTCGTTTCGCAGGGCAAAACCGTTCTGCATATTTCGCTGACGCACGCGTTTTCCTCCTGCAACCATATCGCGACGCTTGCGGCGGCGGAAATCAAAAACGTGCACGTTGTGGACAGCTTTAATTTCTGCACAGGCTCGGGAGCGCTTTGCGTGGAAGCCGCAAAGCTCTGCACGCAGGATCTCCCGATTGACGTCATTGTCGCGCAGGTGAAAGATCTGCGCGCAAAGGTGCGCGCTTACTACTTGCCCGGCGAACTGACGTTCATCAAAAACGGCGGACGCTGTTCGGCGATATCCGCCTTTGGCGCAAACTTACTCAAGATACGCCCGCAGGTCAGCATGGATACGACGACGGGCGAGGTGTCGATTGGCAAAAAATTTCGCGGAACGCTTGCCGCCGCGCAGGAAGCCTTCATTCGCAGTGCAGCGGAGGCATGCCGTGAAAAATTGAATCCCACGCAAGTTTATGTTATGCACACGCCGGATGTGCCCCCGGAGCAATATGCGGCGCTGGAAGCGATTGCCCGCGAAGCGCTGCCGGAGGTGCGGCGCTGGATCACAGGAAGCATCGGCTGCGTCATCGCCGCGCACTGCGGCCCCGAATGCTGCGGCTTCATTGCGCTGGAGCGATAATTCGTTGCCGGGCGGCAAGCCCGCATCAAGCGATTCAAAAATCCATCAATAACCGTCGGAGGTGTGAGAGTCATGCAGAAGCCCGTTCTCCTTAGCACAGACAGCCCTGCCGAGCTGCCCGCGGATTTGATGCAAACGCATCAAATCAAAACAATCCCCCTATATGTGAACATTGCCGGGCGCAGCCTGCGCGATGGGATCGACATCACCCCGCCGGAGATTTTCCATACATATGAGCAGGAAAAGATCGTTCCGACGACCTCCGCCATCCCCGTCGGGGAATACCAGGAACATTTTGCGGCTTTGACCGACGGCGGTAAAAACGCTGTGGTGCACTTCACGATCGGCGGGCAGATTTCCGCCTGCTACCAAAACGCGGTGATTGCCGCGCAGGAGTTCCCCGGCGTGTTTGTGGTGGATAGCCAGAGTATGTCGGTTGGTATCACGCTGCAGCTGCTGCATCTGGCAAAAAAACGTGCCGAGGGCTTGGACGCCGCCGCCCTTGCCGCCGAAGCTGAGCAGTGGCGCGGTCGGGTGCGCACAACCGCTCTGCTTGGCTCCGTCACCTACATGCGCAGGAGCGGGCGCTGCTCCGCGGTTTCCGCCATGGGCGCGAACCTGCTGGGGATCCGCCCTGTGCTGGGGATGCCCGGCGGTAAGCTGACGGCGCTGAAAAAGCTGCGCGGCAAACCCATCCAGGTGCAAAAGCAATACTTAGAGGACGCGCTCGCCAACCCGGAAAATATTGAACCCGAAATCGCTTTCCTCTACCACAGCGGCGTCAGCCCCGAGGAGTTCCTTACGGCCAAGGCTTTGGTGGAAGGCAAGGGGATTTTTGCCGAAGTGCGCTCCGGCTTCGCGGGCTGCATCACTTGCACTCATTGCGGGGATAAGTGCCTGATCTTTATGTATGCCACGAAGGATACGGCGGTTTATTGAGAAGCGTTTTCACGAACACGCCGCGAGGCTTCTATACCAGCCCAAAAAACCTTGCCGCATTCCCCCAAAAAAAATCCTCCGCAAAATCCTTGCCCAGCGAGACCGCAACGGCTTCGCGCAGGGCGGGGATTTTTTGCAGCCCCGCCAAATCCGGTTGCAACGCCGCACCGTCAAAATCACTGCCCAACGCGGTCCGTTTTGCGCCGCCCAAAACAAGCAGATGTTCCAAATGGCGCAGCACGGCACAGATATCCCCCGCGCCGCCCAAAAAAGGCGGATAAAGGTTCAGCCCCAACAAGCCGCCGGCAGCAAGGAGCGCACGCAGCCGCGCGTCACACAAATTGCGCGGGTGTGCCTGCACCGCCGCACAGCAGGAATGGCTTGCGATATAGCGTGCGCCGGGCGTTGCGCCGCAAAGGGCGTTCACTTGCCAAAATCCCGCTTCATTCAGATGGGAGGCGTCCGGCAGGACGCCGTGCTTCCAGCATTCAGCCAGAACGGCGCAGCCTGCGTCGGTCAGCGGCAGCGCCGGGTCGCAGCCCGCGCCCGCGCCCAGCTCGTTTTGCCCGTTCCAGGTGAGCGTGAGGATACGCACGCCGTCGCTCGCCAATTCCGCGACACGCTCCGGTCTTCCGCAAAGGGCATTGCCGTTTTCCAATGCCAAAAGCGCATGCACGTCTGCCGGAATCTCCTGCCGGGCAAAGCAGCGCGCTTTCTTATAATATGCCCACGCCGCCTCCCCCTGCAGGCTATCCGGCACAAAGATGGCAAAAACCTGCACCCAGCGCTCAAATTGCGCCGCTCGCGTCAAATCCCAATGCAGACCATTGCGGGCGAGGCTTGCTCCGGTCTTCATGCAGGTGGTAACAGTATCGCAATGCAAATCAAACAGCCGCACCAACACTCCCCCTTTGTGCTATCCTATGCGCAGTGACGCGGAATAGAAGGGTGTTTTACCGCTTTTCGACACTTGATTTTTGTTGCGCAAAACGGGAATATAATGCCGCAAATCGGCCTTGATTCCCTCGACTGCGTATTTTCCGCCATCCGGAGCACGAGCGACCATGCTTTGGCTGTGTTCGGGCGACATGCGCGGCGGTTTTACACGCGCAGCACGCACACCGGCTCGGGACTCGCCTCGCCGTGTGCGATGCGGAACGATTTCAGCACCGGCGATTCTTCGGCAAGCGAGAGAATCAGGTAACTGTCATTTGGATTGTAAGCAAGGCGAATATCCTCCGCGGAGGGTCTGGCCGGGGTGGACGGATGCGAATGAAAATTGCCGAGCGGCGAAAGCCCCAATGCCCGCATGTCCTTGACAGCCGCCAATTGCGATTTTGGGTCAATCGAAAAATGCTCCGGGCTTTGGTCGGGGTTATCCAGCGGATACACCTTTTCGATCACCTTTGTTTCACCTTCCACCCTGCCGCCGATCACCCCACAGGCTTCGTTGGGCAGGCAACGAACCGCATGTGCGACAATCGCGTCATAATCCGCCCGGCGCAGCTGAACGGTCATTTTAAATCACACTCCTTTTGCTCGTAATCCACCGGAGCGAGAATGGTGGGATGCTCCCCGCAAACCGCACAGTCTTTATATGCGGGCAGCTTGATTTTTCGGAACTCCATTTTGAGCGCGTCGTATGTCAGCAAATGCCCCGTTAGCAGCTCGCCTTTGCCAATGATGTATTTCACCGCCTCCATGGCCTGCAGACTGCCGATCACACCGCCCATCGCGCCAATCACTCCCGCCTGCTTGCAGGTGGGAACAGCGTCGGGCGGCGGAGGCGCCTTGAACGCGCAGCGATAGCACGGACCTTCGCCGGGCACGTAGGTCGTCAGCTGCCCCTTGAACCGAATAATCCCCGCGTGGGAAAACGGCTTTGCCGCCAGCACGCACGCATCGTTAATGAGGAATTTTGCGGGAAAATTATCCGTGCCGTCGATGATGAAATCATAGCCCGCGATCAAGCCCATGATATTGCTTGCATCCACAAACGTCCGGCAGGCTTTGACCGTTACGCCGGGATTGATGGCTTCCATTGTTTCTTTCGCCGATTGCACCTTAGCCTTGCCTACATCCGGTGTGGTGTGAATCACCTGCCGCTGCAGGTTGGATAGATCCACCTCGTCCGCGTCCGCAATGCCGATGGTTCCCACGCCCGCGGCGGCAAGATAAAGGGCGGCGGGCGCACCCAACCCGCCCGCGCCGATAATCAGCACACTGGCTTCCAGCAGCTTTTTTTGTCCCTTCACGCCCACCTCTGAAAGCAGGATATGCCGGGAGTAGCGTTCCAGCTGTTCGTTCGAAAAAGCCATTATGCCGACCCTCCTCCCATGAAATACAAAAATTCTATCCTGTCGCCATCCTGCAGCACGGCTTCCTCAAATGTGCCGCCGGCGATAAACGCATCGTTGACGGATACGGTGACATATGCCGGTGTTTCCACCTCCTCCAGTTCAATGAGCTTTGCCACGGTCAGCCCATCCGCGTATTCTTTTTGGTTTCCGGCTACAGTCAATTGCATTTTCTAACCCTCCAAAATTTGATTCAGTATTTCCGTTACGGCGTCTTTTTCTAAAAATCCGGGGTGCCGCGCGCGTTCTTCACCATCCCGAAAAGCAATGATTGTGGGGGCGGAAAGAACGCCGCAGCGCTGCGCCAACGGCAGATTGGCGCCCACATTCACCTTGCACAGCTTCCATGCGCCGCCCGCTTCCTCTTCCAGCTCCGCCAGAATCGGCGACAGACGCCTGCAAGGGATGCAGCCATCCGCATAAAAATCCACCAGTGCCGGGATTTTGCTTTGCAGCACCTCGGCGGCAAAATTATCGGCGGATACCTTCACTGCCATTTCATTCACCCGCTTTCCGGACAACCAGGGTATAGGTACCGTCGCCATTGTCCGCCAGCTTTAGGATTTGGTGCCCCTCCTCTTTGACCGAGCGCGGTACGTTTTGCACGGGTTCGCCGTCGGCCAGCCGCACGGTCAAAAGCTGCCCTTCCTCAAGCACATCCAGCGCCACCTTGACCTTCACAAAAGTGACCGGGCAAACCACGTCGGTAATGTCAACATGATCGTCTGCAGTAAAATCAGCCATTGTATGCCACCTCCATATCCTGCTTAAATTTTTCCCAGCCGGTGCGCTCGATGGCGACACGGAACCGCTCGCCCGGCTTGCCGTGCCGGTCGAAAAACGTAAGTGCCGCATCCGCCACGCGCAGCAGAACAGCCTTGCTGCGGATGATTGGCAAAAATTCCTCGCCGCGGGCAATGAGATTGCCAAAGGTGCCGCCGAAGGAAAGCATGTAGCCCGCCTCGCCCCTCCACGCGTCAAAGGGACAGGCCTTCACGCAGCGCCCGCAGTGGTTGCACCTGCTTTCTTCGAGCAGGAGCTCGGTTTCCGTCTGCGTGATTGCCCCTTCGCGGCACGCCTTGGCGCAAACCCCGCAGAGCGTGCAGGCTTCCCGAAGCCACGCGATCGTATAGCCGCCCTTGACGCCCAGATCATTTTCCTCAGCCTTGAGGCAGTTGTTCATGCAGCCGGTTATGCCGAATTTGAATTTGTGCGGCAGCGCGCGCCCAAAGTAGCGGTCGGAAATTTCCGCAGCCAGCGGGTACGTATCAATGCAGCCGGAGGGACAAACCGCGCAGCCCTGGCAGGCTGTAACTGTGCGGACTCTCGGACCGCACACACCTGTGTTTACGCCGCCCGCTTCCAGCTCCGCCTTTACCCGCTCCACATCCGCCAGCTTGATAAACGGAATTTCAACCCCCTGCCGAGAGGTCAAATGCACGCGCCCGCCGCCATATTTTTTCGCGATCTCGGCAATGGTCAGGAGCTGTTCCGCCTCCAGATTCCCGCCGACCACCTTCAGGCGCAGCGAAAAATGATTTTTTTGCACCTGCCGCATAAAGCCGCCGTCCTTGAGTGCCTTGTAATCAACTGCCATGCTGTTCACCGCCTTCGTTTATTTTTTTGACCGCCGCCAAAAAATCCTCCCGCAAATCACGGATATCCTCAATCCCGACACTGACGCGGATCAAGTCGTCGTAGACGCCCGCAGCTCGTTTGCGCTGCTCACCGGCTGCGGCATAAATCGTGGAGCCGGGGTGAATCACAAGCGTGCGAACATCCCCTATATTGGTCGCGATATGGGCGTACCGCAGCGCGTTGATCAGCGCAAACGCCCTTTCCTTTGTTCCTGCCCGTATGGTCAAAATCGCGCCGCCGTGCCCGTTTTCCATTTGGCTGCCGATCAGCGGACGGTACGCGTTTGCGGCAAGCCCCGGATAGTTGACCGTAATCCCCGGCTGCGCGACCAAAGCTTCAGCAAGCATGGCGGCGTTTTGGCAAAGCCGCTCCATGCGCAGACCCAGCGTTTCCAGTCCGATACAGTTGAGATAAGCGCTTTGCGGCGCAAGGCATGCCCCGAAGTTCCGCCAGATATCCTGCCGCAGCCGCGCGGCGAACGCCAGCTTGCCGAATTGCCTGTATTTCGCCAGCGCCGGGTGCTTGTCAAAATCCCACGGGAACCCTCCGCCATCCACAATCACACCGGAAATCGCGTTCCCGCTGCCGTTGATGTATTTTGACGATGCGTGCACCACAATGTGCGCACCGAACGCAAGCGGACGCACCAGCGCCGGCGTGGCAGTGGTGCTGTCGATCACCAGCGGAATCCGGTGCGCGCCCGCAACCTCCGCCACGGCCTTGATATCTACAACATCCAGCTTTGGGTTGCCGATCAATTCCGCAAAAACCGCTTTTGTGGAGGGCGTAACGGCAGCCGCGACATTTTCGGCGGTTACCTCCGGCAGGAATACTGCGCGGATGCCGAACGCGGCAAGATCATCCAGCAAATCCAGCGTGCCGCCAAACAAGCCACTGCCCGCGATGATTTCATCCCCGCTTTGCAGCATGCAGAGCAGCGCCATGCTTACCGCCGCCATCCCGGAGGCGCAGGAAATGGCGTCTACGCCGCCCTCGAGGGCAGCCATGCGCTTTTCAAATGCCGCCACGGTCGGGTTTGAGATGCGGGTGTAGGCGAAGCCGGGCGCTTTGTTCGCAAACACCTTCTCCAGCTTTTCAGCGGAGGTGTGCGCAAACGCCGAGACTTGATAAATCGGCGGAACCGTTGCGCCGTGCGCGTCGGCGGGGAAGCCGCCGTGCAGCAGCTTGGTGTTAAATCGCATATTCGACCTCCGCGTCCTTTTCCCATAAGCAGAGCAGGCGGAACCCGTTGCCTTCCTCCCCGCCAAGCGGGTGAACCGGCAGGGATTCGTCCCGTGCGCCAAAGCCTGCCGCCTTGCCATCCCGAATGTGCAAAAAACCGCGATCGATCGGGATATCGAAGCTATCCGGATATTGCCGCTTGCTTTGATCTGCCGGAGATACCGCTTTTTCCACGACGCCGCAGGCGGCTGTGGCATGGCTGACCCGGTCGATCAGAATAAACGCACCCAGCGTTTTATGCAAGCGAAATTCATCCAAAACAGCCGGTTCAGACAGCACAAGTGTGCAGCGCACAATATCGTTTTTGCCCACAAAATCAGCGGGCAGCTCTTCCCCTGTGTTCACGTCAACCTTGTCCCGGATGCCCGCGACGACAGCCGGCAGCAGGCGGGTGCCCAGCTTTATGAGATAATCATGACCGGAGATCAAGCTTTTTTCATCCATCCATAGAAGCGTCGCCGCAAGCTCCTTGGCTATTTTCAGCTCTGTGCTGCGGCTGAAAACACAGCCCCGCGATACGTCCACCTCGCGGTCCAGCTGTATTGTCACCGGCTGCCCCGGTTTCGCCTCGCTTGCAGAAAGCTCCGCAATATGAATGGATTTCACAATAGCGGTTTCCCCGCTGGGGTTTGCGGTGATCTCGTCGCCGACCGCAACGCCGCCCGCCTCAATTTGCCCCTGAAAGCCCCTGAAGGTGTGGTCGGGGCGGCAAACCCGCTGCACAGGCATAACAAAGCCCTGCTCCGCCGCGGCGCGGATCTCCGCTGTTTCTAAAAAATCGAGCAGCGCCTTGCCGGTATACCAAGGCATATTGCCGCCGAGCTTCGTTACATTGTCGCCTTCGGTCGCCGATACCGGGATAATCACTTTTTCAGAAAGCCGTAATTCGTCGGACAGCGCCGCGATCTGCTTCGAAATATCCCGAAAGCTTGCTTCGCTGTATCCGGTCAAATCCATTTTGTTGACGGCGAAGGCAAAGTGTTCTATCCCCATGAGTGCGCAAATGCGCGCGTGCCGCTTGGTTTGCGCGAGCACCCCCCGCGTTGCGTCCACCAGGATCACGGCCAGATCGGCAAACGAAGCGCCAACCGCCATGTTGCGGGTGTATTCCTCGTGCCCGGGCGTATCCGCGACAATGAAGCTGCGCCTGTCTGTCGTAAAATAGCGGTACGCCACGTCGATCGTTATGCCCTGCTCACGCTCCGCCGTCAAGCCGTCGAGCAGGAGCGAATAGTCGATCGCTCCCCCGCGTGAGCCAACCCGGCTGTCTAAAATAAGCGCCTGCTCCTGGTCGGCATACAAAAGCTTCGCGTCATAAAGAATATGCCCAATCAGCGTGGATTTTCCGTCGTCCACGCTGCCGCAGGTGATGAATTTCAAAAGCTCCATTAAAAATAGCCCTCCCGCTTGCGCCGCTCCATGCTTCCCGCCGCCTCGTTGTCGATCACTCTGCTGGTGCGCTCGCTTGTTGCGGCGGAGAGCGTTTCCGCAATCACCGCCTCCAGCGTGTCGGCTTCCGATTCCACACCGCCGGTCAGCGGGTAACAGCCCAGCGTTCGGAACCGCACCTTTTTGACGGCGGGCTTTTCACCGGGCAAAAACCGCATTCGGTCGTCGTCCGCCATAATGATGTTGCCGTCCCGGCAAACCACCGGTCTCTCCGCCGCAAAATACAGCGGCACAATCGGAATGCTCTCCCGCGCGATGTACTGCCAGACGTCCTTTTCCGTCCAGTTGGATATGGGGAAAACCCGGATGCTTTCGCCCTTGTTGATTTTCGTGTTGTACAGCTTCCACATTTCCGGGCGCTGGTTTTTGGGATCCCAGGCGTGCCGCTCGTTGCGGAAGGAGAATATGCGCTCCTTTGCGCGGGATTTTTCCTCGTCACGCCGCCCGCCGCCGAAGGCCGCTGTGAAGCCGTATTGCTCCAGCGCCGCTTTGAGCGCCTGCGTTTTCAGAATATCCGTATAGGCGGCGCCGTGGTCAAACGGGTTGATCCCTTCCGAGATGGCTTTCTCGTTGCGGTACACCAGCATATTAACGCCAAGCTCCGCGGCGCGTTTATCGCGGAACGCGGTCATTTCCTGAAACTTCCAGCCTGTGTCGATATGCAAAAATGGGAAGGGCGGCTTTTCGGGATAGAACGCTTTGAGTGCAAGGTGCAGCATCACCGAGCTGTCCTTGCCGATGGAGTAAAGCATGACCGGACGTTCGCATTCCGCCGCCACTTCGCGGAAGATGTAAATCGCCTCGGCTTCCAGCTTATCCAAATGTGTGAAGGGCATGGATTCTCCTCCTCAATACTTGTTTGCGTCACGGCTGTCCGTAACGATGATTGTTTCACCGCCGCCCGGCAGGCGAACCCGCCAATAGAGGCAAGCGCTCTGTGTTCGCACAGTCATTCTGCCGCCAAGACCGCCCATGTCCTCCCCCAGGAACAGCGCGATCGCTTCGGTTGGGCACGCTTTTACGCAAGCCGCGCAGCCCCAGCAGCGTTCGGGGCTTTCCATGTGCGCGGTGCCGCGCCGCATTCGTATCAAGCTGCCCGGGCATATCTGCGCGCAAGCGCCGCACCCAACGCACCGTTCGCCGCGAAGCTCAATGCTCATAGCTTTCCCCTTCCGTCACCAGCGGGCGCGTGAAGGTTTTGAACGCGCCGTTTGTGTATACGGAATTGACGTAGCAATCCCATGCGCCGCTTTTGTGCGGGAAGTCGCCGTGCGCGGCAAAGCTGTGCCAACGGGTTTCTTTTCTTGCTAGAAGGTGTGCGATGACGGCGCGGCAGAGGGTCAGACGCTCCCGAAGCTCCAATATGTAAACCAGCTGCCGCATGTCGCCTGCCGCGAGAAGCTCGCTTTGCCTCTCAAGCGCGGTGATTTTGGCTTCGGCAACCGTGAGGGACGCTTCCGTATAGCGGTAAGCCCGGCTGATGCCGCCGGCATATTCGTCCATGAGCGATTGCATCGCCTCTTCCGGGACATCGGCGGAGGCGCCGTTTTCGCGGCGGAGATAACCCTCCAGCTGCGCGCGGATGGCTTCGGTTTCCGCTTCGGTTGCCGTACCCGGATGTTCCCCCATGTACGCAGTGGCGGCAAGCGCGGCGATTTCCCCCTCCGCCAGCGCACCCGTCACGTATTTTTGCGGGCAGCCGCCGGCGACGTCCCCGGCGGCAAACAGACCCTTGACGGTTGTTTCGCGCTTTGTGCTGACGTGATACCCCCCTGCGGTGTGTCCGCCGGAAATATACGGCTCCGTCCCCGCGATCGGCACGTTTTCGGCGCTGGGCGGTCTGCCGCTTTCCACCCACCGAAGCGTCTGGCTCGGCGCCATATTCAGGTATGCCTTTTGCAATTCCATATCCTGCTCTTGGGCGACGCCGACGGTTTTTAAGTAGCAGGGACCGCGCCCTTCGGCGTTTTCACAAAGGGTTCCATAGACGCGCGCGGAGGTGGTGATTCCGTATGTGTCCTCATACATTTCGCCCCGCGCGTTGATTTGCCTTGCGCCGGCGCCCTGCGCCAGGGTGCCCGTTGGGGCGATGGTGTCTTTGCACCGCAGGGCGATAAACCGCATTTCAAGCGTCGTCATCTCCGCGCCGGCGCGAATGCCCATGGCAAGCCCCGCACCGGTGTTAAAGGGCGAATACCACATTTTGTGCCGTGAAAATCCGGGATTGTTGGGTCTGTAAAGCCCCGCAGCGCCACCTGTAGCGACAAGCGTCGCCTTGGCGGAAAGAACATACAGCACCGGCGCATCGATCGAAACGGCATACGCGCCGCAAATTCGGTTGTTCTTGACGATATACGCAAACACGTTCACGCGGTTCATCACGGTGATCCCTGCTTGCTTCCGCACCGCGTCAGCCAGTAGCGGCTTTATATTTTCACCGTTTATTTTCACGTTGCGCCAGCCGCGCTGCGCGTAGCTGCCATCGTTATTTTTCAGAATAGTCAGCCCTATGCCTTCCAGCGCGCCCGTTACGCCGTTCAGCCGCTCGGCCATGGTCAGCAGCAGGTCGCCGCGCACGATCCCCGCCGCGTCAACGCGGGCGTAATCCACGTAATCCTGCGGCGATTTCCCACGGCCGATATACGCGTTCAGCGCGTTCACCCCGGCGGCAAGGCAGCCGCTGCGCCGAATGTCCGCCTTTTCAACGATGAGGACGCGACCGCTCCGCGCCCCGCAAAAGGTAAGCGCCGCCCAGCAGCCGGCTGTGCCGCCCCCGATAACCAGGAAATCTGTTTCGATTTTTTCCGTTCGTAGCTGCATCTCATCACCAACCTTTCATACCTATTTAGTATGTGTTTCATTATACAGGATTGCCGGGAAAAAATCCACAGCAATTTGCGCAAACGTTTTCTGCATTTTTGCTTGCAATTTGCGTAAGTATCTGTTATAATATATAACAGATATGATAAGTATGCATTAAACGGAGACAACGCAATGACGCTAAAAGACATCGCCGCGAAAGCCGGGGTTCATGTTTCGACCGTATCACGCATCCTTGCCTCGCCGGATGACAGCTTCGGCAGCCGCGAGGTGCGGGAACGCGTGTGGGCGATTGTGAAGGACACCGGCTATGTCCCGAACGCCGCCGCCCGGTCGCTTCGGCAAAAAAACGCACCGCCGCAGGTCTGCCAAAACGGAACGCTTGTCTGCATCCTTGGGCGGGCGAAAACGGTTGACGACAACCCGTTTTTCGGCGCCGTGGCGCGGGCGGCGGAGCAGCAGGCGCTGCTGCTGGGCTACGCCGTTTCCGTGTCGATCTCCATAGCGGACGCCACGGAAATAAAACGCAGCAAGGATAAACCGATCGGCGCGATTGTTTTGGGGCGTTTTGAAAAACAGGAAACCGCCAAGGTCTTGGAGAGCCTGTACGGCAACATCGTTTTCGTAGGGCGAAGCGCGGTCGGGCAGGAGTGGGATCAAGTGATTTGCGACGGCTATGAAGCGAGCAAAATCGCCCTGCGGCATCTGCTTGCGTTCGGGCACCGCCGCATTGGGTATATTGGTGAAGCCGGGAGCGAAATCCGCTACCGGGCGTATCTTGATATTCTCCGGGAGCAGGGGATCCATCCGGAAAAAAAGTGGGCGGCGGCTTGCCCGCATAACAGCGCCGAGGGCGGTTACGGCGGCGCGGACGCGCTTTTGCGCCAGGCGGACGGTGATTTGCCAACCGCCGTTTTTTGCGCAAGCGACGTGGCGGCCATTGCGGCAATGCGCAGATTCAAGGAGGAAAAAATCCGGATTCCGGAGCGGGTTTCCATCGTCAGCTTGGATAACATCGAGCTGTCGGGTTATGTGACGCCCATGCTTTCAACCGTGGGGATGCCCATGGAGGAAATGGGCAAGGTCGCGGTGCAGACCTTGGTCAGCCGGATCAAAAAGCTGCATCGCCTGCCGCTCAAAATACACCTGCAAGGGAAGCTGGCACGGCGCGAAAGCGTTTTGAACCTGAACAAGGGGGAATGCGCATGAGCGTGCTGTTTGTCGGGCACGGTTCAAAGGATGGACAGGCGAACGCGATTTATTCGGTTTTACTTGAAAGGCTGCGCGCGGACGGATTTCCGAATTGTGCCCTGGCGCTTTTATCGGAAGGCGCACTTGATCTCGCGTTGGCTATGCGCGCAATGCCAAAAGACGAGCCTGTTAAAATTGTCCCGCTGATGGTTGCGCGCGGGCGTCATGTGATGACCGAGATCTACGGCGACGGTGTGTCCAGCGTCAAAAGCCGGTTGATCGCAAGCGGTTTTGATGTCATTCCCTGCAAAAAGACCGTGCTGGAATATATTCTGGAAAAAAATCTGCATTTCGCATTATGGGAGGATGTGCTGTGAAAAAGCTTTTTGCGCTTTTATTATTGCTGGCCGTGTTGTTGGCCGGCTGCTCGGTCGGCAACGGAAGCGGCGGTACGCCCGCGGCGTCCGTGTTCAACGATGCGCTTTCGCGCGCTGTCCCCATCCAAAGCCTAGGTCGGGTCGTCGCCGGCTCAGGCAGCCTGGCGGAGCTTTGGCTGCTTGCCGGCGGTTCTCTTGCCGGCGCAACCGACGATGCCTTCGACGGGCATTTTGCCCTGCCGGAAAACGTGGAGAACATCGGCAAGCTGCACCAGATCAGCATGGAACGGCTGACCGCGCTCTCGCCGGAGCTTATGATCCTTTCGGCTGAAATTCCGAGCCAGACGAAGCTGCAAAAAGCCTTTGAGGATGCGGGCGTTCCGGCGATATACATTTCTGTGGAAAGCTTCGGGGATTACCTTAACGTGCTGCGGGATTTCACGCGGCTCACCGGCAGGGCGGAGCTTTACCGGACAAACGGGCTTGCGCTCAAGGCGGAAATTGACGCTATCCGTGCCCGCGTGCCTGCGGATGCGCCGCCGAAAGTGTTGCTTTTGCGGGCGAATTCCACCAAAGTGGAAGCGCGGAGCAGCAGCTCCCTGGCGGGCATTATGCTGCAGGATATGGGCTGCGAGAACATTGCGGATTCGGACGCCGGGATATTGGAAAATTTGAGCATGGAGATCATTCTCCGGGAAAATCCCGATTACATTTTTGTGGTTTTCCAGGGGGAAAACGAAGTAGCGGCGCAAAACGCCTTGGCGGAAAGCCTCACCAAGAATCCCGCGTGGGCAAGGCTTGCCGCCGTGAAGAATGACCGCCTCATCTTTTTGCCAAAGGAGCTGTTTCACCAAAAACCGAACGCCAGCTGGCCAAAGGCGTATGAAAAGCTTTGGGAGATTCTGTATGCGCAGGAATAAAGCGTTTGCCGCTCTCGCCGCGCTTTCCGCCGCGCTTGTCTTTTCCGTTTTGCTGTCGCTCCTTGTGGGCGCGGTTCCGCTCACGCTGCCGGAAATCCTGAAAGGGCTTGCGAACCCTGCGTCCGCAAGCGGTCAGATCGTGCTGTCCGTGCGCTTGCCGCGCCTGGCCGCCGCATTGCTGGCAGGCATGGCGCTGTCAGCCTCGGGGCTTGTGACGCAGACCATCCTGGCAAACCCGCTTGCCAGTGCCGGTATGCTTGGCATCAACGCGGGGGCAGGGTTGTTTGCCGCCGCCGCAATGGTTATTTTTGGGGCGGGTGCCATGTTTTTGCTGCCGGGAGCAGCGTTTTTGGGCGCGGCCGCGACGGCGCTTCTGGTGTTTGGCATCGCAAAGCGTTCCGGTGCTTCACGGCTCACGCTGGTGCTGTCCGGCGTAGCGGTCAGCAGCCTCATGACCGCCGGGATTTCAGCGCTGACCACGTGCTTTCCCTCCATTATTCTTGGTGTGCGCGATTTCCAAATTGGCGGCTTGGCGGGCGCAACGCTTGGGGGGCTTGCGCCTGCGGGCGTTCTCATCCTGGTCGGGCTTCTGCTTGTGCTTTTATTTGCCGGGAACCTTGAAATTCTCAGTCTGGGGGAGGAAACCGCGCGGGCGCTTGGGCTTCGCGCAGTCTTCTGGCGTTTCTTCTTTCTGCTGTTGGCGTCACTGCTCAGCGGCGCCGCCGTCAGCTTTTCGGGGCTGATCGGGTTTGTCGGGCTCATTGTCCCGCACTGCACGCGCCTGCTCCTCCCCGGCGCAAACACGCGAACGCACATAGCGGGCGCTTTGCTGTTGGGCGGATCGTTTTTGGCTCTGTGCGATACAGCCGCCCGCACCCTGTTCGCTCCGTTTGAGCTGCCGGTAGGGATCCTCATTGCTTTCTTAGGCGCGCCGTTTTTCCTGTGGCTGATTTTGCGTGAGAGGAGGCGGAGCCATGCTTGAGCTTTGCGGAGTCTATGCGGGCTATGCCGAAAAAACAGTCTTACGCGATATTTCCCTCCGGCTCCCGGAGGGAAGGATTACCGCTGTCATCGGGGCGAACGGCTCCGGCAAAAGCACCCTTTTAAAGCTGTGCGCCGGGCATATTACGCCCAAAAAAGGCGGCGCGCTCTTGGACGGCAAGGCGCTTTGCGAGATCACGCCGGTGAAGCTTGCCCGCCAAATCGCCTATGTGCCGCAAAGCCGCCCGATCCCCGCGATGACAATCGAAACGCAGGTGCTGCACGGGCGGTTCCCGTGGACGGGCTTCCCGCGCGTTTATACGGCAAAGGACCGGGAGATCGCGCGGCTGGCGATGGAGAAAACGGGAATCCTGCCCAAACGGGCGGATATGCTTTCCCGCGTTTCCGGCGGCGAACGGCAAAAGGCATATCTCGCCATGGCGCTGGCGCAGGAAGCAAGGCACCTTCTGTTTGACGAGCCTTCCGCGAATTTGGACATAGCCGTGCAGCTTTCGCTGCATGATATTTTCAAAGAGCTGCGCGGCGGCGGCAAATGCGTCGCCGTCGTCATGCATGACCTTGCGGCGGCGCTTGCGCTAGCCGACGATATCGCCGTGCTGAAGGAAGGTCGGCTGCTCCAAACAGCGACCCCCGATGAGGTTCTGTCATCGGGGGTGATTGCGGAAGCCTTTGGCGTGCGCGTAACAAAGGGCGCACAACTGCGGTTTTTGCCGGTCAAATAAAAAATGCCGTGTTGTTCTGCAGCGAGGCGTTTTCCGTCTTCTTCACTTCCCGCGCGCCCAGCAGAAACAGCCTGTGGATCAGCACGCTGACTGCGTCCCCGGGCTGAAAGACGTCGCCGTCAAGCGAATGATACGCAATCAGGCGTATCCCGCTCACGTCAATCGAAAGCTCCAGGGAGTTGCCCCTGAATAAAACCTCCGCCACCGTGCCGCGCTGCGAGGCGTGCGGGTACGGCTCCTGCTCCGGCTTCACAACCCGGACGAACTCGGGGCGCAGCACGGCGCTGCCGAAACCGGGCAGCTTTTCAAACCCGTGCAGCCTCCCATAGTCGGCTATTATAAGAGATTCGCCGATGAATTCCGCCGCAAACGGCGTCGCTGGATTTTTATATATATCCGTCGGTGTGCCGATTTGCTCAACCCGCCCTTTGTTGGTTATGATGATTTCATCCGCGACCTCCACCGCCTCATCCTGGTCGTGGGTCACAAAAATGCTTGTGATGCCGACCTTGCCAATGGTTTCACGCAGCCAGCTCCGCAGCTCCTTGCGCACCTTCGCGTCAATGGCGGCAAACGGCTCGTCCAGCAGCAGCAAATGCGGGTTCGGCGCCAAAGCGCGGGCAAACGCCACGCGCTGCCGCTGCCCGCCCGAAAGCTGATGCGGGCGGCGTGCTTCAAGCCCGGAAAGCCCCGTCAACCGGATCAGCTCGTCAACACGCTCCTTGATGTATGCCCTTTCTTTTTTTTGCACCGTCAGCCCAAACGCGATGTTGTCAAACACCGACATGTAGCGAAACAGCGCATAGCTCTGGAACACGAAGCCAACGCCGCGCTTTGCCGCGGAAATATCGTTCACGCGCTTGCCGCCAATGAGGATATCCCCCGCGTCAGGGGCTTCCAGCCCGGCGATCATACGCAGGATGGTTGTTTTCCCGCTCCCCGAGGGACCGAGCAAGCCGATCAGCTTGCCCTTGGCGACGCCAAAGCTCACGCCGTCGGATGCCTGAAAGCTGCCGAACCGCTTATCTATATCCTTCAATTCCACATACATACTCAAAGGCGCTCCTCCCGTTTGAGCTTGTGTTCCACGATATTGCGCAAAATCAAAATAAGCACCGCAATGACCACCAGCACGGAAGCAACAGAGAAAGCCGCCGTCAAACGGAATTCGCTGTAAAGAATTTCGACGTGCAGGGGCAGTGTGTTTGTTTTGCCACGCAAATGCCCCGAAACCACCGAAACCGCGCCGAATTCGCCCAAGGCTCTCGCCGTGCATAAAATCACACCGTAAAGAAGCCCCCATTTGATATGCGGCAGGGTAACGCGGCGGAAGATCCGCAGACCGCGCGCGCCCATCAGGGCGGCCGCCGTCTCTTCATCGCTGCCGGATGCCTGCATGAGCGGAATCAGCTCCCGCGAAACAAAGGGGAACGTAACAAATATCGTCGCTAGCACGATGCCCGGCACGGCAAACACGATCTTTATGTTCCATGCCTCCAGCAGAGGATACGCCCAGCCGATTCGCCCGAACACCACGATAAAAACCAAGCCCGCGACAATCGGCGATATGGAAAACGGTATGTCTATCAGCGTCGTCAGCGCCTGCTTGCCGCGAAAACGGAATTTTGTGATCGCCCATGCCGCGAACAAACCGAAGACCGTGTTGATTGCCAACGTGATGCCCGCCGCCAAAAGCGTCAGCTGCAGCGCTTTGATTGCGTATGTATCCGTGACCGCGCTCAAAAAAGTCGCCCACCCCTGCCGCAGCGCGTAGACCAAAACAGCGGCAAGCGGCAAAAGCAGCATGAGCGCGATGAAAAGCACACCCAGCCCGACGAGAACCCACCTTGTGATTTTTCCCTTCATCCGCCGGCGCCTCCCCCCGCGATTTTGTTGACCCTTGCGCTCAGGACATGGATGCCGAACAGCACGATAAACGAGAACACAATCATCACCAAAGCAATGCTTGTCGCCGCGGGATAGTTGAACTGCTCCAGCTTGTTCATAATGATCAGCGGCGTGATCTGCGTCCGATACGGAATGTTCCCGGCAATGAACACGACGCTGCCATATTCCCCGATGCTGCGGGCAAAGGCAAGCCCGAAGCCCGTTAGCGCGGCGGGCAGGATCTCCGGCAGAATCACCTTAAAAAATGTTCGGGCGCGGCTTGCGCCCAAAATCGCCGCCGCCTCTTCATATTGCGCGTCAAGCTTTTCAAGCACCGGCTGAATCGAGCGCACAACAAAGGGAATCCCGATGAAAATCATGGCGATTGTGATGCCCACAGTGGTGTAGGAGATCTTCACGCCCATGCGCTCGAACAGCGAACCGACCCATCCCTTGTTGGAATACAGCGTGGTGAGCGCGATGCCCGCCACAGCCGTGGGCAAAGCGAACGGAAGCTCAATCAGTCCGTCAAGAATCCGTTTCCCGGGGAATTTATAGCGCGTGAGCACCCACGCCAGCAGCACGCCGAACAAAACGTTAACGGCAGCCGCAGTGAACGCACAGCCAAGGCTGACCCTGTACGTGGCTACGGTTTGCCTGTCGCTGATTACGTTCCAAAATTCGTGAAGCGAAAAATCTTTTAGAATCAGGAAAACGGAAGCGAGGGGGATGAGCACGACCAGGCTAAGCATAGAAAGCGTAACGCCCATGCAAAGCCCAAAGCCGGGGATTACGCCCTTCCGCCGCGAAGGCGCTTTTCGCAGCCCAAGCACACGCACCCCCCCTTCCGCCTTATTTCTTGTAAATCTGGTCAAAGATCGCTCCGTCCGCGAAGAATTTCGCCGTCGCCGCTTCCCAGCCGCCGAAGTCGCCGTCAATGCTGACAAGCGCAATCTGCAGGTCAAAGGTTGTGTCGAACTCTTTTAAAATCGCGGCGTTGGAGGGGCGGTAATAGTTCTGACCCGCAAGCCGCTGCGCCTCTTCGGAGTATAAATAAGCGAGATACGCTTTGGAAACCTCCTCCGTGCCATGTTTTTTTGCGTTCGCATCCACCACGGCAACGGATGGCTGCGCCAAAATGCTCAGCGAGGGGGTGATGATCTCAAAGTCGCCCGGATGCTCCTTTAACGACAGGAACGCTTCGTTTTCCCACGCCAGCAGCACGTCGCCCTGCCCGTTTTCAACAAAGGTTGTGGTCGAGCCGCGCGCGCCGGAATCCAGCACCGTCACGTTGGAATACAGCGCCTTGATTTGCTCCTTCTGCGTTTCTTCCGTCGCACCCGTCAGCTTGCCGAAGAATGCCCACGCCGCAAGGAAGTTCCAGCGCGCGCCGCCGGAGCTTTTGGGGTCGGGGGTGATGACTTCAACGCCGGGCTTCACGAGATCATCCCAATCCTTTATGCCCTTTGGGTTGCCCTTGCGCACGAGGAAAACGATGGTCGACGTATAGGGGGCACTGTTTTTCTCAAGCTCCTGCACCCAGCCGTCCTCAATCAGCCCCGCCTTGCGCAGCTCGTCAATATCGCCCTCCAGCGCCAGCGTAACCACATCCGCCTCGTTGCCCTCCAAAACGCTCCGCGCCTGCTTGCCGCTCCCGCCGTGGGATTGTGTAACGGTCACGTCCTGCCCTTTTTCTTTCTTCCAATACGCCGCAAAAAGCTTGTTGTATTGCTCATAAAGCTCGCGGGTGGGGTCGTAGGAAACGTTGGTGATGGCGATGGTCTCGGGCGCTTTGGTGTCGGAATCGCTCCCCACACAACCGGAAAAAAGCCCGGCAAAGCTTGCGAGCGCAAGCGAGAGGGCGACGGTCTTTTTCGAAAAAAAGGATTTCACACGCATAACGAATTACCTCCCAATAATCACATACAAAGCATGTATGTTTAATATGGTTCTATTATACTTTGATTGCGTGTAAAATGCAACTGCAAATTAGGCAATCGTTTGCGCGCGAAAGCCGCCGCCCTCTTGTTAAATGGCGGCGGCTTTGAAAATGATATCCCGGAAGGCGTACCCTAAATAGACCACATGAAGCTGTCCGCGCCATCGCGGCGCAGGGCTTCCTCCGCCAGCACGGAAAGCTTCGCACGATCCAAAGCATCAAAAAATGTCTTGCTTGCCGGGCGGAATAAGGCTTCGGTCAGCACGCTGTCAATCCCCGGCTGGGCGTCCTTCACCGTGCTTTCCGGTTCATCAAAAAAGCCTGTAATCGTAGCGGTCAAAATATCCGCCGCCGATATCTGGTCCGCCGGCCGCGCAAGCGTATATCCGCCCTGCGAGCCTTTGGTGGAATTCACAAGCTTGCCGCGGCGCAAAAGCGAGAACACCTGCTCCAGATATATTTTTGAAACGCCGAGCCGCTCGGATATTTCAATAACCGTGAAGGCTCCCTTGCGCTGTGTGTTTTGCGCCATGAGCATCATGGCCGCCAAAGCATAACGGCCCTTTGATGTGATATTCATCCAATCTCCCCCTCAGCATACTTTACCTGTATGCATTATTATACACGCAACGGCAAAAAAAATCAAGTGCTGCTTTATTCTTTGCGGGTACATGAAAAAATCCTCTTGACACGGCGCAAAAATGCCGTATTCTACTTTTGGGAGGGGTAAATGATGCAGCTTAAGAATATTGATGAAGCCTTTTGCTTTGCGACCCGCAGCGTTCACGGCGGGTTTTTCCGTTTCAGCATAGGGCTGGAGGACACAGAGGACATTCTTGCGGATTTGGAGCAGGCGCTTCAAAAAACAGGACTGAACGGGTAAACGCATGACCGGGTATCCGCTCAGGAAAAGCGTTTGTATATTCGCCTCGCCAAAGCGTAAGCCGTTACCGCAAGCCCAACGCACCACGCGAGCGCAATCCAAATTTCGCGCTCCGCCGGCTGACCGTTCAGAAGACCGCGAACCGCTTCCACAATCGAAGTCACCGGCTGGTGCTCCGCGAACATGCGCAGCGCCGCGGGCATGGTCGCCGTCGGCACGAAGGCGGAGCTTAAAAACGGCAGAAACATCAGCGGATAGGAAAACGTATACGAGCCTTCCACGCTTTTTGCGGTCAGCCCGGGGATTATCGCCAGCCAAGACAGCGCAAGCGTGAACAGCAGCAACAGCCCGGCGGCGGCAAGCCACGCCAAAAGCCCGGCGCTTGAGCGAAAGCCCATAACCAACGCGACCAAAACGATCACAATGACCGATATCGCGCCGGAAACAAGCGTTGTCAGCACGTTCGACCACAAAATTGCCGCCTTCGCTATGGACATGGAGCGAAGGCGCGCGAACATCCCCTTCTGAATGTCCGTAAAGAGCCGCACGGCGGTATACGATATGCCGCTTGAAATCGCCATCAGCAATATGCCCGGCAGCTGGTAATTGACGTAGCTGACTCCCGCGCCGATGCTCGTTTTCATTGCGCCGCCGAACACGTAGACAAACAGCAGCATCATGCCGACGGGTATAACCGTCGCCGTAATTATCGTATCGGGGCTGCGCAGAAAATGCCGCATTTGCCGCCCGAAAAGAATAAACGTGTGTTTCATTGCCGTTGTCCCTCCCCGCCGATGATCGCAAGGAAAACTTCCTCGAGTGTCGGCTGTTTTTCGATATATTCAATTTTAGCGGGCGGGAACAGCTTTTTCAGCTCCTCAAGCGTCCCGTTGGCGATGATTTTGCCGCCATGCAGGATTGCGATCCGATCCGCAAGCTGCTCCGCCTCCTCAAGATACTGCGTCGTCAGCAGGATTGTCACGCCGCCGCCGGCAAGCTCCTTGATGGTTTCCCAAACCGCAAGCCGCGCTTCCGGATCCAACCCCGTCGTCGGTTCATCCAGAAAAATAACGGCGGGATCCCCCACAAGACTCATGGCGATATCAAGCCGCCGCGCCATGCCCCCGGAGTATGTATCGGCGCGGCAGTCTGCCGCCTGCGTCAACCCGAAACGTTCAAGCGAACGCTCGGCGGTCTTCTTTGGGTGCGGCACGCCGCGCAGCTTGGCGATCAAAACGATATTCTCGCGCCCTGTGAGCATGCCGTCCACGGCGGAAAACTGCCCCGTCAAGCTAATGCTTCCGCGCACCCTGCCCGCCTGCCGCACAACGTCAAAGCCGCAAACGCTTGCCGTGCCGCCATTCGGCTTAAGCAAGGTTGAAAGAATGTTGACCGTCGTGGTTTTCCCCGCGCCGTTGGAACCGAGCAGCGCGAAAATCTCGCCGCGGAGCACCGCAAGGTCAACCCCCTTCAGCACTTCGTTCTCTTTAAAGGATTTGCGCAGGTTTTCTGTTTGTATCGCAAAATCAGGCATCGCCGCCACCCTTTCCAAGCTTTTCCTCAATTTCTTTGTTTAGCCTCGCGCGCCAGTTCGCCGTGTAGGTTTGCGCGCTCTTTAACAGCTCGTCGCAAAACGCGGCGACGTCTTCGCCCGTGACCTCCAGGGCGGATTTCCCCTGCGCCGCGCCATCCTCGAACAGTTCTATCAGGTCATACTGAATATGCAGCATATCCTCCCCCGCACCGGATGAGAACATCCACATGTGGCTTTGAATTTTTTTGAATACAAAACGGTAATCCTTCGGCAGCGCGTCCACACGCGCCATGTTCCGCTTGTATTCACGCTTGCTCTCGCGTATTTTTTTGATATTGAGATACGTATCCACAAAATTAGACATTTCTATTTTCCTCTCTGAATTGATGGAGTGTCGCGGCAAGAAAATCCCAACGCTCCCAAAAGCGCCGCAGCTCCGCTCTGCCGTCTTCGCTGAGCGTGAAGAGCTTGCGCGGCGGACCCAAATCCGACGGGCGCCTTTCGGTGTTCACGAGCCTGTTCTTTTCAAGCCGTATGAGTATCGTGTAAACCGTACCGTCCACAACATCCGCAAACCCGATCGCGTTCAGCCTGCGCGTGATTTCGTAGCCATAGGTTTCGCCGCGACCGATGATTTCAAGAACGCAGCCCTCCAGCACGCCCTTGCGCATTTCGGTAAAATTATCCAGATAAGCTTCCTCCCTTCGCTATTCTGTGTCGCTTGTAATCCGTATAACTTAGTACCGCTATATTGTATCACAAAGCAGATGCGCTGTCAAGTGGTTCGCGGGATAAATTTTTGCCGCACTTTCGCGCTTGAATTCCCCGTAATCTTCGCCCAATCTTCATCTTTGCGCATTTGTCTCTTGACAATATCCCATTTTATGGTAAAATAACATATTGAATGTTTTGCGCGCTGTTTTAGAGCAGTGTTCGGGAAGCCGTACGCGAAACCGAACACGCGGATGCTTTCTGCGCTCGAGAGGGGACTGCCATGTGTATTCAGAAACAAGCGGTGCGGCTATGGGCGCTGTCGCTTTGCGCGGCACTGCTCCCGGCTCTGTTTGCCGTGCGTGCGTTTGCCTCGCCTGTCGCCGCTGCGGACGGCGTTCGCTTTCAGGCGACGCTTCCAAAGGAGGTTTATTACCGCGCGCTGGAAGCAGGAGACCGCGTGAAGCTCCTTTGGCTGGAAGAGCAGACCTATACCCTTTCGCTGGGACGCGTGCAACTGAACGGCGAAGCCTGGGTGCGCGCCATTATAACCACCGGCGAAGACGTTTTTGTCGCTGCGGCGCCGCTGGCGCGGCTAACGGAGCTGGCGGATTACACTTCCCTGCGGCTGGATTGCTCTGCGGAAAACCAGGGCGGCACAACGATGCTTTCCTTTGCCGCGCTGCCAAACGGGACGCCGCTTGCCGTTCTGCAATTGCCCTTGCGCTTCCCCGGCGCGGCGGTTCTGATCGGCGCTGCCGCCGAGGCGGGAGCAGAGCTGCGCTTGGGCGCACAATTGGTTCCCGACGCACCTGTGCCGACGCCTCAAACCGAGCCGCAGGGTGCAGCCGAAACGCCGGAAAGCAAGGCGCTGCCGCTGGTGTTTTTGGCGCTGCTGCTGGTGCTGCTGACGGCCGTGTTTTTCGCGGCGACCTTCCGCAGGCAATTGGCGGTTTTGCTGACGCCGCTGCGCAAAAAAAGCGAGCCGTATCTCGCAAAGTTACGCCCTGCCGCGCGGATGCTGAAAGAACGCATACGGTTCGCTGTGCGAAATTTACGCATCCCCGAACGCGGCAAGGCGGTGCGCGTTTCGGTGGGTAAGGCGCTCCTGCAAGCGCGGGGCGCGGCGCAAAAAGAAACGACCGTCACGCCTGCCGCGTGGCTCCCCGCCAAAGAAGCAGCCCCGGCGGTGCAGCAGCCGCAGTACGCGACCGTCAAGGCGACGGCAGGGGATTTGCATAGCCGCACAGCCGCCGTTTTGCCGGATGCGGCGCCGTTTTCCGGGAGCAGCGCCGCTGTCGCATCCGCCGCGTTGGCGGGCGTCACACTGGTAACGCCTGAAGAAAGCGGTGCGTGGGTAGAAACGATTCACGCCGAAAATCCGCCTGCGGAAGAACCGGCGCCGCCGGATGGGCAAACGGAGATCGCCGCCATGAACGCTTATTTTACGGGCAAAGCTGCCGCGCCGCCGCCGGGTCTGCGTTTGCAGACGGTGGGGCTGCGCAACCGCGAGCAATTGCTTGCGGAGGGAGCGCAAGGCAAAGCCGCGCCCGTGTTTGCGCTAAATCCGCGCGGGCAGGTTTTTTCGGTGTCAAGCAGCGGGCGCGTGTATCTCCACGCGGATTATTTTTCGCCGCCGAGCTTTGTCGTGCGTTCCGTGCTGAGCAATGTTTGCCTGGAGCGCGTCTTCCGGCTGGAGGATGCGCAGGGTCTGCCCTTGCGCGTTGACGAGGTGCGCAACAGAAAGATATTGCACATCACGCCGGCTATCACAGAAAAAACGCCGGACGGCGATTTTACGGTCGCTGAAAAGGGGCGCTTAACCATCGGAGCGATTTAGCGGGGAGGTTTTTTGGTGACTGTGCAATTTTCCGATCCTGTCACTTTTAGCGGCGATACGCCCTCCGCGGAAGCGCTGCGCGTTTTGGGCGGCGAAGCGGCACAGGAGGGCTATCTCCGCGAGCGCCTGCAAGCACTGCAAAGCGCCTGCCACATCGCCGAAGCGATGCCCGCTTGGGGCTTCGTGTGGTTCCCGCTGGGCGTGAGCGCCTACATCGCTCTGCACACGCGGCACCGCGCGGCGGGTCCGTGGCAGAGCACGCTGCGCTGCGCCGATCTTTCCGCCGCCGAAAAGCAGGGCGCGGAGCTTTCGCTGGAGCAGCTGCTGCAAGCATCGGACGAAAACACATCCCCTGCGTTCTTGATGCAGGCAGATGAACGCTTTCAAAAAGCGCTGCGCAGTGCGGCGCTGCTGACCTGCCTGGATTCGGGTTGCCGTTTTTCGTGCCGTGTCCCCGGTGGTGCCAAAGCGCAGCCGCACGGCGAGTCGCTGCTGCGTGGCTTGTTGCGCAACGCTTTGCCGGCGCAACATCATCGCTTTTTACGTTTTGCGGCGGGCACGGGCAATCCGATGGCGCTGGATTGCCACATATGCGTCGCAATTGCCGGCGAGGGCAAAGCGCCCATGTCGGTGGCGGCGCGCGGCGCGGCAGCGGATTTCACCGCGGCGCCGCCCGCGCTTTTGCTGCAGTTCTCAGAGCTGCGCTTTGCCCAGCGCACAGCGCGCGCGCTGCTGGGGCGTTTGGATTTGCCGTTTTTGCTTAGCATGTGGAACGCCGCCGAACGGGTGGTGATCGAAACGGTCGGCGCGAAGGATACTGCCCAAGCGCAGGATTTGGTCACATGGCAAATGCTGCGCAAAAACTTCGGCAACCGCAATTTTTCCATCACACAGGAGGAGCATGCGCACCTGGTGCGCGGCGTGCGGCTTTTTACGCAGCGCGCGCAAGAAAGCGCATAACGCCGGTTCTGCTTTGGCGAAAAACCGGCTTTCTGTGGTCAGCCTTTGCCGTGCGCGTTGCAGCACGGCGTTTTCTTTGTGCGGGTTTTGGTATTCCTGTGCAAGAAACGAAAAAACATAAAATATTATTGTTGAAATTGGTGTGGGAGTGTGCTAGAATAGAATAGGTTCGTAAGCTGGCAAATTTGAATAAAGGGGAAATGCATCTTGAAAGCGTATCCTGCAACGAGCATCCGCAATATCGCCCTTGCCGGTCATGGCGGTCACGGGAAAACGTCGCTTGCCGAAGCGATGCTTTATCTGGCCAAGGCGACCGATCGCCTCGGCCGTGTTGCGGATGGCAACACCACCATGGATTATGACGCGGAGGAGAAGAAGCGGCTGCATTCCGTTTCAACAGCGCTGGCTGCGCTGGAATGGAACGGCTGCAAGCTGAACCTGCTTGATACCCCCGGCATGTTCGATTTCGCGGGGGAAATGGCGGAGGGGATCCGTGCCGCCGAAACGGTATTGATTGCCCTTTCAGCGGGGCACGGCTACAGCGTAGGCGCGGAAAAGGCATTCAAGGCAGCAGCCGCGCGCGGCTGCGCCGTCGCTTTCGCGGCGACCAAGTGCGATGCTGAAAATCATGATTTTTATAAAACCTTCGCCGCCCTGCGCGAAGAGCACGGCAGCAAAATCTGCCCCGTGGTCGTGCCGATTCAAAAGGGCGAAAAGGCGGAGGGCTACGTGGATTTTGTGAGCGGCAAGGCTTACAAATATGAAAAGGGCAAGGCGGTTGAAATCGCCATGCCGGCGGACGATAAAATTGACGGGCTACGGGAGGCTTTCAGGGAATCCGCCGCCTCCGGCGACGATGAGCTGACCGAAAAGTTCCTCATGGAAGAGGAGCTGACCGCCGAAGAGCTGGCGCGGGGCTTGGCGGAGGGTGTGGCGGCCGGCGGCGTGTATCCCGTTTATGCCTGCGGCGCAGCTGCGGCCGAAGCAGTGGATTTGCTCCTGAACGGGCTTGCCGCCGCTACGCCCAGCGCCGCCGAAAAAGCGGGCGAGGGCGAAATCCCGTGCAGCGAAACGGGCGCGACGGCGGCGATTTGCTTCAAAACCATCGCCGACCCCTTTGTGGGCAAAATGAGCTTTTTTAAAGTCGTTTCCGGCAAAATCACCTCGGATATCCCCGCGTTCAACGCGCGCACGGGGGAAAGCGAGCGCATGGGTAAAATCGTCACGATGCGCGGCGGCAAGCAGGAGGACGCGACCGCCATCCCCGCCGGCGATATCGGCGTGGTGACGAAGCTGGCGGGGTTCCATACGGGCGACACGCTCTGCGGGCAAAAGAATCCCGTCGCCTTGGCGGGAGTAACGTTCCCCGCGCCCTGCCTTTCCATGGCGGTCAACGTGCGCAAAAAGGGCGAGGAAGAAAAGGTGACCGGCGGCATGACGCGTTTGCAGGAGGAGGATCCCACCTGTGTCTTTGCCATCCATACCGAAACGCACGAGCAGGTGCTCAGCGGCTTGGGGGAGCAGCATCTGGACGTGATCGTTTCTAAGCTCCGCGCAAAATTCGGCGTTGAGGTTGATTTGGCGGTGCCGCGCGTGGCTTACCGCGAAACGATCCGCAAAAAGGTGGAGGCCCAAGGGCGGCACAAAAAGCAATCCGGCGGGCATGGGCAATTCGGCGATGTGCATATTCGCTTTGAACCGTGCGAGGAGGATTTTATCTTTGCCGAAGAGGTCGTGGGCGGCTCTGTGCCACGCCAATACTTCCCGGCGGTCGAAAAAGGCTTGCGTGAGTGTATTGTTCGCGGATTTTTGGCGGGTTACCCGATGGTCGGGCTGAAAGCGACGCTTTACTTCGGCTCATACCACCCGGTGGATTCAAGTGAAATGGCGTTCAAAACGGCGGCGCATCTGTGCTTCAAGGCAGCGATGCCCAACGCCGCGCCAACGATTCTCGAACCGATAGGCACGCTCAAGGTGTATATGCCGGACGACAATCTGGGCGACATCATGGGTGACATCACCAAGCGGCGCGGGCGTGTGCTGGGGATGGGCGCGGCGGATGAGCCGAAAATGCAGGAGCTGGTTGCCGAGGTGCCGATGGCGGAAATGGGTGATTTTGCAACGGCGCTGCGCAGCGTCACCGCCGGGCGCGGCTATTTTTCCGTCGCGTTTGCCCGCTATGAGGACGCGCCCGCGGGCGTGGCGGCAAAGGTGATCGAGGAAGCCGCCAAGCGTCATCAGGCGGAAGAGGAATAATATATGCAAAGCAACGAGGAATTCGGATACCCTGCCTATGACGCGGGCGGCGAGATGGTCTTGACCCGCGCGGCGGATCTTTACCCCAACATGCGCATGGATATCACCGTCTACCGATTTTTGCCGGGCGAGGAGCGCAGCTTTTGCGACGCTCTGCAGGAAAGCGCGTTTTTGCTGCTGGAAGGGCATGTGCGCGTCAACGGGCAGACGCTTTGCCGCGCGAGCGTGATCGACGACCCCGCCTATTGCCTGCACGTGTGCAAGGGAACCTCCGTGCGCATTGAAGCGCTGGCGCAGAGCGAAATTCTGCTGCAAAAAACAGTGAACGACGGCACGTTTGCTCCTGTGCTGTATACCCCGGAAAGCACGCGGCGCGAGACCTTCGGCAAGGGGCAATTTGAAGGCAAGGCGCAGCGCACCGTCAGCACGTTTTTTGATGCCGACAACGCACCCTATTCCAACATGGTTTGCGGTGAAATCCTGATCCCGCAAGGCGGTTGGAGCAGCTATCCCCCGCACATGCATCCACACCCGGAGGTTTATTATTACCGCTTCGGGCACCCAAACGGTTTTGGCGCGTGTTTTTTGGACGACGCGGCGTATCAAATCCGCGACCGCTCCTTTGCCGCGGTGCCGGGCGGGAAGTACCATCCGCAGGTGAACGCGCCGGGCTACCCGATGATGTATGTCTGGATGATCCGTCATTTTGAGGGCTACCCCTGGCGGGAGCGGAATTTCCAGCCGGAGCACGCTTGGCTGCTGGATGACGCGTAATACGGCAGGGCACACCTATAAAACACCGAAAGGAATCTATACCCATGCAGAAAGACCTTCGCCCGGCGGTGATCGCCGGCAACTGGAAGATGAACCTAACCCCCGCCGCCGCCGCCGCGCTGATTGCCGAGGTTCGCCCGCTGGTTGCGGACGCCGCCTGCACCGTTGTGTTCTGCGTCCCCTTTGTGGATCTTGCCGCCGCGCTTGAAGCCGCTGCGGGCAGTAACATTAAAATCGGCGCGCAGAACTGCCACTGGGCGACCGACGGTGCCTATACCGGCGAGGTTGCCGCCGGCATGCTGCGGGAAATCGGCGTAGAATACGTAATCGTCGGCCACAGCGAGCGCCGTACCCTGTTTGGTGACACGAACGAAACGGTTGCGCAGCGCACCCGTGCCGCCTTGGACGCCGGGCTGACAGTGATCCTTTGCGTGGGGGAATATTTGGAGCAGCGCAAGCAGAATATCACGCTTGAAACGGTGCGTATCCAAACCAAAATTGCCTTGGCGGGCGTTTCTGCCGGGGAGCTGAAGCGCATCGTCATTGCGTATGAGCCGGTTTGGGCAATTGGCACGGGCTTAACCGCCACAGTCGCGCAGGCGAACGAGGTCAACAGCGGCATCCGCGCGCTGCTTGCCGAGCTTTACGGCAAAGCCGCCGCCGATGGCGTAACGATTCAGTATGGCGGTTCCATGAATGCGGCAAACGCCGAAGAGCTGCTTGCCCAACCGGATGTGGACGGCGGTCTGATCGGCGGCGCGTCGCTCAAGGCTGCGGATTTTGCGAGAATTGTCGCCGCCGCGCAATAGCGCATGAAAACATTTTTTTACCGTATCTTCGCGCTGGCGTTTCGGCTGTTCCGTTTGCTTCCGCCGCAAAAAAACAAGGTCGCGCTACTTGCGCCGCACAGGGAGCTTGGCTCGCTTGCGGCGGTGCGCGACGCCCTGGAAGCTTCTTGGCGCGTTGCGGTTTTGCGGGTACATGCCCCCTTGCGCCATCCGCTGCGTTTGTTCACGGCGGACGCGTATCACTTGGCCACGGCGGGCGCTGTGTTTTTAAACGATAATTTTATGCCCCTGGGCGATTTGCACTTTCGCCCGGGGGTGCGGGTGATCCAGCTCTGGCACGGCGAAGGCGCTTTCAAGCGTTTTGGGCTGAGCCTGCCGCTGGAGCCGCGCTTGGCGGCGCGTGTGCGCCGGGGCGGGCAAAGGCTAACCGCCGTGGTTTGCGCCGCCCCGCCGCTCGTCCCCTACTATGCCGAAGCCTTTGGGGTGCCGCCGGCATGCGTGCTGCCCCTGGGCTCGCCGCGCGTGGACGCACTGGTGCGGCCAACGGATTCGGCTGCGCTGCGCAGGGCGTGGGATGCGAAATTCCCAGCCTGCGCGGGCAAGCGCCTGCTACTCTACGCGCCCACCTTTCGGGATGACCCCGGCGAGAACGACGCGTTGCTTTCGCATTTCGATTTTGCGGCGTTTGCCGATCGCTTCGGCGGCAACACGATCCTGCTGCTGCGCCTGCACGCCAAACAGACAGGCGCGCTGCCCGCATTGCCGCCCTGCGTTTTGGATGTTACACAAGCGCGGGACGGACTTGCCATCCTGCGCCTGTGCGACGGGTTGATTTCCGATTACAGCTCCCTGTGCATGGAAGCTGCTCTGCTGGATATCCCCGTGTTCTGCTACGTTTATGACTACGCTGCGTATGCCGCGAAGCGCGGCTTTTACATGCCCTTGCGGGATTTGCCGCCGGGCGCGGTTGCCGAAACCTTCCCCGCCTTGCTGGATGCGATTGCCGCGCCGGATACTTGGGCGGCGCAGCGGCAGTCCTTCGCGCGCTTTCACCTCGGCGAGCCGGATGGGAAAGCAACAGAACGGGTAATCGGTCTACTAACGATGGAGCACGCGGGCGCCGTAACCGGTTAATAGCTGCTTTCTGTGATATACTTCCACATAACGTGCACCTGCGTTCCGCTTCGCTTATAAGAATCCGGCGTAGCCAGGCTGATGCTGTCGCTGCGCACAAAGCCTTTTTCAGCAAGCTCCGCGGCATAAAGCCGCGCCATTTCCTCGTTTTGGAAGTTCAGCTTTGCTTCCATCACGCAATCCTTGCGCGGGCGGCTTAAAAAATTCGGGCAGGTGCCCCAGCCGAAGCCCGTGAGCCACCAAGCGGATTCCATCGAACGCGCAAACAGAAGCTTGTCTTTGCGGTAGATCGCCATTTCCATGCCGATCCAGTCGTTGCGCTTCACGCTGTCATAATGCTCCAAGGCTCTGCCTGTGGGCTTGCTGTAGATGCCCATTTCGCCCCCTGTGAAGAGTACGATGCCATAAGCACCCTTCCAGAGCTGCACCAGCCAATCCTTGCCGCCATAGGTGAACTTGCAGCGAATGGTGTCAATATAGCAGTTGGCGACGAAGGCAAAATCATCATAAAGCTTATTGAAGCCGAAATAGCGCTGGAACGGCTCCGTCTCGGTATAAAAATAACCCTCGCGCGGGCTGTACATATAGGAAAGGAACACGAAGCCGCTCCAAAACAAATCCCACATGCGGTTCAGCGCGGCATAGCTTTCGTTCTCCGCCGGAAGCGCGTAGGCGGGAGAAGGCTCCTTTGGCGGCTCCACCGCCCCTGCGGGGACGACGGATACGGCTGCGGCGGAGGCGAGCATAACGAGGCTCAGCAGAGCGGCCAGCAGGCGCGTCAGATGCGTGTTTTTTATCAACATGATTTCCACTCTTTCATAAACGTTCTTGGGGTTAGTATTGCCATCCCGCCAGAATTATACGGGAATTCTTGCCAAACATTGTTTTTCTCGCACGCGCGCTTGCATTTCCCGCCACGGCGTGCCATAATACATAGTAGAGCACGAAGAGAGAGAGGGTGACACATCCCATGGATTTTTCTTCTATTGCGGCGATCACAGCGGCGGAGCGGGCGGAAATCATAGAGCGGCACCGCGCCGCCGGGGTACGAATTCCCTGCGCGGACGGGGTTATCATCGCCCCCTCAGTTGAAATTGAAGCGGATACATTGTTGCTGCCCGGCACGATTCTGCTGGGTGAAACGAGGATTGGACGCGGTTGCGTGATCGGTCCGAACAGCATTTTGCACAGCTGCACCTTGGGCGACGGCTGCCAATTGGAGCATGTGCAGGGGGAGCAGGCAAGCCTGGGCGCGGATTGCGCGCTCGGACCTTATGTGCGGTTGCGTCCCGGCACGGTGCTGGGCGCGGGGTTGCGCATCGGCAACTTTGTCGAAATCAAGAATGCCAGCATCGGCGACGGCACAAAAATCGCGCACCTTTCCTATATCGGCGATGCGGATTTTGGCGCGAATATCAACGTCGGCTGCGGTTTGGCGGTGGCGAATTACGACGGCAGGCAAAAGCACCGCACCACCGTTGGCGACAGCGCTTTTATCGGTTGCCACAATGCGCTGGTCGCGCCTGTGAGCGTCGGCGCGGGGGCGTATACGGCGGCCGGCTCCGTCATCACGCAGGATGTTCCCGAAGACGGCTTTGCTATTGCGCGCGCGCGGCAGGTCAATAAAGACAAGCGGGGTTCGTAAACATACAGCGGAGGAGACATGCACATGAAGCGCGTTCCCAAAAAAACAGAGCTGCTGGTCGCCGCCGCCGGTTTGGTGCTGGCGGCAGGCCTGCTGTTTTGGGTTGGTGCCGGCAACGCCTCGCAGGTGGAGCGCGCCGCCGCGCAGAGCAGCGCTACGCTTGGGTTTGAAGCCGCAGATCCTTTTGCGAGCGTGCGGAGCACAGCGGCGATAAGCGCGGGGCTTCCTGCTGTAGCAAGCACACAGGCGGCGGAAGCTGCGGTTGCCGATCCTTTTGATTCGCCTGGGGCGACCGCGCCGACCGAGACGGCTTCTGCGGCGATCCCTACCCGGCAGCCGAGCGCGCAAGCCGCCCAACCGCAAGCACCGCGCCTTGTGCGTCTCAACAGCGCAACGGCGGAGCAGCTGCAAACCCTAAAAGGCATTGGTCCGGCAAAGGCGCAGGCAATCTTAGAATACCGCGCGATTCACGGGCGCTTCACCGACCTGCGGCAGCTGCTGGAGGTCAAGGGCATCGGCGAAAAAACCCTTGCCAACATGCTTCCGTATCTGGCGCTGGATTAGGATCTTTCTGCTGAATCCGCGCGTGGTTTTCGCGAAAACCGGGCATACTATAGCCGCTTGCAATTTTTCCGCCACTATGGTATAATGGGCGCAATCTGCACAAGGGAGTGGATTTGTTGGAAAAAATCGTCATCAACGGCGGCGTTCCGCTGCGCGGCGAAGTCCAAATCGGCGGCGCAAAAAACGCGGTGCTTGCGCTTCTTTCTGCAACTATCCTGGCAAAGGACACTTGCCGGATTCAAAATATACCGAACATCAGCGATGTTTCGATTATGCTGCACATTCTGCACCAATTGGGCGCGGACGTTCGGCGTTTGGGCGCGGATACGGTTGAAATCAACACCAAATATTTCAATTCCGGCGTTGTTCCGCATGAGCTTACGAAGCATTTCCGCGCTTCCTATTATTTGTTGGGGGCACTTTTCGGGCGTTTTGGTCACGCGCGGGTCGCCATGCCCGGCGGCTGCGATTTCGGCGTTCGCCCCATCGATCAGCACATTCGCGGCTTTGAGATGCTGGGCGCTTCGGTAGCCTTTGAAGAAAACGCCGTCATCGCATTGCAAAGCGAACAGCCCATGGGCAATTTGATCTATCTGGACGTCGTTTCCGTCGGCGCGACGATCAATATTATTTTGGCTGCCGCGCGGGCGCGGGGCGTGACCATCATTGAAAACGCGGCCAAGGAACCGCATGTCGTGGATCTCGCGAACTTTCTCAATTCCATGGGCGCGGATGTGCGCGGCGCCGGCACGGATGTCATCAAAATCCATGGCGTAAAGGAGCTGCACGGCTGCGAATACGCCACCATACCCGACCAAATCGAAGCGGGCACCTTCATGACCGCCGCCGCCGCGACGGGCGGGCGGGTTCTGGTGCGCGGGGTGATCCCAAAGCACATGGAATCCATTTCAAACAAGCTGATTGAATGCGGCGCGGAGGTGCTGGAATTCGACGACAGCATCCTGGTCGCCGCACCCAAGCGCTTGCAGCGCTGCAAAATCAAAACAATGCCCCACCCGGGCTTCCCCACGGATATGCAACCGCAGTTTGGCGCGTTGCTCAGCGCCGCCGAAGGCACAAGCATCCTTTCAGAGGGCATTTTTGATAACCGCTTCCGTTATATGGATCAGCTGGTGCGCATGGGTGCGCAAATCAAGGTGGATGGCAAGGTCGCCGTGCTGGAGGGGGTTCCCTTCCTGAAGGGCGCGCAGGTGAAAGCCTATGATCTCCGCGCCGGCGCGGCAATGGTCATTGCCGGTCTGATGGCGCAGGGAACAACAGAAGTTGAGAGCATTGAGTATATCGACCGCGGCTACGAGGATATCGTTGCCAAGCTGCAGGGCTTGGGCGCGGATATTCGCCGCCGGGAAACTTACGCGCGCGGCGAGCAGGAAATCGCAGGATAATTTTGCGTTAGAACTGAGATTTTTATGGCACAGTTTCTTCCCTTGTATTCCTCCAGCGGGGGCAATTGCACATATATCGGCAGCGCCTCCGGCGGCATTTTGATTGACGCCGGTGTGAGCGCGAAACGTATCATCGAAGCGCTGCACGGCGCGGGTATCGCTCCCGGGCAGGTGGGCGCTGTTTTTGTCACGCACGAACACAGCGATCATATCGCCGGGCTGCGTGTGTTTTGCGAACGCACGGGCGTGCCCGTTTTTGCGTTGCCCGGCACGCTTGCCGCGCTGGAGCGGCTGGGCGCGAGCACGCACAAAATGGACGTCGCCGACCTGCCCGCGGGCGGCGTGGAGGTCAATGGCTTGCAGGTACGGGGCTTCCCTGTTTCGCACGATGCCGCTGCACCCTGCGGTTACCGCGTGGAATTGCCGGATGAAACAAAGATCGGCGTGGCAACGGACACAGGCTGTTTGCTGCCGGAAACGCGCGAAGCCTTGTATGGCTGCGATCTGGTGATGTTGGAATCCAACCATGAGGTCACGATGCTGCAAAACGGCGGGTATCCTTATTACTTAAAACGGCGCATTCTTTCAGATACCGGGCACCTTTCAAACGCTGCCTGCGCCGCGTTTTTGCCGGAACTATTGCGCAGTGGAACCGCGCGTTTTTATTTGGCACATTTGAGCAAAGAGAATAACACGCCCGCCCTTGCCTACGAAACAGCAAAAGCTGCCCTGACGGTCGAAGGCGCAAGGGAAGGTCTGGATTATACGCTGTGTGTTGCGGGCGCCGCCGGTTAGCAGCGAGCGACCGCCAAACCCCGGAAAGGATTTCTTGCCCATGCCCTGGGAAGCTGCGCCGCTCGGCGCGCCAAACGAAGCGTTCATGCGCCGCGCCTTGGCTTTGGCGCGAGAAGCCGCCGCCGCGGGCGAAACGCCTGTCGGCGCGGTTGTTGTGCGCGGCAGCGCAATCGTTGGGGAAGGAAAAAACCGGCGTGAAGCCGGCAAAAACGCGCTGCTTCACGCCGAAATGGAAGCCATTGCCGCGGCCTGCAAGGCGCTGGGCGGCTGGCGGCTCTGGGAATGCGACCTATATGTTACACTGGAGCCTTGCCCCATGTGCGCCGGTGCGATCATCAACGCAAGAATCCGCCGCGTGTTTTTTGGCGCGCCGGATCCCAAGGCGGGCTGCTGCGGCGCGGTGACGGATCTGTTTTCCCTGCCCTTTAACCATCAGCCGCAAGCTTACGGCGGTATGCTGGAAGCGGAAAGTGCGGCGTTGCTCCGCGCGTTTTTCAGCGCGCTGCGGCGGCAGAAAACATCCGAAAGGTTATCTTAAAACCTGTATTCACAGGATTATGTGATGGATTTGCAAGAAATCTTTTTGCTGCTTGGCTTGCACCGAACACAAAGAACAAACTGCACCGCAGCAAGTAAAACAACACAGGATGCAATGAATATGCCGCAATGCATGAAAAACTGTGCTGGCAATATCCTAATAATCGGATCTTTCTCCGGATCAAATATCCAAAGGCTATTGTTGAAAAAGACTCTGTGAAACCAAAGAAATACACGATTAAAATCCGCAGCCATATAGATCAACAATATTGCCGGTGCAGCAAAAGAAGTAATACCGGAAGCAAGCCAGTATTTTCTTTTATTCCGTTTACGCAGAGCCAAAAAAAGAGCCAAGACTCCGGATAAGCCAATCAAGCCCAACTGATACACACCATTGAAAAGCGGCTTGCAGTCCGCAAAATGCTGTGAACCGTCAGCGGAATAAGCAAGATCCGGAAGCGCGAAAGGTTCGTTTACAAACGGGGACAAAAACCGCATTACAGCTTGATAATTGCGCAACGCCATTTTATCCGCAAAGGGTTCTAACCGATAGGGAATGCCGGTTATATGAATAAAAGCCAAGCCTAAAGCGACAGCCAACAAAACAAGAAGCAGCCCATTCATGACGCCCAGAACAACATGTGCCTTTTTCATGCTTCTTCAAGCTCCTTTGGATCGCTGAAGTTAAGTTTTTGTTTTACCCACACCAGAAGCATAATACCTATCGGAAAAATCAACAGCGAAACCCATTGTGAAGTGGAAAGCAAATATACGCCCCGTCCAACATCCCCTCGGAAAAACTCAAGAACAAAACGCGAGATTGCATAAACCATCAAGTAAAGCGGCAGCAATACCCCCGGACATTTGCGTTCCGGTCGAGAAACGAGCAACGTTACCAAAAACAGAAGGTTAAATCCAGCTTCAAATAATTGCACAGGGATCAAAGGCACACGATTGGGAGCAATGTTGGAATGAACAAACGCGATACCCCATACAGCTTCATGCCCGTAACAACAACCCGCAAGAAAGCACCCAATGCGCCCAAAGGCGTGAAACAACAACACAGGCGGCACAAGCAGGTCCGTAACTTCTCTGAAATCCAATTTCGATCGATACATATAAATCAAAACTGCCACAAAGCCACCGATCAGTCCGCCATAGAAAACGCCTACACCGGGCATCAGTTGCTTCCAGTGTTCAACCGTCCAAAAGCCTGCGCTTCTCCCATCGCGAATGATATAACCAATGATCTGGAACATCTTTGCGCCGATGACCGCTCCCATTGTCGCACATAGTACGATGAGTATGACGTCCTCCGTGGAGGCGGAAAAGCATCTGGCCCGTCTGCGCATCAACGTAAGAACAAGCGCCAAAACCAACCCAAGCATTGCGGAGAGCCAATACGTGGAGATGCTTTTGCCAAACAGTTCAAAAAACGGGTACATAAATCAATCACCACTTAAAAAGAGCAACCGTCCCGGGGTTCCCGACGCAGACGGCTGCTCCCGCAAATTATTGTTCACACAAGGTTGGGTTCAACCATCCGTCGTCAAGAGCGCTTCGACTCTAAAAAATCCTCGTGCGCTGTGAAACGCTCTTCTTTAAACGGAATTTCGTTTTTACAGGCTTCGGCAAGCTCCTGATACAAAGGGGATTTCCCGATTGAATCGAGAACTGCCTGCGGAGCTTTTTGCGCCAAGTTTTCCTCGCTAAGCTTGACATTGCCGTTCGCGCCAAATATATGAAGGCTACCATCTTCCTGGGCGGTAGCATAAAACATGCATATACTTCCCTCTTCCGGCAGGAAATCACCATAAATCATCTGGGTGTGTTTCCCGTCCATCGTGACGCCGCCTTGCTTCCAGAACGGAATTGTTTCGTTCAGCCGTAAATCCCCTTTGAGATTTTCCAGAACGGTAATTTCATAGCCGGTGTATGGAATGCCTGATGTTTTTTCACCCTTATCTGTTTCGTAGGTAGACACATACGCATACTTTACTTTCGTCTGTTTTTCTACCCGCCCCACAAACACATAATCCACAAAGCCCGCCACTTCGCGTGGGTCATCAACGTCAATAACGTAACTGGGGTGTCCATATACAACCGAAGGCTTTTTGACAGCCCCAACCACAAAATATGCGCCGACGGCAACAACGCCCACAAGAGCGCACGACACTGCGGCAAGCATTGCCTTCTTCTTCGAACTGAGTGATTTGATTTTCATGACTTTCCCTCCTTTAATAGTGCGTGTAGGCAGCATCGTAAGACGCCTTGTCGTTACGCGAAAGCGAAACCGCTGTCGTGTGATCAAGAAATATTCTAGGATCCATTAAATCGGTAGATTGATTGTGCGCCAATCCAAGCGCGTGACCAAATTCATGAGCCACGACATTCAACACCATGTCGCTGTTACACCCCGGAGCATCCAGATACGCTTTGTTCAGATACATCTTGGATTCAATATTCACTGGTATTGTAACCTAAATATTTCCTGTTGTCAAGAGATTTTTCGTTTTTTTTGCAAGACCTCGCTTATTGAGTTGCCGCTTCAAGCCATTCCGCAGACGCGGTATAGCGCTCACGCGCAAACGGAACCTCGTTTTTGCAGGCTTCTGCAAATCTCTTGTAATCGGCTTGCGCCTCCGCCTCTTCCAGCTCCGCCTGCATTGCCTTTTGCAGCTGCTCAGGCTGCATTTTCCCGATCGCTTTTTCTGTTAGCTTTGTCTTCATAAGCTTGTAATTGTGATTGGCTAATAGACTTCCGTCCGCCCCTGCCGAAACAGCAAAAACGAACAAGCTGCCTTCTTCTGGCAAGGAATCGCCTTCCGCTACGGACAGGAATTTCCCGTCCATGGAGATCCCGCCCTCTTTCTCTATCCGGATTGGTTCATTGACCTTCAAGTTGCCCTTTAGGTTTTCCAAAACGGTGACTTCATAAAGCGTATAAGGAGCACCGACGAGCGTCTTTTCCCCGTCCTCTGACTCGCGCTCAAAAACATCCTCATATCTTGCGTCCATCTGTTTTTCAACTCTGCCAACGAACACATAATCCACAAAGCCCGCCACTTCTTCCGCGTTGTTTATGTTGATGACATAGCTGCGAACCGCAGGGGCGAGCGTTATCCCCCCTTTGGTAACCCCAAAGTAGATCCCTGAACCAACCGCTAACGCAAGAACACAGGCGGCGGCAATGAGGATCCCTTTCTTCTTTGCGCTGAATGATTTTTTTGTACGCATTGTTCTGATTCCTCCTTCAATATCTTGCATAAGAAGCATCATAAGACGACTTGTCGCTGCTCGAAAGAGCTGTGACCGCAGTGTTATACGAATACATAATATTCGTAGATGCGTTGTCGTTATGATCCAAGCCAAGTGCATGACCGAGTTCATGTAACACAGTGTTTTGCTTGCAATTAGAAGACACTTCGTCAAGGAGCGCTTTGTTTAAATTAATGTAACCTAACGGACTGGTCTCGCCAAGCCAGCTTTCACCCAGCTCGCTTACATCTGATATGCGTACGTCCTGCACAACGGATATGCTGTCAGGGCGAAAAACCCCCGCCTTATAAGCGTTCCATGTCTTTGCTCCAGACACAACGTAGCTTTCGTATTTCGATTGGTTCGCATCCCAGTCACAGTGTTTTCCCGAATCAACAAGATGCCAACTCAGAAGATAATCATTACTCGTTGTACACCCTGCCCCAACAAACCCGACCACTACAAGCGTCAGTGCGGACAACAGGATAATTGCAATCCTTTGCAGTTTTCTTCTGCTTCTCAATGTTCGTTCTCTCCTTTTCGCGATAATGAATTTGTCGCCTTGCCCTGAACACGCGAGTTAACCGCCTTTATCACCTCCCGAGAACAATATCGCGGTCACGACACGACCACGCCAATAAGACTCTATATCAAATTCTTTCGTTTCCCACTGTATAACTGGCATTGTAACCTAAATATTTCCTGTTGTCAAGAGATTTTTCGTTTTTTTGCAAGACCGCGCTTATCGAGTTGCCGCTTCGAGCCAAAAACATAATCAGCCCCAGCTTTTCCTTGAACCATTGCTCCCTTTGCGCGGCAAAAGTCCCATATGTCTTCTGTCTGCCAATATTCCCGCTTTTCAATGCCGCCACGCGCCTTAATTATTTTCGGTTGAAATCCCGGGTTTCCTCCATGCAACGGCACACCCGCAACGCCAACGCGGCGGCTTCGCCCGGCGCAACGCGCGTGGATTGCCCGGAAATGGCGGCATAAAAAGCTCTTGCCTCGTGTCGCATCGTGTCTATTTTAGCGCAAGCCTTGTCCAATCGCTGTGGGTTTCCGGCACGGTCATAAAGGAAAACGCCCTGGAATTGCGAGATGGATTGAACTGTAAGCGTGCCGTTTTCGCCGATGATTTGCGAAACTCCGCGGCTTTGCCCTACCTTTGACCAGCTGAGCTGCGCGTCAAAATCCGGGTAACGAAACAACGCCGAACCGTCGGTATCCGCCGCGCCGGGATAGATGCACGCAAACCGTGCGTACAGTAATTCTTCGGGGTCACCAAAAAAATCAAGCAACGGGTATACGCAATACACGCCCAGATCGTTAAACGCACCCGCGCGCAGTCGCGCGTTGAAAATGTTCGGCAACTCCCCCGCAAGCAAACGATCCAGACGGGAGGAGCGCTGCGAAAAATCAATCCGCACACTTGTCACGCGCCCTATGCGCGGCAATGTCTCCAGCACCGCGCGGCGCGCGGGCGTTTGCAGGTACATAATAGCTTCCATTAAGATCAACCCGCGTTCGGCGGCGCACGCCTGCAATGCCGCAAGCTCTGCCGCGCTGACGGTTAACGGTTTTTCACAAAGCACATGCTTGCCCGCGCATAACAACTGCATACACTGTGCGTAATGGCAGCTATTCGGGCTTGCCACATAAGCGGCTGTGATTTCGTTTGCGGCGGCAAGAGCGTCCACGCCTTCCAAAACCGGCAAAGCGGCGAGACCAATCTCCTTCGCAAACGCCGCTCCCCGTGCGGTCTCACGCGAACAGATTGCTGCTAAGCGCAATCCACTCCCTTCCGCAGCTGCAACGAACTCTTTTGTGATGGTGCTTGTGCCAACCACAGCGTATGCAATCATGCGGCGCTCCTATTCTGTTTCTATGCGGCGAAAGCCTCAGGCCGCTTGCCCCGGTTTTGGCTTTTTTGCCGCCGGGGCGGGCGCGACTTCAACCAAAGGTACGGCGGTGCGCACAGAACCGTCGGCGCAAGCAATCTCTTGCGCGGCGGCTTTCTCCTCCAACCGCGCGCGGCGGCGTGCGACGGAATCCGCAAGGGAGGTTAGCGCGCGATCCTCCCACCCGGCGAGCGCTTCTGTGCGGAGCGCGGCGAAAATCAAGAGTGCGCCAACGGCAAAAATCAACACCAGACCGGCGATAGATGCAAACAACATATAAGGCACCTTTCTTAAACGAATGTTCTTGACCGTCTATAGTATAGCACGTATTTTCGTATTGTCAAGCGTTTGTTCGGATATTTTGGAGATTATTTTTTGTGAATTGTAGCTTCTAACAGTAGTATACCACAAGATATGGGGTTCGTCAAGGAAAAATCCAAAAAATGTGCGCTGATCCGCAGGATCGCGCTTGCATTTTTGTGCGGTATGTGCTATCCTATACGCCACAGCGCGGGCGGGAGGAGAACAATGGCGGAAGCAGCCAAGGCGGCGACGCAAACGGTGGCGAACAATAAGAAGGCGCTCCACGAGTATTTTGTTCTGGAGCGCTATGAAGCCGGCATTGCGCTTTGCGGCACGGAAGTAAAATCCCTGCGGCAGGGGAAGTGTAATTTGCGTGACAGCTGGTGTTCCGTCAAAGCAGGCGAAATGCTTGTGAACGGAATGCACATCAGCCCTTATGAGCAAGGAAATATTTTTAATCAGGATCCGCACCGTGTGCGGCGTCTGTTGCTACATAAGCGTGAGATTCTGCATCTTTTTGGCGAAGTGAAGCAGCAGGGTTTGGCGCTGGTGCCGCTTTCGGTCTATTTCAAAAACGGCAGAGCCAAGCTGGAAATCGGGCTGTGCAAGGGCAAAAAGCTTTATGACAAACGCGCCGTCGCCGCCGAAAGGGATGCCCGGCGCGACATAGAGCGCAGCCACGCGGAACGTAACACGTAACCGCGCTTGGGTGACAATCAGTTAGTAAACAAAAATAGATAGGAGTTTCGTTTATGCTCAACAATATTCCAAAATCCTTTACCCCGGAGCTGCTTAAGCTGCTCATGGAAATGGGGCACGGTGAAACCCTCCTCCTGGCCGATGGCAATTACCCTGCGAAGGCAAACTGCCCTCCCGGCGGCGTGATTTTGTATATCCCGGCAGAAAGCATTCAGAGCTTGCTGGCGGATATTTTGCGCTTCTTCCCGCTGGATTACGTGCCCGCGCAGCCCCTTGCCGTGATGGAAAAGGCGGCAGGCAACGGTGTACTGCAGGGCTATGAAGCGGTCGCCGGCGCCGGTAAGATCGAATGCGTGGAGCGTTTTGCTTTCTATGAAAAGGCAGGCAAGGTGGCGGGCATCATCGTCACAGCGGATCAAACGCCCGCCGCCAATATTTTGCTCCAGAAAGGTGTGGTGCAGGCATGAAAATCACAAAACTGACGCTGTATAAGGTGCAGCCGCGCTGGCTCTTCTTAAAGATGGAAACAGACGAGGGCTTGGTGGGCTGGGGCGAGCCTGTGATCGAAGGGCGTGCGGATGCGGTACGCACGGCAGTGACGGAATTCGAAAACGTTCTCATCGGCGCGGATCCCATGAAGGCGGAGGATCTCTGGCAGCAGATGTACCGCTGCGGGTTCTATCGCGGCGGACCGGAGGTCATGAGCGCGATCGCGGGCATTGATCAGGCGCTCTGGGATTTAAAGGGCAAATATCTGAATACCCCTGTGTTCAACCTGCTGGGCGGGCAATGCCGCGACAGGTTGAAGGTATACCGCTGGATTGGCGGCGACCGACCCTCTGATATCGCCGCCGCCGCGAAGGAAGCGCAAACGCAGGGCTACAGCGCCATCAAAATGAACGGCACGGAAGAAATGCATTATATTGACAGCTACGATAAAATTGAAGCTGTATGCGCCCGCGTGGCGGCCATTCAGGAAACCGCGCCGGGTCTGGATATCGCAGTGGATTTTCACGGGCGGGTGCACAAAACCATGGCGAAGGTGCTGGCATACGCACTGCGTGAATTCAAGCTGATGTTCATTGAAGAGCCGGTTTTGCCGCAAAACAACGAAGCATTGCGCGAAATCGCAAAGCATACAGCTACCCCCATTGCCACGGGCGAGCGAATGTTCAGCCGCTGGGAATTCAAAAACCTGTTTGAAGACGGCTATGTGGATATCATCCAGCCGGATTTGAGCCACGCCGGCGGCATCAGCGAGTGCAAGAAGATCGCCGCTATGGCCGAGGCCTATGATGTCGCCGTTGCGCCGCATTGCCCGCTCGGTCCCATCGCGCTGGGCGCGTGCATCCAACTGGACGCCTGTACCCCCAACGTGTTCATCCAGGAGCAAAGCCTGGGCATTCATTATAACCAAGGCGGTGATTTGCTGGATTATCTTGCCGATCCTTCCATCTATATCTATAAGGACGGTTATATCGAGATCCCGCAGGGCGCGGGGCTGGGCGTGGAGATCAACGAAGCCGCGGTCAAACGCGCCGCCGAAATCCCGCACAACTGGAAGAACCCTCTCTGGCGTAGCTTTGACGGCACAGTTGCTGAATGGTAAGATAGGGCTTTGGCGTTTTGCTTTACGGTCTTGCGCGGAATGCATGGTTGTGCGCACTCTCTTTTTAGAAGACGCATAGAATGGGTGTAGACGTATTACACGCCTTGTTGCGTCTTTTAAAGGAGGTCTGCAATACTGTGAAACCCCGTTCGATTGCCGTTTTGGGCGGCGATGCACGGCAAGGCTATGCCGCCGCCGCGCTTGCCGCCGCCGGGCACCGCGTCACATGCTTTGGTGTTCCGCCGCCGGAGGGCACCGTGGTTCAAACAATACAGCATGCCGCTGCGCTTGCCGGTGCGCTGGCGGCAGCGGAGCTTGTGCTGTGCCCTGTGCCCTGCGCACGGGACGGTGTACATTTGACGCACCTGGAGGGCGGCGAAAAGATACCGCTCGCGGTGCTTGGTGATCTGCTGCGCCCGGGGCAGTTTTTGCTTGCGGGTGATTTGCCCGACACCCTGCGGGCAAGCTGCGCGGCGCGTAAAATACCCGCGTTCGCTCTGCTGCAGCGCGACGATTTCGCTACCCGCAACGCACTGCCCACAGCCGAAGCGGTCACTGCGTTGGCAATGCTGCGCGGCGCGGGGAATCTTGCGCGAAGCGAATGCCTTGTGCTTGGCTACGGGCGCTGCGGCAGCGCTATCGCCGATGTTCTGCTGCGCTTGCGGGCGCGTGTGACCGTGGCGCTGCGCAGTCGCGCTGCGGCTTGCGCGGCGCTCAGTGCGGGCTGCAACGCTGTTGCGCTGGAGCTTTTGCGCGCCGAGCTGCCACGCTTTGATTTTGTGTTTAACACCATCCCCGCGTTGGTTTTGGATGAAACGGCGCTGCGCTTGCTCCAAAACAGCGTGGTGCTGCTGGATATCGCCAACGCGCCCGGTGGCATTGATTTTGGAGCCGCCGCGCGGCTGGGACTTTGCGCTGAGCTGCTCCCCGGTCTGCCCGGGAAATATGCGCCGCGCGCCGCGGGCGAGGCGATCGCCCGCACAGTTGAAACGGTTTTGGCTGAGGAAGCGTTATAACGCATAAACAGACCTCCTTGGAAACCAAAAAGGGTTCAAACGCTCAAATTAATGCCGGAAAGTGTTTTTATCCGGCATTTATGGTTGCTTTATCCGCCGCAATGTGGTATACTACAGCCGTGACAGCACAGTGCGATTGGGAGGATCGGTTTCGATATGGAAAACAAGAAGGTGTTGGTGGAAACCTCGGCGCGGCATCTGCATGTTACGAAGGATACCTTAGAGACGCTTTTTGGCGCAGGGTATGCGCTCACGGTCAAAAAAGATCTCTCGCAACCCGGGCAGTTTGCCTGTGAGGAACGCGTGCAGGTTGTCGGCGCAAAGGGGGCGCTGCCCGGTGTGACGATTTTAGGTCCGCTGCGCCCGGCGGATCAGGTGGAGCTTTCGCTGACGGACGCGCGGAGCATCGGCGTGCACGCTCCCGTGCGCGAAAGCGGTGACATTGTCGGCTCGGGCGGCTGCAGGCTCGTGGGACCCAAGGGCGAGGTGGAGCTGAAGGAGGGCGTCATCGCCGCCAAGCGGCATATTCACGCAACCCCTGCCGACGCCGAAAAATACGGATTGCGGGATAAACAGGTGGTCTGCGTGAAAATTCAAAGCGCGCAGCGCAGCCTGGTGTTAGACGACGTGGTTGTGCGCGTGCACCCGAATTTTGGGCTGGCGATGCACATTGATACCGATGAATCCAACGCCGCGGGCTGCGCACCCGGCACGATGGGTGAAATTTTAGCATAAGGTGGGGGAAATCGTTATGTTCAAGCGTTCTATCGGCTGCGCGTTGCTGGTAATCATGCTGTTTACGCTTTTGAGCGGCATGGTGTTCGCCGCCCCTGTGGTCGCCGAGCAAAGCACCGGGCAAGCCGTAGCAGCAGAGCCGCCGGGCAGTTTGCCGCCGGACGCGCCGGAACAGGGCGCGGTGACCGCGTTTACGTCCGCCAGCGTGCCGTATTCCGCGCCGGACACCGCGCGTGACGCACCGTTGGTAGCAGACGACGCCGCGCTGCCGGAAGCGCGAACCGCGCAAACGCCCGCCGAATTTGTGCGGGATAACGTACTGGAGCTTGCGGCACTGGGCGCGGCGGGGCTTGCGCTGCTGCTGGCGGTTGTTGCGCTTGCCAAAAGCGGCAAGGGGAAGCGGCGTAAGAATTATTCCTATTTTTAGGGTGCGGTTGAGGGTGCAATGATGAAATTGATGATCGCGGTTATCCACAAGGACGATTGCCCGGCTGTGCTCGACGCGCTTTCGGCGCGGCAGTTCCCTTTCACGCGGCTTTCCACGACGGGCGGTTTTTTGCGCATGGGCAACGACACGCTTTTGCTGGGGCTGGAGGAAGAGCGCGTTGACGAGGTTCTTGAAATCCTGCGGCAGTTCTGCAGCATCCGCAAGCAATTTGTGGATGTGGGGCAGGCGCCGTTCCTGGGTTCGCTGCTCCATGCGCCGGTCGAGGTCACCGTCGGCGGCGCAACGGTTTTTGTTGTGGATGTAGACCAATTCCATAAAATCTAGCGGAGGAAACAATGCCGCTTCTGATTGACCGAACCCGCAGCCCCGCCCTTGCGTCTGCCGCCGTGCCTTTGGAAGGAGCGCTGGCGCAGGGCAGGCTGCCGCATGCGATTTTGTTGGAGGGCGGCACCGCTGTGCAGCGACGCGCAGCCGCCGAAGCCCTCGGGCAGGTTTTGCTGTGCGCCAAGAGCGACCCCGCCGCTGCAAACGATGGCGCGGAAGAAACGGCGATGTTCGGCGGGCTTTCACTGTTCGGGCAGGTCGAAGCGCAGGGCGCGGCGGACGCTTTGGTTTTGCTCCCCTGCGGCGCCTGCTCGCATTGCGTGAAGCTCCTGGCGGGCGGGCATCCCGACGTGTTTTTTTTAGAAGCCGGGAGGTCGGCGAAAAGCAACCTGCAAATTACGGTGGATGAAGTACGGGCGCTGCGCGCGGAAGCGTATATTTTACCCAATGAAGCCGCCCGCAAGGTCTTTGTGGTGCACGAAGCGCAGCAAATGAACGTGCAGGCGCAAAACGCGCTGCTTAAGCTTCTGGAAGAGCCGCCGGGCTATCTTTGCCTTGTGCTGACGGCTCCGGCGGCGCGGCAGATGTTAGCAACCGTGCGCAGCCGCGCGGCGGTTTTCCCGCTGGGCGAAGCGCGGGAGGAAGCCCCCGACCCGGAGCGCGAAGCGCAGATACAAACGATCGCCGCAGGGCTTGCCGAAGCGCTCTTGAACGGCGACGCGCTGGAGGCGCTTAAGGCAACGGCGGCGTTGGAGGGGCAGCGCGAGCTGACGTGCGCTGTGCTCCCCGCATTGCGCCGCGCTTTGCACGAACGGCTTAAAGGCGGCGCGGGAGCGGGGCGGACGCTGGCGCTGATGGAAAATGTGCAAGCCCAAGCCGAAGCCCTGGAACGCAACGGCAATCTGAACCTGATCCTGGCAAGGCTTGTGGACGGCTGAAAATGAGAATTAGACCAAAACCAAAGGAGAATATATGGCGACTGTGATTGGCGTCCGTTTCCGCGAGGTGGGGCGGGTTTACCATTTTGATCCCGGTGAAAATGAAGTGCGTAAAGGCGACCGCGTGGTGGTTGAAACCGCGCGCGGCGTTGAGTGCGGCGAGGTCATTCAAGGCAGAACGGAGCTGCCGGACGACCAGCTGGCTCGTCCGCTTAAAATGATGATCCGCGTAGCGACGGCAGAGGATCTGCAAGCGCTGGAAAACAAGGCAAAAAAAGAAGCCGCGGCGTTTGACATTTGTGAAACAAAAATCAGTGAGCATGGGCTGGATATGAAGCTGGTCGGTGTGGAATACGCCTTCGACGCAAGCAAGATTATGTTCCATTTCACCGCTGACCAGCGTGTGGATTTCCGTGCGCTGGTGCGGGATTTGGCACGGGAATTCCGCACTCGCATTGAAATGCGGCAGATCGGCGTGCGGGATGAGGCAAAGCTGCTCGGCGGTCTGGGCATTTGCGGGCGCCCGTTCTGCTGCAACTTATACATGGGGGATTTTCATCCTGTTTCCATCAAAATGGCGAAGGAGCAGAATCTTTCGCTCAACCCAACCAAAATCAGCGGCACCTGCGGGCGGCTGATGTGCTGCTTAAAATACGAGGAAGCTGCTTATGAGGATGCGCTCAAGCATATGCCGCGCCCCGGCGAGTTTGTCGAAACGCCGGAGGGACGTGGGCTGGTGACGGAGATCAACGCGGTTTCCGAAACCGTGCGCGTGCGGTTGGATCGGCGGCAGGACGCTTCCGCGCAGACATTTCCTTTGGACAAGCTTGAGGGTCGCAAGCGCCGCATCGCGCCGCAGGAAGAAGGCGCGGCGGAGGCGGACAGCGTGACAGAGGAAGCACCGGCGGTTACGGAAGCGCCGACCACGGCGGAAGCGGAAGCCCCCGTAAGTGACGAAGGGCGCATCGCGCCGCAGGGGCCTAAACAAAGGGGCGGCAATTGGCGGGAGCGCCACCAGCCCAAGCGGCGCGAGCCACAGACGCCGCAGCGCTCAGAACAAACGAAACCGCAGCAGCCTGTGAAGCCGCAGCGTTCGGAACGGTCAACGCAGCAGCCGCGGCAGCGACCGCCGCAGGTACGGCAGCCACAGCCGCCGGCGCAGCCGGTTTCCCCCGCGCAAGGCTACGAAAACGTACCGCGTTACGGCGAAGTGCGCCGCGCTTTCGCGCCCAAGCCGCCGGAGGAACGCCCGCAGAACGAACGCCGCAGCGCCCAGCGCCAGCCCTGGCAAAAGAAACGCGGCAAGCCGGATACGGATCAAAAGCCGAAGGGCGATTCTTGAATGTGAAGGTCGGTGGATTGCGCTATGCTCCCATGGTTTCAGGTGGATGAAATCCTGCTGCGCGCATTGCGGGAGGACGTTCCTTATTTGGATCTTTCGTGCGAAGGGTTATTCCCGCCGTCGCACCGCAGCAACGCTTATCTGCTGGCAAAGAGCGAGGGCGTGCTTTGTGGCGCCGCGATTTTTTTGCGTACGTTCACGCTGCTTGATCCCACCTGTGCGGGGAAAATCCTGAAGGACGACGGTGAAGCCTTTGCCCCCGGCGATCGGTTGCTAACCCTGGAGGGTCCCACAGCGGCACTTCTGCAGGGGGAGCGTACGGCGCTGAACCTGCTCCAGCACCTGAGCGGCGTCGCCACGGCGACAGCGCGGGTTTGCCGCACCGTGGAGGGAACAAGCGCCCGCGTCGCCGACACGCGCAAGACGCTGCCGGGCTTGCGCGCGTTACAAAAATACGCGGTTCGCTGCGGCGGCGGAAGCAACCACCGCTTCAGCCTCAGCGATGGCGTGATGCTCAAGGACAACCATATTGACGCCGCCGGCTCGATCGCAAAGGCCGTCGCCGCCGCGCGGGTTCACTTAGGGCATATGGTTAAGCTCGAGGTGGAAGCCCGCACCCTTGAAGAGGTGCAGGATGCGCTCATGGCGGGCGCGGACGTCATTATGCTCGACAACATGAGCCGCGAGCAAATGCGCGAAGCGGTTGCGCTGGTGCGCGGTTCCTCGGCGCGACGTGTACCGCTGGAGGCCTCGGGCGATATCACGGAAGCTAACGCCGCCGCCGTCGCCGCCACAGGGGTGGATATCCTCTCCCTTGGCGCGTTGACGCATTCGGCGCGGGCGGCGAACATATCCATGAAAATTCAAACGGAATAGGGCGTAGAACGATGGAGCGGCGCGCCCGGGACGGAGGAGCCGCGTGAAATTCCCCAAATGGCTGTTTTATCTGATCCAATTCACTTGGGCGCTGCCGCAAAATCTTGCGGGCGGTCTCGGTTATCTTGCTTGCCGGGGAAAATGGCCGCAGGAGCGCTTCCGGCAAGGCTTTGTTACATACATCGAAAAGAGCGGCTTTGGCGGCGTAAGTCTGGGCTGCTTCATTTTTATGAACCCCGGCAACGGCGCGGTCTATACCCATGACACGCGCATTCATGAATTTGGGCATTGCGTGCAATCCCTGCTGCTGGGGGCGCTGTATTGGCCGGTCGTCGCTATTCCGTCCTTCCTGTGGTGCAATCTGCCGCCGCTGGTGCGCTGGCGCAAAAACAACAGCGTGAGCTACTACAGCCTTTATTGCGAGAGTTGGGCAAACAACTGGGGCTGTCGCTGGGCACGGGAAGAATTTTTGGAACCTGCTCTGCGTTCAGACAAAAAACGCTAACCGTTCCTTTCGGGAAGAACGGCAGACGCGCAGACACAATGGAATTCCTTTGGCGCAAGGGTGAGGTTCTGGGAACCGTTTTCGGTGATCAAAGCCATATCCTCAATGCGCACGCCGCAAACCCCCGGGACATAAATTCCGGGCTCGACGGTTACAACATCGCCCGGGGCGAGTGTATCCTTGCTTTTGGGCGACAATACGGGCGCCTCGTGGATCTCCAGACCGACGCCGTGCCCCGTTCCGTGCCGAAAATATTCACCGTAGCCCGCTTGCTCCACCACGCGGCGCGCGGCGTCGTCGGCTTCCTTGCAGCTAAGCCCTGGGCGCAACGCGTCCAGAGCTGTTTTTTGTGCTGTCAGCACCGTTTCAAATATGTTTCGCTGCGCTTCACACACCGCGCCGAGCGCAAAAGTGCGCGTCATGTCGCTGTGCCATCCCTGGCAGACTGCGCCGAAATCCAGTGTCACCAAATCACCGTGCCGCAGAGCGCGGTCGCTTGGCACGCCGTGCGGGCTTGCGCCGTTTTCACCTGCCACCACAATGGTTTCGAACGAAAGCGCCTCCGCGCCCCCGCGCAACAGCCGGGAATCCAGCGCCAGCGCCAATTCGCGCTCCGTAATGCCCGCGCGCACATCCTCGGTAAGCAGCGCGGCGTAGGCGGCTTCGGCTATGCGCTGCGCTCGTATGATGCAATCGACCTGCCACGGTCGCTTTTCGCGGCGCATTTTGCGCAGCGCGCGGTCAACGCGACGCTCCTCTGTTTCAATGATGCAATCCGGCAGCCACCTGCGATATTTGCGCACGTCGGCAAGCGTCGCGCTCTCCGTTTCCAAAAAGACGCGCCGGATATCCTCTGCCTTGCAGAACCTACGCAGTTGCTTGGATGCGTCCAAAAGCTCCTGCACCGTGCAGACGCTGACATGCGCCCGCGCCGCCTCAATGTAACGGCTATCCGTCAAAAAAAGAGCGGTTTGCCGCGTTACGATTAAGATTCCCGCCGAAGAGGGAAACCCCGTCAAAAATCGCCGCGCCACAGGCGCGCAAAGCAAAGCCGCCGCGTGCGCGGGCAGACAGGCGCCAAGGGTCTGAAGAAAGCCTTGCATACCAAAATTCCTTTCGCCGCCGCGCGGAGCAGAAAGCGAAACTCACGCGCCCCAATACCCCATGCGGCATATGCCCGCCGCACCGGCTTGGATGCAGTCAGGCGCATTTTTTTTTGTTACGCCGCCAATCGCGTAAACCGGCAGTGCCGCCGCCGCGCAAGCCTCCGCAAGCGCAGGCAGACCCCGTCCGGGCAGCCCCGGCTTGCAGGACGTTGCGAAAACATTGCCAAAAATCACATAAGCCGCGCCCAGCGCCCGCGCCTGCGCAGCCTCCGCCGCGCTGTGCACCGAAGCCCCGATTTGCGCAAAATCCCGCAGCGCCTCCGCTTGCGCGGCAAGGGCGGCGAAGGGTAAGTGCAAGCGTGCAACGCCCGCCGCGCGCGCCGCTTCGGCAAAGCTGTGGGCGATCAGCGGAACACCCTGTGCGGCACAAACGGCTTGCGCCTGCGTGGCAAGCCGCATATAGGCTTGCGCATCCAGGTCTTTTTCCCGCAATAAAACCGCCGCAGGGCGCGCCGCCACGATTTGTTCCAGCCGCGCAAAAAAATCGCCTTGGTATAAATGCCGGTTCGTCACGGCAATTTCAGGGATTGCATCCATTGCGGCGTTTGTTACCATCCTCAGATCAATTTAAAACCGGAACTGCGGGGGAAGATAAATGCGCGCGCCTAAGACCTGCTCGACCTTGCCGCCAGGCGCATTTTGCGCAAAAAAACCGCCGCGCAGCACAGCGCCACGGCCAGCGCGGCAAAGCCTGCCGCATATTCCCCCAGCGCGGAAATCACATAACCCGCAAACGGGATTGCCGCAAGCTTCACCCCCGCTATGTTCGTTTCGTTCACAGCGATGCTGTCGGGCTTTGCGCCCTGCGCGGGGCGAACCGTGCGGAAGAAGGTCATTCCGCCCTGGTTGTAATTTTCCAGCCGCTCGGCGACGACGCGCGTCAGGCAAGAATCCGCGTTTCCTTCCACAGCATAATAGCGAATGACATCGCCCTTTTTGATTTCCGCCGCCGGGCGATTGACCGTAATTAGCAGCGCGCCCCGCGAAAACAGAGGCTGCGCGGCGTTCGTCTGTTCAATAAAAAAGCGAAGCCCACCGATGCCGCCTGCCGCCGTGCGATTCAGCACCAGCGAAGCCGTTAGCAGGAGGGCAAGCAGCAGCGCGGCATAAAAAAATATGTTTGCGGCGACACGCAAGCGCAGCGCACGACGCGGGCTGTACGCTACCGCGCCAAAGGCAGGCGCGGGCAATCCGTCCTCCGCTTCCATCGCCAGAATCTCATTGGTCAAAGCGTCAATTTCCTCCAGCAGCGTCACGCCGCCGGAAGAAAGCCGCGAAGCTCCCTCGCGCAAAGCGTCAGGGTTAGGATATTGCAAACTCCTCACCTCGTTTGATGTCCTCCGGTCCGTCACGCAGCACGTTCCGCAAAGCATAGGCGATGTCCTGCAGCTGGGCATAAGCGCGTTCCTGCTCCGCGCGCAGCTCCTCTGTTCGCTGCCGCGCCTTGCGCAGGATGCCATCCGCCTCCAGCCGGGCGGCTCGAACGGTTTCCTCCGCCGTTGCGCGCGCTTCAAGCAGCACGCGCCCAATCAGCTGCGCGTCCCCGCCTTCAAGCGCTCCCGGCTCGGCGGGGTATCCCTGCGCGCCGCCGCGCAGACGCTGGCGAAGCTCGTCCGCTTCACCGCGCAAAGCGGTGATTTGCGCCATGAGATTTTCGGTTTGCCCCTGCATCCGCTGGCGCAGGTCATTCTGCTCGGCCAGCTGCGCCTGCAGCTGCGCGACGATTTCACTTTCCGCCCCGGCATAGGAAACCGGCTGCGGTGCGGGCGTGCCGCAGCTCTGCGCCGCGCCGCCCTCGGCAAGCGCGTGCTTTAAGCCGCGGTTATCCTCACGAATTTTTTTAAAAGCAACCTCCAGCTGCGCAAGATAAAGATCCACACGCTCGCAGCCATAGCCGTTGCGTTCCACCCCGAACATATTGCGGTATTTTTCGTTCGGCACATAATCCTCGCGCATGAGCTGAACCGTCCTCTCTTTCAATACATAACGACATCCCATGATATCGTTATGATTATACACCATTCAGTTGAATAAAGCAAGAAAAATTTCACAGAAACTTCTCAAACAGCGGCAGCATCCCGACGCCACCGGGTGTATGCGCGGGCATTTGGGTAATATCGTTCCCCGGCATGGTGTTGGCTTCCACCAGCATGGGCGTTTCCGCCGTAATCGCCACATCCCAGCCAAGATAGCGCACCTGCGGTTCAACAAGCGCTGCGCGGCGAACCATGGCAAGGCATTCCTGCCACAGCGGCGCTTGGAAGCCTAAAATCTCTGCACCCGTCGCCGGGTGCACGGTGTAGCAGACGCCTTCTTTATCTGCCGCCGGGAGCGTGATGCGCCCGGTTACGGCATCCACCGGCGCGGCAAAGCCGCCGGCGTTCAAATTATCCACATGCCCGCCGTTGCCCATGCGCAAAAACACCTTCAGGATGTGCACCATGTCGCCCTCGAGCAGCGTGACCACGCGGTAGGTGTTCACGCAAAGCGGGCAAAGCGCCGCCATTGCCGGGTGCTGCACGATCGGCTCTTCCCACAAGGCAAAGCCCGCCTGGAGCAGCGCCCGGCGCAGCGCTTGCGGGGCTTGCTCCCCGGCTTCCACGCGGCGCACACCCGTGCCGCAGCAATCGTTGCGGGTTTTGGCGAAAAACACAGGATGCTTCCGCGTGAAGGCGGCTAGCTCGGCGTCGCTTGCCGCTTCTGCGTCCAGCCAGTCGCGCCCTAAAAACGCACGGAAGCGCTTACAGAACTCCAGCTTGTCTTCCACCAGCGCGGCGCGTTCCCTGTCGTTAAAGCGAAGGCAAAGCGCGTTGCTCTTGCCGCGCGTAAGGTAGGTTGCCCGCTGCGCCGCCGTGCGGTTATAAAATTCAAACAAGCGGTAATCCATGTAGCCCGCGCCGTAGCGAAAGCCGCAATAAATCATATCCAGAAACAGCAGCGGCGCGGGCTTGCCCGCCTTCGCCGCCAATTCGCGGGCGACCGTGCGCATCCGCGCGGTATCCATGCGGCGGATACGGGCGGCAAGATAGCGAATACTCGGCATACGATCCTCCTTATTGTTCACTGCCCGCCGCGGCGCGTTCCGCCAGCTCCGCGCGGATTTGCGTCATGCGTTCCGGGGTCAGCCTGTAGCTGAAACGGTAAATCAAAACGGAAACAATCATTGAAAGCGGCGGCAGGATATACATCAGGAAGGCGATGCCCTGCCGCGCGGCGGGCGTCGCCGCAGTTGCGTGTTCCCCTCCGAAGCTTGTATAGCTGAACACTCCCATCCGCGAAGCGTCGCCCAGTGCGCTGGCAATGCGGCTGAGCATTGTGAGGGTGGAAAAGATCACGCCCTCGCTGCGCTGCCCGGTGGTGAATTCGCCGTAATCCACGCTGTCGGCCAGCATCACGCTCTGCATGGCAGACATGAAGCCGTAACCGACGGCGCTGACGCAAGCGCCGAGCAGCAGCGGGATGAACGTCTGCACCGGCGCGCGGGAAGCAACCGCCATAAAAGCGCAGCCAACCGGCGGCAGCGCAAAGGCGGCGGCAAAAACGCGCTTGCGCCCGAAGCGTTTGCACAGGGCAGGGTAAAGAAACAGCCCCACGCCATTGGCGGCTCCCAGCGCAATGCCCCAAAAGCCATATTGTCTCGTATCGCCCACGACGAACTTGAAATAATACTGCGAGGCGCCGTTCGTCGCGTTTGCGGCAAGGTTGAAAAAGATCATCACGCCGATGGTCGCCAGGCATTGCTTGTTACCGGCTATAACGCGCAGCACCCGGAACGGCGAAACGCGTTCAGCCACAGGCGCGGGGCTTTCGCCAGCCTCCTTGAGCGTCACGGCGGCATAAAGCCCTGTCGCCATGGCGACGGCGCCCGCAAGGGACGCGTAAACAAAGAAGCCCCGCATCTCGCTGCCCTTGCCGAGGAGCAGAACGATATCCAGGATGAACGCAGTCGCCACGCCCAAAACGCCCGCGAAAACGCGCGGGATAATCGCCAGCTGGTCGCGCTGCTGCGGGTTGCGCGAAAGCGCGGGGATCATGGCATAATAGCTCACGTCGCCCATGGTGAAGGTCATATCCCACAAAACGAAAAACATTGCGAACCAGGCATAGCGCAAGGGGGAATCCGCGCGGAGGGGCGCGGGGTTTGTGAACATCCCAATCAAAACGAACGCGTTGAGCACCGATCCCAAGGCGAGCCAGGGGCGGAATTTGCCCCAGCGGCTGCGGGTGCTGTCAATAACCGAACCCATGAGCAAATCGTTGACGCCATCCCAAAGCCGACCGCAAACGAGCAGTACGGTCAAAAAAGATTTCTTCATGCCCAGGAGCGTCAGCAGAAAATATTCAAACTTCCCCGCCACGCCATACACAAGGGATTTGCCAACGACGCCAATGCCAAAATTGATTTTTGTTTTCCACGAAAGTGTATCCGAGCCGTGTTCATGGGTCAGGTGTTGGGGATTCGCTTGCATAGCATTGCGCCGCCCTTTCTTTATCATGTGCAATTTGTGCCGATAGCGCCGCGCGGGAATCAAATTTCTGCTCCGCGCGCAGGAAGCGTAAAAGAGCCACCGGGATGCGCCGCCCGTAAAGATCGCCGTCGAAGCCCAAAATATGCGTCTCGCTTCGCAGCCCCCCGCTTTGAAAGGAAGGCCGCCGCCCGATGTTTGTCACCGCCGGCCGCCATGTGCCTTCCACAAGCGCCTGTGCGGCATATACCCCGTGCCGCGGCACGCAGAAGCCCGGCGGGAAATGCTGGTTCAGCGTCGGCGCGCCAAGCGTTCGCCCGATCCGTTCGCCGCGCTCCACAGGGAAGCTATAGCCGAAGGCGCGCCCCAGCATCGCCGCCGCCGCCGCGCAATCGCCCGCCAGCAGCGCTTTGCGGATGCGCGTGGAGCTGATGGGCTGCTCCGCGTAATCTATGCGCGGCACGACGGTGAGCGCGATGCCTGCCGCCGCGCAAAGCCTTTGGAGCAGAGCCGCGTCCCCCGCGGCGTGCGCGCCAAAACGAAAATGATAGCCACAGCTCAGAGCGCCCGCCTTCAAATCCCGCAGCAAGATTTGCGCAAAGAAAGCCTCCGGCGCCAGCCCGCGCAAATCCTCAAAGGGCAGGCGTAAAAGCGTCAGCCCCATGCTCCGCAAGCGCGCGTCGCGGTCTGCGTCCTCTAAAAGAAGCGGCGGCGCCCGCCCTGCCAGCAGCTGCTGCGGGTGCCGCTCAAAAAGCAGAACGGCAGGCTCCAGACCATATGCCGCCCCGCCGCGCACAGCGGCGTCAAGCACCGCCAAATGCGCCAGGTGCAGCCCGTCAAACGCGCCAAGGGCAATATACCGCGCAGTGTTCATCGTTCCCCCGAATTCCGCGCTCCGCGTTCCGCGCCCACTGTTTTCAGCTTCCCCAGCCCCGCCCACAGGAAGACGTAAACCATGTAAACCTCCATGCGCGCAAACACCATGCTAATGGTTTGGATGAGCATCACATAATTGCTTGCGCCCGCGACGGTGTAGTTCGAAAGCCCCGTTGTGCTCAGGGAGGAAGCAAACTCCAGCATCGCGTCCTCCATGCCTGGGATGCCGGGGTCAAGCGAAAGCAGGAACGAGCCGAAAAAAAATGTCGCCAAATAAATGAGCGCAACCCGCTGGTGCTGCGCCAGGGATGGCTCTGAAAGCCGGATCTTGCCCGCAATACCCTGCACCGTCACCAGGCTTACCGCGCGTTCGGGGCGGAATTTTGCTCGCAAATGCTCCAAAAACGCGCGGATGAGGACATACAGGCGCGTGTATTTGATCCCGCCCGCAGTGGAACCGGAAGCCCCGCCGATAAACATCAGCACAAAAATCAGCATCAGCATAGACGGCACCCAATCGGCAAAGGAATCAATGGAATAGCCCGTGGTGGAAACGGCGGATATCGCCAAAAACGCCGCGTTGCGCAGGCTTTCGCCAAAGCCGTCGTAAACTCCGCGCGTCTTGCCCAAAACAGCGATGAGCAAGATAAAGCCTATGAGCAGCAACGAAAAGAACCGCACCTCGCCCATCTTGAAAAAGCTGCGCCATTTGCCCTTGAGCACCTGCGAAAGCGCCGCAAAGTTTGTTGCTCCCAGCAGCATCAGGAGCATGGTGACGATTTCCAGAGGCAGGCTGTCATAAACGCCGATGTTCTCGGCGCGGGGCGAAAAGCCTCCCGTCCCCAAGGCGGACATGGAATGGTTGACCGCCTCAAACCAGGGCATCCCGAAAATGATATACAGCAGAGTGCCGCCGCTCACCATGCCCAAATAGATATACATCGTCTTGCGCGCCGTGCCGCGCACGTTCGGCTCAAGCATATCACTGTGCCCCTCGGCGGTGAAGAGCTTCGTCGCTTCGCGCCCGCCGGCAAAGAGCAGCAGGATCAGCACAAAGCCCAGCCCGCCGCAAAACTGCATAAAGCCGCGGTAAAACAAAAAAATGTGCGGCGTATGATCGATATCCGGCAAAACCGTGAAACCGGTGGTCGTCCAGCCGCTCACGGATTCCAGCAGCGCGGGGATTGCCCTGAGCTGCCCGCCCACAAGAAAGGGCAGCGCCCCCACGACCATCACATAAAGCCACAGCAGCATCACCGTAACCACCGCCTGCTGGCGACCCGGCAGACGTATAGAACCGCGCTTGCGCTGCCAAACAAACACAGCGGCGCCGCTGAGGAACATCAGTCCGGCAGGCAGGAAGAAGCTTAAAACGCATTGCCACCGCCGATCCTGCGCAAAGGGCAGCAGCATCAGCAGCGGCGTGAGGAACACCACACCCACCATGAAAAGCAGACGCGGCACAAACTGCCCTTTGCGGCCGCGCTGCCCCGATAACTCTGTATCCACGTGTTTGTTCAACCTCCGTCCGCGCCAAAAAGCGCCGTCGCGTCGTCGGCTGCGGCGGCGCTGGTCAGCACGATGATTTTATCCTCCGCGCGCAGCACGGAATCGCCGTTGGGCACAAAGGTCTTTTCGCCCCGCACAATGATGCCCACAATGCTGCCCTGCGGCATATCCAGCTCGCGCAGCGCACGACCGCAAACCGGGGAATCGCCGCTTAGCACCATATCCAGGCAGGCGATACGCCCGTTTTCCAGCGGCAAATAGCTTTGCACGCCCGCAAAAACCGTTTCGCTTTCAATCACCTCCGAAAGCATTTCCGTCGCGCTGATGCTTTTATCCACACCAAGCCTTGTGAAAACCTCCAGGTTTTTAGGGTCGTTCACGACCGCCAGAGTGCGTTTCACGCCAAAGAGCTTTTTCGCCAGCTTGCAGATCACCAAGTTTTCCGCATCCTTGTTCGTGATGGCGGCCACGGCGTCCATTTCGGCGGCGCGGGCGTCCTCCAAAATGAAGGGCTTGGTGCCGTCCCCGCAAACGCAGACGATGTCGTGTGCGTTGGTGAGGAACTTGCACCACTCCACGTCGTCGTTGATTACCACGACCTCGTGCCGCTTCGCCTTCAGGGATTTCGCGAGAAAGTGCGCCTTATAATGCCCGCCAACCAACAGTATCTTCATGCCGTTTCCTCCCGCCGCACCAAACGGTCAAAGGCTTCCACGCAAAGCGTGGAGGGGGAAAGCACCGCGATGCCGGAATCGGCGATCGCCGCTTTTTTGCCGGTGTCGCTCAAACGGATAACGACCAGCCGGATACGCAAAATTTCCCTGGCGATCATGCCGACCATGATATTCACGTCGTCGTCGTCCGTGGTCGCGGCCAAAATCGTCGCCTCGTGCGCACCGGCCTGCACCAGCATGTCAAAATCACTGCCGTCGCCTTCCAGCACCAGCCCTCCGAAGGAAGCGGAGAGCTTGCGGAAGGAGGTATCGTCCCGATCCATCACCGTCACATGCTGATTTGCGTCAGAAAGCAGATCCGCCAGCTGCGAGCCAAGCCGCCCGCAACCAACAATGATCGCTTTTTCTTTCTTTTCGTGCCGCAAAATTGCCATAACCAAAACCTCTATCATCTTTCGTCAGCTGTCAGCGCCTGCCGCCGCCGTCAATTGAAGCATCGCCCGCTCCGCCAGCGCGGCGCCGCGCGCTTTTTTGTCGCGTATGCGCTCCGGCAGCGGCGGCAGCAAGCCAAAGCTCGCGCCCATGGGCTGAAAATCCCGGATCCCGACATCGCTGACATAGCGGCTCAGCGCGCCCAGCATGGTTTCCGGCGGCAGCCGCAGCGGCGACTCGCCAAGCAACGCGCGCGCCGCGTTGCGCCCCGCCAAAATGCCCGCGCCCGCCGATTCCATGTAACCCTCCACGCCGGTAATCTGCCCGGCAAAATAGAGGCGTGGGTGTTCGCGCATTTGGAAATCCGCGCCCAGCAAGCGCGGGGAATCCAAAAAAGTGTTGCGGTGCATTACGCCATAGCGGACAAATTCCGCGCGGCGCAGCGCCGGGATCATCGAAAACACGCGCTGCTGTTCCCCGAACTTCAAATTCGTCTGGAACCCGACGAGGTTCAGGAGCGTGCCCGCGGTGTTTTCCTTGCGCAGCTGCAAAACAGCCCAGGGGCGTTTGCCCGTGCGCGGGTCGCGCAGCCCAACGGGCTTCATCGGTCCGTAGCGGATGGAATCCAAGCCCCGCCCCGCCAGCACCTCAATGGGCATACAGCCTTCATACACGTCAAAGGCGTGGGTGTGCGCCCGCTCCGCCGAAACCAGCGCCGCGTGGAAGGCTTCGTATTCCGATTGCCCCAGCGGGCAATTGACGTAATCGTCCACCCCGCCCCGCGCGTAGCGTGAGGCCGCGAACGCGCTTTGCATATCAACGCTTTCGGCGGCGACGATGGGCGCGGCGGCATCATAAAAGCGCAAGCCCGCTCCGCAAAGCGCCTGAATGCTTTCGCTCAGCGCGGGGGAAGCCAGGGGACCCGCCGCGACAACGACAGCTTCGTTTTCGCCCGGTAGCGGAATTTGCGTGACCTCCTCGCGCCGCAGGGTGATGCGCGGCGCGGCTTCAATGGCACGGGTAACGGCGGCTGCAAACAGCGCGCGATCTACCGCCAACGCGCCGCCTGCCGGAACCCGCGCCTGCTCCGCGCACTGCAGGCAGAGCGAGCCAAGCAGCCGTAGCTCCGCTTTGAGCAAACCGGCTGCGCTTTCAACGCGTTCAGCCTTGAATGAGTTGGAGCAAACCAGCTCCGCCAGCAAAGAAGAGCTGTGTGCGGGCGAGTGCTTCCCGGGCTTCATCTCATAGAGCGTGCAAGAAATCCCCGCGCGCGCCAGCTGCCAGGCGGCTTCCGCGCCCGCCAGCCCGCCGCCAACAACCGTCGCCCTGCGCTCCAAGCTATATTCCCCCGTTCAAAATTCTTACGGAACGGCGTCAAATGCGATGCATCGAATTGAAAATTTCCTCGTGCTGGAGCTTGATTTCCAGCGCTGTTTTTTCGCCCAGCGCGGCAAGCTCGGCGGCGCAGCGTTCAAAACAACCGCTCGCCTGCGCGCCCATATCCACAATCATGAGCATACTGAAATACCCCTGCACGATGGTTTGTGAAATATCCAAGATATTAATGGCTTGTTCGGAAAGATAGGCGCACACCTCCGCAATGATTCCCACGCGGTCGCGCCCGAGCACGGTAATGATCCCTTTCAAAACAAAAAGCCCCTTCCTTGCAATGGAATAAGGCAAGTATAACACATTCAGCCGCAAGATGCAAGAGGCGTCACGGAAACTGCACGGAAATTCACTTTCCAAAAAGAATTAAAAATCCCAAACAGCCAGGTGTTGAGGACAATTTTGCGAATCATGTTGAGGTTTTCCTGCGTACGCTGCTCCAGTACCCCGCAAAAATCTTCGCCGAAATGCACATCCAGCAACCAGTGCATTGTTTCGACAGACCATTCTAGCCGTGCGCGCTTACGCTGTTCCGTCAGCATCTGCGGGTGTGGAAGGGAAGCGCCGCAAATGGAAATAAACAACTCCAGAACTTTTCTGTAATCCTCAACGGAATACTCCTTCTCGCCAGTGCGCGGCGATCCGCGCACTTCCCCCTTGGGGGGTAGGGGGGTATTTACTTTACTTTACTTTACTTTACTTTACTTTACTTTACTTTACTTTACTTTACTTTGTTCGTTTCTGTATGCATTTTTTTCATTTCTGCACACATTTTTGCTGGATATGCGTACATTTTTCCTATTCTATGCATAGCGAAGCAGAAGGTAGGCGGATTCAACTTCAACGCAAGCGCGTTTTTCGGTTGATTTGAAATATCGCTCCTGAATCTCACGGCTTGTCAGGATGTGATATTCTTCAAACAACCTTTTGTCGAAAATGCCCCTTCGGATTGCGGCGGATACTATTTCGAAACGACGCTCCCACCCAAGCCGCAGCTGCGGTCAAACAAAAGCGCAACCTCGTCATTATTATGCCAAACTCCGCCTCAATCAAATCAAACTTGCTATCCAGTACGGTATCCAGCGGGAAGTACGGAATCCCGCCGCGCAACAGGCATCACCTCCTTTATATAATTAAAATCTCTCTTCCGCAAGCCCGCGAAGCTCGCTTTGTGCGATCGCGTCAAATATTGGCTGTATCTGATCCGGCACGACCGCGTTCCCTAGACCTCTAAGTCCGTCCAGTGCTGCGGGAACCCCGTCATTGCTTCGGTATACCGTACCATTTCGCGTGGTGAGAACTCGCAAAGCAGAAGATAGTAGATCGTTCGGATTGTTGTATTGTCCTTGTTGAAAGTGCTCACAAGCTTCAATCGCACTGCCGCCGCCCGCACCTGCTCCACCGTCCAGCCTGCGGCAGAAATCACATGGAATGTCTTGTCTACGTATTCCTCCATCACCTCAGAAACAAGGGCGCGCTCTCCCGGATCATCCAGCTCGTGGCGCTTAAACGTGCGCAGCGATATCCCGGATCGGTTCGCAACACACCGGTGAAATAACTTTTCGGGGCGCGTTTCCAACGAAAAATAAGCGATCCGGTAATTTTTCGCCATTTCAAGCATCATTTGCAGCGTGAACGCTGTTTTTCCGCTCGAAGGTCTGCCCCCCACAATCACATAATCACCGCGATCCATCTGCGCGTAGTAATCCAACTTGTGCATCCCGGTGCGAATATAGCAAACAGGTTCTTGCATCTCCTGCACAAACCGCGCAAGCAATTGTGCGGAGCTGAATACCTTTTGCGCATCCGTGCTTGCAAGCAATCGCAGCAGCTCGCCGGCAATTTGCTCTGCGTCCGCAAGCCTTGCGCCGGAATAAAGCTGCGTCTCGATTTCCTCCAGCTTCGCAAGCGCTGCTCGCCGGGTTGCGCAAGCCCGAACACGCCATTTACAAACACATAATAGGTGTTCGGATTTGATGACTTCTGGCGGAGAGAGAGGGATTCGAACCCTCGGTACCTTTAAGGGGTACACACGATTTCCAGTCGTGCGCCTTAGACCAGCTCAGCCATCTCTCCGTATTCAGTTTACGCGATTTCCAATCATGCGCGCTCGACCATCTACGCGATCTCTCCACGAAAAATGCGCACGCATTTTTCGCAAGGTACGACATGTGACCTCCAGATGCTCCCCTGCGACCAACCTAAATACATCTTCATTGTAGCACAATTAACTAAAAAATGCAAGCTTTTTTCGCAGAGGTCACACGGCAAACGCATGAAAAAGTTTGACATGGCAGACGTAACGCAGCAGAATCAGCAATGAGGTTATGGCCATATGCGCGGTAATCAGCGGCTGCGAATATCGGGAAGACATATGGGACTTTTGCCGCGTAAAGGGAGCAATGGTTCAAGGAAAAGCTGGGGCTGGGGTTGGAGAATGGAATTGCTTCACACGACACATTTCAGCGCGTTTTTCAGTTGGTGTCGGGTCAGGTCAAAGCCGAAGAAAAATCCAATATTATAGCACGTTTCGGCTCGTTTGTCAATCTCGTGACTACAGCATCCACGTGATTCTAATCTTCACCTTGCTAACGCAATAAAAGTATGGTAGGATATAGCAGGGTGAAGAAATGGATGCAATACGTACTTTCAGGCGGAATTGCGGGGAAAACTGTCGCAATTGACGGGAAAACCGTTCGCTCAACGGACAAGCTTGCGCCGGACGGCAACGCGTTGCACATCGCCAGCGCGATTGTTTCGGAGTTGGGACT
>JAITGE010000035.1 GCA_031280825.1 Oscillospiraceae bacterium | reverse complement strand
ACAACATGTTGATTCAGCAAAGCGGAATTTTTACCAAAAAAGTAAGCGAGCTCAAAACCCTTGATATTCTTGACTTAGGCCAACTTGTCAACTGTTAATTGTACTATCACCAAAAATATTCCCGCTTTTCGATTCTTCCGTGGTCTTTTTCGCGGTTTGTGATTTTGTCATTTACTTCCTGATTTTCAAAATAAAATCGCACATCATCATGCAAATCTGAATGATTTCCTTTCAGCGCAAGGCAGTAATCCGCTTTCTTTTTGATGATTTTCTCAGCAATTTTGGTCTGCGTCCCCATCGCATCGATCGTCACGACCGCGCCTTCTACAGCTACCAAATCCAACAATTTCGGAATCGCGGTGATCTCGTTGCTTTTCTCGTCAACAACAATTTCACCGAGCGTGATTTGATTCTCGCTCACCCACGCCGAAACCACATGATACGCGCCGTGTTCCGCATTTTTGCTGCCGCAAATTGTTTTTCCGTCAATGTTTACGGTTTTTCCTTTTATCTCGCGGTTCCCCAACCAACTGTATAGGCATTCGGCGACCTCCGATGGATTCAACCGCTCAAACACACGCCGGAATGTGTCCTTGTCAGGGATACCGTTTTCGAGCGCAAGAAATTCTTTAAGCCACTCTTTTCGACTGTTTCCAAAGCTTTCGATGTCCTCATAATCCTCAGCTCCGCAGATAATTGCGCAAAACGCGATGACGATAATTGTTGCCAATTTGTGCTGCAAATACCCATATTGCCGCCGCGGGTCGCTGATTTTCTCTGCCTGTTCGATTAATTTTTGTATTTTCAAATCTCTCACCCCGATATAGTATACCATTTCTTGGGGTGAAGAAAAAGTAAGTGCTTTTGCCGTGAGCGCGTTGGCGTTGGCGTTTTTGCGTTCGGGTTGCTTGACAAGCCCCGGGCTTTGCGTTATACTACCAAGCAGAGCGGTGCTTGCTGTAACAGGAATGAGCGAAAGCGGGGCAGAGCATGGAGCGGGAGATTGTTAACGTCGCCATTGACGGACCTTCCGGCGCGGGTAAGAGCAGCACGGCTGCGCTGGTCGCACGCCGGCTTGGGTATGCTTTCGTAAGCACGGGGGCGCTTTACCGGGCTGTAGCGCTGGCGGCGCTTCGCGCGGGCTGCGATTTGGCGGATGAGGCGGCGGTTGCGGGCGTATTGCCCGGCGTTGCGCTGCATTTGCGTTTTGTGAACGGGAAGCAGCGCACGTGCTTGGGGCAGGAGGATGTGACGTCGGAGCTGGACAAGCTGTCCATGGAAAGCTCCGCCGTGGGTGCGCATGCGGCCGTGCGGTCGTTTTTGCTGGATTTTCAGCGGAATTTTGCGCGGGAACATTCCTGTATTTTGGAAGGGCGCGATATCGGCACCGTCGTTTTGCGGGATGCGCAGGTGAAGATTTTTTTGGAGGCCACGCTGGACGAGCGTGCCGAATGCCGTTTTCGGGAGCTGCAAAGAAAAGGAATCGAAAAGCCGCTTGATGCCATCAGATCGGACATTGAACGGCGTGACTTGCAGGATACGCAGCGCGCAAACGCGCCGCTTCGCCCGGCGGAGGACGCGGTTCATGTGCGGCGGGGCGGCGAAGCCCTGGAGCAGGTGGCGGCGCGGATCGTATCAATTATCCAAAACAAATTGGCAAAGCAGGAGGCGCGCGATGCAGGTGTTTGATTATACACGCACAAAGCCTTACAAGGCGTATGACATATTGCTGCCCATCGGCAAGGTGCTTATGCACACGGCGTTCAGGCTGAAAATCGTCGGCAGAGAAAATTTACCCAAGGATGCCTCGGGTGTAATCTTGTGCTGCAATCATCTTCATTCCATCGATCCTGTGTTCCTTGGCGCGGCGACGGGGTTGCGCTGGCGGTTCATTGCCAAACGGGAGCTTTTTAAGGATGGCTTCCTCTTTTGGTTTTTCACGCATTGCAATGCTATCCCTGTGGATCGGGAAAAGATTGACCGCGCCGCGCTGGATTGCGCTGTTGCTGCGTTGGAGGAAGGCTCCTACGGTTTGGGTATTTTCCCGGAAGGCACGCGCTCTGAAAACGGTGAGCCGGGCGAGGGGAAACACGGCGTCGCGATGCTTGCGCGGCGCTGCAAGGCGGATATTTTACCCTGCTCCATTTATCATGAGGGTGATTTGGGCTTCCGCAAGCGTTTAACCGTTCGCGTCGGCGAGGTTATCCCTTTTGCGGAGCTGGGGTTGGGCGACGCGCCGAACGCCAGGCAAACCCGCGCCGCAACCGCGGCGGTCATGCAAGCCATTCACGCCTTGTGGGCAAAGGGGTATTGAAAAGTGCCGATTCTTTTGGCGAAGACGGCGGGCTTTTGCTTTGGCGTGCGCCGCGCGGTGGAAATGACAGAGGGCTTGTTGCGTGATGGTGTGCCGGTGGTGCTGCTGGGGGAGCTGATCCATAACCGGCAGGTAACGGGGAAGCTTAAAGCGCAAGGCGCCTGCGTGATTGACGAACCCGCAGAGGCGAAGCCGGGGCAGACGGTCGTGATCCGTGCTCATGGCGTGCCGCGGGAAATCAACGCTGAAATTGAGCGGCTTGGGCTGCCTTGCTGCGACGCGACCTGCCCGTTTGTGCGCAAGATTCATCGCATCGTCGCGGCGCATTCCGCGCCGGATGTGCCGCTTTTGGTTTTGGGCGACCCGGCGCACCCGGAGGTGATTGGCATCCGTAGCTACGCGGCAGGTGCTTCGGCGACCGCGCAAAACGCGGAGGAACTGGAGTTTTTGCTGGAGCGGAACGAAAATTGGCGCGATTCGCCGCTCTTGGTCGTTGCTCAGACCACCTTCCATTTGGATGCATGGAAAAAAAGTATAAAAAAGTTAAATTTACTCTGTACAAACGTGATTTTATTTGATACAATATGCAGTGCAACCCAATCAAGGCAGGAGGAAGCGCGGCAGCTGGCCGCCAGCTGCGATGCTATGGTCGTCATAGGCGACCGACTTAGCTCTAACACGGCTAAGCTGCTGTCGGTGTGCGGTGAATTGTGTCCTTCCTATCTCGTTGAAGGGTGCGATGGGATATTACCGTTGGCGGAAGAGCTGCAATCGTTCCGCACCATTGGCTGCACGGCGGGCGCGTCCACTCCGGCGCGCACAATAAAGGAGGTACTGAAAACAATGTCCGATCTGACCAACGAAAGCATTCAAGAAATCGAAACCCTTCCTGAGCGTTCCGGTGCTGAAGCAATCGCAGATGAAATGCCTGCGGCTGAAGCGGCGGCACCGGTGGAAGAAGCACTCGCGGCGGTTGAGCCTGCGGGCGAAGAGGATTCCTTCAGCGCGCAGCTGGAAGAATCGCTTAAGAGCATGAACAGCGATCAAAAAGTGAAAGGCATCGTTACGGCCGTCAATCCTTCCGAAATCCAGGTGGATATCGGGCGGAAGCAGACGGGCTATGTTGCCGTGAGCGAATATAGCAATGATCCGAACGCCGATCCTTCCAAGGAGTTGAAGCTTGGCGACGTGCTGGATCTGATCATCCTGAAAACGAACGACGCCGAAGGCACTGTGCAGCTTTCCAAAAAGCGTTTTGACGCCGGCAAGGCGTGGATGGATATTGTCCGTTCGCAGGAAGAGGACGTGACGGTTGAGGGCAAGATTGTGGAGGTTATCAAAGGCGGTGTGCTGGCTTTCGCCAACGGTGCGCGGGTGTTCATCCCCGGCTCGCTGACGGGTCTGCCGCGCAATATGCCGCTGGATGGCTTGCTGCATGAAACCGTGCGTTTCCGTATCACAGAGGTGGATCGCCAGCGCCGCCGCGCGGTTGGCTCGATCCGCGCTGTGCAGCAGGAAGAACGCAAGAGCGCACAGGAAGCCTTCTGGTCGACTGCTGAGGTGGGGCAAGCCTTCCGCGGCAAGGTGAAATCCATTATGAGTTATGGCGCGTTCGTGGATATCGGCGGGCTGGACGGCATGGTACATATCTCTGAGCTTTCTTGGGGGCGCATCAAGAATCCTTCCGAGGTCATCCAGGTGGGGGATGAGATTGACGTATACGTTAAGGCGCTTGATCCCGAAAAGAAGAAGATATCCCTGGGCTACCGCAAGGCGGAGGACAATCCCTGGGAGATCCTGCGGCAGAAGCACCCTGTGGATTCTGTGGTCGAGGCTCAGATTGTCAGCTTCACCACGTTTGGCGCGTTTGCCCGCGTTTTGCCCGGTGTGGACGGTCTGATTCACATTTCTCAAATTGCGAACCGCCGCATTGAAAAGCCGCAGGATGAGTTGAAGATCGGGCAGACGGTGCAGGTGAAAATCGTGGGCGTCGATTTTGAAAAGCGGCGCGTCAGCCTTTCGATCCGTGCGCTTTTGGAGGATGAGCCGGAGCAAGCCGCCGAAGGGGAAGCGGACGAGGTCGTCGCCTCCAGCAGCAGCGAGGATTAAGCGAACCGAACCCGAAAAATTATTTTTAGAGCTGATGAGGTTTTGGTATGGCAGTTAAGGTTGCGTTTATCGGCGCGGGCAGTGTGGGCTTCACGCGTACGCTGCTGGCGGATATTTTATCTGTTCCGGAATTGCAAAATATTGACGTCGCTTTCATGGATATCAATGCGCGGAATCTGGACATGGTGACGAAGCTGTGCCAGCGGGATATTGACAGCAACGGGCTTTCCATTAAGATCCTTTCCACGCTGGATCGCCGCGAAGCCCTTGCCGGGGCGCGTTATGTTGTGAACTGTGCCCGTATCGGGATGCTTGAGGCGTTTGAGCTGGACGTAGAAATCCCGCTGCGTTACGGTGTGGATCAATGCGTGGGCGACACGCTCTGCGCCGGCGGCGTCATGTATGGGCAGCGTGGCATCGCGTTTGTTTTGGATGTGTGCAAGGATATACGCGAGCTTTGTGCGCCGGGCGCGGTTTTGCTGAACTACGGCAACCCCAACGCCATGCTTACGTGGGCGGCGAACAAATATGGCGGCGTGCAGACCTTGGGGCTGTGCCATGGCGTGCAGGGCGGACATAAGCAAATTGCCGGCGCGCTGGGGTATAAGCAAGACGAGGTTGACATCATTTGCGCCGGGCTGAACCACCAAACGTGGTATATTTCCGTTAAGCACAAGGGCGAAGAGTTGCTGGATAAGATTTTGCCCGCCTTCGAAGCGGATGCGGATATGTCAAAATGGGAAAAATGCCGCATCGATGTGCTGCGCAATTTCGGTTATTATTCCACAGAGAGCAACGGGCATTTGAGCGAATACCTGATGTGGTACCGCAAGCGCCCGAGCGATCTGCAAACCTGGATGCATTTGGATCGGTGGAGCGGCGGCGAAACGGGCGGTTATCTGCGCTGCTGCCGCGAAGGGCGTAATTGGTTTGAGAGCGATTTCCCGAATTGGATGCAGGAAAAGCCGCGCGTTTTTGCGCAGGAAAAGCGGAGCCAGGAGCATGGCTCATACATCCTTGAGGGATTGGAAACCGGGCGCGTCTATCGCGGGCACTTCAATGTGATGAACAATGGCTGCATCACCAATTTGCCGGAGGAATGCGTGGTTGAAGTCCCGGGCTACGTGGACGGAAACGGTATTTCGATCCCGCAGGTGGGTGAGCTGCCACTGGGCTGCGCGGCGGTGTGTTCGCAATCGGCATGGGTGCAGCGGCTTGCGGTGGAAGCGGCGGTGGCGGGCGACATCGACCTTTTGCGTCAAGCAATGCTGATGGATCCCCTTACGGGCGCGGTGTGCAACCCGCCGGAGATTCGCCAGATGGTGGATGAAATGCTTGTTGCGCAAGCGGAGTGGCTGCCGCAATACGGCGAGGCAATCGTGCAGGCAAAGGAGCGGCTGGCGGCTGGCGGTTTGATCCCGCACCGGGATTACCAAGGTGTGCGTGTGCACACCAAAACCGTGGAGGAAATGCAGGCGCAGCGGGAAGAAAATCGCCGCAACGCCGCGAAGACGGATAAGACATAGTGTTGACGGCTCGGTAACGTAGCCATGGCGCGGCGCATATTTGCGCTTGCGCCTTTTCTGTTTTTGTGATATGATGTTGGTGACAGGAGCGGGGAGGGGATTTTCGCTATGGAAGACACGCGGCAAGCTGCATGGTGGAAGGAAATGGCGGTATATCAGATTTGGCCGCGCAGCTTTTGCGACGGCAACGGTGACGGCGTCGGAGACCTTTGGGGTGTATTGCAAAAGCTGGATTATATTCAGAAGCTTGGTGCGGACGCCATCTGGTTTTCGCCGCTCTACCCCAGCCCCAACGCGGATTACGGCTACGATATTGCCGATTACAAAGATATTTCGCCCGATTACGGCGATTTGGAGCTGTTCAAAGAGGTTCTGAAGCAAGCCCACGCCCGCGGGATGAAGGTTTTTATGGATCTGGTGATCAACCATACATCTGATGAACACGCATGGTTTAAGGCTTCGCAAGAAAGCAAGGGCAGCCCCTATCATGATTACTATTATTGGCGACCGGGCAGAAGACCGGGCAAGGCGCCCAACAACTGGAAATCTGTTTTTGAAGGCGGCGCTTGGGAATTCAGCGAAAAATTGCAGGAATATTACTTGCACGTGTTCGCGAAAAAGCAGCCGGATTTGAATATGCGCAATCCTGCCGTGCGGGAGGAGGTCAAGAGCGTCATGCGCTTTTGGCTGGCGTTGGGTGTGGACGGCTTCCGTGAGGATGTGATAACGTACATCGCCAAGCGCGAGGGGTTGCCCAACGGCTTCCCCCTGCCCATTGGCACGGGGCTGGAGCACTACACAAGTCTCCCCGCCGTGAAGGACTACCTGCGGGAATTCAAAGATGAGGTGCTTGCTCCCGCCGGGGCGTTTACCGTGGGCGAGGCGCCGATGATGACGCCAACGCTGGCCAAGGAATATATCACCGAGGGTGCGGGGCAGCTCTTGAACATGATGTTCCACTTTCAGCACATGGAGGCGGACTGCTTTCTCACGGATTGGATTCCGATGCCCTTCCGGCTGAAAAAGCTCAAAAGAGCCTTCACGCGCTGGCAGACAGAGCTGCGCGGGGTCGCGTGGAATGCGCTCTATTTGGAAAATCACGACCATCCGCGCATTATCAGCCGTTATGGCAGTGAAAAATATCGGGTAGAAAGCGGCAAGATGCTTGCCGCGGCTTATCTTTTGCAGAGCGGTACGCCATTCATTTACCAGGGGCAGGAGCTTGGCATGACGAACCAGCGGCTGGACTCGCTGGAGCAATTCAAGGATGTTGTGACATTTAACAACGCCAAGCTTTTCGCGAAGCTTGGCATCAAGTCTGAACGATTCTTGCGCATCGCCAACCGTCGCTCGCGCGAAAACGGGCGAAGCCCCATGCAGTGGAGCGCCGCGCCCAATGCGGGCTTCTGCCAAGGCGAACCCTGGTTTCGCGTGAATCCCAACTATACCGAAATTAACGCCGAAGCCGCCGAAGCGGATACGTTTTCTCTTTTGCACTGGTACCGGCGGATGCTGGCGTTCCGCAAGGGCAACCCGCTTGTGCTTTACGGTGAATATACTGAGCATTACAAGAACAGCAAACACATATATTGCTATTCCCGCCGCCGGGAGGGGAGCCGATTGCTGGTTGTATGCGCGTTCAGTGAGGCTCCGCAGCGCTTTTGCGCACCGCTGGGCTTTGATTTGCTCCACGCCACACAGCTTTTTGGCAATTATGCGCCGCAAATTGTGCAGAGCAATCAGTTTATCACCAGACCATATGAGTGCAGGGTATACGAGTGGAAAGATGAATGAGAAACAGGGGGTTCATATGTCGCTTTTTAGAAATAAGGTCGCTTTCATTACGGGAGCGGCACGGGGGCAGGGGCGCGCGGTCGCGCTGGCACTGGCGAAGGAGGGCGCGGATATCGTCGCGTTTGACGTCGGCGTTAAGATCGAATATCCGGCGTATGCTGAAAGTGCGGGCGCGGAGCTGGAATCGCTGGGCGCGGAAATTGAAGCGCTGGGGCGCGGCGCCGTGCTTGCGGCGGGCGATGTGCGGGACGACGCCGCCATCTGCAGGGCGGTGGATGCTGCTATCCAAGCGTTCGGAAGGATCGATATTCTCTTTAACAATGCGGGCATTTGTGCATACGCGCCTGTGGACGAGATGACGGACACGGAGTGGAACGCGATGATTGACATCAATCTGAAGGGACCGTTCAATTGCGCGCGGCGCGTTGTACCGCACATGAAAAAGCAAAACGGCGGTGTGATCATCAATAACAGCTCTGTAATGGGGCTGCGTGGCGGGCGGCGGCTGAGCCATTATACAGCCTCGAAATGGGGCTTGACGGGGCTGACCAAGGCTTGGGCGTTGGAGCTTTCGCCTTGGAACATCCGCGTGGTGAGCATTCACCCAACGGGTGTGAACACGCCCATGAACGACGGTTTGGCGGCGATGGAGGGCAAAACTCCCATTGAAATTGCGGAGGCTTCGGCGGGAAATTTGCAGCCTGTGCCATGGATTGAGCCGGAGGATGTGGCGGAAATGGTGCTCTACCTTGCCAGTGACCGTGCGCGCTACACGACCGGCGGGCAATATGCGCTTGACGCGGGCTTGCTTAGTGTGTGAGAATCCTGTCCGCATAACGCGTCTGCGGGCGGAAATGCTACATTCAAAAATGAAATGCTTTTGAGTAAAGGAGAAACCGGTGAAAACGTATAAGCGTGTGGTTGCTTCCCTTGCGGCGGCGTTGCTTTGTGCGGCGCTGTTCCTGCCCGGCTGCGGGCAAAGTAAAAAATTCTCCTTGGCGGGCGCTGTTTCGCTTTGTGAGGTGGATGGCTTCATCTATTTCACCTATAACGGCGGACTATACAGCGAAACCCCGGATTTCAGCCGACAAAACCGGATTGTGGAAAGCGGCGCCGGTTCCGTCTTTTATTACGACGGGCAGCTGGGCTACGTGGATACCGCGCAAGACGATAAGCTCACCTCGGTTCTGTTTGAAGGCTCGAACAGAACCGTGCTTTCGGAATCCGCGGCGGCAATGCCGGTTTGCGTTGGCGATACGATCTTTTTCATCAATCAGAGCGATGATGATCGCCTATACCGGTTGAAACCGGCAACCGGCGAAGCCAAGGCGCTGACGGAAGAAGCTGTGGTTGCGTTCAACATCAGCGAATTGGGCGTGTTTTATGCAACGAAGAATGCGCTGTATCGCATTGGCATGGATAACGGCGCGGAGGTGCAGCAGCTTTGCAAGGGCAAAAAAATCACAAAAATACTGCCGGATACGTATAAGAAAACCACACCTGAAGGTAAAATTGTCACGGTGACGGGGGTTTATTTTGTGCAGGATGGCATGGTACGATACCGTGGCGACGCCACAGGCGACGTTTCCGATGTTTTGGACGGCACAGATGTGGCGATTGGGGAAGCTGTTATTTTGCGCCGCAAAGACGGTACTGTTTCCAGCATTGCGAGGAGTGGCGAAACGCACGATTACCCACAAAAGAACTGCACTGCGCTGGTTGGCGTGGCGAGCGGCTGGGTGTATTATACAGGCGCAGACGGTGAGGGAACGTCGCATTTCTATCGGATGCAAATCATTTCCGGCGAAGAAGAAGTATTGGTATAATGCGAGGAGGGATTGGCGATGTATCAAGATCCGAAATTGGTGGCGATGACGAAATGGTTTGGCGAATGGTTTTTGGATGAAAAAGCGCGGGCGAGCGGTGAAATGACGGGAGCGCTTGCGCCATATGAGCGGTTGTTCACTCCGGTGACCGTCAATCGCATGACACTGAAAAACCGGCTGGTGATGGCGCCGATCAGCAATATCAGCATGTGCGAGGAAACGGGGCGGCCAAACGAAAAGATGATCGCCTATTTTGTGGAGCGCGCCAAGGGCGGCGTGGGTCTGATCACCACCGGGCTGGTACCCGTGACGCACCACATCGACAACTCCCTTACCGAGCGCGGGGAGCTGAGCTATTTCCCGCGCATTGACCGCAGCCGCACGGTGTTTGCCGGTTGGCGGGATTTGGCGCAGCGCTGCCACAACCATGGGGCGCGGGTGTTTTTGCAAGCCTCCGCGGGGCTGGGGCGCGTGGGCAACCCGCAGTGTCTGGTCAATTCGCACAAGTTTCCATGTTCGGCTTCCTTCAATCCCAATTGGTATATGCCGAATGTGCCCTGTCTGCGGCTTTCGGATCGCAACATTCGCGGCATCGTGAAGGCGATCGGTCAGGCGGCGGCGGACGCAAAGGCGGCGGGGCTGGACGGCGTTTATCTGCACGGGCACGAAGGCTATCTGATGGAGCAGCTGACGAACCCGGCGTTCAACCGCCGTAAGCTGGGGCGTTATGCCGACCCGCAGCGCTTTGGCATCGAAATGGTCGAGTATATACGCGAGCGCTGCGGCGACCGCTTCCCGGTGATGTACCGGTTGGATCTTTCGTTGGTGCTGAATGAAACCTATGGCGAGCGCATGAACGATACATATATGAAAAAATTCACCAACGGGCGCACGATCGCGCAATCGCTGGATTATATGAAAAATCTCGTGAAGGCGGGCGTGGATCTGTTCGATGTGGATCTGGGGTGTTACGATAACTTTTGGCTGCCGCACCCGCCGGAGGGGATGCCGCCCGGGTGTTATTTGGATATCGCGCAGATGGCAAAGGATTTTTTTGCCAAGGAGGGGATTGTTTCCAACGCCGGACAGCCCGTGCCAATAGTGAGCGTGGGCAAGCTCGGTTACCCGGATTTGGCGGAGCAAGCCCTGCGCGACGGCAAATGCGACATGGTAATGCTGGGACGCCCGCTGTTGGCCGATCCTGATTGGCCGAATAAGGCACGCGCGGGCAGGGTGGGGGAGATCATCCCCTGCATTGGCTGCCAGGAAGGCTGTTTTAACGAATTTGTGGAGGGCGGGCACCCGCAGTGCGCCGTGAACCCGCGCACCGCTTTTGAGGAGATTTATCCTGAAAATCCTGTCCCGGCGGCACAAAAAAAGAAGCTTGCCGTCATCGGCGGCGGTCCGGCGGGCATTACGGCGGCAATCACGGCGGCGCGGCGCGGGCATTCCGTTACGCTCTTTGAGAAAAATGATGCGCTTGGCGGGCGGCTTTTGCAGGGCTGCACACCGGGGATGAAATTTGATATTCGGAATTATCTGCAATATTTACAGGGCTGGGCGGTGCGCGCTGAAAAAGCATATGATTTGCAGGTGCGCTTGCAAACGGAAGCCACGCCGGAGTTGCTCCGCGCGGGTGCGTTTGAAGAAATTATCGTCGCCGCCGGGACGAAGGACACGCAGATGCCTTTGCCGGGGCTTGAAAGCGCGAAGGTGCACCAGGCGGTGAATGTTTTGCTGCGCCCGGCGTTGCTGGAGGGCGCGCAGAAGGTTGTGATCGTCGGCGGCGGCGTGGTGGGCTGCGAAACGGCGTTTTTCCTTGCAAAGGAGCATGGGAAGCAGGTCACGGTGATCGAAATGGAAAAGGAATACATGAAGGGCACGTTCACTGCCAATCGCGGTTATATGCTGAAGTATTTATATGACGCAAAGGTGCGACTGCTCAATTGCACCAAGTTGCTGGCGTTTGCCGGGGATGGAGTGAGGGTGCAGCGGAATCTTTCAAAAACCGTCCCCGACCCTTATTTGAGCTGGACGCCGATTTTGCCTGAAAATGTCGTCAATCCCCTTGCGAAAAAGCTCAAGCTGGAGTTGCGGGAGGAGCTGTTACCCGCCGACGCGGTGGTGCTGGCGGCGGGCGGGCGACCGAACGAAGCGCTTTTTCACCGGCTGCAAAAGGAGTTCCCGCATTTGTCGGTGCACAATATCGGCGACAGCTTCCAGGGCGGCAAGGTGCTTGAAGCCACGCGAATGGGCTACGGGCTGGGGGTGCGGGTGTGAAGCTGCGGACGGCGGCAGATGGCGCGGCAAAGAAACGGGTGGCGTGCGAAGGGGCTTTTGTCGCACTTGCGTTCTGGAGCGCGAATGCGGCGGTGCGAGTGCTTTTGAAACCGAGCAACGTCCTGCTGGTTCTTCTGTTGACTGTTGCTTTTTACGGCTTTTTTCGTAAAGCTTGGGCGTTGCGCCCTGCCGTTGGGTTTTGCGCGAAACGTGGCGGGAATCCGCTGTTTTGGTTGGGTGCGTTCTGGTTAAGCACGTTTTTCGCGTTTGGCTTAATGGCGCACAACCGAACAGGTGCATTTTTCGCCGATGCAAACCTGCTTCGTGTGATGCAGGAATTGGCGCAAACCGGCGGGCTTATTTTACTGAGCTTTTTTGTTGTGATTGCCGCAGTTGGCGTTGTGGCGCGGTTTCAACCAAAAGCAGGTTTCCCACAGCCGCCGTTGCGGCGCAGGTGGTTTTTTGTGTTCTGCGGCGGCATCGTGCTTCCGTTACTGGTCTATTACCTGATTGTGTTCCCCGGAACGATAACGCCGGATAGCTATGAGCAGGTCAGGCAATTTGAATCCGGTGTTCTTTCTAACTGGCACCCGATTTTACATACGTTGTTTGTTGGTGCGCTCAATAGGATCGGAAATGGCAGTGCGGTTCCATATATGCTTGTGCAGATGGTCATTTACACTTTTGTGGCGGCGTATGCTGTGTGGTGGAATGCGGCGCGAACGCGCAGCCGTTTCGCCACCGCCTGTGCATGGATATGGCTGGCGCTGCATCCCGTGATAATGGGGGCAGTAGTTTCAAGGACAAAAGATACATTGTTTTCAGCCGCTGTGCTGTTGCTGGTAATCGAGCTTTCTGAGCTGGCGTCGCGCCCGGGGGAAGGCAAAGTATTTCCGCACCTCGCGCTGCTGGCTGTTGCAGCTTTTTTCGTTTGCTTTCTGCGTAATAACGGCGCATTGATTTTACTGTTGCTGTTGGTTGCGGCTTTATTTTTCCTTTCCGAAAAAAAGCAGAAGCATGTTACCGCCGGCATATTTGCAGGCGTCTTGGTGATTTTTTCTATGGCGCAAGTGATTGTGCTGCCGGCGCTGCGCGTGCGGCAAACGCCTATAACCGAGGCACTTGCCGTGCCTTTGCAACAAGTCGGCAAGGTGGTGAAAAATGAACGCGCTCTCACTGCGCAAGAAGAAGTGGCGCTTGCAAAAATTATGCCGCTGGATGCCTGGCGGGCGACTTACGAAACACGCGGGGTGGATGCAGTTAAATTTAACAGTGACTTTAACGGGACGGAAATTCAAGAGAACCCCAGGAGCTTTTTTCGGTTGTGGTGGAAGCTGTTTCTGCGTTATCCAGGTGATTATGTGACCGCTGCGCTGGAAGAAACTGTTACACTATGGGATCCGCTTTTTGTTTCCCCTTCGGAGCTTGCGGCGATATCCGCAGTGCAGACATCGCCGAACAGCATAGGGCTGTATCAGTTTGTTGATTATTTTACCGTTTTTCGGCGTGCGTTTTGGTCGCCTACATTGTTGCTTTGCGCCGAAATGCTGATCGCGCTGGTGCTGCTTTTGCGCAAGCAAAGGCGACAATTGCTGCCTTTTGTCGTGATTGCCGGCTTATATCTGTCCCTTGCGGCAACCATGCCGATGGGTGATGAAAGGCGTTATACCTGGCCGGTCGTTTTTTGTTTGCCGGTGCTGCTGGCGGGGCTTTTTGCGTCACCCGAGCGCCACGTCCAGCACCATCATGACGGCAAAGCCGAAGAGCACGCCGAAGGTTGCCAACAGCTTGTTATCCTTGAATGATTCGGGAATCAGCTCTGAGCACACCACCGCGATCATTGCGCCTGCCGAAAAGGAGAGCGCCAGCGGCAGAGCGCTGCGCATCGTGAGCGCGAACAGCACGCCCAGCACCCCCGCAATGGGTTCGACAAAGCCAGACGCCTGCCCAAGGAGGAAGCTTTTGCCGCGTGTTATGCCATCGCGGCGCAGAGGCATGGCGACACATGCGCCTTCCGGGAAATTTTGCAGCCCGATGCCCAGTGCCAGCATTGCCGCACCGCGAAGTGTCGCTCCCTCAATTTCCAGCGCCGCGCTGCCGAAGGCGACCCCGACAGCAAGACCCTCCGGGATATTATGCAGCGTTACGGCGGTGGTAAGCAGAATGGAGCGCTTGAGCGCCGAACCTCTTTTGCGCACCAGCGATGTGCGGGAAAGCACGACGTCTGAGCTGACGACAAAAGCGCCGCCCAGCAAAAAGCCGGCGGCGGCGGTGAGCCACGCAACGCCGCCCAGTTCGGTTGAAAGCGCGATGGCGGGCGCAAGCAGTGACCAGAACGAGGCCGCGATCATTACACCGGCGGCGAAGCCCATCATTAGGTCGAGTATTTTTTGATTCATGGAACGAAAAAAGAACACCGTTGCCGCACCCAACGCGGTGATACCATATGTGAACAAGGTCGCCAAAAGCCCCTGCAAAACCGGATGCAGCGAAAATAACCAATCCATCCATTGCCCTCCTGCGGCATTTCTCAGTATAGCGTATGCGTTGGAGGGAACAGGGGTTCATACCGTACAAACCCTGCCGCATACCAATAGCGGCGAGGGGTGATGTTTGATGCGCCGTTTGGGCAGATCCTGCCTTGTGCTGCCGTTTGCGCCCCGTTTTAGGCTGCGGCGAGGCTTTCGGCGCTCCCGGCTTTCGCGGCGGGGGTTGGTTTTGCTTTTGCTGGTGGCGGCGGTGCTTATTGCGCTGCTTTGTGCGGGGCTGGACGCCCGCGCCAAGCCGCAGATTCACGCGCTGGCGAGCACGGCAGCGCGGCAGCAGGCATCCGCAAGCATCACGGAAGCTGTGCAGCGGGTGTTGGCGGAAGAGCAGGTGACCTATGATCGCCTTGTGACCATCGGTGCTTCCGGGGCGGGGGAGGGCGGGATTCGTTCCATTGAAACCAACGCGATGGAGGTGAACCTTCTGCGCGGCAAAATCAATGCCGCAGCCGAGGAGGCGGTATCCCTGCGCGATGCGCGGCTGCGTCTGCCGCTGGGCGCGTTGCTGGGCAGCGATCTGTTTGCCGGCTCTGGTCCGAAATTATCCGTGCCGTTGACGATGACAGGGCACGCGCTTTCGGATATCCGCAGCGATTTAACGTCTTCCGGTGTCAACCAGACGATGCACCGCATCCTGATGGATTTATGCGTGACGCTTTCGGTGATTCTGCCCGGCGAGATTGTCACAACGGAAATCAGCGTTACGGTATGCCTTGCCGAAACGGTCATTGTGGGCAATGTGCCGAATGGCATTATGAGCTACGGAACAAAATAGTTGCGCATTTGCCCTTTCTGTGCTATACTTTTGGCGGAAAGGGGTGTGTTGTGTTGCGAAGGAAAAATCGAAGCGAGGAGCGGAATAAATTGCGCGCATGGCTTGGCGGGGCGCTGCCGCAGCTGCGCAAGCGATGGTTTCTTGGCTTTTTCGGCGCAATACTGTTCGTTTGGGGTTGCTATTACGTTTTGGAATATCCGGGAATTTTTGTTCAGGACGCTTCCGGGCAGATCAATACTGTTTTGAGTGGTTCTTACGATAATTGGGCGCCGATTGCGCATACATTGCTGCTCGGTGCGCTTTATCGCTTGGCGGGCGATAATATCCAGCTATTTATTGCGGTGCAGATGCTGCTGGTTGCTTTTGTTGCGGCTTATGCCGTTTGGTGGATCGCGACGCGCACGCGCAGCAGATGGTTGACCGGTTGTGCGTGGGGATGGTTCGTGCTGCATCCGTTGTTCGCTTTCATATCTTTTTCGACTCCTAAGGATGCCATGTTCAGCGCTGCTTTTTTGCTGTTGGTCATTGAGCTGGCGGAGCTTGCTTGGCGCAAGGATACGGCGGAAAGCTCGCGGTTGCGGTGGTTGCACATTCTTTCGCTGTGCCTTGCTGTGTTGGGAACGCTCTTTTTTCGCAACAATGGCGCGTTTGTGGTTCTGCTGTTGCTTCCCTTGGGGTTATGGCTGTTGCCGCAGAGGCGGCGCAAGTTTATTTTGACGGGCATTTGCGCAAGCGAGATCGCTCTGTTTGCTTTTGCGCAGAGTGTCCTATTGCCGGCGTTTCATGTGCGGCAGACGCCGGTGACTGAAGGATTGGCGTTGCCGCTGCAGCAAATAGGGCGTGTGATTGCAAAGGAACGCCCGCTTGCGCCGGAGGAGGAAGCGGCGCTTGCGGAAATTCTGCCGTTGGATGTGTGGCGCGCCAAATACAGTTCATTAACCGTTGACCCGGTGAAATTTGACGCAGCCTTCAATGGTGATGCGGTTGAAGTGGATAAGCAAGGATTTATGCGGCTTTGGGGCAAGCTCCTGCTGCGTTACCCGGGGGATTATATTGCCGCGACGCTGGGGGAGACCCGGTTGCTTTGGGATATTACCGCAGAGCCGGGTATGCTCGAAGAGTTTTACAACTCATCGGTGCATACGCACATTCGCCGAAAAACACCTTTCCCTGCTTTGCAGGAACTGGAATATAAGCTGATCAATATTTGGATGCTCAGCCGTTACACGATTCCATTCCATATCGTTTGGAATCCGCCGGTTTGCTTTGCGGTCTGTGGCGTTATGATGGTGCGCATTTTGCTCCGCAGGCAAAAAAGACTGCTGCTGCCGTTTATTCCGGTTGTGGGCTTGTGGATTTCGCTGTTTTTGACGATTCCGCATGGCGCAGTGGGGCGTTATGTGTGGCCGGTCTTTTGCGCGGTGCCGTTGCTTTTTTCGATCGGCGCAAGGGTACGGAAATATCAAAGCGAGGAGCGGAAACTTGAAGCGGCAACATGATGACTATACCGTTGGCATTATTGGCTTGGGGTTGATGGGAGCTTCCATGGCGTATGCGCTGCGGGGTTTTCGGCAAGCGACGCTGCTGGGTGCGGACACAGACGCGCTGGTTTGCCGCCGCGCAGAAGCCGCGGGCGCAGTGCACCGGGCGTTCACAGACCCTATGGAGGTGATGGAACGCGCGGATTTGCTGCTCTTTTGCGTTTATGCGCATCATATTCCGGGGCTTTTGCAAGCGGGCGCTGCGCGGCTCAAGCCGGGTGCGCTGCTGGGGGATATTTGTGGGGTGAAGGCACCGCTTTACGCAAAAATTGCTCCGTTATTGCCCGAAGGGGTGGATTACGTGGGTGTGCATCCCATGGCGGGCAAGGAGCGGGACGGCTTTGAAAATGCCGAAGCGGGGCTTTACCGCAATTCCGGGTTTATCATCACGGCGCTGCCGTGCAGCAGCGCGGAGGGCGTTGAAACCATGCGGGCGCTGGCGTCGCACATCGGGGCGACGCGCCTGAGCGTCTGCAGCCCGGAAGAGCACGATGCCATGATTGCCTACACCAGTGATTTGATGCATATTGCCGCAGCGGGGTTGTGCTTGCACCCAAAAGCGGAAATGAACCCTGCCTTCACCGCCGGGGCGTTCCGCGATTGCACCCGTGTAGCGGATATCAACGCCGACGCGTGGACGGAGCTTTTGCTGGATAACCGTTCGCATATTACCGGTTGCTTGGCGCAATATATGGCGGATTTGGGTGACATCAAAGCCGCGTTGGAGCAAAACAGCGCGCCCGCTCTGCGCAGTCTGCTGCACAAAGCGGGCGAAAACAAGCGGGAGCTTTTGCATAAGTAAGCAAAGACTACGGGAATGCATGGTCTGTCTGCGCGTTACGCTTTTAATCGAAGTCTTTGCGCTATTACATCCTGCCGGAGGTCAAGGATCGCGAATTCATAATCACCCAAAACCGCTTCTTGCCCAAGCGTGTGGGGAAGGAAAATCCCCGCACGATTTTCATCCAGCACGGCGCAGCTTTTTCGGTTGAAGCCTTGCGTTGCTTCCTTCCACCAGTTGCTATTTTGCAGCAATTCGCTTTTGAAATCGTCCACAGAAAACAGCAGATTATAATAATCGCCCGCAACCTCCTGCGGGATTCTTTTCGTTGCCTCTGCGGCGGCATGTTCGCTGTAGGCATCCGCAAGCCATTCCGATGACGCTTCTTCAAAATCCAAAAGGATATAATTGCGCCCGGTCTGCGCTCCGTCCTTCTGCGTGGGATCCTCCACCGCCGCGTTGTATGAAACAGAAATCATATAGCGCCCGTTTTGGGAATATGATGTTCCGAATGTCCAACCCTCCGCAACAGGATTCCCCAGATCCACAACTGCGTCAATTCTGTTTTCGCGAACGCTGTAACGTATAACGTAACGATCCATCTGCAAAAACAGGAATTCCGACCGCGCCGTAAACCGTACATTTGCATCATCTACTGGAAGTGTGTTCAGCAAGTCGGCACAGGCTGCAAAATCCAGAAATTGCGGCTGAACTCGGTGTGCGGCTGTAGCTGTCGTTTTCCCGCTGTCGCCCTGCCAAGGCTTCGCACAACCAACGCAGACGCAAAGCAAGCAACCCAGCAAAATGACCGATAGGTAGATACGTTTCATTGTGTGAAGCATCTCCTTTGTTTGTTTCATACGCATAGAACATGGAATGTGTCATAAAAACCGTTCACAGCGTCGCCAAATCATAGGGGGTTCTTTGGTAAACGAAGTAGTTCAGCCAGTTCGTGAAGAGGATGGTCGCCGCGCCGCGCCAGCGCATTTGCGGGGTGCGGCGCGTGTCGTTTTCGGGGAAGTAATTGACGGGCGGGGCAGGGTTGACGCCTTTGTTTATATCGCGAAAATATTCCTTCGCAAGGGTTTCGCGGTCATATTCCGAGTGCCCGGTTGCGTAAACGTTGCGCATATGCACGTCCGCTACGAGGTGTACGCCGGCTTTTTCGGAATGCGAAAGCACCTGCAATTCGCGCACCTTGTAAATATCCTGCCGCCGCACCTCTGTGTAGCGCGAATGCGGGGCGTAATAAAGATCATCCAGCCCGCGCACAAGCGGATGAATGGCATCGAGCAGCCGATGCGCGTAAACGCCCGAAAGCTTTTGCTCCAATGGATATTTTGGGACGCCGTGGTGGTAGTAAAGCCCGGCCTGTGCGCCCCAGCAAATGTGGAAGGTGGAATACACGTGATGCCGCGTCCAATCGAAGATTTCACACAGCTCCGGCCAGTAATCGACCTGTTCAAAGGGCAATTGTTCCACAGGGGCGCCGGTGATGATCATGCCGTCGAATTTTTCGTCACGCACGTCGTTCAGCGTGCGGTAAAACGTCAGCAGATGCTCCTGCGCCGTATTTTTGGAGGTGTGTGACGCCATTTGCAGCAGTTCCACATCCACCTGGAGCGGCGTGTTGCTCAGCAGACGCAGCAGCTGGGTTTCGGTTTCGATTTTGGTGGGCATCAGGTTGAGAATCAAAATACGCAGGGGGCGGATGTCCTGGTGAACGGCGCGTTCCCGGGTCATCACAAAGATGTTCTCCATTTCCAGCACGCTGCGCGCGGGCAGCGAGGCGTCAATCCGAATCGGCATTTCAAGAACGCTCCTTTCGCGGAAGATTACCTGTTATTATAATCCCATCATGCAAAAAAAGCAATAGGGTGACAATGGGTTTTTGCGCCAGCTCGTACGCCGCACTTGCGTTTTTGCCGCATTCATGGTATGATATTCCCATTAAGTGTGTTAGGAGGGGATTGCCTTGCCGATGAATTTGACGCAGAAGCTGATTGCGAGCCATTTGCTGGAGGGAGATATGCAAACACCGGGGAGCGACATTGCTTTGCGTATCGACCAAACCTTGACGCAGGACGCAACCGGCACAATGGCGTATCTGGAATTTGAGGCAATGGGCTGCGAACGGGTAAAAACGGAGCTTTCGGTGGCATACGTGGATCATAACACCCTGCAAACAGGCTTTGAAAACGCGGATGATCACCGTTTTATTCAGAGCTGCGCAAAAAAACGCGGGCTGCTGTTTTCGCGCCCGGGCAACGGGATTTGCCATCAGGTGCACTTGGAGCGTTTCGGCAAGCCCGGCAAAACATTGATTGGGTCGGATAGCCATACCCCCACCGGCGGTGGCATCGGGATGCTTGCCATGGGCGCGGGCGGGCTGGATGTCGCGGTGGCAATGGGGGGCGGGGCGTATCACATCGCCATGCCGCAGGTGACGCTGATTCGCTTGGCAGGCAAGCTGCCTGCGTGGGTGAGCGCGAAGGATGTTATTTTGGAGGTTTTGCGCCGCCTGACGGTGAAGGGCGGCGTGGGCAGAGTGATGGAATATGGCGGCGCGGGCGTGGCGTCGCTCAGCGTGCCGGAGCGGGCGACCATCACCAACATGGGCGCGGAGCTGGGCGCGACGACTTCGGTGTTCCCCTCGGACGCTACGACGCAGGCGTTTTTGGCGGCGCAGGAGCGCGCGGCGGATTGGACGCCCCTTGCGGCGGATGCCGGCGCTGTCTATGATCAGGTTATCGAGCTGGATTTATCCGCGCTTGCGCCTCTAACCGCCGCACCGCATATGCCGGACAACGTGAAAGCCGTTGCATCCCTGGGCGGCGTGCGGGTGAACCAGGTGTGTATTGGCTCCTGCACAAATTCCAGTCTGCAGGATATGCTGAAGGTCGCGGCAATCTTGAGGGGGAAAACTGTTTGTCCGGCAGTCAGCCTCTCAATTGCGCCCGGCTCCAAGCAGGTGCTGCAAATGCTGGCGGAAAACGGCGCGCTGGGGGATCTGATTGCCGCAGGCGCGCGCATTTTGGAATCCGCCTGCGGACCCTGCATCGGGATGGGGCAAAGTCCGAATTCCGGCGGTGTGAGCCTGCGCACCTTTAACCGTAATTTTGAGGGGCGCAGCGGCACGGCGGATGCGCAGGTTTATCTTGTCAGCCCTGAAACTGCTGCGGCTTCCGCGCTCACGGGGTTGTTCACCGACCCGCGCAGCTTGGGCGTGATGCCGGAGATTCATTTGCCCGCGCGGTATTTGGTGAACGACAACATGATCATCCCGCCCGCCGCGCCGCGGGAAGCCGCCGCGTTGGAGATTCAGTACGGTCCGAACATCAAGCCCTTCCCAAAGGGTGAGCCGCTGCCGGAAGCTTTGGAAGCCAAGGCGGTGCTCAAGGTGGGTGACGATATTACCACCGACCACATCATGCCGGCCGGCGCGAAGATCCTGCCTTACCGTTCCAATATCCCTTATTTGAGTAAGTTCTGCTTTGCACAATGCGACCCGGATTTTGCCGCGCATTGCAAGGAGGCAGGCAAGGGAATCGTCATTGGCGGGGCGAACTACGGGCAAGGCTCCAGCCGTGAGCACGCTGCGCTTGTTCCGCTCTATTTGGGCGTTCGCGCGGTGGTGACCAAGAGCTTTGCGCGCATTCACGCGGCGAATTTGGTGAATGCGGGGATTTTGCCCCTGACCTTCGCCGACCCCGCCGATTATGACAAAATTGAACCCGGTGACGCGCTTGCGCTGCAGAGCATACGCGCCGATCTCAAAGCCGGTGGCACGGTGATGATGAAAAACCTCACAAGGGGTGAAAGCTACCCGTTGCGGCACAGTCTCACCGAGCGCCAGCTGGCAATTTTGCTGGCGGGAGGCTTGTTGGATTATACGCAATCGACAATCGCGAATCAATGATACTTGCGTTCTGAATCGAATTTGGTGAAAGGGAACTGACTATGACCACAAACGAATCCATACAAGCCGCGATGCAAAAATTCGAAGCCCTGCTGCGTGCGCAGCAGAGCCGCGCGGAGGAGATCAAGGCGCAGGGCGAGTTTTTAGATTATACCGCACTGGAGCAAATCGTCATCGGCGTTTGCGGCGGCGACGGCATCGGTCCGACGATTACCAAAGAAAGCGCACGTGTGCTGGAATACCTGCTGCGGGAGGAAGTGCGGGCTGGGAAGATCGCCTTCCGCTCAATTGACGGGTTGACGATTGAAAATCGCGTGGCTGTCAATCAGGCGATCCCGGAGGATGTTTTGACGGAGCTAAAGCAGTGCCACGTCATTTTAAAGGGACCGACGACGACCCCGCAAGCCGGCGATCCGTGGCCGAACATTGAAAGCGCAAACGTTGCTATGCGCAAGGCGCTGGATCTTTTTGCGAACGTACGCCCCGTGAAGGTGGAGGAAGAGGGTATCGATTGGACGTTCTTTCGCGAAAACACGGAGGGCGCGTATGCCGTTGGTTCGCAGGGCGTGCATGTGACGGATGATTTGGCGGTGGATTTTGTCGTGACGACCACAGAGGGCAGTGAGCGCATCGCACGGCTCGCCTACGCTTATGCCCGCCGCAACGGCAAGGAGCGGGTTTCTATCATCACCAAGGCGAATGTTATAAAAACGACGGACGGCAAATTTCTCGCGCTGTGCAAAGAGGTTGGCAAGGAATACCCCGAAATAACGACGGATGAATGGTATATTGATATAACGACGGCAAAGCTGATTGATCCCAAACGCCGCCGGGATTTTCGCGTGTTTATTTTGCCGAATCTCTACGGCGACATTATCACCGACGAAGCCGCTGAATTCCAAGGCGGCGTGGGCACGGCGGGGAGTGCGAATATCGGAAAGCGCTACGCCATGTTTGAAGCCATTCACGGTTCGGCGCCGCGCATGGTGCGCGAGGGGCGCGGGCAATACGCGGATCCGTGCTCCATGCTCCGCGCCAGTGTGATGCTGCTTTCGCATATCGGCGCGCAAAAACAGGCCGATTTGCTTGAGAGGGCGCTGGATATTTGCATGTTCACCGAAAAGAAGCTGCAAATCACCGGGCGCGAAAACGGTTGCACCTGCGCGGCATTTGGCGATTATGTGATGGAAACCATTTCCGCGCTTTAAGGGCGTGCCAATGCGCGCAGCGCGCGGGCACGGAACAGGATAAGTGGGCGAAGTTTGTGGAGAGGGGTGCGCTATGCCGCGTTTTTTGCTGGTTTCCGGTTCTGAAAAGGGCGGGCAGACCTTTGGGGCGCTTTTGCGTGGGCGGGCGCACAGCGCGGTTTGCGTTTGTGTCTCCGCCGCGCAGGCGCTGGAACTGCTGCAAGCCGAAGCGCCCTTTGATTTCTGCGTTTTGAACGCTCCACTGGCGGATGAAACCGGTTTGGTGCTGGCAAAGTCCTTAGCGGAGCAAACGCAAGCGCAAATCCTCGCGCTGGTAGCGCAGGAGCAGTTTGACGCATTCAAAGAGCATCTGACCTCTCTGGGCGTGCTGCTGCTGCAAAAGCCCGTCAGCCGTCAAGTGCTGCTTAGCTCTTTGGATTTGATGCAGGCAGTGCAAACGCGTCTTGCGCTGGTGCAAACGCAAAACCGGAATTTGGAGCGGCAGATCAATGAAATGAAGCTGATCAACCGCGCAAAATGCGTGCTGATCTCCAATTTGGGCATGAGCGAAGCGCAGGCGCACAAGCACATGGAACGCCAGGCGATGAACCAGCGCGTTACAAAGCATGAGGTTGCAGTCAACGTGCTGAAGCTTTATGAGGATAGGCATTGAGCAGGGCTTGGCAATTCACGCGAGGTCAAAGCAACGGCGTGCGTTTTCACTGCAAATTTCTACCAATTCCTGCGCGTCCATCCCCCGGGCGCGGGCGATTTTTTGCGCTGTGAATGCGATGTGCGGGCTTTCGCACCGTGCGCCGCGGTGCGGCTCGGGCGTCATGTAGGGCGCGTCGGTTTCCAGCAGCAAACGATCCTGCGGGATTTCCGCTGCAATTTCCAGCGGACGGCGAGCGTTTTTGAACGTGACCGCTCCTCCAAAGCCTAAATACAGATCCATTTTCAGCAGCTCCTTCGCCATCTCGCGGCTGCCGCTGTAGCAGTGCACTACCCCGCGCGGGCGAAGCCTTTGCAGCAGCGCGAGAGTGTCCTCGTGCGCTTCGCGGTCGTGAATAACTACAGGCAGATCCAGTTCCTTTGCCAGCGCCAGCTGCCGTAAAAAGCACGCCCTCTGCGTTTCGCGCGGTGAAAAATTGTAGTGGTAATCCAGGCCAATTTCGCCCAGCGCAACGCATTTTTTCTCTTTCAATAGCCCTGCAAGCGCTTCGTAGGCAGCTTCGTTTGCCGCTTGCGCTTTATGCGGATGAATCCCGCAGGCTGCGTATAAGAACGGATATTGCTGCGCAAGCCGCAGCGCGGCGCGGCTATCCGGTACATCGCTGCCGCAGCAAAGTGCGGCGATAACGCCCCGCGCGGGCAGGGCAGCCAGCACGGCTGCGCGATCCGCCGCAAAGCGTTTATCCGTGTAATGCGCATGGGAATCAAAAATACCGCCGATCATTCCCCTGTCACCGCTGACAGCTCCAGCCTTGCAAAGAGCGGCTTTGGGGTTTCGGTCACTTGAACGCCCGGCGTTAACCCACCAAAGCGTGTGAGGGTCGGCAAAATATCTGCCAGTATGACCTCCGGGTCGCAGCCGGGGTCAAGCTGGCTGAGGATGCTCCGCGCGGCATTCGGCATGACGGGCGCAAAAATCGCCGCCAAAAATCGAATACCCTCCAACAGGTTGTAAATTACGTTTCCCAGCGCGCCGCGCTGTGCTTCATCCTTTGCCAGTGCCCAGGGCATGGTTTCATCAATATACTTGTTGAGCCGTTTTGCCAGCGTGATCATCGCATCCATGGCGTCCGCAAAACGGTAATCATTTAAATAGGCTTCGCTTTTTTGCACGGTTTGGAGCGCGAAGGCTTGCAATTCCAAATCCAGCGCCGTGGGTTCGCCGGACGCGGGAACCACGCCCCCGAAGTATTTATTTGCCATGGCAAGGGTGCGGTTCACAAGGTTGCCCAGCACGTTGGCAAGGTCGCCGTTGTAACGCTCCAGCACGGTTTCATATGTCATCGTGCCATCCACTGCCGACGGCATTTCAGCCAGCATAAAGTAGCGTACCGCGTCCCCGCCAATGCGGGCGGCAAGCGCATCCGCATAGATCACGTTGCCGCGTGATTTACTCATTTTGTCCGCGCCTACGAGCAGCCATGGGTGCGCAAATACCCGCTTCGGCAGCGGTTCCCCCAGCGCGTGCAGCAGAATTGGCCAGACGATGGTATGAAAGCGGCAAATATCCTTGCCGATCACATGCACATCCGCCGGCCAATACTTACGGTAGTCGTCGCTGTTTTCGCCCGCGTTGTAGCCCAAGGCGGTTGTGTAATTGAGCAGCGCGTCAATCCAAACATAGACCACGTGCTGCGGGTCAAACGGCACGGGCACCCCCCAGCGGAAGGTGCTGCGCGTGACGCACAAATCCTGCAAGCCGGGCTTGATGAAGGTGTTGAGCATCTCGTTACGGCGGGTATCCGGCAAAATGAAGTGCGGATTTTCATCGTAAAAGGCTTCCAGCCAACTTTGGTATTTGCTGAGGCGCAGAAAGTAGGCGTCCTCCTTGGCGGGGGTTACCGGGCGACCGCAATCCGGGCAATTGCCGTCTGTCAGCTGTGATTGCGTCCAAAAGCTCTCGCAGGGGACGCAATATTGACCCTCGTAGGCGCTTTTGTAGATATCGCCTTGCGTGTAAAGCTTTTGGAATACCGCCGCAACCGCCGCTTCGTGCTGTGCGTCCGTCGTGCGGATGAAGCGGTCGCAGGAGATATCCAGCGTGCTGAAGATATTCAAAACACTGCTTGTGATACCGTCGGCGTAGGCTTGCGGCGAGATGCCCGCTTGCGTGGCAAGGGTTTCTACTTTTTGCCCGTGTTCGTCCATGCCGGTGAGGAAACATACGTCATAGCCCTGCATTCGTTTGTGGCGGGCAAGCAGATCGCATACCACGTGATCGTAAAAGTTGCCGATGTGCGGCTTTTGTGTAGCATAGGGTATGGCGGTGGTGATGAAATACGTTGGCTTGGGCATGGACAGCTCCTCCAGTTCTGCGATTTGCCACCCCATTATAAATGATTTACGCGTCAATAGCAAGCGTTTGCAAAAAAATACTTGACATTCCCGCGCCGGTGGGATATAATACACAAAACTAAAAAAGCGAACAAACCGTTGACGCGGAGATAAAAACAGGAAATGCGCCCACAGAGAGCCGGGATTGCTGTGAACCGGCGGAGAGCTGCCTGTTAAATGGACCGCCGAGGGCGTGGTGAAAGCGATTGCCTCGTGAGTAGCTTGCGACGTGTGGGCATACGTCAGTTGCCGGGGATATGCTGGTATCTCGCCAAGGGGGCTTTGCCCCAAAGCAGGGTGGCACCGCGGTGAAGACATCGCCCCTGCCGAAGGAGGCTTTTCCTTTGGCGGGGTTATTTATTTTGCAAGGAGAAAGGGTGAATTGCATGAACGAGAACAAGCCGAGCCTGCAAGAGGCAGTGAACTTGGCGCGGGAATACAGGGTGATTCCTGTTTGGCGCGGCGTTCCCGCCGCCGGGCGCGACCCGTTGGGTGTGTTTTTGGCGCTTAAACGCCTGAGCCGGCAATGCTTTGTGCTTGAAAGCGCGGAGGTTGCCGCGCATGGGCGCTACACCTTCCTGGGTTACGATCCGAAGCTTAGCATTACCTGCCTTGACGGGCGCGTGACGATCAAAAACGGTACGGAAATCGTGATCGAAACGAACGATCCCGGTGCGCAGCTGCGCAAGATTCTGGAGGATAACCGTGCTCCGCGGTTGCCGGGGCTGCCCGCGTTTTCCGGTGGCTTGGTGGGTTATTTTGCTTATGATTATATCAAATACGCCGAACCGACGCTCAACCTGGACGCGGCGGACGAAGAAGGCTTTATGGACGCCGACCTGCTGCTGTTCGATAAGGTGGTTGCTTTTGATCACGTGGCGAAGGAGATCATCCTAATCGTTAACGCCAAGGCGGAGCATCTGGAGGAAAATTATCACCGCGCCCTGCAGGAATTGGATAGCCTGGAGCGTGTTGTAACACAAGGGGAGCCAACGGTGCCGCCGCCGCTGCGTTTGCTTTCGGAATTCACGCCGCTGTTTGATAAGTCTACCTTTTGTAATATGGTGGAAACGGTGAAGCGGCACATCTTTGAAGGGGATATTTTTCAGGCTGTGCTTTCGAACCGTCTTGCCGCCGCCGCCGAGGGCAGCCTTTATGAAACCTACCGCATTTTGCGCGAAAGCAATCCGTCGCCCTATATGTTTTATTTCAGCTCCGATGATTTGGAGATTGCCGGCGCCGCGCCGGAAACCCTCGTTAAGTGCGAGTCGGGGCTTGCCAGCACCTTTCCCCTTGCCGGAACACGCCCGCGCGGGAAGACTGCGGCGCAGGATGCCGCGCTGGAGGAGGGCTTGCTGCGTGACGAGAAAGAGCTTGCCGAGCATAACATGCTGGTGGATTTGGGGCGCAACGATATTGGGCGCATCAGCGAATTTGGCAGCGTCAAGGTGGAGCGGTATATGGATATCCTGCGCTTTTCGCACGTGATGCACATTGGTTCGACCGTCACGGGGCGGCTACGCCCGGATTGCGGGGCGCTGGAGGCGCTGGGTGCATTGCTCCCAGCCGGGACGCTTAGCGGCGCGCCAAAGCTGCGCGCCTGTGAAATCATCAACAGGCTGGAAAATAACAAGAGAGGTATTTACGGCGGGGCGATCGGCTACCTGAGCTTCACCGGCGATATGGATACCTGCATTGCCATCCGCATTGCCTTTAAAAAGAACGGCACGGTGTTTGTGCGCTCCGGCGCGGGGATTGTCGCTGATAGTGTGCCGGAAAAAGAGCACGAGGAATGTGCCAACAAAATGAAGGCGGTTCTGCGTGCGCTTGAAGCCGCCGGGAAGGGGGATGCGTCATGATCCTGCTCATCGATAATTACGATAGCTTCAGCTATAATCTGTATCAGCTTGTGGGGGCAATCCATCCGGCAATCCGTGTGGTGCGCAACGATCAAATCAAGGTGCCGGAAATTATCGGGCTGGCGCCGACGCATATCATTCTGTCGCCCGGTCCGGGCAAGCCCAGTGCATCCGGTGTTTGCAAGGAGGTGGTGCGAATCTTCGGCAAAAGCAAGCCGATTTTGGGCGTCTGCTTAGGGCACCAGGCGATCTGTGAGGTCTATGGCGCAACGGTCTGCTATGCCAAACAGCTCATGCACGGGAAGCCCTCGCAAATCACGCTGGATACCGCTTGCCCGCTGTTTGCAGGGTTGCCGGCAGCGATCCAAGGTGCGCGGTACCATTCACTGGCCGCGTTGGAGGAAACGATGCCGCCGGAGCTGAAGATCACTGCCCGCGCGGGGGATGAGGTTATGGCGGTGCAGCACGCGGAGCGTCCTGTTTTTGGGCTGCAATTTCATCCGGAATCCATTTTAACGCCGCAGGGCGAAACGATTCTGCGCAATTTTTTGCGCCTTTCCTAAAGATGAACATGAACAGCAAGGAGGGATTTTTGTGATAAAAGAGGCGATCAGCCAAGCCAGCAGCCGGAAAAATCTCAGCTACGAAACCGCCGAAGCCGTTATGGATGAGATTATGAGCGGGCAGGCGAGTGAAATTCAAATGGCGGCGTTTTTAACCGCCATGAGTGTGAAGGGCGAAACCATTGAGGAGATCACTGCCTGCGCGGCGGGAATGCGCAAGCACTGCGTACGCTTGCTGCACGCGCTGGATGTATTGGAAATTGTAGGAACCGGGGGCGATAAATCCAATTCGTTTAATATTTCGACGACGGCCGCACTGGTGGTTTCGGCGGCGGGGATCCCTGTCGCCAAACACGGAAACCGCGCCGCAAGCAGCAAATGCGGCGCGGCGGATATTCTGGAAGCGCTTGGGGTATGCATTACGATCCCGCCGGAGCGCAGTCTTGCCATCCTGCGGGAGATGAACATGTGCTTCCTTTTTGCGCAGAATTATCACATTGCGATGAAATATGTCGCGCCGGTGCGCCGTGAACTGGGCATCCGCACAATCTTTAATATTTTGGGACCGCTCGCCAACCCTGCCGGTGCGCAGATGCAGCTCTTGGGGGTTTTTGACGAGGCGTTGGTGCAGCCCTTGGCGCAGGTACTGCACAATCTGGGCGTGCGCAACGCGATGGTCGTTTTTGGGCAGGATGGGTTGGATGAGATCTCTATCAGCGCGCCGACGACGGTGTGCGAGGTGCGGGACGGCACATTCAACAGTTATGTGATTGCGCCGGAGGATTATGGTATGCACCGCTGCGATAAAAGCGAAATTGTCGGCGGTTCACCCCGGAAAAATGCCGCCATTACACGCGCGGTGCTATCCGGTGAGCAATCGCCGCGGCGCGACGCCGTGCTGCTCAACGCCGCCGCCGCAATTTATGTCGCGCTGCCTGCCATGGGCTTTGGCGGGGCGCTGGAAAAGGCGGCTCAAACGATCGATTCCGGCGCGGCGCAACGCCAGCTGGAAGCATTTGCGGCGGCGACGCAGGAGCGGTGATTGCGTTTTCACAAAGGAGAGCGGTCAGATGCCTCCCTCCGCGCCGAAAAGCGACGCGCCGGTGAAGCCGGTGAAGGCAAGTGCCAGCAGACCGGTGTAGATCAGCGTCGCCGGCACACCGGTGAACATCACGGGGATTGATTTGTTTTGCTGGAGCTTGTGCATCCCGCTGTTGATGAGCAGCGACGCGCCGGCAAAAGCAATGCCCGCGCCAAGACCAAACGCCAGCGCGCGGGGTAAATCGTGGCTGCGCTGAAAGTTCAAAAACGGGATTGCCATCACCAGCGTGTTAAGCACCGCCATACCCAGATATTTGAGTAAAAAAACTTGCGCGCGGATTTTCAGGAACGCCAGCGCTACCCCGGTCAACAGATAGAGCACCAGCAATATGCCGCCAAAAAGCAGGCAGCGCCACGCAAACGAGAGCGTTTCAAACGAAGGGATCCAAATGGTCAGCAAGCGCGAAACGGCGGATGTCAGCATGGAAAAAAACGAAATCAGCCCGGCGAAGGCAAGCATTCCGCCGTTCTTTTTTGCCGCGCGAATGACCTCGGTTGTGCCCAAGCCGCCGCTGAATATGAAATTATACAGGAACACGGCGTAAAGGGATGCGTTGAACATCGAAAGCAGGGTTTCACGTATCACGCGCGCCGCCTCCTTCCAAATCCATTTCCTCCAGCGATTGCAACGCGGCAAGCACGGCGTCGGGGAGCGGGCGCGTGACGGCGTCGGCTTGCTTCGGCGCGGCGCGAGCGGCGCTTTCGATCGCCGGGGGAGGCTCTTCCGTAGGCGCGGGCGCAGGCTCCGTTGTGGGTGGAATTTCCTCTTCGGGGAGCAGCACACCTGCCGCGCGCAGCACACGGCGGCGGGTTTCGGCATCCTCAAAGAGCTTGCGGGTTTTTTCCTTGCGCACCTCGCGGTCTTCGGGAGCAAGCTCCATGGCGCGGTGCGCACCGATAATGATTCCGTGCTCCGAGAGCGTGCGCAGCAACAGCTTTAAGCCCGCCGCCAGCAGACCGATTACAAGGAATCCGCCGAAGGGCATCCACAGCCCGCGCACGTTCCAATCCGCGGTGTGCCGCCCCCAAACACTCCCGTGCCCGAGCAATTCACGCAAAAAACCGATGAGCAGCGCGGCGGCGGCATAGCCGGCGGCGTTGGCGGCGGCATCCCGCAAGGCGGCGGGTGCAGCACGCAGCACCGCATAGCGCTCGCAGCGCACGGCAACGACAGAGTTAAGTGCCAACAGCGGCAGAAAAATATCCATGGAAGCCACAATGGGCGCGTCCATGCTTTCCAATAAAAACACGAGCGGCACAACCAACGCCAAGCCGATGGCGAAATAGCACGGAACGCGCAGCCATGCCGGGAGCTTGCGCAGTAAAACGGCGGTCAGCGGTTCGCAAATGAGCAGCAGCGCCGCTGTGACCGCGGCAAGCAGCAGCGCCGCGCGCACGGTCGTCGCAACGGCGACCACGGGCGCAAGCCCTACCGCCTGCACGAGGATGGGGTTTGCCACAATGGCGTCGCCGAGCCAATGGCGCTCCTTTGCCGTCACGAGCGGTCCGTCATGCTTTTGCATTTACGCCACCTCCCTTCTTTTCAGCGCGCTCTGCCCGGATGTGCCGAAGCTCCGCGCGGGCACGCTCCAGCAAGGGCAGCGAAGCGTTTGCCAAAAGCAGCGCGAAGCAAATGTTTTCGTCGTAGCTGCCCAAGTAGCGCAAAAGCATTGCCAGAAGCCCCGCCATTGCGCCGTAGCCCAACCGTGTGAACCAGCGCGCAGGCAGGCTTGCGGGGTCGGGCAAAAGATAAACCGCCGCAAAAGCAAGGCTGCCGGAGCAAAGCTCCATCCAGACGGAAGCGATGCGGTTGTTTTCCACACGCGGGAAGAGGTAGGCGGTCAAAGCGCAAATCGCTAAAAAACCGAAGCTTGCAAGCGCTGCTGAGCGCCGCCCGTGCAACAGGAGCATCACAAGCAGCACCACCGCGATCATCAGGATGCCGCCCGTGCCCATCGGTCCAACCGTTTGCCCCAGCAGGATGGAGCTGATGTTCCAGTTGCGCGGCGTGAATTGCCCGCCGCGCAAAAGCGCCGCAAGCGGGCGGCTGTCGATAGGATCCACGAAAGCGGAGGGCGCATAGGCGAAAACCCGCTCCGGGAAGCACACGGTCAAAAACGCAAAGCCTGCCGCAGCCGGAATGAAAGGGGCGCTTTGCGTGCCGCCAAAGGGAATTTTCACCACCAGCACGGCAAACGCCGCGCCTGTCACGCCCAGCCACGGCGAGCAACCTGCCGGAAGCATCAGCGCGATCCACAGCCCGATCACAACGGCATTCCAGTCGTCTACCGTGCGGCGGCGCAGCACCAACCGACCCGCAACCGCCTCGCACGCGACCGCGGTTAGTGCCGAAATAACAGCCAGCCGCAAAGCGGAAGAACCGTAATAATAGTAGCCGACGAAAAGCAGGGGCAGCGAAAGCCCCAGCGAAGTTAGGTTCCAGCGGCGCAATGCGCGGCTTTCGCGCAAAACCTGCTTCCAGCGCGGTTGTTTTTCATCCATAGGAATCCCTCCCACTTGGAGAATTCTAGTTTGCTTACCAACATTTCAGTATTGCACACAGCCCGTCCTTCTAATATGATGGTATTAGCCACAGGAATGGAGGGCAGCAGCCGCATGAGAATTGAAGCCATCACAAGGCGTAAGGTGATTGTTGAGCTGAGCGCGGAGGATTTGGCGGCTTTGGACATCACGTATGACGCACTGGATTATGCCAGCATCGAAACACGCAGGGTTATCTGGATTATTTTGGATCGTGTGCGCGAAACCACGGGCTGCGACATTGATCCTTCAGGGCAATTGCTGATTGACGCGATGCCGCGCCCCACAGGGGGCTGCATTTTGTTTTTTACGCTGCGCGGCGGCTGCGCCGAGCCTTTCAGCAGCGGGATGCCGCCGGAGCGCACGCTGCGCAAGCAGGAGGAATTGGAGCTTGTGTTTGAATTCCCGGGCGTGGACGCGCTGCTGGATTGTGCCGGGAGCTACGCGCAGACTTGCGTTGCTGCGCACCGCCGTTTGATTGCCGCCAGCGCGCTTTACGCAAAAAAAGAAAAATACAGACTGCTCCTTTATCCGGCGCAGGAGATGCCGAAAGTACAGCAGTTTTTTTCGGAATTCGCTAAGCTCTGCACCGAGGAAAGCTATGCCGCGGACGCGACGCGCGAGCATTGGGAGCGTGTGGGCGACGAAACCGCGTTCGCCCAATTGGGAGGCGGTGCCTGCCCCGCGAACGAAAGCGGCGACTGCGCGGAGTTGTTCCGCCCGGGGAACGTGTTCGTGAGCGTATAAAACGGTCGTTTCATCGCGAGTGCAATACGCGTCCGTCATTGCGTTGCTCTTTCACGCAGACTCTGGATTGCTTGCGCGGGGTCGTTCGCTTTAAAGATTGCGCTGCCGGCGACGAAGCAATTCGCTCCGGCCTTTGCGGCAAGGGCGGCGGTGTCTTCCGTGATTCCGCCGTCTGCTTGCAAAATAACGTCCAAGGCTCTGCGGGATATCTCCTCCCGCAGGGCTTTGATTTTGGGCAGCATATCCGCCATAAAGCGTTGCCCGCCAAAGCCGGGCTCAACCGTCATCACCAGCACCATATCCAGTTGATCCAAGTAGGGATAAAGCGCTTCGGCAGGCGTCTCGGGTTTGATGCTCAGCGCTGCCCTTGCGCCCAAGCTTCGGATTTTTGCAAGGGTTTCCGGGATCTTTTCCGTGTCGCAGACCTCCAGATGGACGCAGATACTGTCCGCGCCGGCTTTTTTGTACGCCTCCAGCCAGCGTTCGGGCGTTTCGATCATCAGATGCACGTCAAAAAACAGCTTGCAGTGCGGGCGCAGCGCCGCGATTGCGGGCATGCCAAAAGTGAGGTTTGGCACAAAATGACCGTCCATTACATCCAGGTGCAGCCAATCCGCGCCGGCTTGCTCCATGCGCCGGGCTTCGGAACCGAGCTGCGCGAAATCCCCCGCGAGGATGGACGGCGCAATTCGGATACGTTCTTGCTTTTTGCGCGGAACGCCACATTGCTGCGCGAAGCGAAGCAGCAATTGCGCCGATCGCTCCGCCGCCTGCGCCGCAAAAGCGGCAAAATCGAGGGGTGACCCGTCGTCCGCGCCATCGGAAATAGCGCGAAGCACCGCGAACGGCACGCTGTGCAGCGCGCAGACCTGTCCTACCGCCGCGCCCTCCATTTCGCAGGCGATTGCGCCAAACGCGCTGCGCAGATCCTCTTTTTGCGCTTCGGAATGTATAAATTGATCCCCTGAAGCGATTACGCCGCACCGTGCCGCAAAGCCCAGTTCCCGTGCAAGCGCTTCCAGCGCTTCCGCCGCCGGGGCGGCAGTGGGGATTTCAACACAGTGCAGACGGTCTAAAAAGCCGCGCGGGTCGCCGATGGCGGTTGTATCCATATCATGCTGCACAACAGCGGTGGCAATTGCGATTTCACCCACGCGCATCCCTTCGACCAGCCCGCCCGCAACACCGACGTTGATCACCAGATCCGGCAGGTACCGCAGCAGCAGCGCTTCGGCGCAAAGCGCGGCGTTCACCTTGCCAACCCCGCAGCAAACGACGACAGCCTCCGCGCCTTCCAGTTGACCGCGAAAGAAGGTGCCGCAGCCTACCTGCTCCACTGTGCGGTGCGCTAGCAGGGCGGCGGCTTTTTCAATTTCCATGGGCAAAGCCCCGATAATAGCGAGCATGTCTCCTCCAAATGAAATGTTAGATGCTTGCGTTGTGCTGAACCGCCTGTTGTGCACAGTATACCACAAGTGGAACGCAATTGCAACTTCCGTGCGGCGTTAGCGCAGGGAACCGCATACCCATTCCCCGGCGGCAGTGAAGCCGACGGATTCATAAAAGCCCTGCAATTCTTTGCGGCAGCAGAGATAAACGCGCTTGCCCGCAGCTTGTAATTCGGCGGCGATTTGCTCCACCAGCGCGCCCGCCAGTCCTTGCCCGCGTTTTTCGGGCAGCGTGCCAACCGCGCCGAGGAAGGCGATGCCGTCGGTCAAGCTCAGCGCGCTCGCGGTGGCGGCGGCGCAAGCCTTTTGGCGCAAGATCCAGCTGTGCGCCGTTTTCCGCCGTATGCGCAGCGCCATATCCGCCAGCCAGGCGCCGCGATTCTTTGTGAAACCGGGAAAGTCGCAGCGTACAAGCAGATCGTACACTTCATTCAGTTCCTCCGCCGGTTCGATGGCGACGCCGCGCACAGTCGGGCGCGCGGACGCGTGGAAGCGCATCAGGCGGCTTGGCGACGTCCGCACGCAGGGAATACGCGCGGCGGCGTCATATTGTAGCTTTACGCAGGGAGAGACCTTGAGAAACGCCGCAAGCTCTTCAAAATCAGCCGCTTGTGCTGCGAAAAGAATACCGAAGCCATCCACGCAGGAAAGCGCGGCGGTGATGCTTTCGAGTTCGTCTGTTTGCACCCAGCATTGCGCGTTTTCGCCGGGTAAATTCGCGTAGCTGCGCAGGGCGGCAAGAATGCGCGCGCCCAAAACATCATCCGCACAAAAAGCGGTGAAGGCGGGGGTTTCGGTTTCAACAAGCCGCATCATTCCGCGCTCAGCTCCTTCCATAGGCTGCGCAGCAGCCGGAGGCTTGCCTCGGCGTCGCTTTGCTTCATCACAACGGAGGGCGAATGCAGACCGCGGCAAGGGACGGATACGGTCAGCGTCGGAATGCCGCCGCGCGCGGCGGTGATGCTCTTGGCATCGTTCCCTCCGGCGATTTTCGTTTTGGTTTGCGCGGGGATATTCTCCCGCGCGGCAATTTGCATGGCGCGTTCATAAAGCGCCCGGGGGTAGACCGTGCCCTGATCCATAAACGGCACGACTGCGCCGCCGCCGAGCAGGCAGACCCGCGCCGCGCCCTCTGTGCCCGGCAAATCGTTGGCGGTGGTGGTTTCGGCTACAAGCGCGTAATCCGGCGCACAGGTGAATGCCGCCGTCCGCGCCGCGCCCACGCCGGTTTCCTCGTTTGTGCTGAACACGGCAAGCATATCATAAGGCAGCTCTTCGCGCAGCAAGGTCAGCAGGAGCAGGCAGCCGATGCGGTCGTCTATGGCTTTGCCCTGTATATATCCTTCCCCAAACGCCTGAAATGTTGGTGAGAAGCAGATGAAATCGCCGCGCCGCACGAGGGCTTCAGCTTCGGCGCGGCTATCGCAGCCAATATCCAGGCGCAGGCTTGCCGTGTGCGGGATGATGTTTTTCTCATCCCCCTCCAGCAGGTGCACAGCCTTTAAATCGATCACTCCCGGTATTCTTGCTTGCCCGACAAAGAGCTGCTTGCCCAGATAGGCGCGTGTATCCACACCGCCCACGGCGGCAAAGGATACATCGCCTGTGTCGTGGATATCCGTCACAATCAAGCCGACTTCATCCATATGCGCGCAAAGCATTACCGCTTTTGCGCCTGCCCGCGCACCTTCTTTCCGCACAATCAGATTTCCCAGTGGATCAACACTGTGTTGCGCCCCGGCGGGCAGCAGCTCGGTGATCACGCCGCGCACTGCGTCTTCCCGCCCAGAAACACCAGAGGCGGCGCAGAGCCTTTCGAGCACATTCAGCTGCAGCGGCATTATGCCTCACCCCCTTTCGCAAGAATATACGCTGCCAGCAGCTGTGCCGTGGCTTCAATATCGCGCAGATCGACGATTTCCACAGGTGTGTGCATGTTACGCAGGGGGATGGAAAGCAGTGCGCAGGGTACGCCTCTGCCTGCCGTTTGTATGCGGTCCGCGTCTGTGCCGCTGCGCCCGCCCATGATCTCGCGTGTGAACGCGATGCTGTTCCGTTCCGCCAAATCGCATAGCTGTTCGCTCATGCGGTGATCCAGTGCGGGGCTGAAACCGACCATGGCGCCGCCTCCCAGCCGTCCTTGAGCGTCCGGCGCGGATACGCCTTGACCCTGTGCGAAACTGACGTCCACCACAAGCGCTTCCGCCGCTCCCGCCGTGAAAGCGGCCGCCGCCGCCCCCGCGCCGCCGGTTTCCTCCTGCGCGGCAAGCAGCACGTTTACAGGAACGTGCGCTCGCCCTTGCAGCAGCTCCATGCAGCGCAGCAGCGCGCAAACACCGGCGCGGTTATCCAGCGCGGGGGCGGCGACGCGGTGCTTGCCCAAACGCGCGGGCGGCGTGCGAAACACCGCGCGGCTGCCCAAGGGCAGCTTCAATGCCGCGTCTTTCTGCGAAAGCCCGGTATCCACCAGAATTGCATCGGCAGGCAGGGCTTTGCCTGCGTTTTCATCTTTTAGATGCGGCGCGTCGGCGGGGATTACCCCATACACGTGTTCGTTGCCCAGAAGCGTGATTTCCTGCCCGCACAATACGCGGCGGTCAATGCCGCCGCAGGGTGTGATGCGTGCAAAGCCCTCCGCCTCAATCGCCGTAATTACGAAGCCGATCTGATCTAAATGTGCTTCCAGCAGGACGGGCGGTGTTTCGCCGTCGCCGATTTTTCCCACTACATTGCCGAGAGCGTCTGTTTCCGCGCTGTCGCAGAGCTGGCGCAATAGCTCCGCTGCGGTTTCCGCCGCGCCGCTTTCGTGCCCGGAAACGCCGGGCGCGGCGCAGAGGAGAAAGAGGATGCTGTCCAATTCCAATATGCTCCCCCCTGTTTTGTTTTGTGATGCGCTTTGACGCAGGTATGCCACAAACGAAGTATACCACGAACGCGTTTATAAAACAAGCGTTTTTGCTTGCATAAAACAATAAAGCCTGTTATAATAAAAGCAGCACCGGATAGCACCGGACACAGATATTGGAAAGTTGAGGCACCCCATATGATGCAATTGAGCGATCGCGTTACTTTTACAGGCGTTTTGAACCCGAACATGCGGATTTTTGATGTTATTATGCGCACGGAATATGGCACAAGCTACAATTCCTACGCTGTGCGCGGCAGTGAAGCCACCGCTTTGATCGACGGGGCGCACGGGCGCTTTGCCGGGCAGCTTCTGGGCGAGGTTTCGCAAGCTTTGGGCGGCAAAGCGCCGGATTACCTCATCGTGAACCATACGGAGCCGGATCACAGCGGAGCGATTGCGGCGCTTCTGGAGGCTTATCCCTCTCTGTGCGTGGTCACAAACGCCGTCGCGGCAAAATATCTTGCGCAGATCACCAACCGCGCCGCGCTTCCGCTGCAAATTGTGAAGGATGGCGACACGCTGTGCCTGGGCGACCGCACGCTGCGTTTTTGTACCGCTCCTTTTTTGCATTGGCCGGATACCATGTTCACTTACCTTGAAGAAGAGCAAGCTCTCTTTTCGTGCGATTTTTTGGGCTGCCATTATTGTGAGCCGACGCTGTTGGATACCGCAATCGCTTACCCGGATGCGTATGCACAGGCGCGGCAATATTATTATGACTGCATATTTTCTCCCTTCCCGCGTTTTGTGCGCAACGGCTTATCCGTTTTGGAAGCGCTCCCGGTCGGCGCGGTTTACCCCAGCCACGGTCCCGTTTTAACCAAGGGCGGCAGGTTGGAGGAAACCGTGCTGCTGTACCAAGCCTGGTCGCGGGAGCAAGCTCCCCGACCTTGCCGGATTCCGTTGTTTTATTGCACTGCGTATGGCAACACGCGGCGCATCGGCGAAGCGGTGCGCGCGGGCGTTTTGGAGGTTCTGCCCGAAGCGGAGGCGGAGCTGATTGACCTTTCGGAGCAAACGGATATGCCTGCCTTGCGGCAAAAGCTCAATGCGTGTGACGCGTTTTTGCTGGGCGCTATGACCATCAACCGCGACGCCCCGCCGCCGCTTTGGGAGCTGCTTGCCGGTGCGGACGCCATCAATATCGCCAAACGTCCCTGCGCCCTTTTCGGCTCTTACGGTTGGAGCGGCGAGGGCTTTGGCAACATGGCGCAGCGCCTGCAAATGCTCAAGTGTAAGCTGTATGACGCGCAGTGCAAGGTGAACTTTGTGCCCGGCGCGGCGGAGCTTGCGCAGGCGCACGCGTTTGGCAAGGCGTTTGCGCAAACGTTATGACGATGAACAATATCGAACGTATTGATTCGCTGGAAGCCAACACCGTTCTGCCGCGCGGCGAAATGCGCGTGCTGCTTGAGAGCTGCAGCGCCGCCGAGGAGGAATACCTTTATTCGCGCGCGCGGTTCGTGCGGGAGCGGGAGTTCGGTAAATCGGTTTGGCTGCGCGGTCTGATTGAAATCAGCAGTTATTGCAAGAATGACTGTTATTATTGCGGGCTGCGGCGCGGCAACCGGCGGGCGGAGCGTTACCGGCTCGGCGAAACCGAAAT
>JAITGE010000002.1 GCA_031280825.1 Oscillospiraceae bacterium | reverse complement strand
TTGATGATATTTTTAAGTTGATGACATCTCAAAGTGGTGCTGTGTATACAATCGCTCACACCCAATCGGCTAATTTGTTGACCATTTGAAATCAAGATATTTTACGACTATCACCAAATTAATTATATCGAATAAAAAAACACAAGGAATGGTGGTAGGCTTAGTCAAGTAAATAGCCAGTTTTGTGGATTATATCGGCACGCTGCTGCCGGAGGTACTGGGCTTTTAACGCAATGGAACTACATGAATATACGATTGTCGGAGGAGCATCATCATGCGCGAGCAAACCATCGCGAAAATTCTGGAGAAAAAGTTCATCGCCATTGTACGCGGTATCAGCCCGGCGCACATTTGCGCGCTTGCCGAAGCGCTTTGCGCGGGCGGCATCCCACTGATCGAAGTCACCTTTGATCAAAGCCGCCCCGACGCTTTCACCGAAACCACCGAGGCCATCGCCGCACTGGCGGCAATGGGCGGCGAAATCCTGCCCGGCGCGGGGACGGTGATGACGCCCGCGCAAGTCCGCATGGCTGCCGAGGCAGGCGCGAAATATATCATTTCACCCCATGCGGATGAAGCCGTGATCCGTGAAACACGCCGCCTGGGACTGGTTTCGCTCCCCGGAGTCATGACCCCCACCGAATGCGCCAACGCGCACACTTGGGGCGCGGATTTAATGAAGCTCTTCCCCGCCGGCGTGCTGGGCGCGGAATACCTCAAAGCGCTCAAAGCGCCGCTGCGGCATCTGCATTTTCTTGCCGTAGGCGGTGTGAGCGCGGCGAACATCCCCGCGCTGATCAAGGCCGGCGCCGAGGGCTTTGGCGTCGGCGGCAACCTGGTCAACCGCGCGTGGATCGAAGCCGGAGCGTTCGACAAAATCACCGCCGCCGCGCGGGAGATCGTGGAGGCAATAGAAAACGCATAAGTCGCTTTCTTTCCAGGAAGGGAGCGCACGTCAGAAGCAGCGCTCCAGCCAAGTCACGGACTCCAGATGCCCTGTTCGCGGGAACATATCCACGGGTACGGCTTCCCGCGCCGCATATCCCAAGGCTTGGAGCATCGCCAAATCCCGCGCAAGGGTAGCGGGATCGCAGCTTATGTAAACAATCCGCGCCGGGCGCATGGCTTCTATAGTGTGCAGCAACGCCGGCTCGCAGCCCTTGCGCGGCGGATCAATCAAAATAACATCCGGCTGCCAGCCTTCGGCGCGAAGCTGCACGGCGGCGTCGGCGGCGTCCGCGCAAATAAAATGCGCATACGCACCCAAGCCGTTATTTTCGGCGTTGCGCTTGGCGTCCGCAATAGCGGAATCCGCGCAATCAACGCCGATCAAGCGGCAATGGGCGCGCCCGCGCAGCTGCGCTAACACCGAAAGCCCAATCGTGCCCGTGCCGCAATACAAATCCAGCAAGCGCAAGGTTTTGCCCGCGGGGAGCGCCTGCAAAGCATAATCCGCCGCAATGGCGTAAAGCCGCTCCGTCTGCGCGGGGTTCACCTGAAAGAACGAAAGCGGCGAAAGCCGAAACTCCAAACCGCACAAGCTATCTGTGATGGTGTCGCCGCCCCAAAGCACCGTGCAGCGCCCGCCCAGGAGCGTATTGCCCGGCTTGCTGTTGTGGTTCAAAAGAACACCGCACACCGCTTTGTCGGCACTGCGCAGCGCACAGATCAAACGGTCTGCGCGCGGAATCCCCTCCCCATGGATGACTAACGTTACAAGAACCTGAGAACCCGCTCGGTTTTGCCGCAAATAGAGCTGCCGGAGCAAGCCCCGCCCGTTCTCATCGTCATAGAGCGTGCAGTTCGTTTCCCGCACCCATTCGCAAACGGCTTTTGCCAGCCTCGCAAAGCTCTCCGGCGCAAGGCGGCAGTCCACGCAGGGCACGATCCGGTGGCTGTGCCGCGCGAAAAAGCCCGCCTCCACCGCTTCACCATCCCGCCGCAGGGGCAGCATGGCTTTGTTGCGATACCGTTCGGCACTTTGCGCCCCTAAAATTGGACGCAACGGAATTTCAATTTTACCGATGCGCCGCAACGTTTCACGCAGTTCTCGCTCCTTGAGCGCAAGCTCCGCCGCATACGCAATATGCTGAAAGGCGCAGCCCCCGCACTTCGGGAAGACCGCGCAATCGGGCACAACGCGCGCCGGCGCGGGGCGCAAAACAGACTGCAAGCGCCCATAGCCGTACCCATCCTTCATTTTCGTCACAGTAGCGCGGATAAAATCGCCCGTACAGGCGGCAGGCACAAAAACCGGCGCCCCCTCGCAACGCGCAATACCCGCGCCCTGCAGTGTCATACCGGTAATCTCAGCTTCAAACACATCATTTTTCTTCACACAGATCCCTCCATCCCCTCGCAGTATACCACAAGCGTTCGAATATTGCAACGCGGAGCCGCCAAGGCGAAAAAACGCAAAAAACCGGTCGTTTTGACAGCTTGCCGCGCTATTTTGCAAGAATTCCTGCAATAATATCCCGAAACCTCCCAATCGCAGAACGCTCTCCGATATGCAAGGGCAACCACGCGCCATCGCATCCGGTGCCATGTAAAGTGAGTTTCTTTTCATAACAAAAGGTTGATATATAGGGGTTTTGCACCGTTTCCACATAGTTTTCAACCGCTAAAGTGAAAAAGCGCGCTGCATATCCGTAATTTTTCCTGCATACTCCAGCCCAAACCACAAGATTTTCCATCCTACTTGGAAATATGCGGTAAGGCATTTCCCAAGATCCGCCGTGCTTCGCCGTTTTATTTGCAAACGAAAGCGCCCGTTCCTGCAATAAAAATCATTTGGCGGTTTGACATTTTCCCCCGTTTATGCTATGATGTTGTGCGTTATCATGACTTGCTTTGGAGGTATATGCTTTGAATCCACAAATGGAATTGCAGGAAAGCTTTGCCCGCGAATTTTCCGCTGTGGGTGATTCCCAGGCACTTGAAGCCCTGCGCGTGAAATATTTAGGCAAAAACGGCTTCATTACACAGGCGCTGGCGAACCCCCGCGCGGGAAACGCAACGCCCGAAGACCTGCTGGAGCTTCGTAAAGCACTCAACCATCTCAAAAAGAACGCTGGAGGCGACATCAGCCGCCGGGGTGAGGAGCTGCGGCAAGCCGAAATCCTTGCGGCGGAACAGAACGCCCCGCAATATGACACTACCCTCCCGCCGCGCTTTGAACGCGGCTCACTCGCCCCCATCACATTGATCCAGCGCGAAGTGGAGGCAATCTTTGAACGCATGGGCTTCGCCGTGGAGGATTATCCGGAGATCACAGACGACTACCATTGCTTTGAAGCGTTGAACATCCCACCCTTTCACCCGGCGCGCGATATGCAGGATACCTTTTATTTGGAGAATGGGCAGGTGCTCAAAACGCATACCTCCGCTGCGCAAAACGCGATTATGCGCAAATACGGCGCACCGCTGCGGGCTATCTTCCCCGGTCGCTGCTTCCGCAACGAAGCGGTGGACGCCACACACGACAACACCTTCTTTCAAATGGAAGGCATGATGATCGACGCGGATATTTCCATCGCAAATTTAATCTATTTTATGAAAACCATGCTTTCAGAGGTCTTCGACCGTCCGGTAAAGGTGCGGCTGCGCCCGGGCTTCTTCCCCTTTGTTGAGCCGGGCTTTGAATTGGATATCAATTGCTTGATTTGCGGCGGCGAGGGCTGCCCCTCCTGCGGACATTCCGGCTGGCTGGAGCTTTGCCCCTGCGGGATGATGCATCCGAACGTGCTGCGCATGGGCGGGATTGATACCGATACATACACAGGCTTTGCCTTCGGGCTGGGATTAACGCGCCTTGCCATGATGAAATACGGCATCAAGGATATTCGCGACTTCAATTCCGGCGCGCTCAAAACGCTGCGCCAGTTTGTGGGTTAAGGAGGAACTGCTGTAGTATGCTGATTTCAATGAACTGGATCCGCGATTTTGTGGATCTGGAGGGCTTGGACGCGGAACAGCTCATTCACCAATTCACGCTTTCCACTGCCGAGGTAGAGGAAATCCAACACAAAGGCGCGGATATTTCCGGCATTGTGTCGGCGAAAATCACCGAATGCGAAATGCATCCGCAAAGCAAAAAGCTACACATCCTCAAAGTGGATGACGGCAGTCAGATCCACGACGTCGTCTGCGGTGCGCCAAATGCCCGTACGGGTATCACCGTCGCCTTGGCGCGACTGGGCGCGCAGGTCGGGGAGCTAACCATCGGCGAAGTGCGGCTCGCAGGCATCCCCTCACGCGGCATGTGCTGTTCGGAGGCGGAGCTTGGCATCAGCGCCGACCACGACGGCATACTAGAGCTGCCTGAGGGTACCCCCCTGGGCATCGATATCAAACAGCTTTTACCCATCGATGATATTGTTTTTGAAGTGGATAACAAGTCCCTGACCAACCGCCCGGATCTTTGGGGGCATTACGGCATTGCGCGGGAATTCGCCGTGCTGAGCGGTCGCCCGCTCCGTGCGCTGGATGTGCAGGAACTGACCGCCTACGCCTCCCGCCCGCCCGTGCAAATCGAAACGAATGCGGCAGGCGGGTTGCTTTATCGCTACAGCGCCCTAAAAATGGGAAATATCCGGCGAAAAACCGCCCCGGACGCCATGCGCGTGCGGCTCTATTATTGCGGAATGCGCGCTATCAATCTGCTCACGGATTTGACCAACTATGTCATGTTGGAGCTGGGGCAGCCTATGCACGCCTTTGACGCCCGCAGGGTTGGGCAAATTGAGGTGCGCCAAGCGGGTGAAGCAGTTCTCTTCCGCACCCTCGACGGCACGGAGCGCAACATCCCGGCGGAATCGCTGCTGATTTGCAGCGGCGGCACCCCTGTTGCGATTGCCGGCGTGATGGGCGGCGAAGCCTCCGCGATTGCCGAGGATACGGAAAGCTTGTTATTGGAAAGCGCAAATTTTGATAGCGTCAGCGTCCGCAAGACCTCGCAAAGCATCGGGCTGCGCACCGACGCCAGCCAGCGCTATGAAAAAACCCTTGATCCGGAGCTGACAGTTCCGGCCATCGGGCGCTTTGTTCGTCTGCTGCTGGCAGCGGACCCCGGCGCGGAGATCACAGCCCGCCTAACGGACGCCTACCCCAAGCAATTCCCGAAGGTTGCCTTCCCCATGCAAAAAACCTACATAGACCGCATGGCGGGCTTGGAAGTCCCCATGGAACACATTAAAAAAACCCTGCGCGGGCTGGGCTTCGGCTTAACGGCAACGGAGAACGCGCTGCACATTGAAGTCCCCAGTTGGCGGGCGACAAAGGACGTTTCCATCCCCGCCGATATTGTGGAAGAGGTGATGCGTGTTTATGGCTATGATAACATTGAACCCACGACCGCAGCCAGCGCGCTGCAGCCCGTTCGCCCCGCGCCGGAGCGCAAGCTGCGCGAAAGCGTCAAGGATCTTTTGAGCGAGCGCTTTTGCCTACACGAAGCGCAGTCGTATATCTGGTATAACACCGTCCGCTGGAAGAAGCTCGGTCTGCCCGCAGACGATGGCTTGCGCCTCGCCAACGCCCAAGCGGCGCAGTGCAGTGTGTTGCGCACCAGTATTATCCCCAGCTTGCTGGATTTTGCCGAAGCGAACAAAAATATACAGCCGGAATTCGGTCTTTTCGAAATTGGAAAATGCTTCCCCGGCACGAAACCGGACGGCTCGGCGGAAGAGCGCGAGGCGCTGGGCGTTGTGCTGTTCAGCAAAACCGCTGATGCGCAAGCGTTGTACTTGCGCCTGCGCGATATCGTCGCCTATCTTGGGCAAAAGCTGCGACGCGTTGCTTTGGAGTTTGCGCCGCAAGCGCCGACATTTCCTTGGCAGCACGCAAAAAACACTTGCGCCGTGCTTGCCCCCGGCGGGGAAGCCCTCGGCTTTCTATCCCTGCTCGGCGCAAAGGCAACACAAAATATCGAGCCGAAAGCCACTGTTGCTATTGCGCAAATTGACATGCGCACCTTTACCGCGTTGGCGGAAACGCCCCTGCGCTACCACACGCCGCCCAAATTCCCGGGCATTGATTACGACCTAACCCTGCTGCGCGCAGATAACATACGCTATGCTGAAATCGAGAAAGTGCTGCGCGGCGTGAATTCTCCCTATTTGCAGCAAATTCGCCTGATTGATCTCTATGAAGGCGAAAAGCCCAGCATAACGCTGCGTCTTGCCTTCCAATCGGAAGACAAAAGCTTGACCTTTGAGGAGATCAAACAATCCATTCAAAAAATGGTGGAAGCGCTGAACGGAAAAGGAATCTATTTGAAAGCATGATACATGCCTATTCGCTCTTCGACACAAATATTGTTCTGGATATTGGCAGCGGGAGCGTCCATGTGGTCGATCCCGTTGCTTTTGCCGCCATCCGGCAATGGGATGCGCGGGAAGCGCTGCCCGCGCAATTCCCCGAAATTTCCGCAACGGAATGGGCAGAACTGTTTCGTGAAATCGAACAACTGATCCAAGCCGACAAGCTCTTTGCGCCGGAAGCAGCGGGAGACACGGTCTACGCCGCCCTTGCCGCGCAAAAGCGCCGCGAACGTACGGGTGAAATCAAAGCCCTATGCTTGCACGTGGCGCATTGCTGCAATTTGGATTGCGCTTATTGCTTTGCCCGCGCGGGGCAATACCGCGGTGAAGCGGCGCTGATGCCTTTTGCGGTTGGCAAACGCGCCTTGGATTTTTTGCTGGATAGCGCCGGCGACCGAAAGCACCTGGAGGTGGATTTTTTTGGCGGCGAACCCCTGCTCAATTGGCAGGTTGTGCAGGCTTTGGTCGCCTATGCGCGTATACGTGAGCGCGAGCGCGGTAAACGCTTTCGCTTCACACTCACCACCAACGGCGTCCTTGTGGACGACGACGTGATTGCATTTTCAAACCGCGAAATGGATAACGTTGTTCTCAGCTTGGACGGCAACCGCCAAACGCATGATTATTTTCGACGGTTTCCCGGAGAGAACGGTAGCGGCAGTTATGATCTGATTTTGCCGAAGCTTCAAGCGTTTGCGCGCGCCCGCGAGCAAGCGGGCAAGAGCTATTACATGCGCGGCACCTTCACCCACCGCAACCCCTCCTTTCTAAACGATCTGCTGCATATGGCGGAGCTGGGCTTCCATGCGCTTTCGATGGAGCCTGTTGTTTGCGGTCAAAATGATCCTCACGCGCTAACGGATGCGGATCTGGAACACGTAATGCGTGATTACGAGCATTTGGCGCTGGAAATGCAGAAACGCCGGGGAACCTCCGACGAATTCACGTTCTATCACTATATGCTTGACCTAAAGCATGGTCCCTGCCTATATAAACGGGCAACAGGCTGCGGCGCAGGCACGGAATATCTTGCCGTCACACCCACAGGGGAGCTGTACCCCTGTCACCAGTTTGTGGGGGATACGCAGTATCGCATGGGCAACGTCTGGCAAGGCGTCACGAACGAAACGCTGCGCGAGGAATTCTCCGCCGCGAACCTTTACACCCGCGCCGAATGCCGCGATTGCTGGGCACGGCTCTATTGCGCGGGCGGCTGCGCCGCCAACGCCTGCCATGCGGGCGCAGGCATCAACGGGGTCTACCCGCAGGGCTGCGCGCTGTTCCGCAAGCGCATAGAATGCGCCATCTGGCTGCAAGCCGCCGCGTCGCAAAGCTAAAGAATTTTGATGCAGTCGCACACGCGTTTGTTTGAAAGGAAAGATCGCCTCTCGCGCTTAGGAATCCCTGCATTCTTTGCTTTTGCCCAGGCGCAAGTGCGCACTGATGAAACGCGCCAGCGTGCCGGTGATTGCCCCCGCCGCCGCGCCGCAAAACAGCATTTGCGGCAGCATCCAAAAAATGCCGGGCGTTGCCGTCAGCAACGCCGCCAGCCCCAGCTGTGCCAGGTTGTGCACCACGCCGCCCAGAATGCCAATGCCGGATTGTGAAAAGTGCCGCCATTTACGCCGCAAGAGCAATCCCACAAAAAATGCGCTCAGCAAGCCGCCCGCGCCGCTGAGCAGCATTGCTGTCGGGCCCCGCGTCAGCCCCGCGAAAAGCGCCTTTGCAAACGCAAGCGACAGCGCGGCGGGCAAGCCCATGGCGCCTGCGGCAAGCATCACCACAATATTGGAAAACCCGGGTTTCACGCCCGGCGGCAGCTGAAGCAAGGGCGCCGCCCAGCTTTCAGCCACCGAAAGCGCTAAGGCGAGCGCCAAAAAAATTCCATAAAACGCAACCAGACGAGGGGTATATTTGCTTTTCAGCATCCTCACCCCTCTTTTCTCATTTAAAGGCATCCCGTGCAAAATGCTCTTTTCAAAAAGAATGTATGCTACCTTTGCACCCGTCCGCTGCCGCTGCCGGCGGCAAGCTTGCGAGCTTCGTCGGCGCTGATAAGGTTGTAGTCGCCCTCAATTGCATGCTTCAGGCAGCTCGCAGCGACGGCAAATTCCAAACGGTTCTGCGCAGTCTGCCCTTCGCGCGTGGCAAAAATCAACCCAGCCCCAAAGGAATCCCCGCCGCCAACGCGGTCAACGATGCGCACAGAGTATTCCCGCGAAAAATAGCACTGCCCGCCGCTATAAAGCATTGCGCCCCAGATATTATCCGAAGCAGAAATGGATTGCCGTAGCGTGATAGCGACCTCCGCCAGACCGAAACGCTCCGCAAGCTGCCGCGCAACATCCGCATAGCCTTCATGGCTCAGGCTGCCACCCTCAATATTGCTCCCGGCGGCGTGGATGCCGAACACATCCGCCGCATCCTCTTCATTTGCGATGCAAAGTGAAACATAGGGCAGCAAATCCGCCATAACCTCCCCTGCCCTTTCGCGGCTCCAAAGATTTTTGCGATAGTTCAGATCGCAGCTAATGCGCACGCCCAAGCGCTTGGCAGCTTGACAAGCCTCCAGGCAGAGCGCGGCGCAGTTCTGGCTCAGCGCAGGCGTGATGCCCGTAAAATGAAACCAATCCGCATCCGCAAAAATAACGTTCCAATCAAATTCACCGGGCTGCGCTTCGGCAAGCGCAGAACCCGCGCGATCATAAATCACCTTGGAGGGTCGCTGAGACGCGCCTTTTTCCACGTAATACGTGCCCACCCGTTTGCCGCCGCGCAGAAGCATAGAAGTATCCACGCCATAGCGGCGCAATGAATTGACCGCCAATTGCCCGATTTCATGCGAAGGCAGCTTGCTCACAAAGACCGCATCCTGCCCCATATGCACCAAGTCGCAAGCAACATTTGCTTCCGCGCCGCCAAAGGTCGCCTGAAAACGCTCCGCCTGCACAAAACGCAGATAACCCTCCGGCGCAAGCCGCAGCATCAGTTCCCCAAAAGTCACTACTTTTTTCATCGTTCACCGTTCCTCACTTTCATCGCTTCCACGCACAGGCGCGTGATTGCATCAAACTCGCCCGCGTCAATCATTGCCTTAGGACACATCCAACTGCCACCACAGGCGATAATTTTCGGAAAATCTAAATATTTTCGCAAATGCAGGGGACCGATACCACCCGTCGGCACAAAACGCAGTTCCGGATAAGGCGCGCAGCAAGCCTTAATATAATCCAGCCCGCCTGCCTGCTCTGCCGGAAAAAATTTCAGCGTTGTGATCCCCAGATCCATCGCCAACTCCATTTCGTACGGCGTGACGCAACCGGGCAACAGCAGGATATCGTTCTTGACGCAGTATTCCGCAACGTCTGCGCGCAAACCCGGCGTCACGATATATTTTGCTCCCGCCGCAATTGCACGCCGCACCTGCTCAACGCTGCGCACCGTTCCCGCGCCCAAAAGCACCTCAGGCAGCTCGGAGGCAATGCGGCGAATGGCTTCCTCGCCCGCTGCCGTGCGAAACGTCACCTCCGCTACCGGGATGTCCCCCGCAGTCAATGCGCGCGCAAGCGGAACAGCCTGCGCGGCATCCTCCATGGCAATGACAGGAACGATGCCGACGCGGGCAAGCCGAACCAAAAGATCGTTCAAAGCGTTACCTCCATAAAATACAGTCAGGCAGGGAAGCATCGCTGCCCCCCTGCCTCGAGGCAGTTGCACTGTCTTTTTTCGTTTGGGGGTTATTCGACGACCTCTTCGGCGGATACAGCTTCTGCTGCGGCAACTTCTTCCACAACAGCTTCCGTCGTAGCGTCTTCCGCGGCAACCTGCGGCTCCTCCGCAACAGGAGCTGCGGTTTCAGCCTCTTCTTTCTTGCCACGAGTGCGGCGGGTCGCCCTTCCCTTGGCAGGATCGGCTACCTTCTTGGCTTTTTCTTCCGCCTTATCGTCCTTCAAAAGCTCCAGAATGCACATTTCTGCCGCGTCCCCGCGCCGCGCATAGGTGCGCGTGATGCGCGTATAGCCGCCGTTACGATCCCGATACGCAGGGGCAATTTCATCAAAGAGCTTCTTTACGACATCCTCTTTGGTGACGAACGCCATGGCGCGGCGTTTTGCCGTTAAGGTCGGCTCCTTGGCGATAGTGATATACTTTTCGGCAAGGGAACGCACTTCCTTGGCGCGGGTGACGGTGGTTTCAATGCGTCCGTTTTCCAAAAGATAGGTCACAAGACCACGCAGCATTGCAATGCGGTGATCTGTTGTGCGCCCCAATTTTCTGCTGCCAGGCATAAGATTCACACTCCTTATTTCGGATGGCTTTGCAAAAGACTTCGGTTATTCGTCATCCCTGCGAAGCTCCAGCCCGAGGGCGTTGAGCTTTGCAATCACCTCGTCGAGCGATTTGCGCCCGAGATTTCTTACCTTCATCATGTCGTCACCGGTTTTGGAGGTCAGATCCTCCACGGTGTTGATGCCGGCGCGCTTCAGGCAATTGTAGGAACGAACGGAAAGGTCAAGATCGTCAATGATCATCTCCATGACCTTCTCTTTTCGGCTGTCGTTTTTAACAACCATGACTTCTGTGTCGAAAACCTCATCGCTGAGACCAACGAACAGAGTGAGGTGGTCATTGAGGATCTTGGCGGCAAGCGATACCGCTTCCTGCGCGGTGGTCGTGCCGTCTGTCCAGACCTCCAGTGTGAGCTTGTCATAATCCGTTGTTTGCCCCACGCGGGTGTTTTCCACCGCATAGTTGACCTTTACAACGGGGGAGAAAATGGAATCCACGGCGATCACACCGATGGGCGGCTTCAGCTCTTCCTTGTTGCGCTCGGCCGAAACGTAGCCGCGCCCGCAGCCGCAGGTCAGCTCCATGCTCAGCTTTGCGCCGTTTTCAAGCGTGGCAAGATGCAAATCGGGGTTGATAATTTCCACTTCGGAATCCGTTTGGATATCCGCCGCCGTTACCGCACCCGGTTCTTCAACATCAATGTAAAGCCGCTTTTCCTCGTCGCCCATGACCCTTAGTATCACGCTTTTGAGGTTCAGGATGATTTCTGTCACATCCTCCTTCACACCCGGAATGGTGGAAAATTCATGAAGGATGCCATCAATTTTGGCGGTGGTTACCGCATAGCCCGGCAAGCTTGAGAGCAGCACGCGCCGCAGGGAATTGCCCAGCGTTGTGCCAAACCCACGCTCCAGCGGCTCCACGATAAAGCGCCCAAAGGTGCCGTCCGCCTTTATTTGTGCAATTTCAATTTTTGGTTTCTCGATTCCGACCATAAGTACCTCCCCAATAGCGGGCAAGCCCGCTCTCACTCGGCGGCATTTCGCCGCGGGTTCCATCTTTACTTGGAATAGAACTCGACGATCAGATGCTCTTCAACCGGCGCGGCAATTTGTTCACGTGCGGGCAGATCAAGAACCTTACCTTCCAACGCGTCGCGGTTCAAATCCAGCCATGCCGGGATCGGGTGCGCCGCGCTGGCTTCCACCACCTGCTTGATCTTATCGCTCTCGCGGCTCTTCTCCTTGATACTCACCGCATCCCCTGCCGACAAAAGATAGGACGGAATATCCACCTTTTTGCCGTTCACAAGGAAGTGCCCGTGTGTCACCAGTTGGCGGCTTTCCGCGCGGGAAGAACCCCAGCCCAGCAGGTAAACTACATTATCCAAGCGGCTTTCGCAAATGCGCAGCAGCCATTCGCCTGTCACGCCGGTTTTGCGCTCAGCCATAAGGAAATACTTGTGGAACTGCCCTTCCGAAAGCCCGTAATAGCGGCGGGCTGTTTGTTTCGCACGCAGCTGCATACTATATTCTGTAGGCTTTTTGCGACCTTGCCCATGCTGCCCGGGGGCGTAAGAGCGGCGCTCCAGCGCACACTTGCCCGTGTAGCAACGCTCACCCTTCAGGTGGAGCTTTTGCCCCTCGCGGCGGCAAAGCTTGCACACCGCACCCGTGTATCTTGCCATATGCTTAATCCTCCTATAACTCTCTTACACCCTGCGGCGCTTAGGCGGGCGGCAGCCGTTGTGCGGGATCGGGGTCACATCCTTGATCATGCTGACCTCCAGCCCTGCGGTCTGCAACGCACGGATAGCGGCTTCGCGCCCCGCGCCCGGTCCCTTTACAAACACCTCTACGAACTTCAGCCCATGCTCCATTGCGGCGCGCGCTGCGGTTTCGGCAGCTGTCTGCGCGGCAAAGGGCGTGGATTTCTTGGAACCGCGGAAGCCCATTTCGCCCGAACTTGCCCATGAAAGAGCGTTCCCGGCCGTATCGGTAATCGTCACAATCGTGTTGTTAAAGGTGGATTGGATATGCGCCGCACCGCGTTCAATATTCTTGCGCTCGCGGCGACGGCGTGCGCCGGTTGTTTTTTTAGCGGCAGCCTTGGTTGCCATGGAATCCCTCCTGACTTACTTCTTCTTGTTGGCAATGGTCTTTTTCGGACCCTTGCGGGTGCGGGCGTTGGTTTTGGAACGCTGCCCGCGCACCGGTAGCCCCTTGCGATGGCGAACCCCGCGATAGCAGCTGATTTCGATCAACCGCTTAATATCGAACTGGGTATCGCGGCGCAGGTCGCCTTCCACCTTCACCTCGCGCTCAATATAATCGCGAAGCTTGGAAACATCTTCCTCGGTCAAATCCTTCACACGGGTATCAGGGTCAACCCCCGTCCCCGCAAGAATCTTCGCGGCCGTTGTGCGACCGATGCCAAGGATATAGGTCAAGCCGATTTCCACGCGCTTGTCGCGCGGGAGATCCACACCGGAAATACGCGCCATGTTGCCTGTGCACCTCCTTTATTGGTTTGCCGGGTTAACCCTGGCGCTGTTTATGCTTGGGGTTCTCACAGATTACCATGATACGCCCCTTGCGGCGGATGATTTTGCATTTTTCGCAAATTTTCTTTACGGAAGGTCTTACTTTCATCGCTGCCATTCCTTTCGTTGCCGGGTTTGTTTACTTGCTCCGCCAAGTGATGCGCCCCCGCGTGAGATCGTAAGGACTCATCTCCAACGTTACTTTATCCCCGGGCAGGATGCGGATATAATTCATCCGCAACTTGCCGGAAATGTGTGCCAGAATCTTGTGACCGTTTTGCAGCTCCACTTGGAAGGTTGCGTTGGGCTGCGCCTCCAAAACGACGCCTTCAACTTCGATCATATCCGACTTTGCCATGCTCGCTACTCCTCCCCGTTCTCCCTGCGCAGGCGCAAAATTGTCTTCCGCAGAGCCTTGTTGCCACGCAACGCTTCCTCGCCTAAGGGTGCAATCGCAGGCAACGGCTCGATATGCTTCCGGTTTTTGCGCTTTGGGCGCTGCAAAGGGCGCTCCCGCCCGTCGCAAAGCAGAGGCAACCCCGCCGCCTCGCCTACCACGCAAAACCAGCAGCCCGCGTCGCGCCCGGCAACAGATCGAACCAGCACACCGCGCGGCAGCGCGTCCGTTCCCTGCATCAGTCGCCCTCCGCTCGCGTCAGGATAACCGCACCCTCCGGCATGATGGCAACCGTATGCTCAAAATGCGCCGAGCACGCGGCATCCTTTGTCACCACCGTCCAACCATCCGGCAACACGCGCACCGCCGCCCTTCCGGCGTTGACCATCGGTTCAATCGCAATGGTCATACCTGCCCGAAGCTTGACGCCACGCCCCGCTGTCCCCATATTGGAAACCGACGGATCCTCATGCAGCGCCTTGCCCACGCCGTGCCCGGAATACTCCCGCACAAGGCTGTAGCCCCGCGCCTCACATAACGACTGCACCGCCGCGCCGATGTCGCCCACCCGCGCGCCGGGCACCGCCACTGCAATCGCGGCATCAAGCGCCGCTTTGGTGGTATCAGATAACCGCTGCACCGCTTCGCTCAGCTTACCTGCCGCAAAGCTTGCCGCCGTATCGCCGACATAGCCCTTGTAGGTCGCGCCCAGATCCACGCTCACCAAATCACCGTCGCGCAAAACGCGCTTCTTGCTCGGTATGCCGTGGATGACCTCTTCGTTCACCGAAACACAAATATTGCCGGGGAAGCCGTTGTAGTTCAGGAAAGTCGGCGCCGCGCCGCAATGGATAATATACTCCTTTGCAACACGATCCAACTCCGCCGTCGTGACCCCGGGCTTCACCGCCTCGCCCACCCGCAGGAGGGCTTCGGCGGCGATCCGCCCGGCGTCACGCATCAAAGCCAGCTCGCGCGCGCTCTTCAAGCTAATCAATCCAAAAAACCTTTGTAGTGCCGCATCATCATTTGGCTTTCAAGCTGCTTCACCGTTTCAAGAGCCACACCAACCATAATGATAACAGACGTGCCGCCCATAGCAATTTGCAGCGTCTGGAATACCTCGTGCCCATAGGAATCTTCGATTTTTTCCACACCAAAGAGATGCATGAGCGGTCCGGAAATCAAAGAATACACAATGGGGAACAACGCCACGACGCTAAGCAGCAACGCACCCAGCAACGTCAACCGATTGAGAATGCGCCGGATATAATCCGCTGTCGGCTGCCCGGGACGATATCCCGGAATCGTGCCGGAGTTTTTGCGGATGTTGTTGCTCATTTCCACCGGATCGTATTGGATGCTAGAATAGAAATAGGCAAACCCGATGATCATGACGAAATAAATGATCGCATACGCCCAATGGTTCTGCTGAAACACACGGAAAAAGTTTTGCCAACCCGCGCTGACCTTGGAGCTGTCCAGGAACATTTCCACCGTCGGCGGCAAGCTTAAAATTGAGCTTGCAAAGATGACCGGCATCACGCCGCTCATGTTCACCTTAATGGGGATATGCGTGCTTTGCCCGCCATACATCTTCCGACCAACAACGCGCTTGGCATATTGCACGGGGATGCGTCGCTCGGCGTTATCCATCCAGACAATAAAAGCAACGATACCCAACAAGCCCAAGGTCGCGACAATCGCCAGCACAGTGAAGATACCGCCACGGAAACCGTAACCGATCGGCACGCCGTTGCCGCCATCCTTCCAGCTCCACAGCTGAGTCGCAATGCTGGGGATGCGGGCAATAATGCCGGCAAAAAGGATCAGCGAAACACCGTTGCCAATACCTTTTTCGTTGATGCGCTCCCCCAGCCACATGGTCAGCCCCGCACCGGCCGTGAGCACCAGGATAATCACCAACGCCTGCAGCACCGCCGGAAAGCCTGTGAACAACTCACCCTTGGCGTTCGTCTGCAAAAAGGTCACAACATTCTGCTGCCCGCCGCCGTTGCGAAGATAGAAATAATAAGCCGTCGATTGCATTAACGCCAAGCCAATCGTAACATAGCGCGTAATAGAAGCAATCTTTTTGCGTCCTTCTTCGCCCTCCTTCTGCAGCCGCTCCAACGCGGGGATTGCGACAGTAAGCAACTGCATGATGATGGAGCTGTTGATATACGGCGTGATGGACATGGCCAAAATCGTCGCATAGTTAAACGCGTTGCCCGTCATCATGTTTAAGTAGGAAAGGAACGAGCTTCCGGTGTCTACATCCGCAATGATGCCAAGATCGTTAATCGCGGCGAAATCCACAAACGGGATCGTGATCGCCGACCCGATACGGAAAATCAACAGAATAAATGCCGTGAAGAGGATCTTCTTGCGTAGATCCGCGATCCTCCAAGCATTGACAATCGTCTGTAGCATCAGACCACCTCCGCCGTTCCGCCCGCCGCCTCTATCTTGCTCTTGGCGGTTTCAGAGAACTTCGCTGCTTTAATCGTCAAAGCCTTGCTCAGCTCACCTTCACCTAAGATCTTCACGCCCGCAAGCGTCTTCTTGAGCAAGCCGGCGGCAACGAGCGCATCGGCATCCACCACCGCACCCGGCGCAAACGTCTGCTCCAGCGTGCAAAGGTTGACGATGGCATATTCTGTGCGGAAGATATTGTTGAATCCGCGCTTCGGCACGCGCCTGGCCAGCGTCATTTGACCGCCTTCAAAGCCCGCGCCCTTCGCGCCGGAACGCGCCTTCTGCCCTTTGTGCCCATAACCGGCGGTTTTGCCCTGCCCCGAACCATGCCCGCGCCCAACGCGTTTACGCTCCTTCGTCGAACCCGGCACGGGGGAAAGCTCGTGTAATCTCATTTCGGTTGCACCTCCTCAATCAGGTGTGCCAGCACCCGCAGCTTCCCCCGCGTGGCGGGGGAATCCGGCTGGATGCTTGTGTCGCCAATTTTCCGCAAGCCCAGCGAACGGGCTGTGGCGATCTGATTCTTTTTGCTGCCAATCAAGCTGCCGGTCAGCTTGATGGTGACGGTGCCTTCGTTAGACATATTCAGCACCCTCCTCTAACCTAAAATTTCGCTGACGCTCTTGCCGCGGATCGCCGCAACTTCATCGGCATTGCGTAGCTGGCGCAATCCGTCCATGGCAGCGCGCACGACATTGCAGGGATTGTTGGAACGCAGCGCTTTTGTGCGGATATCATGTATCCCGACAGTTTCAACCACGGCGCGCACCGGTCCGCCGGCAATCACGCCCGTTCCGGGCGGTGCAGGCTTCAGCAGCACCAATCCGGCGCCGAACTTGCCCATCACCTCATGCGGGATCGTTGTGCCGCGCAGCGCAATCTTGAAGAGGTTCTTCTTCGCGTCCTCAATGCCCTTGCGGATCGCATCCGGCACTTCACCGGATTTGCCCAAGCCGAAGCCGATTGTACCCTTTCCATCGCCAACAACAACCAGCGCCGCGAACTTGAAGATGCGGCCACCCTTCACGGTTTTGGATACGCGGTTGATGGCGACAACCCGCTCGGTCAACTCCAACCCCGCCGCTTCATTTTTAGCCAAGTGGATGTTCCTCCTCTTCTTTAGAATCGCAGACCGCCCTCACGGGCACCCTCCGCAAGCTGCTGCACACGACCGTGATAAACGTAACCGCCGCGGTCGAACACAACCTCCGTCACGCCCAGCGCAGCCGCACGCGCACCCAAGAGCTTGCCAACCTTCTTCGCCGCTTCGGCGTTACCGCCGTAGCCGTCAAAATCCTTTTCCGCGCTGGAAGCCGACGCAAGCGTAACACCCTTCACATCGTCAATCAGCTGCGCATAAATATGCTGCAGGGAACGGAAAACGCTCAAACGGGGGCGCTCCGCCGTCCCGCTGACCTTGCCGCGCACACGCTTGTGGCGGCGCAGCCGCTGCTTATTGGAATCTCGCTTTGCTATCATGGCGTTTCGCCTCCTTATTTGCCCTTACCGGCCTTTCCTTCCTTGCGGCGGATGACCTCATTGGCATATTTGATGCCCTTGCCCAAGTATGGCTCGGGGGGGCGCTTTTCGCGAACCTCCGCCGCGAATTGACCGACCTTTTGTTTATCCACACCGCTGATTACAATCTTGTTCGGTGCGGGCACGGTTACGGTGATGCCATCGGCTTCTTCCATGATCACCTGATGCGAATAACCGATATTCATCACCAGCTGATTACCCGTTTTCGCCGCACGGTAGCCGACGCCGTTGACTTCCAGCTCCTTGCTGAAGCCCTGCGAAACACCAATGACCATATTACTCAACAAGCTACGGCTCAGCCCGTGCAAAGCGCGGTTTTGCTGTAAATCATTCGGGCGGCTCACGGTGAGAATCTCGCCTTCCTTTGCAATGGCGATGTTAGAATTGAACTGACGACTCAAGGTTCCCTTCGGACCTTTGACCGTCACGATGCTGCCGTCAATCTTGACGTCCACACCGGCAGGGATTGCGATCGGCAGCCTTCCGATTCGGGACATGGGTCAGCACCTCCTTCTTACCAAATAAACGCCAGAACCTCGCCGCCGACGTTCTGCTTGCGCGCGTTTTTATCCGTCATCACACCCTGGGGGGTCGAAAGGATCGCAATCCCCAAACCGCGCATGACCTTTGGGATCTCTTCGCAGCCGGAGTAAATCCGCAGCCCGGGCTTTGAAACGCGGCGCAACCCGGTGATCACTTGAGATTTATTCGGTCCGTACTTCAACACGACCTCAATGATGCCCTGCTTGCCGTCCTCATGGAAACGGAAATTCTTGATGTAGCCTTCATCCAAAAGAATCTGCGCAATCGCTTTCTTTACGTTGGACGCTGGGATTTTCACCGTATCATGCTTCGCGGAATTCGCGTTGCGGATGCGCGTAAGCATATCGGCGATGGAATCCGTCACTTGCATTCAGTCGTTCCTCCTTACTAGATGTTCAGGTATCAGACGCCCGCCGCCGGATATCGCCTAACCGCGCGGCTACGACCTGAAGCCCGAAATCTAAAGTCTAATCTACCAGCTGGCTTTCCTTACGCCAGGGATCTGCCCTTTGTGCGCCAGCTCCCGGAAGCAAATGCGGCATACGCCATATTTGCGCAGGTAGGCGTGAGGGCGACCGCAGATCTTGCAGCGGTTATACGCGCGCGAAGAGAACTTCGCGGGGCGTGCCTGCCGGATTTTCTGTGATGTTTTTGCCACGAATATTCCCTCCTTACTTTGCGAACGGCGCGCCGAACAGGCGCAACAGCTCACGGCCTTCTTCATCGGTTTTCGCAGTGGTCACGAAACAAACGTCCATTCCGCGCACCTTGTCGATCTTGTCATAATCAATCTCGGGGAAAATCAACTGCTCCTTAACGCCCATGTTGTAATTCCCGCGCCCGTCAAACGAATCGGGGCTAATGCCGCGAAAATCGCGCACACGGGGCAATGCCAAGCTGAAAAAGCGGTCGAGGAACTCATACATACGCTCCCCGCGCAGCGTTACCTTCGCCCCAATGGTCATGCCCTCGCGAAGCTTGAAATTCGCCACACTCTTTTTCGCTTTGCAAAGCAACGGCTTCTGCCCGGTGATTGCCTTCAGATCCGCCACGACAGCGTCAAGCATCTTCGGGTTATCCCGCGCCTCGCCGCAAGCGACGTTCACAATGATCTTATCCAGCTTCGGGATTTGCATGACGCTTTTGTAAGCAAATTTCTCCATCAGCTTCGGCGCGATTTCCCGCGCGTACTGTTCCTGTAGCCTTGTCATTGTCTGTCATGTCCCTCCCTTATTCAAATTCTGCCAGGCAATCGACCTTTTTGCAGCAGCGCACCTTCTTACCCTTGGCGTTGATCTTATGACCAATGCGCGTGGGGCGGTTGCACTTGGGGCAAATCAGCTGCACCTTGCACGCATAAAGCGCACTTTCCACCTTCACCATGCCGCCCTGCTCGCCTTGCTTGCGAGGCTTAACGTGCTTGGTTACGATGTTCACGCCCTTCACGATCACCTTGCCCTCCTTGGGGCTGACCTCCAAAACCTCACCGCGCTTGCCGCGGTATTTACCGTTGATAACGACGACCTCATCGCCGCTGCGAACATGGATCTTGCCGTTCAAAGCACTCATCTCTCTTCCCTCCCGCTCACAGCACTTCCGGAGCCAGGGAGAGGATCTTGAGATACTCCTTCTCGCGCAGCTCACGGGCAACGGGTCCAAAAATACGCGTACCCCGCGGAGTCTTGTCTTCCTTAATGATCACGGCGGCGTTTTCATCAAAACGAATGTAACTGCCGTCGTCACGGCGCAAGCCGCTGGCGGTGCGCACAACAACCGCGCGCACAACATCGCCGCGCTTAACAACGCCGCCGGGTGTTGCCTTTTTAACGGAAGCAACAATCACGTCACCAACGTTGGCATATCTCCTGCCGGTGCCGCCCAGAACGCGGATGCACATCAGCTCCTTCGCCCCGGTATTATCGGCGACCTTGAGGAAAGTTTGCTGTTGAATCACAGTAGTTTCCTCCTCTTACTTCGCTTTCTCGATGATTTCCACCAAGCGCCAGCGTTTATCCTTGCTCAGCGGTCGGGTTTCCATCACCTTGACCCTGTCGCCGATGCCGCAGGTGTTATTTTCATCATGCGCTTTGAGCTTCAGTGTGCGGTTGATAATCTTCTTATACAACGGATGCGGCACGCGGTCTTTGATGGCGACGACGATGGTCTTATCCATTTTATCGCTCGTGACGATGCCAACCCGTGTCTTGCGAAGGTTTCTCTTCTCCATGTGTTCGGCTTAACCTCCCTTTCCTTACGAGTTGACCCCGTGAAGCTCTTGATCGCGCCGCACAGTCAGTAAGCGGGCGATGTCCTTCTTCACGGCGCTGATGCGCATCGGGTTATCCAACTGGTTGATGGCTTGCTGAAAGCGCAGCTTGAACAGCTCATCCTTCAGCGCAAGCAGCTTCTCATCCATCTCTTTGGCGGAAAGTTCTTTGAATTCGCTCGCTTTCATGTCTGCTCACCACCCATCTCTTCCTTCATGATGCACTTACACTTCACGGGCAGCTTCGTGCCGGCCAAGCGCATGGCCTCAAATGCCAAATCCTTATCAACGCCGGCGACCTCAAACAAAACCCTGCCAGGCTTCACCACGGCAACCCAATATTCCGGGCTTCCCTTGCCGGAACCCATGCGGGTTTCGGCAGGCTTTGCGGTAACAGGCTTATCCGGGAAAATTTTAATCCAAACCTTACCGCCGCGCTTAATATGGCGTGTCATCGCAATACGAGCCGCTTCAATCTGGTTGGCGGTGATCCAGCCGGGTTCTTCCGCTTGCAAGCCAAATTCACCGTAGGCAATAAAATTGCCGCGTGTCGCCTTGCCCTTCATTCTGCCCCGCTGTTGCTTGCGGTGCTTGACGCGTTTGGGTAGCAGCATCAGCGCCGTCCTCCTTCCCTGCGCGGGCGGCGGTTATCCCGCAGCACCTCGCCCTTGTAAAGCCAAACCTTCACGCCAATGCGCCCATAGGTGGTTTTCGCCTCGGCAAAGCCGTAATCGATATCGGCGCGGATGGTTTGCAGGGGAATCGTCCCCTCGTGATAATGCTCCGTGCGGGCGATTTCCGCCCCGCCCAAGCGTCCGGAAACCTGGGTTTTGATACCGCGTGCACCCAGCTTCATTGTGCGCCCGATCGCCAGCTTCAGCGCACGGCGAAAGCTCACACGCTTTTCGAGCTGCGCGGCAATGCCCTCCGCCACCAGCTGCGCGTTCAAATCCGGCTGCTTGATTTCCACAATATCCAGCGAAACTTTTTTACCGTCAAGCTTCTTTTCGCAGAAAGCGCGCAGCTTTTCGATCTCCGCGCCCTGCCTGCCAATCACCATGCCCGGCTTTGCGCAGTGAATCTTAATGTAAACGCGTTTGGCGTCGCGCTCAATTTCAATCTTCGGCACGCCTGCGGGCGCAAGGGTCTTGAGCAAGTAGCGCCGGAGGTTATAGTCCTCCACCAGGGTATCGCCGAACGTCGCATCCTTGGCATACCAGCGGGATTCCCACGGCTTAATCACGCCAACGCGCAGCCCTGTCGGGTTAACCTTTTGACCCATCGTTGAACCTCCTCCTCGCTTATTCCGCTTCCCTGAGAACCAGGGTGATGTGGCTTGTTTTCTTGTTAATGCGTGTGGAACTGCCCTTGGCGCGCGCGCGCATGCGCTTGAGCGTCGGACCTTGCCCCAGGTTTGCTTCGGCCACAAAAAGCCTCGCGGCATCCATATCGTGATTGTTTTCCGCATTTGCAATCGCGGAATTCAGCAGCTTCAGCAGCGGCTCACACGCGGCCTTGGGGGTGTATCTAAGAACGGCCTGCGCCTTCTCGACCGGCTGGTTGCGAATTAAATCCAGGACGATCTGCACCTTGCGGGGCGTAATGCGAATGTAAGTGGCTTTTGCCCTTGCCTCCATGAGGAATACACTCCTTTCGACCTTACTTCTTCGAGGTTTTGGAACCGGCATGACCGCGGAAGGTGCGGGTCGGGGCAAATTCGCCGAGCTTATGCCCAACCATATCCTCCGTAACGTAAACCGGAACATGCTTGCGTCCGTCATGCACCGCAAAGGTATGGCTGACGAACTCCGGATAAATCGTGGAAGCGCGGCTCCAAGTCTTTAGGACTTGCTTTTGCCCGCTTTCGTTCATTCTCTGCACGCGCGCCAGCAGCTTCTCCTGCACAAAGGGGCCGCGTTCCAGCAGTTTTGCGCTTCTGCCCATCGGATCTTGCTCCTTTCTGCTTACTTGCCGTTGCGGCGTTTAACGATCAGCTTGTTGCTTGCCTTCTTTTTGGAACGGGTCTTGTAGCCCAGCGCCGGCTTGCCCCAAGGCGTCACGGGTCCGGGGCGACCGATGGGCGACTTACCCTCGCCGCCGCCGTGCGGGTGATCGCAGGGATTCATAACCGAACCGCGCACCGTCGGGCGTATACCGCGGTGACGCGTACGCCCCGCCTTGCCCAGCTTCACATTTTCATGATCCACATTGCCGACCTGCCCGACCGTCGCCATACATTCCGCAGGAACGTTGCGCAGCTCGCCCGAAGGCAACCGCAGCAACGCCAACTTGCCTTCCTTTGCCATGAGCTGCGCGGAATTCCCCGCCGAACGAACCAACTGCCCACCGCGCCCGGGGTAAAGCTCAATGTTGTGAATCACGGTGCCGGTGGGTATCGCGTTCAGCGGCAGCGCGTTGCCGGGCTTAATATCCGCATCCGCACCGGCATAAACCGTGTCGCCCACCTTCAGCCCTGTGGGGGCAAGAATATACCGCTTCTCACCGTCCGCATATTTCAGCAGCGCGATGTGCGCCGAGCGGTTCGGATCATATTCCAGCGTCGCAACCGTCGCGGGAATCCCCAGCTTGTTGCGCTTGAAATCAATCAAACGATATTTTTGGCGGTTACCGCCGCCCCGGTGCCGTACCGTGATGCGCCCGTAGCTGTTGCGACCGGCAAATTTCTTCTGCGCGACCAGCAAGCTTTTTTCGGGTTTGACCTTAGAAAGCCCGGAATAATCCGTCACGGACATATTCCGCCGGGCGTTCGTGGTCGGTTTGTATGTTTTAATCGCCATTTGGCAGCCTCACTTTCTAGATTTTAGATTTTAGACCATAGACCGCGCCTAACGCCTGACACCTAAAATCCAGTTTAGATCATTCCATCAAAAAATTCAATACTCTTGCTGTCCTCCGTCAGGCACACATAAGCCTTCTTCCAATCGGAGGTATAGCCCTCAAAGCGCTGATAACGGCGCTTTTTGCCCTTGAAATTCAACGTGTTCACCTTGGCGACCTCCACCTTGAACAGCTCTTTCACCGCCCAAGCGATCTCCGCCTTGTTCGCGTCCTTGGCGACACGGAAGACATATCGCTTCTCCGGCGCGCCCAGCATGGATTTTTCTGAAATAATGGGGCGCAGAATAATATCCTGTGGGAACTTATTCATACCGATTCCTCCTCGCTTGCCTGGGCATAGATTGCTTCGATCTTTTCCACGGCACTTTGCAGCAGCAGCAACGTATCGCAATTGAGAATGTCATACACCGTCAAGTTGTTAACGGGGGAAACCTTCACCCCCGCGATGTTGCGCGCGCTGCGGTAGAGCTTTTCGTCACTTTCCGGCGAAACAATGAGCGTTTTCTTCCCGGTATCCAAAGCGGTTAAAACCTTAGCGACTTCCTTGGTCTTAATTTCATCCAAAGGAAGCGCGCTGAGCACCTTTATCTCCTCATCCCGCACCTTTGAAGAAAGGGCGCTCTTCATGGCGAGGCGCTTCACTTTGCGATTAACGCCAACAACATAATCGCGCGGCTTCGGACCCAGCGCGACGCCGCCGTGCGTCCATTGCGGACTGCGGGTGGAGCCTTGGCGCGCGCGCCCGCTCCCTTTTTGTCGCCACGGCTTTCTGCCACCGCCGCGCACCTCGGCGCGGGTGAGTGTCGATTGCGTACCCCTGCGCTGCGCCGCAAGATAGCTGCGTACCACCAGATGCATGGAAGGCACGTGAGGGGCAATCCCAAAGACGGCGTCATTGAGCGCAAGCTCGCCGCACTGCGCACCCGCCGCATCGTAAATCAAAACATTCGGCATTTCTATACTCTCTCCTTCCCTTAAGCCTTAACCGCGCCGGTAACCAGCACGATACCGCCCTTCGGACCGGGGATCGCGCCTTTGATGGCCAAAAGATTACTCTTCGCATCCACCTTCACAACGGTCAAATTCTGCACCGTCACGCGCACATGCCCCATATGCCCGGGCAGCTTTTTCCCTTTATAAACACGGGAGGGCGTGCTGCAGGCGCCCATGGAACCGGCATGCCGCGCCACGGGTCCCGTGCCGTGCGATTCCTTCAAGCGGCTGAAATTCCAGCGCTTGATCGCACCAGCCGTGCCCTTACCCTTGCTCGTGCCGCAAACATCCACCTTGTCGCCCACCGCGAACGCGTCCGCTTTAATCAAGCCTCCGATTTTTAAATCCGCCTGCGGGAGCTTGAACTCCTTGAGCTTGCGCTTCGGCGCAACCTCGCCCTTTTTAAAATGCCCCTGCAACGGCTTACTCACATGCTTGACCTTCATTTCGCCAAAGCCCAGCTGCACCGCTTCGTAGCCGTCGGTTTCCATCGTTTTAAACGAAACAATAGGGCAAGGTCCCGCCTCAACGACTGTGACCGGGACGGCATTACCTTTTTCATCAAAGATTTGCGTCATGCCCAGCTTTTTGCCAATGATCGCTTTTTCCATGCTTGCCTTTCCTCCTTATGGTTATTGGTTGACGCTGCGCGCCAACTTGACCGCGCCGGGTTCTCAGAGCTTAATCTCAATATCCACACCTGCGGGCAGCTCCAACCCAGAAAGGGCTTCAACCGTCTTTGCCGAGGGGCGCAGGATATCAATTAAGCGCTTATGGGTGCGCTGCTCGAATTGCTCGCGGCTATCCTTATACTTGTGTACCGCGCGGAGGATCGTCACGATCTCCTTCTCCGTCGGCAACGGTACAGGTCCGCTCACCTGTGCGCCGGAATGCTTTGCCGTTTCCACAATACGCTCGGCAGCCTTATCAACTAAGCTGTGATCATAGCCGCGCAAACGGATGCGGATATTGCCCTTGCCTGCCATATTTCTTCACGCCTTTCTTGTGTTGGCGCCCAATCGCCGCGCTCGCCGAATATGCAATTTTGTTCCCACGCACCCGGGTGTTTCCTGGCTTTCAAAAAAAAGCCGGGGAACATGGCTGACCCCGGATTGCAATGCAAAGAGCGCACGGCAAATAGGTTCGCCCGATTTCTGAAACGGACTCGCTCGGCGGAAATTCCCCGTCGCACAAAAAGCTCTGCACAGCCCGCGCAGATCTCCGGGCGGCCACCTTCCGCGTCATCGCTGGATAGCATACGACGTAACCGCCACATGCACACCCGGGTATTATACTACAGCGTTCCAGAAATTGCAAGCCCTTTTTTGATTTTTTTCAATTTATTTTCCGCGTTGACCGTGGCAAACGCTTCCCTTAGCGCACAACTAGGTTCACCAGCCGCCCTTTGATATATAACTCCTTCACAATCTGCTTGCCCGCTATGGCTTCTGCGGTCTTTTCTTCTGTTTTTGCCTGCAGAAGCACGTCGGCTTCAGAGGCATCTGCCGCCGTGACGATCCTCCCCTTCACCTTACCATTGACCTGCACCGCCAGCTCAATGCTTTGTTCGGCGCACTTCGCTTCGTCGTAGCGCGGCCAACTCTGCGCATTGATTTCACCGCCGAAAGCGCAGAATTCCCAAAGCTCCTCCGCCATGTGCGGCGCAAAGGGGCTGAGCAACAGCAAAAACACACGCAGCTCCCCGCGTGTTATGCTGCCCGCATCATAAACATCGTTGAGCAAAGTCATCAGCGCGGCAATGGCGGTATTGTGCTTGAGCGCTTCCGTATCCTGATCCACCTTGCGTACCGTACGGTGAAACGCGCCTTCCAACGCAGCACTGTAGCCCTCGCCGGGCGTAAGCATCGCTTGCAGCGCCCATGTACGCTCCAGAAAACGGCGGCATCCGCGCACCGAAGCGGAATTCCATGCGGCCGCCTTCTCAAAATCACCGATAAACATGATATAAAGCCGCATGGTATCCGCGCCATATTGCGCAATGATGTCGTCGGGATTGACTACATTACCGCGGGATTTGCTCATTTTCTCGCCGTCCTCGCCCAAGATCATGCCCTGGCTTGTGCGCTTTGCATATGGCTCAGGCTCAGCGACGACGCCGATATCATAAAGGAACTTATGCCAAAAACGGCTATAAAGCAGATGGAGGGTAGTATGCTCCATTCCGCCGTTATACCAATTGACAGGCATCCAATATTGAAGTGCGGCGGGATCCGCGATTGCGGCGGCGTTTTGCGGGTCGCAATAACGCAAAAAATACCACGATGAGCCGGCCCACTGGGGCATGGTGTCGGTTTCGCGCTTTGCGGGCTTGCCGCACTGCGGGCAAGAAACGTTCACCCAGGCATCCAGCGCTGAAAGCGGCGATTCGCCTGTTTCCGTCGGCGCATAATTTTCCACGAGCGGCAACTCCAGCGGCAACGCAGCCTCCGGCAGCGCAACCGTGCCGCAGCACGGGCAATGCACCACCGGGATTGGCTCGCCCCAGTATCGCTGGCGCGCAAACACCCAATCGCGCAGCTTGAAATTCACTTTTTCGCCACCGATGCCCTGCTCGGCGATCCACGCGGTGATTCTTTTCTTGGCGTCTTCCACAGAAAGCCCGTCCAAAAAGCCGGAATTCACCATCGTGCCGGTCGCGCAATCGGTGAAGGCTTCCCGCGCCACGTTGCCGCCCGCGACCACCTCAACAATGGGCAGGTGATATGCTTTGGCAAACTCCCAGTCGCGGGTATCGTGCCCGGGCACCGCCATAATCGCACCCGTTCCATAGGAGATCAGCACATAGTCAGATATAAAAATCGGAATTTTTTTGCCGTTGACCGGGTTGATCGCCGCCACGCCCTGCAGACGCACGCCGGTTTTATCCTTGTTGATTTCCGTGCGTTCAAAATCGGATTTTTTCGCCGCCTCACGCTTATACGCCAACACCTCACTGTAATTTTCAAGCTGATCCGCCCACGCTTCCAGCAAGGGATGCTCCGGCGACATGACCATATACGTCGCGCCAAAGAGGGTATCCGGCCGCGTGGTATAAATCTCCATCGTCTCGCCCGCCGTGGTCGCAAAGCGCAGCTGCGCCCCGGTGGAGCGCCCAATCCAGTTGCGCTGCTGGGTCTTGACGCGCTCAATATAATCCACGCCGTCCAGATCATCGCCCAAGCGCTGCGCGTATTCGGTGATTTTGAGCATCCACTGGCTTTTGGTTTTGCGGACGACCTCGTTACCGCAGCGTTCACACACCCCGGCGACGACCTCTTCGTTTGCCAACACGCATTTACAGCTGGTGCACCAGTTGACCGCCATTTCCTTTTTATATGCCAGCCCGCGCTTAAACAGCTCCAAAAAAATCCACTGCGTCCATTTATAGTAAGACGGGTCGGTGGTGTTCAGCTCGCGGCTCCAGTCGAAGGAGATGCCCAACGCCTGCACCTGTGCTTTGGCGCGGGCAATGTTGTTTTTTGTCACAATCGCGGGATGCACATGGTTTTTAATCGCAAAGTTTTCTGTCGGCAAGCCGAAAGCGTCCCAGCCCATGGGAAACAGCACATTGTAGCCCTGCATCCGGCGTTTTCTGGCAATAATATCTAGCCCCGTATAGGGGCGGGCGTGCCCGACATGCAGCCCCGCCGCCGAAGGATACGGAAATTCGATCAGCGCGTAATATGGTGGCAGCGTAAAATCCTGCTTGGCGCGGAAAACAGCGTTTTCTTCCCAGCGCTTGCGCCATTTTTCCTCAATCGCTTTTGGGTTATAAGGTATCTTTTGCATAAGGTATCAAGCCTTTCATCAATATCGGGTCAACCGCCTGCCAAGCCAAATGAGATCATTCCTGCCACGTGCACAGTCCTCCCTACAGCCCCAAATCCACAGCCTCGCCATCCTCCCAAAGCCGTTCGAGATTGTAGTATTCACGTTGTTCCTTTTGGAAGATATGCACAAGCACCGTGCCGTAATCCAATAAAATCCAGCCGCTGGCGCGTCCCTCAATACCGCGCGGCAAAAGCCCGTGCCGCTTCTTCATCTCGTGCTCCAGTTCTTCCGCCAACGCCTTGACATGCGTGGAGCTTGTACCGGTCGCCAACAAAAAATAATCGGTGATAATCGTTTGCTCTGTGGTATGAATTGCCGTTAAATCCAAGGCCTTCTTTTCATCCAGCAGCTTCGCAAGCGTTTGCAGCAGTTCCCGTGGGTTCATGCAATATTCCTCCCTCTTGAGCTTCCCTGATCAATTCATCATACCAAGCGCGCGACGCGGGATGCTCCATGCGCTTTCCCTCGCGCTCCAGCTTGGCAAACAGATATTCCAGTATATATTTTGCTGCGGCGTCAAGCTGCTCCGCCGCCAAAGCCCGCACCTGCGCGACATCCGGATATACGCGGTCGTCCGATATAAGATCCGCGACAAACACTACTTTTTCAAGCAGCGTCATTCCTGCCCGCCCGGTCGTATGCCAGCGCACGGCGTTGAGGATTTCCGCATCCGTAACGCCGCATTCCAGCCGCAAATAAGCGGCGGCGGCAAAAGCGTGCCAAACCTTCGGGGAATCCAAATCCACCGCCGAAAGTGGCGTGCCGTTGCGGGCGCACAGCTTTTGCTGCAGCTCCGGCGGCGCGTATTTCATGCAATCGTGCAGCATGCCCGCAAGCCAAGCCTTCTCAGCGTCGGCACCGCAGCGCCGCGCCAATTTTTCAGCGGCATCGGCGACACAAACGCTGTGCCGCAGCCGTTCCGGCGGCAGCAAGGAAGCCATCAGCGCCTGCGCCTGCTCATGCGTTCGGATTCGCTCCATATAGCCCCTTTTTCACAATATACTCATATACGGGCGCTGCGAGAAGCGCCGCCGCATCCTCCCCTGCCGCCAGCTTGCGCCGGATTTCACTTGCGCTGGTCGCCAGCGGTGCAAAGCCCGTAAGCAAGCAAAGGCGATCGCGCGGCAACGCCGGAGGAACTGCCGGCGTTGCCGCGCCACGCGGCAACGCACAGAGCCTGCACATTTCCAGTATCTCCCACCAATCCTTCCAGCACGTAAAATTGCGCAACTGATCCGTGCCAACAAGCAAATACAGCTCTGCGTCCCGTACCGCCGCCCGTACCTCGCGCACCGTGTCAACCGTATAACTCACGCCCGCGCGGCGCAACTCCCCATCGCGCACCTCAAACCGCGCATCGCCCGCAAAGGCCAAGCGGCACAGCTGCAGGCGCTCCGCCGCAGCGGTTTGCGGCGCTTCCTTCATCGGCGGCAAGCCGGCGGGAAGAATCCAAACCCGTTCCAGCGCCAAAGCGTTGGCAAAGAAGGCGGCAGCGCGGGAATGCCCCAAATGCGGCGGGTCAAACGTGCCGCCAAAGATTCCGACGCGCCTCACTTCAGGCTGATCTTGCGCTTTAGCAGCCAATTGGTGAGGAAGAACAGCCCGGCAGTCATCATCAGCGGCACAAGCCCGAGCGTCAGATTTGGCGTGACAGCTTCCCCCAGGAGCTGCATCGTGAAGGGCGTGAGCCGAATCACCTTTGCGACCTGCACCGTCAAAACGACAGCAACCGCAATGTTTGCGATCAAGAACAAGAAGCCCCACAGCCCCACGTGCTCTTGAAAGGGACGAACATTGCTCACCGTCATCGTAAAGATTACGATCATCATCAGGAGCAGAAAAATCATCAGGATGATTGCCAGCAGAACCGCGCCGATAACCGCCGCCGATTTCGGGCTTGGCAGCAGCTCTTCAAAAAGCGTCGAGATAGGATTTTGCGGCATATCCTCCATATTCGCGCCAATGCTTTCCCGCAAATCGTCCGAAAGATTGTTCATCAAATTATAGAACGTTCTGCCCGCAACTGCGTACAGCCCGAACGCCACCAGGAAATTGATGGTGAGCCACGCCGCACCCGTCAGAAACTTGGAGAGCAGCAGCGACTCGCTTGAAACCGGCAGCGAAAACAGCAGGTAGCCCCGCTCGGTAAAAAGCGAACGCTGCACATGCACAACAATGAACACCAGACCCAGGAAGATCATAATCCACGGCAGGATCACAAGTAAAAGCTCCAGCAAAATCGCCGGAAGCAGCAGTCCCTTACCGATGTTTTTTTGCATTGAAATGACAGTAACGATTAAGCCAATACCGACGCCGCCCAAAATTTGCCATATGAACAATCGCCCTGATTGCAAAAAATCGTGCTTCAGTAGCTTAGCCAACATAAGGGAACACCTCCTTAAAAAGCGAATCCAGGGTTTTCCCCTGCGCCTGCAAATGCGCAACGGTGTCATAAAGCAGCACCTGCTTGCGTCCGATCATCAGCGCGGCGTCAAACACCTGCTCCATGTCGTAGATCATGTGCGTCGAAAGCAAAATCGTCGAGTCTTGCGGACGGTTGCCCAGGATGGTATCCATAATGTATTGCCGCGCGGAAGGGTCAACCCCGCCCAAAGGCTCATCCAGCACATAAAACTGCGCGCTGCGGCACATCACCAGCAGCAGCAGGAGCTTTTCCTGCATCCCCTTACTCATTGCTTTCACCTTTTGCTTGGGGTTCAGCTGCAGCGCCGCCAGCATATCATAGGCCTTTTTCACGTCAAAATTCGCGTGAAAATCCGCGAACAGACCGATGGCACCTTTGCAGTCCATCCAGGGCGACAGAAAGCTCTTGTCCGGCAAATAGGCGACAATGCTTTTGGTGTATGCCCCGATCGACCGCCCCGCAATCAGCACCTCGCCGCTGTAATCGTTGATCATGCCCGTAAGGATCTTCATTAGGCTCGTTTTGCCGCAGCCGTTCGGACCCATCAAGCCAATGATTTGCCCGGCGGCCAGCTCTAGGCTGATATTTTCCAAAACCTGCAGCGAGCCATAGGATTTGCTGAGGTTTTTAATGGAAACTAAGCTGTTCATTTCGTTCTCCCCCTACTCCTTTTCTTCAATTTCTTTTAACACCTTTTCCGGAATTGCTTCACCGTGGCGGACGAACACAATCACCGCCGCTGCCAGCGCGAAGGCGATGGGGCTGTAATAGAACAGCGAAAGATACGTGCCGCTGAACATGCGGAAGAAGCCGTAAACGATGGGGGAAGCAATCTGCGCGGAAAACGTCGCGGTATAGTAATAGCCCGTGAAGGTGCCAACTTTTTTCAGCCCGCCGATTTCCAGCACCAGTGGCAGCGTGTTCACGGTGATCAGCATATTGCCAAAGCCTGCCAGAATCAACACCGGGAACACCAGCGCGTTGAGCATCCCCGCGGTTGCGCTGACCGTGGGATTGTTCGGATCATCGCGGTTGAGCGCGACATAATCCCCAAGCGAAAAGCCCTTGCGCGCGCCGACGGCGGCGAACACGGCAAAAAACACGACGAACGCCGCCAAAAAAATCCCCAGCCCCAATAGTATGGTCTTTTTACGCCCAAGCTTTTTGCCCAGCCACCCCGCAGGGATAGCGGCTGCGGCGGTCGCAACCGCAAACACCAGCATAAGGCGCTGCGCCTCGGCGGTATCACGGTGCAAAATTTCGGAAGCGAACAGCGCAAAAAAGGTTTGGATGGCATTGGAGCCGCAATAAAGGAAGAACAGACCGCCCAACATGAATAGCAGGCTGCGGCGTTCCGCCTTGCCAAGCTTTTGCGCCTTCAGCTCCGCTTTTTGCTCCGCCTCGGCTTTCTTTTCCGCAGCGCGGCGGGCGACCTCGTCGCGCGAAGCGATAATATCCCCGCTGAGCAGGCGGCTGTCCTTTTCTTTGACGAACAGCATCACCACGACCATCCCCAGCACCATAATCGCCCCGACACTGAGAAAAACATAAGGGAAGGTTTTGAACTCATCATAGCCGGGGGAATCCTTGGTCATGCCGTTGGCTTTCAAATAAAACGCCGTCACGATCGTGCCGAGCACCGTCGCCAGCGCCGTGCCGATGCCGCCCATCAGGTTGATCACAGCATTGCCCTGGCTGCGCAGCTCCGGCGGCGTGAGATCCGGCATCAGCGCCACCACGGGAGCACGCCAAAGACTCATGACGAAAACGAAAAGGATCACACAGACCATGGTCGCCGGGATTGTCCCCATCAAAGGGATCAGCGCGAAAAGCAGCGCCGAAACCGGCGCGCCAAAAAGAATGAACGGGCGGCGCTTGCCGAAGCGTGAATGGCAGCGATCTGAAAGCTTACCAAAGGTCGGCTGGAAAATTACGCCGAAGATGTTATCAAAGGTCATGATGAAGCCGATGAGCAGCGGCACGATGGTAAACCTCCCCGCCGCACTCACCGCGCTGTTGCCCTGGGATTCCATGAATCGCTGCAGGAAGGATACGCTCGCCAGCTTTTCGCTCCAGGCGGCGACTGTGGGGCTTGCCCCCAGCAGGTGATCCAGCAGCTTCGTGATATAAGGATCATACACCGCCCAGGCAACGCAGGACGCCATGAACCCAAAGCCCGTGAGGATCGTTTTTTTGTAATTCAATTTTAACTGCGCCGTTTGTTCTGCCATGAAATAACCCCCTTTCTGATAGCCTGTGTCCCCGTCATTATACAATCATTCTCAAAAAAATGCAAGCAAAACCCGCGCGCAAGCTCCGCAGCGCTTCATTACTTCAGTTGCGATTCATGCTTCCGGAAAAAATCTAGGCGCGGCTCCAAAAACTTAAAGCAATGCTCCCGCGCGGTGAAAAAGCGCAATGGCTCAAAAATATACTCCCAATCCCAAATGCGTTCATCCACACCAAGATAATCCCGCAGCCCTTCGCAGCCCTCCGGCACAATCGGATGCAAAAGCGTCACCGCCACACGCACAACGTGAAACATATCCACCAGCAGCTGCTCCAGCTCCGGCAAGCTTTCGCTTTTGCTGCGCACCGACCAATCCTTGTTGGCGTCACGCAGAAAGATATTGAGCAGCTCAAAAATCTTATCCAGCTGTATTTCCGCCATCAAGCGCTCATAAGAAAGAATCGTTTGCGCGGCGTGTTCGCGGGTTTCGCCGCCGACATCCCCTTCGGGCAGGCGCCCTCCCGTATATTTTTGCGCCGTATAGAAGCAGGAACGCGCCAAACGGTTAAACACGTTGGTCACAAGATTGCCTTCATACAATACCGTATCAAACGCGCCTTCCGCGCCGCCCATAATAGCCTTCGGTTCAAAGCCAACACTGCGCTCACCCAAGCTGGCGTTCATAAAATGCAGCCGCAGCTGCTCGGCGGTGTAATGCTCCAGCAGCTCGGCAGCCTTCGGCGGCTTCACCGCGCCGCTGCTGGAGGCTTTTGTTTTCCCATACAGCAAATGATGGTTGGGGATGATGCACGGCAGGCGGTACCCTTCGCCAAGCGCCATGAAAAGCCCCATTTCCGCGATACCGTAAAAATAAATATTATCCTCGCCAATGAACTGGTATACCCGCGCCTCGTCGGATTTCCACCAGTCCTCCCATTTACACCCTTGCGCGCCGTCACCCAGCACAGTTTTTGTGAAAGAGATCGGCGCCCAGAGCGATTCCGGCCACACCCAGAACGTCAACCCCGCCGCGCCCTCTGTTTCAGGCACGGGGATCCCCCAGCGCACGTTGCCTGAAAGCCGGAACGGCACCAGTGTTTTCCCCGTGCGCAGGCGGATGTTGTTCCGTTCCAAAACCGCGACCGCTTTCGCTCTTGCGTCCAGATCCGCAAACACAAGCGCCCGGGATGGCTTGTTCTCTTCCTCCGTCACCGTGAAGGGCGGCATGCCGTCATAGCCCCGGATCTCGTCAACCAGTTCCCGTTTGACATACACAGCCGGCTTGCGCAGGAACTCACGGACGGTTTGCAGCAATCCTTTGCGGCAAGCGGGATCCTGCTCCCATTCGCGCAGCACGTCCTGCATCGCCTCCGTATACCCCGGCAAATCAAAGAACCAGTTCCGCACCGCCACCCTTTCCGGCGCTTTGCCCGAAAGCGCACTGACCGGAGCGATTAGTTCCGCCGGATTGTATTGATGCCCCAGCGAGCATTCGTCAGCGTAGGCGATTTCAGACTTGCAGCCCTGCAGCGGGCAACGCCCCGTCACCTGCCGCCCGTTGAGAAAGACTCCTTTTTCCGCGTCAAAAAATTGCAGCGTTTCCTCCAAATGCAGCGCGCCGTTTTCATGCAGCCGGTTAAAAATCTGCGCGGAGGTTGCATCGTGCACCGCACCCGCTTCCCCCAAGGCCGAGGCGGCGAACAGATTGAGCGAAACAGCGTAACGGTCAAGGGTTTCTTTTTGCCTTTCATGGTTTTGCCTCACATAATCCGTAACGCCGCCCGCAAAGCCCTCGGCGACCGCCGCCGCATAGCCTGCTTCAATCGTCGCGCCATAGCAGTCTGTGCCGGAAACGAAAATAACATTTTCCTTGCCGATGCGATCCCGCAAAAACCGCGCAAAAATATCCGCCGGGATGAACACGCCGCCGATATGCCCAAAATGAAGATCCTTATTTCCATAGGGCATACCCGCCGTGATCACCGCTCTTTTCGGAAAATGCGGTCTTCCGCGTGTATTCATAACTGTCTTCCGCCTTTTCAAATTGAACTGAAGCTGTGCCCGCCTGAGCGCCCTTGCTTTGTCTCACAGTATAACACATACCGCCGCCCTTGTCACCTGTTTGCAATGATTTTTTTGAGACTCTGTTGCCATTCGCGCCTTTTTGTGGTATGCTCTTCACAGCAAAGCAAGCCGCGAGGAGGAACAAAACAAGCCATATGCAAAACAACGCCACAGAAATCCTGCGCCGTCACGGCTTTTCATTTTCCAAAGCGCTGGGGCAAAATTTCCTTATTAACCCCTCTGTTTGCCCACGAATGGCGGCGCTTTGCGGCGCGACGAAAGCGCACGGCGTGCTGGAAATCGGCCCCGGCACAGGCGTTTTGACCCGAGAATTGGCGCGGGTCGCGGGCAAGGTCGCCGCCGTCGAGCTGGATTCCCGTTTGCTCCCCGTGCTGGGGGAAACGCTTGCGGGCTGCGATAACGTCAGCATCGTGCAGGGGGATATCCTTCAACTGGATCTAAAGGCGTTGCTGGCGGCGCAGTTCCCCGGGATGCCCGTGGTTTGCTGCGCAAATTTACCTTACTACATCACAACGCCCGCACTCATGCGCCTGCTGGAGGAGCGCCTGGGGCTTGCGTGCATCACCGTGATGGTGCAGCAGGAAGCCGCGGCGCGGCTCTGCGCCCCTGTCGGCAGCCGCGAAAGCGGTGCTGTGACCTGCGCGGTGGCGTGGTTCGCCGAAGCCGCGCAGTTGTTCAAGGTCAGCCGCGGCTCCTTTTTGCCTGCGCCAAATGTAGACAGCGCCGTTATTCAATTGCGTCCGCGCAGTGCGCCGCCCATCGCCGGCATAGAAGAAGCGCGGCTTTTCCGCGTCATCCGCGCCGCTTTTGGGCAGCGGCGCAAGCAGCTCCCCAACGCGCTAAGCGCGGGGCTGTGCATCCCAAAGCAAACAGCGCAGGCGGCAATGCAAGCCGCCGGGCTTGCGCAAAGCACGCGGGCGGAAGCCCTTACCTTACAAGATTTTTGCGCTCTGGCGACGCTTTTGTAAAAGACTTACACGTGCAGCATACCGCGCGTGAACACGGAGGGCGGCGCTCCACCGCTGCGATAAGCGCTCAATACGGCAGCGCAGCGCGCCGGAGCTTCGATTGTGAAGCTTAGCAGCCAAAAATCCAATGGTCGGCGACGCAGCGCAGGCAGCCGATCCGCCAGCCAGATGGGACGAGAATTGAAAATTTCCGCGCAATCCATGCGGCAGCGGACAGGGAAGCGCACTCCCTTGCGATCCGTCAGCTCTGCGCAGTTTTGGCAAGCCGCGCAGCCGCGCGCGGCGCGGACGGGGCAGCAGCGGCACAGCATAAGCGAAAGCCGTCCGTATGCCAACGCACCGATTTGCATGGGCGCGGCGGCTTCGTTTACGGATGCTTGCGGAACACGCGCGCATTCGGGTGATATAACGGCTTGGTCAGCGCCCCATGACGCGGCGACTTCCAGCGCCGCCCGGTTGCAGAGATTCATACCCTCCCCGGCAATGGGACGCAGACCGCTTTCAAGCGCAAAAGCGATCCCATCCGGCGTTTGTGTTATCGCTTCGGCAATGCCGCAAGCCGCCGCTTGCCGGAGTTGCGCCAAAATATCCGCGCCTGCCTCAAAAATACCCGCCGGAATTGTCACTGCCACCGGTAGCCGTGCCATCCACGCCCGCAAGATTTCCGGCGGCGTCTCACAAGGCAAAAACAATTTCGCCGCACCCGGCAAAGCATCGGGCAATTGCCGATAGTCCTGCGCACGAACATAGATTTGCGGCGTTTGCGCACGGCGCGGCAAACCTGCCGGCACGGACGCGCCCGCAATGGAACGGTGCGCCAAGGACTTTGCGTTTAACGCCGCCAGCGCGGCGCGGCGCAACGCCGAAACCGCTCCCAGCGGCAAAAACGCACCAGTCTGCCAATCCATGGTCAGTTCATCCAAACGGTAAGGCGAGCCGCCAAGCTTGCGCAGCTGCCGCGCGATATCAGACGGACTTAAAGGCGCGCTTTGCGCCATTTGCACCGTTTCGCCATCAACCTCCGCATAACGCTCGCCGCTCCATGCCCGCAAACGCGCAGGCTCGCCAACCGTGCCGCAAAATTGCAGCCGCAACGGGACGCAAGGGCGGTCTTTTTCATATAGTGCCGCCAAGCGCCCAAGCAGCGCGGGGCTTGCGGCGTCCTCCCGGCGGCGCGTGCCGAACATGGCGGCGCCGCGTTCCGCCGCGTAATACCCCTGCGTAAAGCCCGTGCGTGAAAACGCCTGCCGCAGTTCCTTCGCCGTAACCGGCGCGGGCAGCCCGTGCAGCTTGGCGTAAAGAGCCGAAACAGCGGCGGCGGCATATTCCGGGCGTTTTTGCCGCCCTTCAATTTTGAAGGACGCCACACGGTTCAGCGGCGGCGTATCGCAAAGCTCCAAAAGAGAAAGATCCTTCAGGCTCAACGCCGCCGTTTCATCTTTTTGCCGCCGGTCGCCGGCGCAAAAGGGCAAGCGGCAGGGCTGGGCGCAAGCGCCGCGGTTTGCGCTGCGTTCCCCGCCGCCCATGACCGTGCTCATGCGGCATTGCCCGGAAACCGACATGCAAAGTGCCCCATGCACGAAAACCTCCAGCTCCACCGGCGCGGTATCGCACAGCGTCTGCAGCTCTGCGGCACTGCATTCACGCGGGGCGACGACGCGGGTTACGCCCAAGCGCCGCAGCAGCGCCATCCCCGCCGCCGTTTGAACAGAACACTGCGTGGAAGCGTGCAGCGGCAGAGTTGGGAAGCGTTCGCGCAGCAGGCGAAGCAGCCCCAAATCCTGCACGATGACCGCATCCGCGCCGAAGGCTGCCGCCGTTTCCGCCAGCGCAAGCGCCGCTTCCATTTCAGGATCAAAAAGCAGCGTGTTCAGCGCAAAATATACCTTCACGTGATATGCCACGCAAAGCGCGAAGGCTTCACGCAGCTCCTCTTTTGTGCGAAAATTCGCCGCCGCGCCGCGTGCGTTGAATGCCGCGCCACCCAGATAAACCGCATCCGCACCGCAACGCAAAACTGCCCGCAGCATTTCCATGCTCCCTGCGGGCGCAAGTATTTCGGGACGGCGCCCGTTTTTCGGCAATTCCATTTGCATCTGTCAGTTCTGCGGCTTGCGGCGTTTCAGCTCAGCAAGCTCACGGTGCAAGCGCTCGGCTTCGTGCCGCGCCAGCTCCGCTTCCTTTTTCATCCGCGCGGCGTCCTCCAGATAATCCTGGATGCGGCTGCGTAAATTTTCAGCGGTGGTTTCCGCCTCCTTCGCCGCATCCATAAAAGAAAGCGCACTGAGCACCGCCGCCTGCGTGACGCTCATGCGCCCGTTCGCCCGCAGCAGACCTTGCATCTGTTCGTGCAGCGCGGCGCCTAGCTGCTGCATATATTCGGCGGGTTTCTCGCTCAGAATCACATGATCCACACCGCACACCGTGATACATACCCGATTTTTCTCCATGCATCTCCCCACATTCCGCTGCTCAGGTCTTGATATTTACAAGCTTCTGCATCCGCTCCAAAACATTGTGCCGATGCCCGCGTCGGTCAGCACTTCAATCAAAATAGAGTGCGGGACGCGCCCGTCCAGTATAAATACGCGCCGCACACCGCCGCGCAGAGCCTCCACGCAGCAATCCACCTTCGGGATCATCCCGCCGGAGATAATGCCCTGCTCCACCAGCGCGGGAACCTCTTCCAGCGCCACGCGGGAGATGAGCGAGGCTTCGTCCTTCACATCCCGCAGCAAGCCGGGGATGTCGCTCATAGAAAGCAGACTTTCCGCGCCCAGGGCGGCGGCAAGCCGCGCGGCGGCGGTGTCGGCGTTGATGTTATACACATCGCCCTGCGCGTCACAGCCAATGGTGGAAAGGATGGGGATGTAGCCGTTTTCCAGCACTGTTTGCACGGGCTTTGGGTCGATGGCAGTGATCTCGCCCACAAAGCCCAGGCGCTCGTCCATTTGGCGCACTTGGATCATGCGCCCGTCCAACCCGCTCAGACCAATGGCGTGGCGACCGAAGGTTTCCATCAGCGCGACCAAGCCTTTGTTGATCTTCCCCGCCAGCACCATCTGCACAACCTCGGCAGTTTCCTTATCCGTCACGCGCAAACCGTCAATGAACTCCGTGCGCTTGCCCATGCGGTTGAGCAAATCCGATATTTCAGAGCCGCCGCCGTGCACCAGCACGACACGGATGCCCACCAGATGCAGCAGGGCGATGTCGCCCATCACCTGCCGCTTCAGCTCTTCGTGCAGCATGGCGCTGCCGCCGTATTTGATAACGATCACCTTGTTATGATACTTTTGAATATACGGCAGGGCTTCGGTCAGGATTTTCGCTCGCTGCTCGTGCGTAATATGTTTGGTTTCCATCTTTCCTCCGATTATTGCGGCACGCCGGCGCCGTTGATATTGATCATATACTGCGGGAAGCGCGCGTCGCTAAATACAGTATAGGCTGTTTCGCTTTGAACGAACCAATCCCGCAGCTCGCGCATCGCACCGGCCGAGTGACCGCTATTCTTGAAAAACCATGTAGTATCCGGCAGCACGCAGGTGGAAGCGTCAATGCAGCCATCCGGGGCAGCGTATTTACCCGCCGTATTTGCCAGCGTTTCGCCATAGGGCGCGACCGTCGCCCCGGCGGAGGAATGCGCGGTGTCAATCAATCCGTCGCCCTGGTAATTGCTGTAAGGCGTGAAGGGCATGGCGGGATTGTTATAGCCGACCATCAGCGCGACGCGCACGCCATCCGCCCTTGCGCCCAGCAGCAGCTGCTCCGTCTTCATGCCGACCGCGCTGTGATAAGCGTCGATTTCACCGATCAGCTTGGTGTATTCGCCCTCGCGCCCATTGAAAAGATACGCTTTCGCTTCGTCAAAATCATCGGCGGGGACGAAGGTCCAGAGTGCCGCAAAATGCCCGAATATCGGGAGCAGGCAGATATCAAACAGGCGCCGCTGAATATTCGGCAGCACGCCGTATTCCACCGGGCGCACCACCGCGTCAATGACGCCCAGGCTCTTGAGCGCCTGGAGAAAGAAGCGGAACGCCCCGCTTTCATCCGGCACATACGCGCACAGGTAATTCACCAGCGCTTGCGCGTCCACGTGCACCTCACCCTTAAAGAGCTGCCCAACAAGCTCCAGCCCGTTGAATGCGCCGATTTGCAGCACCATGGCATCCAAATCCGCCGTGCCGAACTGCGCCAAATACGCCATCACGACGCACGCGCCTTCGCTTTCACTGATAACGGCGACCTTGCTTCGCCCCGTCTGCGCCTTCACCGCCTGAATAAAATCGTTCAACTGCCGCCCGCTTTCCATAGGATCCATGCGAAAATCATAGCCAAAATAAAACTCCGGCCGCTCGGTATAATCCTGCGCCGGGTCAATGCTCCAAGGGTCGCTGATTGGATGGATGGAATTCCCGCGGGCATCCAGCAGCATTTCGCCGAAAATGGAGAAAAAAATCGCGCTCAACCCGTCGGCGGCATAATCCCAATCGCAGCGCAGCGCAGCCAAAAAAAAGCCGCGGAACACCTGCCCCATGGCAAACGCCAGATTTTCGATGCTGACAAAATTCGCTGCGCGCTCCTCCGGCGTGCCTTTGTTCATGTAAACGGTATGCCCCCACCCGGGCACAAAAACCTCCGGCACAACCACGCGCCGCGCCGCGCCCAGGGCAGGCAACGCCAGCAGCAGCGCCAAAGCAACCGCCAAAAAGCAGGAACAACAACGCTTCACCATGGTTACGCCCCCAAATTGTTCATCGTCAACTGCTCGCTCACGGTCTGCTGCGCGTTGGGCATCGCGACGCCCAAATGCGCATAAGCCGCCGACGTGGCGACGCGCCCGCGCGGCGTGCGCCCCAAATAGCCGATTTGCATCAAATACGGCTCATACACATCCTCAATGGTGACAGCCTCTTCGCCAATGGCAGCCGCCATGGTTTCCAAGCCAACAGGTCCGCCGTTATATTGCTCAATCATCACGCGCAGCAAGCGGCGGTCAATGAGATCCAGCCCCAGTTCATCGATTTCCATGCTGCGCAGCGCCGTTCGCGCGCTGGCCAAATTGATTTCCCCGCTGCCCAGCACCTGCGCAAAATCCCGCGCGCGCTTGAGCAGGCGGTTGGCAATGCGCGGCGTCCCCCGAGAACGTGAAGCCAGCTCCAGCGCACCTTCTTTTGTCGCGCCGATGCCCAGAATATCCGCGCTGCGGCTGACGATGAGCGCCAGCTCCGCAGGACTGTAAAGCTCCAAGCGCAAAATCACGCCAAAGCGGTCGCGCAGCGGTGCGCTAAGCTGTCCGGCGCGGGTCGTCGCCCCCACAAGCGTGAAGGGCGGCAAATCCAAACGAATGGAACGCGCAGACGGTCCTTTGCCAATGATAATATCAATGACGCTGTCCTCCATCGCGGGGTACAGCACCTCCTCCACCGCGCGGGAAAGACGGTGGATCTCATCAATAAAAAGCACGTCGCCGCTGTTAAGGTTCGTGAGCAGCGCCGCCAAATCGCCCGGCTTTTCAATCGCGGGTCCCGAGGTCACGCGGAAGCCGACGCCCAGCTCATTCGCAATGATCCCGGCCAGGGTGGTTTTGCCTAAGCCCGGCGGACCGTAGAGCAGCACATGGTCAAGTGCCTCCTTGCGCCCCCGCGCCGCTTCGATGTATATAGAAAGATTCTCTTTTGCCTTTGCCTGCCCGATGTACTCCCGCAGTGTTTTTGGGCGCAAAGAGAACTCAACCTCTCCATCCTGCGCCGTAAGGCAGGGCGAAAGTGCGCGTTCCTCCTCGGGCATCAGTAACCTCCACAATGAAATAGCTTTACATATGGATTATATAGCGCGCCCTCGCGATTGTCAAGCGCAATTTACGCTCTTCCCGCATAGAATGAAAAAGAAGCATGCGTTGAGGAGGTTGCGGCATGGGTGAAAAAAGCAACATATGCCGGCACATCCGCGCGGAACGCTGCGTATTTGCGCGTTCCAACAGTGCCGGCGGCTGTCTGACGTTCTTGCGCGGCTTGCCGGGCTGCGGTGAGAATGCCCGCGTTGTTTTACTGCGCAGCGGCGGCGGCGGCGCGGCGGAAGCACTGCTGCGCACACTCGCAAAGCAGGCGGACGCCCTCGGCGGCGCACCGCAATTGCTTTTTGACGGCTTTGGGCGCGAACACCCCTGCGCCCTGTGCATCCCGCCACTGCGGGGCAGTGAAAGCATCTGCTTTCTGGATGCCGAAGCGCCCTATGCCCTTGAGGCGAAAATTCCCGGCGGCGGAGAAGAGCTGTTCAGCTTGGACGCCTGCCGGCAGAATGCCCAACTGCGTGAAAAGCGCAAGGAGCTGTGCCGCGCACAGGAAAACCGGACACGTGAGCTGCAGCGCGCGGCACGCTTTCTCCGTGCCGCCGCCGCCATGAAGCGCAACATGGCGGTTGTTGCGGCGGAAACCCTGGATCGCCCGAAGCTCAAACGCTTTGCCGCAGGTCTTGCCGACCGCAAGCTGCCGGCGCCCAACGGGCACATCGGTCATGAAAGCCGCCGTTTTTTAACCGCGCTTTCGGGGCAGGGCATCCTCCTGCGCGGGAACGGTTTAACGGCAGAATTCCCGAATATGGTCGTGCTGGAGGACGACAGCGGCGCGGTGGCGCCGCTTTTGTGGGATATCCTGCGAGCCTATGCACTCGGCAGCGGGCTTGATGTGATCAGCTGCCCGTGCCTGCTTGCCCCAGAGGACGCCCCAGAGCATCTTTTGATTCCGGAGCTGGGGCTGGCGTTTTTAACAGCCAACCGGCGGCATCCGCTTGCCGCGCCGGGTGGCGCGGCGGAGGGCGCAAGACGCATCCTCGCAAGCCGCTTTTTTGACCGCAAAGCCCTGCAAGCGCACGGCTGCCGTTTGCGCTTTTGCCGCCGCGCCCTGCGCGAGCTGCTGGAAGAGGCCCACGAAGCGCAAACGGCGGCGGAGAACGCAAAAGCCGCGCTGGACGCCATCTACGCTCCCGCGCTTCTGCCGGGCGCAATCGAACGCGCGGCAAAGCGGCTGCTGCGGGGATAAGAACAGCCCCGGGTGATGATCACCCGGGGCTTCGTTATGTCTAGAGGCAGTTATCCTTCCAGCAGCGCCTTGGCTAGGATCGCTTCGGCAATTTCCATGGTCTTTAGCTCATCGGTAAAATTCGCCATGGGCTTAACAGCTTCGCCCGAAGCAGCCAGCGCAAAATCCTTTGCCGCTTGATATACGCCCTGATGGTAATAGTTTTCGTCGTTCTCCGCAAATTCAGCGGCGTCCAAGGCCATGGTGGGCGTCAGGCTGCCGTTTTCATAGGCGTAGCCCTTTTGCTCATGCTCAGCCTCGACAAAGATGCCCCGGGCATGCATTTCCACCGAAAAAATGCGCTTTCCGCTGCTCCAATTGTTCATCAAATGCCCGATCGCGCCGTTTTCAAAGGTCATTTGCGCCATGATGTAATTGATATCCACCGTGCCGATGTTCCTGCAAACGCTGTCAATGCGCTTCACCTCAGAGCCGACCATCCAGCGCAGGGTGTCAATCGCGTGAACCGTATCATCCATCATATGGTCGCGGGCGCCCAGCATATCGTGGCAATCCGCCTTGTAGAACTTGCACACCGCATGGGTGATTTCGCCGTGCTCCAACGCCCGCTCGCGCAGGGCGGTGACCATGGGGCAGTGCCGCCGCTGCAAGCTGACCTGCGTGACGAGGTTTTTGCGCGCGGCAACAGCCGCCAGGCAGCGCGCCTGGTGAATAGAGAGCGCAAGCGGCTTCTCGATATACAAATGCAGCCCCGCATAGAGACAATCCATCCAGATATCAAACATGATATGCGGCTGCCCGATGACAACTGCCGCATCCGGCTTTTGCTCTTCAAGCATCTTTTTATATTCATACACGTAGCGGTTGTCGCCGTAACGGTTGGCAATTTCCCACTTATCCGCCGTACTGTGCAAACGCTCCGGGTTGATGTCGCAGACGCCGACAATATCCACCAGCCCTTCGCGGCGCAGGTGTGTAAAAGCAGGATAAATCACGCTGTTCGCGCGACCGCCTGCGCCGATCATAACAACCTTCAGGGGTTTATTCATGAAAAACATCTCCTAACTGTACTATATGACTAATGTTCATTTTGCAAACAATGCTTGGATATACGCAATATCCTGCCGGGTATAAGCTTCGACCGCCGGCTCGTCAGAATATTCCGCCGGGAGGCAAACCGTGCCTTCATAACCGCGCTGCTTGAGATACGCCACTGCGCGATCCCAAGGGCACATGCCGTTCTGCCCTGTCGTCCAATGCACACCCCAATTCGCCCGGGTAGCTTCGGGACCGTTGCCGCGCTTCCAATAAGCCGCCTTGAAATTGACCATGCACAGGTGATCCCACAGGCAATCCAGCGCGCGCTCGGGTGGCTCGCCCGCCAAACCGCTGTGCCCGGCATCCCAGACGGCGGCGACGTAGCGCGGGTCAAAATCCTTGAGCAGGATGTAGCTGTCGTAGCTGGCCGTTACGCTGCCGCTTGTACCGTGATCATAGTGCATCTGCACGCCAAGGCACACGCCGTATTTTTCACCCAGCTTTTCAGCGACGGCGTATTTCGCCTTGAGCTTCTCGATATTCTCCCAAAAGCCCAGCTTGCTGTCAAGCCCCTGGCAAATACGAATAACAGGAACCCCCGCCGCACCGCAGGCGGCATAAAGCTCCTCGGTTGCGCCCACCGGCTCACCGTGCCCCTTTTCGACGGCGACGTCAATGCCCGCCGCCATGCTGGCGACTTGGATGCCGCTTTTGCCCAGCACCTTGCAAAGGTTTTCGATATCCTTCGGGCGCTCAGCCTGATAACCGCCGCGCAGAGGATACTCCACGGCGTTGAAGCCCATCCCGCCAATAATTTCGGCTACCTCCTCCAGGCTTTGGGTCTTCCAGGGTTTCGTGAATACTGCGTACGAAATACTCATACATCATGCCTTTCTGGAAATTTGATTTTTGCGTTCTTATTATAGTGCAAGCCGCATGGAATGTCAACAAATTTTTTCGGCGTTTTGCTCGTTTTTCCAAAATATTTTCAGTTGTGTCGATCGCCAACCAGCAACGGCTGGAGCGGCTCATAGATCCAAAGCGTTACCAGCGCGCAGAGCAAGCCCTTGGCAAAGGTGAAGGGCGCGTTGAAAATCCACAGCGCTTGCCACAGCTTTTCGATGCGCGGCACGATGGCTTGGTACATTCCCATAATCGCTTCCATAGGCATCACCTTGCCATAAATAGGATATACAAGGTAATAATTCGACGGCACGCTGACGACCGCGGCCACCGCCGCGCCCAGAAGGGCGCCGACCACCGCTGCCTTCAAGGTGCGGCGGCGGCGGTAAAGCAAACCGGCAGTGAGCACAAAGGCGCTGCTTAAAACAAAGTTCGAAAGCTCGCCGACCCCGCTCGTCATGCTGTGCAGCAGTCCCACGGCGTTCTTCACCAAGCACACCAGCACGCCGTAGGGCGCGCCAAAGGTCATGGAAGCCAGGAGCGCGGGCAAATCCGAAAGATCCAGCTTTAAATAGCCGGGCGTGAGAGGCGTGCCAATTTGAAACAGGAACAGCACGCAGGAAACAGCGGCAAGCATTGCCGTTGCGGCGAGAGGACGGATACTGCGTCCGGTTGTGCGGGGCATGGGGATTCCTCCTTTGCGGCGCAAAAAAACACGCCGTTATTCTGCCAATTGCGGCAGTATAAACAGGCGCGTAGGGCTTGTTTTGCGCGGCAAGGGATTGCCGCCGTTCTTCTTCATTCCGGACTGTTACCGTCGGCTCCGGGATCGCACCGGAATCTGCCAAAACCACCGTTGGTTCGGCTGGCGGGCTCGCCTCGAAAAGAGGATCACCGCCGGTGTGGAATTGCACCCACCCCTGAAGAACGCTTGTTTACGGTTTCATTATACCATCTGATTTTTATGCTGTCAACCCCCCGCGCTTGACAATCCGAAAATACGCGCTACAATATAGGCAAAGAGCATCATCATTATGTATGGGATTTTGCCGATAAAAAACGCCCCGCGCCGTGGCGGCGTGAAGCGTTTGAACCGCATAGGCGTGATCTACGCCGGGTTGGGCGCGGAAACCGGGCAAACGGTTGCGCAAGCACCGCAATCGATGCAGACGTCGGGGTCAATGACATAGACGTCGTCGCCCGCGCTGATTGCCGAAACCGGACATTCCGCTTCGCAAGCCCCGCAGGAAATGCAATCGCTGTTGATTGTATAAGCCACGTCGTGAGCCTCCTTCCTTTGCTTGGTTGCGTAATTGTATCACAATGCGAAAAAAAAAGCAAGGGCTAGTTTGTGCCACCGGTGGTAAACAGTTCCTGCGCCCGCGCCGCCTGCCCGCGAAGCCACAGCCATCCAAAGAGGCATTCCAGCGCGGTTGCGCGGCTGTATTCCTCGGGCGAACAGCTGCGGGGAACATGCCCGGGCTTGGCGTTTTTGCCGCGCCGGAAAATTGCCGCCTCGGCTTCCGTCAAAAGCGGATAGATTTGCTGCGCTTTTTCGGCTTGGGCGCGGGCGTTCACCTGCGCCGCCGCCGCCTTTTGTAGCGCGTGGGTCGGACGGTTTGCTTCGCGCAGCAAGGCTTCGCGCACGAACAAATCATAGACGGTGTCGCCTAAAAACGCCAGCGCCAAAGGGCTGAGCAGCTCCGGGCGCTCCATCGGCTCGGTTGCTTGGCTCCGCGTCATGCCGTGCGCGCCACTTCCATAGCAAGCGCGGGTTGGTCGGTAATCACGCCGTCCGCACCCCAGTCGCGCAGCAGCTCCAGCGCGTGGTGCTGGTTGACTGTCCATGGATTCACCATCAGACCGGCGGCATGGGCTTCGGCGATGTATTCTGCCGTCAGCGCACCAAAAAACGGATGCAGTGCCGCCAAATGATATTTCACGGCAAAATCCTTCATGCTTGCGTGCAGCTCCTTCACCAGAGGCAACTCGAGATCGTTGTAAAGATATGCTGTGCGCGTAGCGGGGTCGCAATCCGTGCAGGCGAGCAGCATCGTCATATCAAAGCTGGAGACGATCAGGCGGTCAAACAATCCAAACGCTTTAGCCATTTGAACGGTGGCGGGTGCGGCGGCTGTGGAACCGTCGGGCGCCCGCTTAAGCTCCACATTGATGATTTTCAGATTGGCGCACAGCGCAAAAAACTCCTCCAGCGAGGGGATTTTTTCGCCCGTGAATTCCGGCGCGAACCAACTGCCGAAATCCAAGCGGCGAAGCGCCTCAAAGCTGTGATCGCAAATACGCCCCTTGCCGTTGGAGGTACGCTCCAGAGTTTCATCATGGCAAACGACCAAACGTCCGTCCTTGGTCAAATGCACGTCGTTTTCAAAGCCGTCCACCCCCAGCGCAAGGGATTTACGAAAGGCGGAAAGGGTGTTTTCGGGCGCTTCCTTGTTTGCGCCCCGGTGCGAAATCACAAAGCTCATGCCATAACCTCACTTCACTTTATTGCATCGCAAACGAACAAAACGCTTCCGTTTAGAAGCGTTGGCGTTCGGTAATATAACATGCGTCGCTCAACCGTTGAGCATTTTTGCCAGCGCGGATTTTTTGCGAGCGGCGTTGTTCTTGTGAATCAGACCCTTCGCGGCCGCTTGATCGACCTTGCGAATGGCTTCCGCCACGAGCGTTTTGTCCTCGGCGGCGACAGCCTTCTTCAGCGCCGTGCGCAGAGCGGAACGATGTGCCTTGTTGCGCGCGGCACGGGTTTTGTTGACCAGCACGCGTTTTTTTGCGGATTTGATGTTCGGCATTGCTTGCACCCCCCTTCCCTTACACAGGTAGGCATTATATCACAGCTGCGCGAAAATTGCAATAGGAAAAACCGCGATTTTTTGCAAAAATCTGCTTTTGGTGTGCTGAAGCGCTATTTCGCCGGGCATATACCGCGCAAGGTGAAGCGATAGACGTATTTGCCCGGGCGCAGCTTATATGGCTTGTGCAGATAGGTGCAGCCGGGCATATCACCGCCTACGCCGCGCTGCCAGCCATCCAGGTTGAGCGTGAAATAAGGGTCGGGAACCAGCTCGTCAATGTGATCCGCCAGATCCAGCCTTTCTTGCCCCCACGGGTGCAGGCTGAAATTCAACGCGCTTGCCAGCGCGTCGTCAAGAATGTTCTTCGGGTGCGTTCCGCCACCGCCGGTTGCCTCCACGCGTAGCCCCGCGCCGTCGGCACGGCGCAGCTCCAGCCAACGCAGATCCGTGCGGTTGCCGTTTTCTTGCGGACGCATGTAATTGTGCTCCAGTTCGGCGGCGGGCAGCGTGTGAATTGCGATTTTCTGCCCTGTTTTGCGGTCGCAATGGCTTTCGTGCGGACCGCGCCCATACCAGGCGACTTGCGTGAAATCCGGTCGCAGCTCACAGCGCATCCCGCTTTTGAGGATTGGCAGACCCGGAAGAAAGCGCGTTTTGTTGGTGAATTCCAGCCGCCCGTTTCCGTGGACACGGCAGGTGACGCCGCTCCTCGCGAACAGCCATGAACCGTCTCGGCGATAAATATCTACGGTATTTTCGTCCGCGCGGCGTATTTTATGGCGTTCGTGCAGCAAATGCTTGCTTGCAAACCGCCAAAGCCGGTGCGGCCAGAATTTGAGAAGCTTCGGCACGAAGTTCGCGTAGCTCATATCATTATCGATCATCGCGCGGAAATAGTTTGGGCGCAGACCTTTTTCGGTTTGCAACAGTTCCCCGTCGCCGAAATCCAACCCGATGAGCCGCCCGCGCTTGAAGGCGGCTTTGACATGCGCCGAAGTAAGCAGCACCACGCCGCCAGGCAGCTTCTGCATTTGCAGTGACGCAGGCGCGGGCGCGGGCACGGGCGCGGCGCCACGCAGCAAAAATTGGCTGAACGCCAGTTCATAGCCTTCGGGCGCCCAGGCTTGCGTTTTGCGCAGACGGAAGCCGACGGACAGCACGACTTCCCCGATGACCGGGAATTCCGCCGCGGCGTAGGGAATGCGGACGGTAACGCTCCCGCCGGGCGCGGCGGCAATGCCCGCGCAAACGCCCGTTTGGAGGATTTCGCCGTTACAAAGCACGCGCCAAAGCACTTCCGTGCCGGAAAGGTTCAAAAAACTGTATTTGTTGTGGATGCGAACGGTTTGTGCGGCGGGATCAAAATCCGTGGCGCAAAGGCTCGCGTAGCATTGCTTCACTTCATAATAGGAGGGATGCGGCTCGCGATCCGCGCCGATGATACCGTTAGCGCAGAAATAGTAGCTGCTGCGGCTTTCACCGAAATCACCGCCATAGCTCCAGCGGGTACGCCCATTTTTTTGCGTGCGGATGGATTGATCCACATAATCCCAGATGAAGCCGCCGCACATATGCGGATATTTTTCGAAATCCTCACAGTATTCACGAAAGTTGCCCAGGCTGTTTTCCATCGCGTGGGCAAATTCGCAATAGAGCACCGGATGCGTAGCGTAATTTTTTTTGGGTATCGCCTTGTTATCCGCCGCAAGGGCGTTGGCGACGTTGTCAAACAGCCCCGGGCGAAATTCTTTTTGCTGCCGCATTTTTTTTACCAAGTCCTCGGTGGGATACATGCGGCTGATGAAATCAGAAACGGTGTAGCTTTCGTCGCCTTCGTAATGAATGGGGCGGGAGGCATCCAACGCCAGAAGCGCCTGCCGCATATGCGTGAAGTTTGCGCCGCGCCCTGCTTCGTTGCCCAAGCTCCAAAAGCACACGCAGGCGTGGCTTCGGTCGCGTAGCACCATGCGCTCGGTGCGATCCACTACGGCGCTGCGCCATTGCGGGTGATCCCCCGGGCAGTTTTTGCGCCGCACCCCGTGGCTCTCCACATCCGCTTCGTCCATGACATAAAAGCCCAGCTCATCGCACAGCTCATAGAAAAAAGGATCGTCCGGGTAATGGCTGGTGCGGATGGCGTTGATATTTGCGCGCTTCATTAAATAGAGATCCTCGTAGTAGCGTTCACGCGGCACCGCCCAGCCGTGGTCGGGGTCAAAATCATGGCGGTTCACGCCTTTTAGGATGATCCGCCGCCCGTTGAGCTTCAAAACGTTTCCGTCAATTTCCACCCGGCGAAAGCCGATGCGGATGTATTTCCGTTCCAGGAGTGCGTCGCCGTCAAACAGCCGCAGCTCCAAACGGTATAGCTGCGGGTCTTCCGCGCTCCAAAGCCGCGCTGCGGGCAGCTCATGATAGAAGCCGTCGCGGGCGTCCGCGTACAGGCGTTTGCCATCCAGAAGCACCTCAAGCCGCAACGTCAGATTTTCCGGGTTGTGCAGCGTGGAAGTTAAGTGTAGCGTGCCGGTGACGTTATCCGACAAAACGCTTGTGTCGGCAAAAAAATCAGCAATATGCGCCTTCGGTTCCGCAACAAGGTAGACCTCCCGGTAGATCCCGGAAAAGCTCCACATATCCTGATCTTCCAGATAATAGCCTGTGCTGAAGCGTGTGACGATGGCGGTGACCTGATTTTTACCGGGGCGCACGAATCCCGTGACATCAAATTCGGCGGGCGTCATCGAGCCTTGGGAGTAGCCGACGCGCCGCCCGTTGAGAAAAACCTCCAAGGCGGATTTCGCCGCGCCGAAGTGCAGCAGAATGCGCCGCCCGTCCCATTCGGCGGGCAAATCAAAGCCGCGGCGGTATACGCCCGCCTCGTTTGTTTCGGGGTAAACCGTCGGGATTTCCCGTTTCTTTATCGAAACATGGTCTTTATGTAAATAAGAGCAAAGATAAAACGGCTGCCCGTAGCCCTCCAGCTCCCAAAGGGAAGGCACACGCATTTCCGCCCATTTTGAATCATCAAAATCCGGCGCGGTGCAGGCAGGATCGACGCCCTCCGTGAGGTTTTGCCGCCAAGCGAACCGCCAAAGCCCGTTGAGGGTGCGTTTGTAGGGCGAGACGTCGTAGGACGCGTCGTCTTCCGCCCCAAAAGGGAGAGCCAAATTATGCCCCGGCAGCTTATTTTCGCCAATCATCTCAGGGTCTTGCCAAGGGAATTGATAGGATTTTTTCGCCATGCTGTTACCTCCCCGCGCCGCCGTTACTTCGAATGTGCACGTTATTGTACCACATTATACAGCCTCTGTCCAGAATTTTTTATGAAAGACACACGACAGCTGAATTGAACAATTATCGGGGCCGTTGTTGCTGGTAACGGTAAAATTCCTATCTCAGGCATTCTTCGCCGAAGCCTCTTCGATCCCAATCATTTGATTGCTTTCTTGTGTTGCTCCGCACGGTCACAGCAATTACTTTTTCACTTTAAAAATAGCACAAGATGAGGTATAATGTGCAAGGGCGAAGACTTCACCGATATGGAGGACTTCGGAAACGAGCGCGAGGAATGGCTGAAAACGCTTCCTGAACTGCCAAACGGCACACCGGACAGCGACACATTTCGGCGGGTATTTGAGCGGATCAACCCGGAAGAGTTGGCGGATGCGTTGTGCGACTGGCTTGGCGCGGAGCGGAAAAAGCGCGGCGTTATCGCGATTGGCGGCAAAACAATTTGCGGCAGCGGGAACGCGGACCACAAGGCGTACAAAGAAAATGTTCATTGCCGCTCTCAATCCCGAAAAACTAC
>JAITGE010000017.1 GCA_031280825.1 Oscillospiraceae bacterium | reverse complement strand
TTGATGATATTTTTAAGTTGATGACATCTCAAAGTGGTGCTGTGTATACAATCGCTCACACCCAATCGGCTAATTTGTTGACCATTTGAAATCAAGATATTTTACGACTATCACCATTTTTAAAGTGAAAAAGTAATTGCTGTGACCGTGGGCAAAACAGCCACAGCCCTTGCATTTTGCCGAGCTTTGTGCTATATTGGTTGCGTTGGAATCAGCGGATGAAAGAGGTTGTTTTATGCTGCGTATTGGTTTGGTTAGCTTTTGGCATGTCCACGCTCCGGGTTATGCGGAGGATGTTCTCACATGGTCCGAAACCGAAGTCACCGCCGTTTGGGATGAAGACCCCGCGCGCGGGCAGGCGTGGGCGGCGGAGCGTGGCATTGCGTTTGAGCCGGATTATGATACATTCATCGCCCGCGCGGATATTGACGCCGTGGTTTGTTGCGCCCCAACAACAATGCACGGGGAGTTGCTCGCCAAGGCAGCCGACGCAGGCAAGCATATCTTCACGGAAAAGCTGCTGACGCCCGGCGCGGCGGAGGGGCAAGCTCTGTGCGATACAATCCGCAAGGCGGGTGTGACCTTCACCATTTCGTTGCCCTGCAAATGCAACCCGGAGGAGCTATACATAAAGTCGCTGGTGGACAGCGGCATGTTAGGGCATATTTCCGGCGCGCGCTTCCGCCGCAGCCACAGCGGCGTGAGTGATCGCTGGCTGCCGGAGCGCTGGTTTGACCTTGCGCTCAGCGGCGGCGGTTCACTGATGGATTTGGGCGCTCACCCCGTCTACATGCTTGCCGCGCTTTTTGGCGCGCCGCTTCGCCTAACCGCGCTGCTGAACAATTCCATGAGAACCTCATCGGATGAAACAGCCACAGTACTGGCGGAGTTCCCGGGCGGCGTGATCGGCACGATGGAAACCGGCTTTTTGACCAACGGCGTGCCCGATGAGCTGGAGGTTTTTGGCTCGGAAGGCTCAGCCTTCATGCGCGGCGGCTATGTAGCGCAGGAGCTGCGCGCCGATGGCAGGGGCTACCGCGTCATTGCAAGCGAGGAAATGCCCGCCGCCAGACAAAGCCCCCTGCGCCAGTTCGTGGAAGCCTGCATCGCGGGTACCGCCGCGCCCGAAGGATTGGGGCTTGCGGACGCGCTGATTATGACGAGGATGATTGAAGCGAGCTATCAGGCAAACGCAAGCGGGCAAACGGTCGTGCTTTAGTGTCAGTATGCTCGGACAGGAGGGGTGGCTTTGGCACATTCAACGCCGGGCGAAGCGGTGCTGCGGCACCAAAAACGGTTTTGGGGCGAGTTTAAGGCGTTCGTCGCCAAAGGCAACGTCATCAGCCTTGCTGTGGGCGTAGTGCTGGGCGGCGCGTTCCAGCAGATTGTCAACGCGTTGGTAAACTCGGTTATCCTGCCAATCGTAGGTTTTTTTATCAAAAAGATTGATTTTGCGCAGGCGCACTGGGATTTAACATCCGCCTTTGGGCTGGGGGATCGATACAACACGCTTGAAGAAGCGCAGGCGGCGGGGCATGTAGTCGTCGGTTACGGCGCGCTGCTCACAGCGGTGATGAACTTTTTTGTGATCGCCTTTGTGGTGTTTATGCTGGTGCGCAGTCTCAACCGCGCGGGCAAGCTGGGTAAGCGCCTGCGTCCGAAGCGAGAGAACGCCCCTACGCCGCCGGTAACAAAAAAGTGCCCCTATTGCATTTCGGAAATCCCGGTAAAAGCAACACGCTGCGCGTTTTGCACCTCGGCGTTGCAGGAGCAGGAAGGAGCATAGCATAATGGATAAGCGAAGATTTGGGCTGATCGGCGTAGGCGTAATGGGCGGCGCGATGCTTTCCGCCGCGCTGCAGACGGGTTTTTTAAACGCCCGCGACGTGATTGTCTATGATAAAACCGCTGCGCAGCGCGCGCGCGCCGCTGCGGAATTCGGTGTACACATCGCAAGCAGCGCCGGTGAGGTCGCCCGCTACGCAGAGATTGTTCAGCTGAGCGTGAAGCCGCAGGATTATCCGGCGTTGTTAGCGGCAATTGACGCCGACCTAGCACGCGAAAGACCGCTGGTGCTATCCATTGCGGCGGGGCTTACACTGGCAAAAACCGCGGGAATGCTCCCACAAAGCGGTGCAGATGTATCCTTGGTGCGCATGATGCAAAACATCAACGCGACCGTTGGGGAATCCATGACGGCTTATTGCCCAAACGGGAAGGTGTCGCCCGACGCGTTCGCGGTTGTTGAAAAATACTGCCGCTGCTTCGGCAGAGTGCTCCGGCTGGAGGAACAGTATTTTTCTGCGTTCTTAGCGCTGGCAGGCAGCGCGCCGGCGTTTGTGTATCTTTTTATGGACGAGCTGGCGCGGGCGGGGGTCGCCTGCGGATTACAAAAAGCAACCGCCTTGGAAATCGCGGTGCAAACCGTGCTGGGCAGCGCAAAGCTTCTGCAGAGCAGCGAAAAACACCCCCAAGCCCTGATTGACCAGGTCTGCTCCCCTGCCGGGACGACCGTTGCGGGCATGGAGGCTTTGCATGAATACGGCTTCACAAACGCAGTTCATCAGGCTGTGAAGGCCGCTTACGCACGGGACAAGGCGCTGGGCGCGTAGCCCGGTCTTACTCCGGAAGATAATCCTCCAGCGCACGCTGCAGCTCCTCCGCGCTCGTGAGCGCAATGCCGACGTGTAAATCCTGCTGATCCTGCGCGGGCAAGGCTTCTTCCAAATACGGGAATGCGGCAATGCGCTTGGGCACGCCGTGCTCCACAACGAAAACGGCCAAGTCCGCACCCTCTGCCTTGAGTATATACCGATAGGGCGAGGATATATAGGGGCTGCTTTGCTCCGGCAACGGGCGCAGCGTAGGCGCGTGGTGCAGGCTTGCGCTGGCAATCAGCAGCACGCTCGCCGTTAAAACGCAGATCGGAAAGAGCTTTTTCGGGAAACGCACAGCCATTCTCCTTCTTTTCACCGTATTGCTGATAGATTAACCATTTCTTCCCATACTATCCACGAAGGGTATCAACCAAAAAGGAGTTTTGCGCAATGGCAAAAAAGAAAACGGCAAAAAAGAGGCGAAGCAAGGGCGTAAAGGGTCTTTTGTTTTCACTGCGTGGCATTTCGTTCACGGTTCTGGCGCTCTTCCTTGTGGGCTTCTTCACCGCGACGGCAGTGGGAGCGTACTTCTTCGTCAATACCTACGCCACCATCATGGGCAGCCAAATTATTAATCTGGATGATGAAAAAAGCAACCAAAAGCTCACAACCATCATTTATTATTATGATACGGACGCCGAAGGCCAGCAGGTCGAAAAAGAATACAAGCGCCTGCACGGCATCGAAAACCGCGTTTGGATTGAAATGAACCTGCCCACGATTGAATCCCAAAAGGAATTCAAAATGACGCCGGCGGTTTCGGAATACAGCAACATCGTCAATGCCTATGTCGCCTTGGAGGATAAGCGCTTTTGGGAGCATGCCGGTGTGGATTGGCGACGCTTCATCGGCGTGATCACGAAATACTCTTTTTCACAGGGCGCGTCCACATTAACGCAGCAACTGATTAAAAACATCACGAAGGAAAAAGATGTTACCGCCGTACGAAAATACAACGAGATCCTGACCGCGCTGAATCTGGAGCACTACTGGACGAAGGATCGAATTATTGAGGCATATCTGAACACGCTCTACTTGGGGCGCGGCTGCTATGGCGTATATACGGGCGCGGAAAAATACTTTGGCAAGGAAGTGCGCGAGCTAAACCTTGCCGAGTGTGCCTCCCTGGCAGCCATCACCAAAGCTCCCTCCGGCTTTGACCCGCTTTCGCACCCCGAGGACAATAAAAAGCGGCAGGAATATTGCCTGAGCGAAATGCTGAACCAGGGCTTAATCACGCAAGCGGAGCACGACGAAGCCGTGGCATATAAACTTATTTACACAACCAGCCCGGAATACAAGGCGGCAGCAAGTGAAGCGCAAGCCGCAGCGGAACAGCAGGTCAACGATTATTATGTCGATTATATCATTGACACTGTGATTGCGGATTTGCGTGAAAGCGAAGAAATCAGCAAAACCCAGGCGACCAATATGGTGTATGGCGGCGGGCTGCGCATCTATGCCGCCGTGGATAAAAAAGCGCAGGAAGCCATTGAAAAGGTCTTCCGTGAGCGCATCAACTTTCCGAATATTAAGGCGACCGAAAAGCGTCCCGCGCCGCAGGCTTCCATGACGGTGATGGATTACACCGGCCGCGTGGTCGCCCTTGCCGGGGGCGCGGACGAAAAGCCGGGCAACCGCAGCCTGAACCGCGCTTCGGCAAGCTGGCGGCAGCCTGGATCCACCATTAAGCCCTTGGCTGTTTACGGTCCGGCGGTGGATCAAGACAAAGTCACGTGGTCCACGCTGGTTAAAAACGCCGCATTCCCCTACAAAGGCATGGCTGCCTGGCCGCAGAACAATGACGGTTCCAAAGGCTCGGGCGCGATGGTGACGATTCAATACGCACTGCAGCAGTCGCTCAACACCGTTTCGGCAAGAACACTTAATGAGCACCTGGGTATTGAAGCCTCCTATACCTTTATTGCCGACAGCTTTGGCTTTGCCAAGCTGGACCCTGTGAACGACCGCAATTTGCCGCCCCTGGCGACGGGCGGTATGACCTACGGCATCAGCACGCTGGAAGAAACCGCGGCCTACGCGATGTTCGGCAATGGCGGCGTCTACTATGAACCGTATTGCTACTACAAGGTAACCAACTACGACGGCTCGCATGTATACTTGAACACAAAGGAAAAGCAGATTACCAAGCAGGCGATGACTCCAGGCGGGGCGGACGTCATGTGCGAAATGCTCCAGACCGTCCCCTCTTCTTCCTGGTATAGCCCGACCGGGAAAAATGTTATCCAAAAATTCCCGATCATGGCAAAAACGGGGACGACCTCCGACAACAAAGACCGCTGGTTCGCTGCGGGCACGCCTTACTATATTGCCAGCTGCTGGTTTGGCTACGACCAACCCGAAAGCTTGGGCAGCATAAAAAACCCCGCCGCCAACATCTGGATGGAGGTCATGAACCGCCTGCACAAAGATCTGGACGCGGATAAAAAGTTCCCAAAGAGCAACGAAGCGGTCAAAAAGTCCTATTGCACCCGCACCGGCAAAACCGCAAGCTCAAACTGCCCCAGCGCCACGGGCTGGTACAAGCTGACGAACATCCCCAGCGTCTGCACCTCCTGCGCTTCCACGCCAAGCCCCGCGCCGGAAAGCAGTGCGGGCGGCGGCAACGGAGGTGGGGGCTTTGGCAGCTGGTTCGAGGGCATTTTCGGTTAACAACGCGGATTTTCCCGATCATGATCACCCGTAGAAATTGAGAGCAATATGATTATTTTAGGCATAGATTATGGCGAAGCGCGGACAGGCGTCGCGGTGAGCGATTCTTTAGGTATGCTTGCCTCGCCCGTGATGGTGCTTGCGGGCATAAACACAAAACAGTTGCCCACGCGGATCGCCGCACTGGCGAAGGAGTGCGGCGCGGGAAAAATCGTGTTGGGGCTACCGCGCAACATGGATGGCAGCATAGGGGAAAAAGCACAAAAATGCGAGGCTCTTGCCATGCGTTTGCGTGAAGCGGCGCAGCTGCCTGTGGAGCTTTGGGACGAGCGGCTGACGACGGTTTCAGCGCACCGCGCGCTGAACGAAGCCAATGTGCGCGGTGCGAAACGCAAACAAATTGTAGATGCTGTCGCTGCCGTGATGATCCTGCAAAGCTATTTGGATCGGAGGTAAAGCGATGCCGCTGTTGTTGCGCGGGCTATGCGCGCCGCCGAAGCGTTCGCCGCCGCAGCTGCTCCTGTTGCCACTGGCGGCGGGGCTTGGGTATTTTTTGAGCGCGCAAGCCTCGTTCGCCTTCATAGGACGACTGGGCTGCCAGCTTGCGACCGCCTTGCTTGGCGGCTTACTGTTAACATTGGCAGTGCTGCCACTCCCGGGTGGACAACGAGCCTGCGCCATAGGTCTGGGCGCGTTTTTGTGCGCCATGCTACTTTGGGCAGCGGCGGCGCAGCTCCGGGCACAAAAAGCTGCCGGCTATCCCGGCGGCTGGATTGGCACGTTCTATTACGATCGTCCCATGGCGGTGCTTTGTGTCGCAAGCGCCGCGCTTTTTTTGCCGCTTCTGCTGCGCGTCATTTTGCCGCAACAGGAAGCCTTTGCGCAGCAACGGCGCAATTTTTCCCACGCCATGCGCATCATGACACCCTGTATGCTATTCTTCTATGCCGCACTGTTGCTGTACGGTTTCTTTTTTGTGCGGAAAAGCGGCGCAAGCGCATCTTATAATTTTCTTCCGCTGGCGATGCTTCGCTACTATTATACTGCCCTGCGCGCGCAGCCTTGGCTGGCATATGAGCACGCAATGTATGTGCTGGGGAACATTTTTCTTTTCACTCCGATGGGGTTCTTTCTGCGCGGCTATTTCAAGCGCTCATGGAAGGTCGCTTTGCTGCTCCCGGCAGCGTTTAGCTTTTTGATGGAAATCATCCAGCTGATTTTTCATCTGGGTCACTGTGACGCTGATGATTTCTTCCTCAACACCGGCGGCGCGGCGCTGGGCTGCCTGCTGGCAGCGGCGCCGGATTGGCTTCGCAAAGCCATTACACATGGAGCGGAAGCAGAAATTTGGGGCAGGCAATAAAAAAAACATGCTATGATTTTCAAATTTTATTCTGCTTATCCCTTTAAGTCCGCATAGGTTTGCGGCGGTGAGTCGGCAACAGAGCGCAGCAAATCAAAGAAGATGCAGTCTGTACGGTAACGGCGGTTGAAGCGCCAACAAAATTCATCGAGATAACGTTGCAGATGAAGTTCGTCAAATCCGTGGAAGATGCCCCGGATGAAGGACTTCGCGTTGGGAATGATCGTGTGCAGCCAGACGAGCATTTCTTTGTCAGCATCGAAAACCTCCCGGTTGTGATTACACTTTTCGCCCGAGGGCTTGCCCCCCCCTCTTTCTTCGACAAAGCCGCTAAGCCCCGGGCTTTATCGGTTCCACGGCCGCGCTTGCCGCCCTTGGCCGGCCCGCCGAAATACGAATCATCGAACTCAACAATGCCTTCCAAAAGATAGCGCGCATCCCGATTTCTCATTGCGCTGCGCAGTTTTTGCAGCAGTAGCCACGCGCTTTTATAACGGGTTTTCAACGCGGTCGACAGATAAGTCGCCGACGATCCGCGCTTGTCGGTCGCCATAATGAACATTGCCCAAAACCAGATCTTGGTCGGCAGACGCGTGTGCTTCATCACGGTCCCGGCGGTCAGCGACGTCAGATGGCGGCACTTCTTGCACTAGACCTCTTTCGAAAATAGTTAAAGTATGATATAATCCCCATATGGGGGTGAATCAAATGAAATACGAGCAAATCCAGAATTACACAGATCCGCAGTTCCGAATCGTAACCGCAGAAGGCGCTATGGTTTGCGGGTGAACCTTCTGGCGGGCATTTGCAATTTCGACTTGGTGATTTAATTTCGAAAGAGGTCTAATGATCAGTACGCATCAACTCCATCAATGGATCTGGGCGCGAAAGCAGCCGTTTATTACAAAGGAAATCTTCGTAACCAACGGTATAACTATTTTATTGCCAGCAGAACAAAAGACCAGTTGCGGTCTGATGTGCATAAGTACACAAGAAACGCCTTCATGCTCGTTGCGCAATGGCCCATATATCAAGGTGCAGGAGTAAGCGTTTCTTCAGTACAAGCGGAAGCAACTCGTGATGCTTTTACAGATTTTATTTGGAACAGAAAGGTGTGATTGCTTTATGAAAAAGAAATCTGTCATTATATGTCTGCTGGTCTGCTTGCTTTTTTCTGCCGCGTTTACAGCCTGCGCGAAAAGTGGGGATATTTCAACAGATGCAGTAAAAATCACACAATCCACAAGCGCGGTTGAGATAAGTATTGAACAAAGCGATTGGGCTGATTTTCCAGGAAGCAAGAACCTAACTTCAGAGGTTTATGATGCATCTTTGTTGTTGCAAACAATAAAAGCAAAGGCTGCAGAATTGAAGGATCCTCTGCGCCCAGAACTGCTTTTTATCCCGAATATTTTGCGTAGTTTTTCTGTTCCGATCTCTATCAAACTAAGAGAGGACGCTGAGCAGGGATCGATCCTCGAACTTTACTGTTTGCAGAAACTAACATCATCAGATACGGCACTTCGGTACATATCCTTCCACTTGTCATTAGGCGCCGTCCGACAGGAACAGCTCAACGAGTCTTTTGCGTTTCTTAAAGAAGCGGGCTTTAACGAGTATGTGTTTGGGGATCGCGTTTTTCACCTGGCGCTTGCAGAAAAAGAAAATGGCTTCTACTTATTCAATCTGGCTTATACTTATGGTGCGCCAATGTTGGGCTTTGGCTTTGTTCGAGGTTACTTTCAGAAACCCAACGAGAGCGATTCATTGGTTGCGGAGAAGATCATGAAGGATTTTGTATGCTATCCACTGGAAGAGGTTGTTAATTAGCCGCAACGCCGACGACGGCACCTATTGGATCGTCCCCAAAATCTGCTCAACCACCTACCGCGCCCTCGACGTCGACGGCACCGGCAGCAAGGAAGATGACTCTGGGCTAATTAACTATGTTGAACTTAGTCCGGCTGTCTACCACGAAGAAGGTGCCGGAGCATAA
>JAITGE010000003.1 GCA_031280825.1 Oscillospiraceae bacterium | reverse complement strand
TCCAACAACCAGTGCATTGTTTCGACAGACCATTCTAGCGCTTCATTTTCGTTGCTTGCCCACTGGTGGATTTGTTTCATGTTGCGCAGCCCACAAAACGAGCCCAGTATTGCGATTGTTATCGCAGCGCTCACACTGAAAAATATCCATCGTATTCTTCAACCGTTTCGTTTACCTTGCCGCCATCATGGTTTTGTTGAAATAGCACAAGTGCTTCCCTTTTTCAAACACGCCCTAAGCTAAAATGTTATAAAACTGCAAGAGCTGCTTTTTTGTTTTTGCCGAGGGCTTGCTTTTTTTGCAGCGCATGGTATAATGATGAGAAAATAGGTGTGACTATTTAAAGGAGTGAACAATTATGCCAAAAGCAGTTCTCACAAACCCGCGCCTGACCGCGGCGGATTCCACGAAGCAATATATGGTCGAAGGCATCCGCAAGGTGTGCGACACCTTTAAAAAGCGTTTGCCCGGCACGCAATCCGAGCGCGACGCGCAAGCTTTTTTTAAAGGGGAGCTGGAAAAGATCAGTGATCCCGCAAAGGGCGACACGGTTCTGATGGAGGATTTCACCCTGCACCCCCATGCCTTTATGGGCTTCATCCCCGTTGCCGCGCTGTTTTTGTTGGGCAATATCGCCTGCTTCTGGTTGGGCAAGGATTCTGTTGCGCTGGCGGTGCTTGGCGCGGCGCTTTCTTTGCTTGCGGTGCTGATGTTCCTCTTTGAGTTTTTGATGTATCGAGAATTTGTTGATTTTCTCTTCCCAAAACGCGTTTCGCGCAATGTTTATGCTGTGCGCAAGCCCAGCGGTGAAACGAAACGCCGCATCATCCTTGGCGGGCATACCGACGCCGCCAATGAATGGACATATTCCTGGCTGGGCGAGGGCACGGGCTTGGGTATTGCGATTTTTGGCGCTGTGCTGAGTATGCTCCTTGGATTGGTCGCCTCCGTCGTGCGCCTGGTCACCGTAGTGATGGCGAATGCAGCGGAAGAAGCAAACGAAGTCTGGACGGGTAAGGGCACTGCCTACGATATTACCGGCGACACCGGCATGCTCGGCTGGGGCATCGCGCTGCTTTGCACCCTGCCGTTTATCTTTGCTATCATGAAATTCATCAACTACAAGGTCGTCACCGACGGCGCGAATGACAATATCAGCGCAAACTATATCGCTATGGCACTGTTGAAAGAGCTGCACGACGCCGGCGCGCGTTTTGAGAACACGGAGGTTGCGTGCTTGCTCACCGGCGCGGAGGAAGCCGGCTTGCGCGGCGCAAAGGCGTTCGCCAAAAAGCACGCAAAAGAGCTTTCGGATGTGGAAACCGTGTTTATTTCGCTCGACACCATGCGCGAGATCAAAGAAATGCGCGTTTGCAATTTTGGCTGCACAGGCACCGTGAAAAACGATAAGGCCGTGGGGGATCTGCTGCATACCGCCGCCGCGAATTGCGGTGCGGATATCCCCGACAGTGAGCTTTACCCCGGTGCGGTGGACGCCGAAGCGTTTTCGATGTACGGCTTGCGCTCCACGGGCTTCACAGCCGTGAGTCACGCGGCGAAGCGCTATTATCATACGCGCCTGGATACCCCGGATAACATAGATGAGGACTGCCTGACCCTGAGCCTGAACATCTGCAAGGAAGCCGTGCGGCTTTTTGACGAAACCGGCATGGCGCCCTTTGATGCAAAGAGGAAAAAGTAGTGAAACGCAGAACCGCCAACAGCACCGCCCAACGCAACGGGCGGTGCTGTTGGTTCGTGATACCCCGAAAAAGACACCCTTGTGTTTTCTTTGTGCGGTCTGTTGACAAAAAACGGTCAACAACAGCAGCTCTGTCTTTTTTTCTTGCTTTTTGCCGTGGGATATGCTACAATTCCAGCGGATTGGGGGAGTGCCTTTGGACTGCGCCTTGAGAGGGACGCTCAACCGCCTGCTGCCGCTTTGGGGGACCTGCGAAAGCGATGCCGGCGGCAGCGTAATCGTAGCTGCGTTCCCTTACTTACTGCCGGAAAAATATTATGATGGGCGTAACATCGCACGGTACGCCACCCTGCCCGACTATCATGAGGTTTGCGGGGCAAGGCTTGCGGAGGTCTGCGAAGCGTTGCGCGGGCGATATCCCTCCCGGCATTTTGCTTGGTATTGCGACAATTCACCCTTGCCGGAGGTGGAGATGGCGATCAAGGCAGGGCTGGGCAGACGCGGGCGGCACAATCTGCTCATCACGCCGGAATACGGGAGCTGGATTTTTTTGGGCGAAATTGTGACGGATTTCACACTGGAGGATAGCCCGCCGCGCAGCCTGCCGCCGCCGCCCTGCGCAAATTGCGACCTATGCCAAAAAGCCTGCCCCGGAGGCGCGCTTGACGGCAAAACGTTCCGGCGGGAGCGCTGCGTTTCTTTTTTGAGTCAAAGCAACCGGGCATTGACGGCGGCGGAAGCCGCGCTGCTGCAAAAAGCGGGCACCGCCTGGGGCTGCGATATTTGCCAAGAGGTCTGCCCGTGCAATACCGGGCGCACGCCAAAGCCCCTGCCTGCATTTTTAAAGGAAGTCTATCCCCGGCTTACGCTGCCGCCGCCACCCGGCAGAGCCTACACCTGGCGCGGTATTGCGGTGCTGGAGCGCAATCTGCGAATTATAAACGAGGGCGCGTCACGCGCCCGGGAACACGCAAAGAAGGGAGCAATACTATGAAACAGCTGTGTAAGAGGATCCTTGCGCTGCTACTGCTGACCGCGTTTTTGCGCGGCGGCACGGCGATGATAGCCGCTGCGGCACAAAATGCCGCTGCGGCAGAACCGGCACAAGCGATACGCTATGCCCCCTACGCATTGCCGGCGGAGGCTGCGGGAGCAACCTATCTGCCCGCCGTCACGCTGCAAAGCGGCAACCTGAACGCCCGCTGGGTCGCGCCCGGTCTGCAGTCGCAGGCACTGAGCGCGGCGGACGCTTACATTGAGGGCTTGCAGACGTTCAAGCCGTGGGTGGATCTGACGGCATACGGTTTGACAGGCGCCGCGCTTGGCGATCTCATGAACGACACACTCAACGCGCACCCGGAGCTGTTTTATTCCGACGGCATTTATTATCTTACGGAAAACGGCATCGTCACACGCGTTTGGTTTAGCTACACTGCTGCCATTTCCGTCCTGCGCGAACAGACCGCGCGACTGGAGGCGGTTGTGGAGTTGATTCTGGCGCAGGTGCCCGCGAATTTGACCGACGCCGGAAAGGTGCTGTGGTGCAACGAATATATTGCCATGCACAACGCCTATCCCACGCTGCCCGCTGACCCCAGCGGTTATGATCCCTATTGGTTCAATGTCTATGGCGCGCTTTGCCGCGGCAGCAGCGTCTGTCAGGGCATCGCCCTCGCCAACTGCCTTCTGCTCACCAGGCTGGGGGTTACCTGTGCCTTTGTCACCAGCGAGCCGATGAACCACGCTTGGAATCTCGTAAGGCTGGAAGACGATTCGTGGTATCACGTTGACACCACCTGGAACGACGGACCGGCCGAATACGGCAACGTGCCGGATATCCCGGGCTACGTAAACCATGATTATCTTTTGCTCAGCGATCACGTCATGCGGGATGCAGAGCATCGCCACAGCGGTTGGGTTGCGCCCGCGCAAGCGACGAGCGACGCCTATCTGAACGCCTATTGGATTCAAACCAACAGCGCCATTGTCCCGCTGAACGATAGTTGGTACTATACCGTTCCCGCGGGCGGCTGGGTTGAAAGCGGCGGAAGCTATCAGCGAAGCTTTGACCTGCGTTCGCGTAATTTTGGGAGCGAAAGCGTCGGGCAGGACACGTTCGTCCGCACGCTCAGCGAATCCGTCAGCCCCGTTCCCGGCGACAAAACTAAATTTGCGTTTTTCCGCCGCCTGCCCAGCCTTGCCGTTTTGGAAAACACACTGTATTACAGCAACGGCGGCAACCTGTTCAGTCTGACGCCGGCAGCGCTGGCCGCGCAGCAGGGAGCGTCCCCCGTTATGCCCGCGCCCGCGCTTAACCAAGCGAATTACCAAAGCGTTTGCGGGTTCGCGGTTTATTTTGGCGAGCTGCGCTATGGCGTGATTGACGCCAGCGGCGGCGGCGGCGCGCGGCTCTTCCCCGTCTATGGCTCCGTGCAGCTCAGCCCTACGCCGACGCTGCCTGCTGTTTCGGCGTTTGACGTGAATTATAAAGCCATTTCCCTGCGGTACCGCGACGGTTCCGCCCGAATCGTCACCAGCCCCGGCGGCAGCACCTTTGCGGCAGAAGACGCGAAGCTGGTATCCGTTCGTCCGGACGGAACGCTGCAAAACGAAGCCTTTGGCGAAGAAGGCTTCACGGGCGTTTATGTGTACGGTCCCGATGGGCAGGAAGCCTATGTGCTTGTGGAGTATTACACCGAATGGTGGCAGTGGTTTATTTGGATTTTTCTGTTCGGCTGGGTTTGGTATTGAGGCACGGCACTTCCTATCCGGTAAAAATGACGTCTGCCAGCAGCAGGGATATCACCCCAGGTGCGCCCCCGGCGGCGCTGACCCCCAGCGAAAACCAGTTAACCGCCAGCGATATGCCCGCCAGCGTGCCCAAAGCGTTCACGGCAAGCAGAGCCGCCAGCCCCGAAACGGCGCTCAGCAGCAAATTGCGCAGCGGGCGCCCGGAGCGCAGCACAGCCAAAAGCAGCGCCAGCCCGCCCACTGCTGCCAAGCCGCACAGAACCGTCAGCAACGTCTTTGTCATGCGAACCCCCCGTTGTTCTCAGCGCTTGATTTTTGTTCTGCGTTTTCCTTCGCGGCGCGCAGCAGATGCCTGTAACGCGCCTGCAGCGCCTGCATTTGGTAGATGGCGGCATCCAGCAGATCCTCGTCCGTTTCATTGGCGAAAAGTGACTGGGCGCTTTCCATTTGCCGCTGCAGGTCGCGCAGCTCCTGCGTAAAGCGGTGTTTCTCCGCGTTTGCGGGAGCAGATGCTTGCCGCGCGCCAAACCAATCCCCAAAAACCTTCACAGTGGTGCTCCTTTGCTGCTTTTTTGTTATATGCAGCATTCCTATGGAAAATCGGACGAGAATATGCTATACTGACAGCATCAACCTGCAAGGGGCTTTGATTATGCAGCCTTACCCAATCTTACTCGCGCCCTATGTTTCCGAAGCCGTATGGGGCGGGCGGCGCTTGGCGGAGGAATATGGCGTTGACCCGGGCGGCAAAGCGAACTGCGCCGAGGCATGGGTGCTTTCCGCGCACCCCAAGGGCAGCGCAAGCATCCGGAACGGTGCACTGACCGGGCAAAGCCTTGCAGCCGTCGCGGCGCAAAAGCCCGCTTGGTTCGGCGGTAAGCCGCTTGGCGTGCTGGTGAAGCTCATTGATGCGCGCGAGGCGCTGTCCGTGCAGGTGCACCCAACCGACGGTGCGCCCTGCCTGCGTCCCGGCGAAGCGGGCAAGACCGAATGCTGGTATATTTTGGACGCGGCGCCCGGCGCTTCGCTCACATTGGGCTTCAGGGAGCAGATAACAAAGGCAACGTTCGAAAGGGCGATCCGTGAAAACGCACTGTCGGATTTGCTCCGCAAGCAACCCGTGCGGCGCGGGGATTTCTTCTTCATCCCGGCAGGGACGCTGCATGCCATCGGCGCGGGCGTGCTTTTGGCCGAGGTGCAGCAAAGCTCGGATACCACGTACCGGGTTTTTGATTACAATCGCCAGCCGCCGCGCGAGCTGCACATTTCGCAGGCGCTTTGCGCGGCGGAGCTTGCGCCTTACGCCGCCAAAGAAGCTCTGCCGCTGCGTTGCCCGTATTTTTCGGTGGCGGAATGGCAAGGTGCGCGGCAAGGTGCGCCGCCGCAGGACGCCTTCCTGTCGCTGCTTGTGCTGGACGGGCGGACACAGCTTGCCGCCGCCGGCGAAGTGCTGCCGCTGCGCAAGGGCGACTGTGTCCTCCTGCCCGCCGGGATGGGCGGCTATACCTTGGAAAGCGGCGCGCATATCCTGGCAGTGCAGGGCTAGCGCCGCATCTTGATGAAGAAAGGCATTGATTTTATCGAGGAACGGTGCGGAGAATGAAGCAGCAGGGTTCCCCTGTGATGGAATACCGGCCCGGCATGGAGCGGCTCCCGGGCGACGCGATGGAAGCGCTTTTGGGTGCGGTCGCGGCATTTGAGCCGTTGCGGTATACGCTTGCGGATGTACGCCGCGCGCTGGCACAGCCCGGCAAAACAGCCGAGGACTTCGCGGCGCTGCTTTCCCCCGCCGCCGAGGGACTGCTGGAAGAAATGGCGCAGGTCGCTAAGACCGAAACGCGCCGCTGGTTCGGCAACGCGGTCAGTCTGTTTACGCCGCTTTATATCGCGAACTATTGTGAAAACCATTGCACCTACTGCGGCTTCGGTCGCCAAAACAAAATCCTGCGCGGCAAGCTCAGCCTGGAGGAAATTCGCCGCGAAGCGGAAGCCATCGCGCAAACGGGCTTGCGTGAGCTTCTTCTCCTCACAGGCGAAAGTCGTGCGGCGTCCCATGTGGAATATATCGGGCAGGCAATTTCACTCCTGCGGGAATATTTCGGCGTGATCGGCATTGAGATTTATCCGCTCAACAGCGATGAATATGCCTATCTGCACCGCTGCGGCGCGGATTATGTGAGCGTGTACCAGGAAAGCTACGATCCGGTGCTTTATGGGCAGGTGCATCCGGCGGGACCGAAGCGCTGTTTCCCCTACCGCTTTCACGCGCAGGAGCGGGCGCTGCGCGGCGGGATGCGCGGCGTGGCGTTCGGCGCGCTCTTGGGGCTGGGGGATTTTCGGCGCGACGCCTTCGCCGCCGGGCTGCACGCGCGGCGCGTTCAAAAGCAATATCCGCACGCCGAGCTATCCTTCAGCTTCCCGCGGCTTCGCCCGTTTGGCGAGCGGCAGCAAAACGCCGGGCAGGTAACGGAAGCGCGGCTGCTGCAGGTCATGCTGGCATACCGGCTGTTTCTGCCCTTTGCGGGGCAAACCGTTTCCACAAGGGAGCGGGCGGGGTTCCGGGATCACGCCGTGGGCTTAACGGCGACAAAAATATCTGCCGGCGTGCGCGTCGGTGTGGGCGGGCACAGCGCGGCGGAAAAAGGCGACCCGCAATTCCGGCTGGCGGATGAACGCAGCGTAGCCGAAGTCCGCGCGGCGCTGGAACGCTCCGGTCTGCAGGCGGTGCTGCAGGATTATGTGTGAACGAACCATAGGAAGGGATGCTTGGATGCCGATTACGGAGTTTTTGGCGCGCAACGCCGCGCATTACGGCGATGACGTCGCGCTGGTGGAGGTCAACCCCGGGCTGCGCGAACGCGCCTTGGCACAGCCGGATTGGCGCGAAATGCGTCTCGTTGAGCGGGATTTTCACTCCGGCTACCGCAAAACCCTTACCTGGCGCAAATTCGACGAGCAAGCGAACCAAATTGCGCACCTACTGCTGGAGGGCGGCTTGCAGCCCGGCGAAAAGGTTGCCATATTGATGATGAACTGTCTGGAATGGCTGCCCGTCTATTTTGGCGTGCTCAAGGCGGGCGCGGTTGTTGTGCCCATGAACTTCCGTTATTCCTCCGAAGAAATCCGCTATTGCCTGAATTTGGCGGATGTGCGGGTTCTCTTTTTCGGCGCGGAGTTCGTGGAACGCATGGCGGCACTCCAGGGGCAGCTCGCCGAGCTTCGACTGCAAATTTTTATCGGCGAGCAATGGGAACGCCCGCCCTTTGCCCAGCCCGGTCTGCTGCTGGCGGGGCGCTGCTCCCCAAAGCCGCCGTTCCTCCCGCTCCACGACGAGGACGATGCGGCAATCTATTTTTCATCCGGCACGACGGGCTTCCCAAAGGCGATTTTACATAGCCACCGGGCGCTGGTTTGCGCCTGTGAGGTGGAACAGCGCCATCACAGGCAAGGGCGCGAGGATGTGTTCTTATGTATCCCGCCGCTCTATCATACCGGCGCGAAAATGCACTGGTTCGGGAGCCTGCTGACCGGCAGCCGGGCAGTGCTGCTACGCGGCACAAGCTCCCGCTGGATTTTGGAAGCTGCCGCCAACGAGAGCGCAACCATCGTTTGGCTCCTCGTTCCGTGGGCGCAGGATATTCTGGATGCGCTTGAAAGCGGCGAGCTGCGCGTGGAGGATTACGACCTAAGCGCGTGGCGGCTGATGCACATCGGTGCGCAGCCCGTGCCGCCAAGCCTGATCAAGCGCTGGAAGACGCGCTTCCCCGCGCACGGTTACGACACAAATTACGGACTTTCGGAATCCATCGGTCCGGGCTGCGTGCATTTGGGGCTGCAAAACATCGAAAAAGTCGGCGCGATCGGCAAAGCGGGGTATCTTTGGGAAACAAAGATTGTCGATGAACAAGGCAAAGCGACCCCGCCGGGGCAGGTCGGCGAGCTGGCGGTCAAAGGACCGGGCGTGATGCGGTGTTATTATAAGGACGAAAGCGCCACACAGGCAGTGCTGCGCGGCGAATGGCTCTTCACGGGCGATATGGCGCGGGAAGACGCGGACGGCTTCATCTATTTGGTGGATCGCAAAAAGGACGTAATCATCACCGGTGGCGAAAATCTTTATCCCGTACAAATTGAAGATTTTCTCCGTGCGCACCCCAAAATCAAGGATTGCGCGGTGATCGGTCTTGCGGATTACCGCCTTGGCGAAATTGCCGCGGCGATTATCGAATGCAAGCCCGGCGAAAGCTGCACGGAGGAAGAAATCGAAGCGTTCTGCAAGGAATTGCCGCGCTACAAGCGTCCGCGAAAAATCTTTTTCGCGCCCGTGCCGCGCAACGCCACAGGCAAAATCGAAAAACCAAAGCTTCGCGAGCAATATGCCGGCGGCAGCGTGGTTGAAACGCAGGTGCGCAACTAGGGCATATCTGTGTTCCCAAAAAAGCCGTCACCCGCAGACCGCGCGCATGACCTTCGCGGCGATGTCGTAAGCGACGCCTTGCCCCGAACCGCCGTTTTCGGCAACGATGACAATGGAATAGGGCGTTTGCGGGTTTGCCGAAAAACCGGCGAACCAGGCGTGGGGCTTTTTGCCGTTAACCTCGGCAGTGCCTGTTTTGCCGCAAAGCTGCATGGCGTCCTCGCTGCCGTCAGAATCGTATTTATTTTGGACATTTGAACGCAACAGCTCCACGAGCTGCCGCGCTGTCGCCGCGCTGAGCCGCACGCCGCTCTCTTTTCTGCCATAGGCGGCAACAAAGCCACCAGGGCTGCGGATGCCGGCGACCAAACGGGGGACAGCGCCCTCCCCGCCGTTTGCGACGGCGCTCATCAGCATCAGAAAATGCGCGGGGTTTGCCAGCGTCGTGTGCTGCCCGATGCCTGCCCAGCCCAGCTCCAAGACATTCATGCCGCCGCCGCTGAAGCGGCTGGGCGAAAGCGGAATGCCGTCGATGGCATATTGCCGCGAAAAACCCAGCTGCTCCGCCATGGCGCGGAGCTTTTGTTCCCCCAGCTGCTCCGCTATAGCGGCGAAGGCGGCGTTACAGCTGTTGTTCATCGCCTGTTCAAAATGGATTTTGCCGTGTGTTCCGCTGCAAATCACATACCCCTCGCCTGTGGCGTATTTGCCCGTGCAGGTAAAGACCTGCGTGTGTATATCCGGGATATTCTCAATCGCCGCCGCTGCAGTGACGATTTTAAACACCGAACCCGGCGTAAACAGCCCGTGCAAAAACCGGTTCATGTAAATGGCATCGTATTTTTCGTCGCCCTCCATATTTTCAGGCTTATGAAGCGGGTCGAAGCTGGGCGCGGATACCATGCAGAGCAGCTCGCCCGTCCGGTAATCCATCACGGCGACCGTACCCTTGTGTCCATTCAGCGCCTTGTATGCCGTTGCGCACAGCTCCGCGTCCAGGTTCAGCAGCACGTCGCTGCCCCGCCCATAGCGCACAAGCGGGTACATACCGTTCCAAGCGCTCCAGCCGATGAGCTTGGCGCGGAAAACACTCTGCACGCCGGCGGATATAAAGCCTTGCGGGTCACCGACGGCGTGAAGCGTTGCCATGCGCGTGGTCTTGCTTTCCGGCAAAATGCGTTCGCCCCCCGCGCTCGCGGCAAGAGCCACGCCGTTGCGGTCATAAATACCGCCGGCCGAAACCAGCTGCCCGTTGCTGAACACATGGGCATTGGCACGGCTGCCCGCCCACTTCGCCCCATGCGCGGCGAGGCTGCCCGCCAAAGCGGTAAGCCCGCAGGCAAAGCCGATCACCAGCGCCAGCAAGCCGTAAACGCGTTTTGTGATTCTGCGCAAGGCGCAGCCCCCCTTTCTTTGCCTCACAGTATAGCAAAGCTATGCTGAAAATGCAAGCGCCGGCTGGACGGGTATCCGCTTTGACTGAAATTTTTTTTTCAAAACGGTGCCGCACCCCTTTACAAACGCATTGTTTTGTGGTAGACTACCAAGAGATAGCTGTTCCTCGGCTGGCGGATTCACCGCCCCCGGCTGGGAAACAGGCAAAACAAACGAAGAGGTGAAAGCAGCATGACCCAGGAGGAGAAAAACGCAGTTATTGCCGAATACGCCACACACGAGGGCGACACCGGCTCGCCGGAGGTGCAGATTGCACTGCTGACCAAACGCATCAACGATTTGACCGGGCATTTGAAGGAACACAAGAAGGATCACCATTCGCGGCGCGGCTTGCTCAAAATGGTCGGTCACCGCCGTAATTTGCTCAGCTATTTGCAAAACAACGATATCGAGCGTTACCGTTCGCTCATCGTCCGCTTGGGCATCCGCAAGTAATTGGCGCAACGAGGGGCTTGGCGGCGGGCACGCGCCCGCCACCGCCCCTCCCTTTTATTTTGCCAAATGAAGGGGTTTGTGTTTTAGCGGTAAATCCATCTTTCTTTACGTTTTGCTTTCTTTATATAGATTCAGAAAAAGAAGGATAGATTTATTGCTAAGCCGCGCTCCTTTTTGGAAATATATTTCAAAGGAGTATCCGTATGTTTTTCAGTGATTTCAAACGGTTCGAAACGGAGATCGGCGGTCGCCCGTTTATCGTGGAAACCGGTAAGATGGCGCAGCTGGCGGGGGGATCCTGCCTGGTGCGCTACGGTGAAACGAACGTGCTTTGCGCCGCAACCATGAGCGCCAAGCCACGCGATGGCATTGATTTCTTTCCCCTTTCGGTCGATTTTGAAGAAAAGCTTTATTCTGTGGGCAAAATTCCGGGTTCGTTCCAGCGGCGCGAAGGGCGCGCGAGCGAAAAGGCGGTTTTGGCTTCCCGCGTGATCGACCGCCCGATCCGCCCGCTCTTTCCCAAGGATATGCGCAACGATGTGGCGGTGGTCGCCACGGTGATGAGCGTGGATCAGGACTGCCCGCCCGATATGGTCGCGATGCTTGGCGTTTCGATTGCCCTGAGCATCAGCGAGATCCCGTGGCGCGGGCCGATTGCCGGCGTGACGGTCGGTCTGGTGGATGGGGAATATGTTATTAACCCCAACGCTGCGCAGCGCGAAAAGAGCCGCATGAGCACGGTTGTTGCCTCCACCGCGGAGCTTGTCGCCATGATTGAAGCCGGCGCGCTGGAGGTTACGGACGAGGAAATGCTCAACGGCATCCTCTTTGGTCATGCGGAAAACCAAAGGCTGGTCGCTTTTATCCAAAGCATTGCGGATGCCTGCGGCAAAGCAAAGATTGACTTCCCCAGCAACGACCCGCCCGCGGAAATGTATGAGGAAATCAAGGCGTTTGCCATCGAAGACCTTCGCGCCGCGCTGGATACGGACGACAAACGCGTACGCGACGAACGCCTGAAGCCCATTTATGAAAAGGTTCACGCGGCATTTGATGAAAAATACGCCGCCGAGCTGCCAAAAATCGAGGATTGTCTCTACAAAACGCAAAAATACGTTGTGCGGCGCTGGCTGCTTGACGATGGCAAGCGCGTAGACGGACGCGGGATCGACGAGCTTCGCCCGTTGAACGCGGAGGTTGATCTGCTCGACCGTGCCCACGGCTCGGGGATGTTCACCCGGGGGCAGACACAGGTTCTCACCAGCACCACGTTAGGTCCGGTGAGCATGGATCAAAAGCTGGACGGCATTGACGAAGAGGAGAGCAAGCGTTATATTCACCACTACAATTTCCCCTCCTTTTCCGTGGGCGAAACCCGCCCCTCCCGCGGTCCCGGTCGCCGCGAAATCGGGCATGGCGCACTGGCGGAGCGGGCGTTGCTGCCCGTGATTCCCCCGGTGGAGGAGTTCCCTTACGCCATCCGCCTCGTCAGCGAGGTTCTGAGCAGCAACGGCTCCACCTCGCAGGGCGCGATTTGCGGCTCGACGCTTTCGCTTATGGCGGCGGGCGTGCCGATCAAAGCGCCGGTGGCGGGCATCAGCTGCGGCTTGGTGACCGAAGGCGACCGCTTCATGACCATGGTGGATATTCAAGGCTTGGAGGACTTTTTTGGCGACATGGATTTCAAGGTCGCCGGCACGCACGCAGGCATCACCGCCATCCAGATGGATTTGAAGATCGACGGGCTTACCCCCGCAATTATTCGGGAGGCGCTTGAAAAAACGCATAAGGCGCGGCTGCATATCCTGGATGAAATCATGCTCCCGGTCATCCCGCAGCCCCGCGCGGAGCTTTCAAAATATGCGCCGAAGATGCTCACCACCACCATCCCGGTGGAAAAAATCAGCGAGGTCATCGGCAAGCAAGGCAAGGTCATCCAAAAAATCTGCGCCGAATGCAATTGCAAAATCGACGTGGAGGAGGACGGCAAGATCTTTATTTGCGCCGTGGATATCGACGACGCCCAGCGCGCGCTGTTTATGGTTGAAACCATTGCCAACGACCCCGAGGTCGGTTCGATTTACAAAGGCGTAGTCACGCGCCTGATGGATTTTGGCGCTTTCGTCGAAATTGCTCCGGGCAAAGAGGGCTTGGTGCATGTGAGCCATCTGGACGTTAAACGCACGGAACGCGTGGAGGATGTTGTGAGCGTCGGCGATGAAGTGATCGTCAAGGTGCGCGAGATCGACGACCAGGGCCGCCTGAACCTTTCACGCCGCGAAGCGCTGATTGAGGTCGAGGGCTTGGTGCCGGAGAACACCATTTCCGACGCGCCGCGCCGCCCTGCCCCGCGCCGCGACGACCGCCGGTTTGATAACCGCGGACCGCGCAGGTAAAAATCCGGCGCGGTGTATTGCATTTTTCGTTTTGTTGTGGTATAATACCGCTGTTCAACACTTTGTTCCTCTGCCCGGCTGCTTTTGGCGACGCGGGCAAGAACAATCGAAATTTTGGAGGTCGCAATGAACCAAGCAAAGGCAGAGCAATTGATCCAAACCAACCCTCAGAGCGCGTATGCATCTCTGCTGCGCATCGCGAAGGAATCCATGAAGGAAGCCCCGCCCACCATTGAGATCGGTTCAACCGTAAAGGTGCACGTAAAGATCCGCGAGGGGGAGCGCGAGCGCATTCAGGTGTTTGAAGGCACGGTAATTGCCCGCAAAGGCTCGGGTGTCGCCGAAACCTTCACCGTCCGCCGCCTCTCCTACGGCGTAGGCGTGGAGCGTGTGTTCCCGCTGCATTCCCCGAACGTCGCCAAAGTGGATTTGGTTCGCCTGGGCAAGGTGCGCCGCGCAAAGCTGTATTATTTGCGTGACCGCGTCGGCAAGGCAGCGAAGGTCAAGGAAAAGCTCGCCTGACAGCGCGTTGAGATTTCTGCTTTCATAGGTGAAAGGGACGTCGCTGCGCGGCGGGATGCATCCCGCTCGCAGACGGCGTTCTTTTCTTCAACCTCTAACCCCAACCGGAGGTACCGCCCATGCGCACGGTGCAGGAATATTGGGTTCCGCTGCGAACAAAGCCGGAACCGCGCCCACAGCCCGCGCCGCTGCGGCTGCTCTATGAGCTGGCGTGGTCTTTAGCCGCCGCGATACTGGTAGTTTTTGTGCTTTTCAGCTTTGTCTGCCGCCCGATTCGCGTGGATGGCGCTTCCATGCTGCCCACGCTGCGCGACGGCGACTGGATGCTGGTAACGGCATTCGTTCCCCGCTGGGAACGCGGGCGCGTGGCGGTTGTTGCCGAAACCGATGGCTTGCACAAGCCCATTGTGAAGCGCATCATTGCTTTGCCGGGGGATGAGGTCGATATTGATTTCAAAGCCGGCGTCGTGTACGTCAACGGGCAAGCGCTGCAAGAGCCATACGTCGCCGCGCCCACTACGGCGCAGGGGAACATGAAATTTCCGCTGACGGTCGCGCCGGGCACATGCTTCGTGCTGGGCGACAACCGCGGGCATTCGACCGACAGCCGTTTTTCTGCCGTGGGCTTGGTGGATCAGCGGCAAATCACCGGCTATATGCTGCTGCGTTTTTCGCCAAAGCTCGGCGGTTGATCCAGTGTCAATACGCCCCAGAAAGGGTCGCCCGATTTATGGATAAAAAAGCACCGGGAAAGCTTACCAACGCCTGCTACGAGCTGGCGGAGGTAATGGTTTCGGCGATCTTTGTGATCGCCCTGATGTTCCTGTTCTTTTTTCGCTTCGCAGGGGTCGTGGGGGAATCCATGGTCCCCACCCTGAACGACAAAGACTGGCTTGCCGTGAGCGCGACGCCGGGCAACCCCGCGCGCGGGGACGTGGTCATTATCTCGCAGCCCAACGCACACAACGAACCGCTGGTGAAACGCGTCATTGCGCTGGAGGGCGAAACGATTGCGCTGCGGGATGGCTTTGTGTATATCGACGGGCAGCTGCTGAACGAATCGGCGTACCTTGCCGAGGACGTACGCACCTATCCCGCGCCGGAGGGCATGTCTATCGCGGATGTGGTGGATGGCGAAATGGTGCTGCGTATCCCGAAGGGCTATGTGTTTGTGATGGGCGATAACCGCATGAATTCCTCTGACAGCCGCTTCACGGATGTGCAGCTCATCAACGAAAATTATATTTTGGGCAAGGTGATGCTGCGCTTGCGCCCATTCGGGCAGTTTTTCATCGCAAAACGCGCGGCGCTGAGCGTATACCCTTATGGATGAAAGAATAACCGCGCCGGAGCAGGTGCAATGGTTCCCAGGACATATGGCAAAAACGCGGCGGCTGATGAAAGAAAGTCTGCCGCTGGTGGATGCTGTGGTGGAGCTGCGTGACGCGCGCGTGCCTGAAAGCAGCCGCAACCCGGAGCTGAACACGCTCATCGGCGCAAAACCGAAGCTCATATTGCTCAACAAATGCGATTTGGCGGAGGAAGCCGCCACCAACCGCTGGCTTGCCGCACTGCGCGAAAGCGGCACCGTCGCCTTGGCGGTGGATTGTCGCTCCGGCAAAGGGATCAACGCGTTTACGCCCGCCGTGCGTCTGCTTTTGCGCGAACAATTGTCACATCGCGCTGCCCGCGGCATGGCAGGCAAGCCTGTGCGTCTGATGGTAGCAGGCGTCCCCAATACAGGCAAAAGCTCGCTGATCAACCGGCTTGCCGGACGTACCCGCGCCGAGGCTGCCGACAAGCCCGGGGTTACGCGGCAAAACCGTTGGTATCCTATCCGTGAAACCGGCAGACGCAGCGCGCAAATCACGATGGAGCTTCTGGATACGCCCGGTGTGCTTTGGCCAAAGTTTGAGGATCCGGCAGTTGGGGAGCGGCTGGCTTTTTTGGGCGCGATCAAGGACGATATCCTGGATGTGGAGGCGCTTGCCTGCCGCCTGCTGGAGGTCCTGAAGGCGCGGGGCTACACGAGGCGTGTTTCGGAACGCTACAAGCTCCCGGCGGAAGCTGCGGCGCAGCCCGGCTGGCAGCTGCTGGAGGTTATCGCCCATGCCCGCGGGATGCGCCTTCCCGGCGGGGAGCCGGATACCTTTCGCGCGGCGGGGACACTGCTTGACGAGCTGCGCGGCGGCAGACTGGGCAGGATCACACTGGAATTGCCGGAAGATGTCGTATAAAATCCGTAAATTCCCACCTTAAGTTCCACCATAGGAAGACTGAGGATTTTAGACCGGGAAACGCATGGAAATCAATGCGGGAAGCGCGGCGGTAAGCGGGGCTTCTCAGAGTAAGTTCCATAGGCGGGGAAGTTAGAATGGGGAACAGCGTGTGGTTTTTCTCGCAGTGGAGCTTTTTGCCGGACTGGTAGGGGTCGCAGAAAAAGAGCAGGGTTTCTTTTTGTCGGTCCGCGTCACGTTCAAAGGCGTCGACGTTGGCAAATTCGCCGCCGTTGTCGGTGAGAATGACGGGGAACAGATCGCCGAAACGCAAGCCCGCGTTAGCGAGGGAAGCTTTGAGCTGCCGGATTTTCAGGGCGGCTTCCAGCGAGGTTTTGTTGTCCGGCAACAGCCCCGCCTGAAAATTGCAGAACGTGAAATCCGGCGTAGGGATGACTTTTCCGCCGACGCGTCCGATCATGGTGTCCGTTTCGACCCAGGAATCGAGACCGTTTTCAACCACATGCGCCAGAAAATCATCGTGGGTTCTGCCGACTTTCGCGCTTTTGGGAATGTATTCCAGGCTTCGTGGTTTCCGGAGTTTTAATTTCACCACGCGCGAGAAATTCATCTTTCCGGCAGACAGATAGCCCTTGTACAGGTAGCGGTAAACCGAGGATTTGGACACAGCAAGGTCTTGCGTTTGCAAAACGTGGTAGGCATCCCTGGATTTCCTCCCGCTCGCCAAGGGTCAGGTGCTTGTGTTTCGTTGTCTCTTTGTCCGGCATATGCTTCTCCTTTTCGAAGAATTCTTCCCAGACTTAATTCTACCGCTTTTTCCTTATCGAAGTTTACAAAGGCATAAAGCCCAAAACCCCAGTAAAATCAAGGACAGAGCCGCCAACAATAAAGCCGCAAAACCGAGAAACACACGGTTTTGCGGTTTTTAATATCCCAGCA
>JAITGE010000053.1 GCA_031280825.1 Oscillospiraceae bacterium | reverse complement strand
CGTTTCCCGATACCCCCCTTGGGTGGAGTTTAATGACAATCCCCCCCCCCCCGCCTTCCGGGCAGGCGGCGGGGGGGGAAGGAGTGAACTGTGAAAAGGTTAGCAATCCCTTTGATTTTTATGTTACTTTTCTTTGCTGCGTGCAAAGCAGAGCCGGTTATGCCCACAACAACTGCAGGAACGACCGGTTCGGGTGTATCGGGTATGGCGAACAGTCCTACAATACCAAAATCCGCACCAGAATTCGAACTAACATCCACCAGACCCAACCGTGACGATTTTCCGTTTGAGAAAAAGCCATATGGTTCTGGATTGTCCGCATTACCTGTTTCCGCAAAATTAGCAGAATTGACCAAAGAAGACGGTACCGGAATTATTTCCTTGGACACGCCTCCAACCGAAGTTCGCGCCATTCTTCGGCGTGAAAATATCACTTTTTTGGTTGAGATTTTCGGGTCAGTGTTTACGGATGATGAGATTGCGCTGGATGAAAGTATATCTGGACTTGTGTTTGAAGACAGCTCCGATTATACTTTTGACGCAGGGGTAGGATTGAGATCTATCTATACCGTCCAAACGCAGAAAGGACTAGATCGAAGCATAAAACGAGTTGCCGAATACGCCGGGGTTGAGGAATTTGTAGAAAAAACATTTTGATCAATATACTCCATTGCCTCTGCGTCATTGGTGTCCAATTGGATCCGCTTGTCAAAAACCTCGATAGTATATTTAACACGCGTTTTACCCGGGCAGCGTCTACACGAGATGAAAAGTGAGACCAGGCGTGCTACAATATAGGAAAACACGGAGGTTTTCTTATGGACACAAAGCATGCAGACTACCATCGGCATGATATTTCGGACGAAGTATGGGCGCTTTTAGAACCGCATTTGCCGGGACAGCGCGGGCAGTGGGGCGGCATTGCAAAAGACAACAGAACCTTTATAAAAGGGGTATTCTGGGTATTGCGCACGGGTGCGCCTTGGCGCAATTTGCCGCCAGATTACGGAAAATGGGGCACGGTTCACCAGCGTTATCGCCGCTGGCGCGACAAACGCGTGTGGGAAAAGCTTTTGGAGTTGCTCATCGACAACGAGGATTACGTTTGGCTGATGATTGATGCGAGTCATATCAAGGTGCACCCTGACGCCGCACGCGCGGTCGGCGGCAACCAAGATATGGCGCACACAAAAGAAGGGGGCTTAACGCAAAAATACACTTGGCCGTGGATGCGTTTGGTCGTCCAGTCCGAATGTTTATCACGTAATGTACCGTCGCGGATTGCCAGTTTGGAGAGCGATTGATCGAGGGCGCAGATGCGGACTATTTGTTGGCTGACAAGGGTTATGACGTTCAGTCCATTATCGACGCCGCCAGGAAACTCGGCATGGAAGTCGTGATCCCGCCCGAACGGATTCTTACCCCGCCCCGCTCTTTTCCGAGTTTCCGCAACCATGAATTGCGTCAATTTTTCCCATGTCCCGTTCGCAACTGCCCGATAGTAAAAGGATTTCACGCTGCTCCAGTTCGGAAAATCGTGCGGCAGCGCACGCCATTTGCAGCTGTTGTCCACTTTTTCTTATGAGAACAAGTTCTAAAGGCTGTCGCCGTGGCTTTGGGCGGGATTCCGCTTGCATCTTTTGCCGAGCCGTGTTATGATGGGTGTATACTGAAAGCAAGGGAAGGCAGCCATTATGTACAACCCGAAATCTTCAAAAGCCGCAGAGTTCATTGACGATACCGAAATCCGGGCGACGCTCCGATATGCTGAGGAAAACCGCGTCAACGCCGCGCTGATTGACGGCATTCTGCGCAAAGCACGGGAGCGAAAAGGCTTGGATCATCGGGAAGCGTCCGTTTTGCTTGCCTGTGCGCTGCCGGAGCAGAATGTCGCGCTGTTGGGTCTTGCCAGGGAAATCAAGCAGGCGTTTTACGGCAACCGCATTGTGTTGTTCGCGCCGCTGTATCTTTCGAATTATTGTATCAACGGTTGCGTGTATTGCCCTTACCAATGTCACAATAAAACGATTCCGCGCCGTAAGCTCAGCCAACCGGAAATCGCCCGCGAGGTCGCCGCGCTGCAGGATATGGGGCACAAGCGCCTGGCGCTCGAAACAGGGGAGCATCCGCTGTACAATCCGCTCGAATATGTCCTGGAATCCCTTGAAACGATTTATTCCGTGAAGCACCGTAACGGCGCGATCCGCCGCGCGAACGTGAATATTGCCGCAACGACGGTTGAAGCTTATCGAAAACTGCGGGATGCGGGCATCGGCACCTACATCCTTTTTCAGGAAACCTACCACAGGGAAACGTATGAGCAGCTACACCCCACGGGACCTAAGAGCGACTACGCCTGGCATACAGAAGCAATGGATCGCGCCATGCAGGGCGGCGTGGAGGATGTTGGCTTGGGTGTGCTCTTTGGTTTGAAGCGTTATAAATATGAATTTACAGCGCTGCTCATGCATGCCGAGCATCTCGAAGCCGCGTTTGGCGTTGGTCCGCATACTGTCAGCGTGCCGCGCGTTAAGTTTGCCGACGGCGTGAATCCTGGGGATTTTAAGGGGGCGTTAAGCGATGAAGCCTTTGCGAAGGTCATCGCCTGTATCCGCCTTGCCGTGCCGTATACCGGCATGATTATTTCCACGCGGGAGGGTGCGGAGCTTCGCGCTCGCGCGCTTGCGCTGGGCGTTTCGCAGCTCAGCGGTGGCAGCCGTACCAGCGTGGGAGGTTATGCCGTGGGCGAGGAAGCCGCCGCCGCCGCGCAGGATACCGAGCAATTTGAGGTGAGCGACCACCGGACGCTGGATGAGGTCGTCCGCTGGCTGATGGAGCTGGGGTATATCCCGAGCTTTTGCACAGCTTGTTACCGCCAGGGGCGCACGGGCGATCGGTTTATGCAGCTGGTCAAGACAAATCAGATTCAAAACTGCTGCCACTCGAACGCTTTAATGACCTTGGAGGAGTTTTTGCTGGATTACGCAAGCCCCGCGACGCGGCAGTTGGGCGAGCGGTTGATTGAAAGTGAAATCGGGCATATTCCGCTGGAAAAAATGCGCCGGCTGGTGCAAACGCACCTTGTGCAAATCAAGGCCGGCGAACGGGATTTTCGCGTGTGAAAGCCGCCGTACGTTTGGAACTCGCTATAAGTACAGAAATTAACGTGAAAAGTTAATACCCCCTATGTCAGGAAAGGCACAACAAAACAAGCGTCAGCAGAAAGAGACACTTGAAGGGAAGCTTACGCTGATCTCGATTAGGCACAAAGCTTGGCTTTAAAAGCCCTTGTGCAACGCATTTTGCAATCCAGAACGCATCGTTCCAGTCGGTTTTACGCCCGGGCACATTTTTAATGTGATAGGCGTTCACGACCATTGCGGGAAGCTCTTCCTGCTCAAAAATGTTGTAAAGTGGTTTCCAATATGACCCTGTGCTTTCCATCGCCGCCATTTGGCAGCCACTTTCTTTTAGCCACCTCACCATTTCTCATATTTCGCTTGTGGTTGTGCCGTACTCTCTTGATTCTGTGTTGCGCCCGGACAACCAAAAGGTTTTTGTGTTATAATTGTATCGTATTAAACTGTTTCGGCAGTTGTGCGGGCGGGGTATTCGCCCCGAAGCGCACAACAAATCGCTGAGGAAAACATGAGAAAACCTGTGATTGCGAACGCAGTTGCGCGCGCGATGGCTGAACGCTCCAAGCGCACTGGGATTAACCAAGACCGAGTTTTGCTTGAATTGGCGAAGCTGGGCTTTGTAAATGCAACGGATGTGATCAACATGGACGAAGCTACCATTCAAGGTACTGCCAATCGAGATGACACCGCCGCGATTCAGTCTGTAAAGGTGAAACGCATCCCAACAGAGGACGGTGGCATCGTGGAGCGCGAGGTGCGGCTCCACGACAAATTAAAAGCCCTAGAGCAGATGGGGCGACACCTTGGTATGTTTGATGATAAACTGCGCCTGGACGGTGCTGTTTCACTATCCTTTGTGGACGATCTGGAAAGCGAATAGTAACGGGCTAGTAACAAACCACACCCAAACGCCTTGACCGTTAAGGCGTTGTGTTTATTATGCGATAAAAAGGGCGTTTTGACGTGCGAGTTTCATTGAAAGCCACCATCGGAGAGGGCTATACGGACTTCTGGCGATTTACTGGCCGCTATCGTGTGTGTAAAGGGAGCCGGGCAAGCAAGAAGTCAACCACAACAGCTATATGGTTCATCTGGAACACGATGAAGTACCCGCAGGCGAACACCCTCGTGGTACGCAAAACTTTTCGAACGCTTAAAGACAGCTGCTACACGCAGCTAAAATGGGCGATTCGCCGTTTAGGCGTACAATCGCAATGGAAAGTCACAGAAAGCCCATTGGAGATGACCTAAATTCCTACAGGCCAAAAGATTTATTTCCGTGGCTTGGATGATCCGTTGAAAGTCACCTCCATCACCGTAGACGTTGGACATCTGTGCTGGATGTGGATTGAAGAAGCTTACCTGTTGCCCTCAATCGCCACGCCGCTGTCCACCGCTATCGGCTTTTATTATTGGAAAGCTAAAGCCGAGAATCTTTTGAAGATTCAAAAAGCCTTGAAGCCTGAAAAGCCGAAACGGAAAAAGGCCGGTGATAATTCTGCTGCGCAGCTACGCGAAACACTTCAGCAGGGCATGGACAGATTTTTTGCAGAAAGCTTATCAGAATAACACGAACTAAGGAGATTACGTATGGTTGAAATCATCGAGGTTATCGGAACGGCAATCGCGGGGATTGCTTTATTGGGAATCTGCATTTATCTACTGGTTCTGTGGCGGCGCACACGCGGTGCGAATGCCGCAGAAAGGGAAGATGCTATCGTCAAGCTGGCAGAAGCAAAATCTCTCCTTGCGCCTGTTCTCTTACAGCTTGTTACGACAGCGGAACAGGCGTGGGGAAGCGGAACCGGCACATTCAAGTTTGGTGATGTGCTGGGAAAAGCAACTGCTGCGCTGGCCAACTGCTTGCCGGAAAATGTACGCGCCTTAATCCCCGCAAGCACAATCGCACAGACGCTTACTACGTGGATTGAAGACGCGCTTGCAGCAGCAAAGAAAAAGTGGGAAGCAAACCCGGATATTGTTACCTCTACGTTGCAAGCAGAAATTGAATAATCAACAAACGCCCCCACCATAAGGTGGGGGCGAAAAGCGCACCGCAAAAACCGAACAAAGAGGGAAAGCAAAAGTAAGGAGCAAAGAAAAACCACAAAACTCATCGTGAAAGATGAAGAAG
>JAITGE010000039.1 GCA_031280825.1 Oscillospiraceae bacterium | reverse complement strand
TAGTTTTGCAATTTGACTGTCCATTGCGACACCCCCCATATGTTGTGGTTTCTTTCCCTGCATTTTATCATAATCTTCTCAGTTAGTCAACTGTTATTTTTACTATCACCATATTTTTTGGAAACGGACATTGATTGGATGATCCAAAAGTCGGAATGGGAAGGGTTGTCGGCCATCGGCGCAGTTCGTTCCACCGTGATTGAAAAAGGCCAAACGCGCACGGAAACCCGCTATTTCATTACCTCTTTGATCAATGTGAACCGTTTTGCAGACGCTGTCCGTAAGCATTGGTCGATTGAAAATCAGCTTCATTGGCAGCTTGATGTGACCTTCGGCGAGGACGCCGCAAAAGCCCGAAAAGACAAGGCTCCGCTCAACTGGAATGTCATGAGAAAAACCGCGCTACCCCTCATTCGCAACGCCGATGTCGGCAAAAAGCAGAGCGTTAAGCGCAAGATGTTTATGGCTGCGCTGGATGTGACCATCCTGGAAAAAATCCTCTTTGTGTGAAAGTAAGTGCTTTTGCCGTGCAACGCGCTCCCGACCGTTGACACCGCGCGCACATTCTGCTAAAATAGGGGTGATTTACTCTGTGTTGGCGTGAACAGTGCTTGAAAGGAGATCGGTGCTTTGGTTCGAAAGCGTTGGGTGCTGGAAAAAGAGCAGGCGGAGCGGAAGACGCAGGCGACCGCGCTTGCCCAAAGCACCGCTCTACCGCCCCTTGCCGCCCTTCTTGCGCTCCGGCGCGGCTTGCGCGAGCAGGAAGAAATCCTCGCCTTTTTAGGCGCAGATGAGCCATGCTTCACGAATCCCTATGATTTGCCGGACATGGAACGCGCGGCGGAGCGCATCGAACGTGCTCTGGCAACAGGGGAGCATATCACCGTTTTTGGCGATTATGACTGTGACGGTGTGACAGCGACAGCGTTGCTTTATACATACTTAAAAGAGCGCACCCGGGCGCTTTCGTGGCATATTCCGGATCGGCGCGCGGAAGGCTATGGCTTAACGGTCAGCGCAATTGATCAGCTTGCCGAACGAGGCACGCAACTCATCATCACCGTAGATAACGGCGTGAGCGCACTGCGCGAAATTGCCCACGCCCGCGCCTTGGGCATTGAGGTCGTCGTAACCGACCATCATCAGGTTGGGGATGAACTGCCTGCGTGTGCGGCAGTTGTGAATCCGCATCGCTCTGATTGCGACCTACCCTTCCGCGATTACGCGGGTGTGGGCGTCGCGTTCCTGCTGGTATGCGCGCTAGAGGGCTGTGAGCCTCCGGAGCTGCTGGCGACCTATGGAGATTTGGTCGCGCTGGGGACTGTTGCGGATGTTGTGCCGCTGCTGGATGAAAACCGCGCCTTCGTCCGTGCCGGATTGGCTCTTTTTGATACATCCGCGCAGCGCTTGGGGCTGGAAGCACTGCGCCGCGCCGCGCGAACGGAAAAACGCCCCATGAACGCAACGGGTCTGGCGTTCACCCTCGGACCGCGCATCAACGCCGCAGGGCGTATGGATCACGCGGGGACAGCGTTAGAGCTGCTGCTGACCGACGCGCCGGAAATGGCGGAACGGCTGGCGCAGCGATTGCAGCTGCTCAATGAGGAACGCCAAAAAACGGAGCAAGACATCGCGGAACAGACAGAGCTGTGGCTGGCGGAAAACCCCGCGCGGCGCTATGACCGTGTGCTGGTTTTTGCGGGCAGCGACTGGGACGAAGGCGTGATCGGCATAGTCGCTTCACGCATGACGGAACGCTTCGGCCGCCCTTGCCTGATGCTTTCGGTCAACGGCGAAACCGCAAAGGGCTCAGGGCGCAGCCTGCCGGGCTTTTCACTGTTTGAAGCAATCCATAACTCCAAAGCGCTCATGATCAAATACGGCGGTCACGCGCTGGCTGCCGGCTTCACGCTGGCTGCGGCGGATGTCGACCGTTTCCGTTCGGAGATCAATGCCTACGCCGCGCAAAGGGAAATGCCCTTCCCGCTGCAAGCCCTGGACGCGCGGCTAAACCCCTCCCGCCTTGATGTGCGCCTGACGGATGAAATCGCGCTGCTCGAGCCTTTCGGCGCAAGCAATCCGGCACCGGTGTTTTTGCTGCGCGGGCTGGCGCTGCGAGCCGTCACGCCGGTATCCAACGGCAAGCATCTTCGCCTTACATTTGATGCGGAGGGCACGGCACTCACGGCAATGGCTTTCCACACCCGCCGGGCGGATTTCACCTTCAAGCCCGGCGATGTGCTAGATTTAGCGGTGGCGCTGGAGCGCAACGAATATATGGGCAAGCAGGAAATTTCGCTGTTGCTCAAGAACGCAAAATACAGCGCGCTGCCCAACGAGGTGCTTTTGCACGCACAGCGTTTGACGGAAGCCGCGCTGCGGGGGGAAAGCATCCCCCCGACCTGCGTGCCGCGCCGCGAAACGGCGGCAAAGCTCTACCCGCTCGTGAAGCAGGCGGGCGCGGAAGGACTGACTCCCGAGGCTTTGTTTCTTGCATTGGGCACAGGATTTTTGCAAAAGGCCGCAGCGGCGGATTACGCGCGGTTATGGCTGGCTGCGAAGGTTTTGTGCGATTGCGGCATTTTGCGGGAGGATGCGGCGGAACGGTGGTATCCCGCGCAGCCAAGCAGCAGGGTTGCTTTTGAGGCTTCGCCGCTATTGCGGCGCATCGCGGCAAGCGCGGCGGAGGAACAGGCAGAAACAACGGAAGGATGTGCTGACGGTGCTTGAAGCCGAGATATTGGATGTATTTGCATCTCTGCGTAAAACGATGCGGCAATGCTGCTGGCCGGAGAGCGGTAAAAAAGCGTTTCGCCCTTCGGATATTGAAGCGGCGGAACGGGCATTTATTTTTGCCGCCGAACACCATGGCGCACAAATGCGGGAATCCGGCGAGCCGTACATTGCGCATCCCGTCGCCGTGGCAGAAATTCTGCTTACACTGGGAATGTTTGACCGTTCCAGCGTGCTGGCGGCACTGCTGCATGATATATTGGAGGACACCAAAGCGACGCCGGCGGATATCAGAGCGCAGTTCGGGCAGGTGGTGCTCAAGCTTGTGGATGGTCTGACAAAGCTGGAACGGCTGCCGTTTGCCATCCCGGAAGACACCACCCCGCCGGAGCTGCGGCGGGAGGAGGATCGTGACCGCAGGGAAGAAACACAGGCGCAGAATATACTCAAAATGCTGCTGGCAATGAATCGCGATCCGCGCGTGATCATTGTGAAGCTAGCGGATCGGTTGCACAACATGCGCACCCTCCAGGGCAAAAAGAGCGAGGCACGCAAGCGGGAGATCGCCCGCGAAACACTCAAGCTTTACGTCCCCATTGCTGATATGCTGGGCATCCGGCTCTTTAAAGAGGAGCTGGAGGATTTGGCGTTCCGCTTTGTTGACCCGTTTGGTTACGAAGAGGTTGTTGAAATGCTGCGCTCCGAACGGCAGGCACGGGAGAACGCGCTGCGGCGCATTCAGGAACGCCTGACAGGCTACCTTGGCGAACGCTTCCCCGCGCGGCAGCTTGCGCCGGATGATTTGCACAAGGGACTGTTCATTGAAGGCCGTGTGAAGAGCGTACGCGGCATCTATCGCAAGGTGCATGAGCTGGGCAAGCGCTTTGAGGATATTTATGACATTTATGCCGTCCGCGTGATCGTGGACACAAAAGAGGATTGCTGGACGGTTTTCGGGCTGATTCAGGAGATCTACCATCCGTTGCCGGATCGCTATAAAAATTATATTTCTACGCCAAAATCCAACGGCTACCAATCGCTGCACATCACCGTGCGCGGCGAGGACGGCGTCCCCTTCGAAGTGCAGATTCGCACCTGGGAAATGCACGAGCAAGCGGAATACGGCTTGGCGGCGCACTGGAAATACAAACAGGGCGAGCACCGCAAGCGCACAGGGCTTGAAAAGCAACTGGATTGGGTGCGCGACCTGCTGGAAGGCTTTCGCGATTCCGAATCCGCCGAGGAGGTCATGCAAACCCTCCAGACGGATTATGCGTTGCCGGATAAAATTTATGTTTACAGCCCAAAAGGGCAGGTTTATGAACTGCCGCGCGGTGCGACGGTGGTGGATTTTGCTTATGCCGTGCACACCGAAATCGGGCACTGTATGCAGGGCGCGATGGTGAACAACCATCTGGTTTCGCTTGAGCGCGAGCTGCAAATGGGCGATACGATCAAAATCACCACAACCGATGACAAGGAACGCGGACCGAACCGCGAATGGCTGCGCCTGGCCAAAACCACACGGGCGCAAAATAAAATCCGCAATTGGTTCAAGGTCATGCGCCACCCGGAAAATATCCGCGAAGGCAAAGCGTTTGTAGAAAAAGAGCTGCCGCGCAACTTTCTCCGCTTGGAGCCGGAGGACGCGGAGCTGATTCTGCAAAAAGTGATCTCCCGCAAAGAACAATACGCCGCGCTAGACGACTTTTATGCCGCCATCGGGTACGGCGGCGATACACTGCAACGGTACCTGCCAAGGCTCAAGGAAGAGTACCACCAACTTATCAAGGAACGCACACAGGCGGAAAAAGGACCGGAAATCTCAAAAAAACGCATCAGCGACAAGGGCGTGATTGTCGAGGGCATCAGCAACTGCATGCTGCATTTTGCGCAGTGCTGCCATCCACTGCCGGGCGATGCCATCATCGGCTACATTACACGCGGGAGCGGGCTGGCAATCCATCGCAGAGGCTGCGTCAACGTCCCCGCCGAACCGACGCTTTCGCCCGAGCCTGACCGCTGGCTGCCCGCGCACTGGGAGCAAACCGAGCAGCAGCACTATGTTGGCTCGCTCAGCATACGCTCGGTGGACGTAACAGGGATGCTGGCGACGCTTTCGGCGTTTTTCAGCTCCAACCATGTGGATATTACGGCTTGGCAAATGTCCACGCATCCGGATAAAACCGCAACCATTCTCGCGGGCGTTACCGTGAGCAGCCGCGAGCATTTGAACGGCGTGGTGGAGCGTCTGCGCAAGCTCAAGGGTGTGATTGAGGTGCGCTACTGACGCACGGCTGCTATCAAATTCAGATACCCTATTTCATCTTCTGCGGGAAGCATGATAACAATTCCCCCGTGCCGGCGGAAGCGAAGGGGCGCTATAGCTTCGCCAGCAAGCTGCGGAACAATTCCACATGCAATTGCTCATCCAGCAAAACGCGCCGCAAAAGAAGCTGCACGCCTTCATCGCGAATTTCGCGCGCTTGGCGCTCATAACGCGCAATGGTTACATATTCAAGCGCAAGGGCGTTTTCCAGCGCGCGGCGCGGCGCAACGGTGTATGGGATACTGCGCGGTGTCCAGTAGCGCAAACCGCCCTGCGCCGCCGTCCAGAGGCGCGGATCCGCGCCCAATGCAAACGCCAGCGCGGCAAACAGCTCCAAATGCTTGCGCTCCGTTGCGGTAATTTGCCGAAAGGCGCGCGCAATTTCTGCGTTCTTTTCCAGCACAATGCCATCATACATATAAAGCATTGCGGAGGTTGCTTCGGAAGCTTCCCCCGCGCAGTTGTGCAGCAGCGCGCGGGCGTGCGCCGCATTTTTGCCGTTCGGCGTGACTTCAGGATAAGGATAATCCGCGTTAAAAGCGGAAAACTCAGTCGTCATAGCTGCAACCGGCCCTTCATCGTTGTTGCTTCAGCATATGCATTCAAAAACCGATGCAGACCAAAGGAAGTGGGAGGATTCAACCATGTTTTGCAAATTATGCGAGGATATCGCTTCCGTGCGGGAGCGTGACCCCGCCGCGCGCTCATTTTTGGAGGTTTTTTTGCTATACCCCGGCTTGCGTGCCGTGCGGATGCACCGGCGGGCAAGCTGGTGCTTTCGGCATAACCTCAAAATGCTGGCCCGCTGGATTTCGCAGCGGGCAGTGCGCAAAACCGGCATTGAAATCCACCCGGGCGCGGCAATCGGGCGACGCCTGTTCATTGACCACGGAACCGGCGTTGTGATTGGCGAAACCACCGAAATCGGCGACGATGTTACCATTTATCAGGGCGTTACGCTCGGCGGCACGGGCAAGGACAGCGGCAAGCGCCACCCCACCATCGGCAACGGTGTTTTGATTGGAGCGGGCGCAAAGCTGCTTGGTCCTTTCAAGGTGGGCGACAACAGTAAGATTGCCGCCGGCGCATTGGTGCTGCAGGAAATTCCGCCAAACTGCACCGCCGTGGGTGTGCCGGCGCGGATTGTCAAACGCGATGGGCAGCGTGTGGAACCATTTGATCAAACAGATATCCCCGACCCTGTCGCGCAGGAAATTTGCCAGCTGCAGCGCCGCCTTCACTGCTTGGAACGTGAATGCCCGTGGGCCAGCCAGGAAGCGCACGAGGGCGGCGGCGGCATATAATGCCGCTAACGAGTCTGTTTCTTGGTCGATTTTGTGATGTAAAGCAATAAACTTGTCCATTTTATTCACACGTTAAATCGAGAAAATCTTATTTATCAACTGTTTACTGCGTCACACTTTGCTCTGCAAAGGAGTTATTCTTTTCATCCACAGAGTTTTCCACAGCACGCGACAAGCAATCGCCTTCACAGCCAAAGCCATAATAAGCGTTGTTTTTGCGCTCTCGTTTGTTGTTTTTCCGCGTGCGCCGCCTATTATTGATTGCATTCGCGTGCGCTTTTATGCTATGATATGCCCGCCCGGGGGAAGCACAGACCTACTTTTATAAGTGTATGGAGGCAACGACATGGACCGCATAGGTGTCACCGGCAAAGCATTCACTGACCCGCACGGGCGCACGCGCATCTTTAACGGCTTCAATTTTGACCACAAAGCAGGCGGTGCGGATACCTTCCGCTATGCGCTGGACAGGGCTTTCTTTGCCCGCTACGCGGCGCGAGGCTTCAACGTGCTGCGGTTGGGCGTCACCTGGGAAAATCTTGAGCCAACCCCGGGGGAATACAACGAAAGCTATCTGCGCTCCATGGATGCGATTTTCACGGCGGCAGCGGCGCACGGTGTTTATATCTTTTTGGATATGCACCAAGATTTGTATTCCGGCTTTGAAACCCGCATCGGGGACGGCGCGCCCGCCTGGGCAACGCTCAGCGACGGATACCGCCAGCGCAAGCCCTTTTATGCTTGGGGCGAAGGTTATTTTTGGAGCAAGGCGGTGCACGCTTCCTTTGATCATTTTTGGGCAAACGACGAATGTTGCGGGCGTGGTCTGCAAGAGCATTTCGCCGCGCTCTGGGGGATGCTCGCGCGCCGCTATGGCGACCAGCCGGCCCTGTTAGGTTATGATTTGCTCAACGAGCCGTTCCCCGGCAGCTCGGGCGGCGCGATGCTCCGCAGGCTCGCCCTGCGCGGCGTGAAGGAAGCGCTCACAGGCAAAACCTTTCCGCGCAAGGCGGTTCTGCGTGATCTGCTGCGCGAAAAAAACGCGGTCGCGCTGCTCCGCCACATGCACCCCGCGTTCCTCGCCGAAGCCGTCGGCGCGGCGGCGGCACTGTGCCGCAAATTTGATCAAGAATGCTACGCCCCATTCCTGGAGCGCGTGACAGCCGCCATCCGCCGCGAAACGCAGAACGGCATTATCATGGCGGAGCAAAGCATCCTCGGCAACCTCGGCGCGACGCAGGAAGGTCCTGCCATCCGCGTGGACGGTCGCCGCGAACCAAACCAATGCTACGCCCCGCACGCCTATGACATAACGGTGGATACCCCGATGTATAAATATGCCGACAACACCCGCGTGGCGTCGTTCTTTGATGCGGCGGCACGGCGGCAGGATGCGCAAAACCTGCCTGTGCTTGTAGGTGAATGGGGCGGCGCAGACTCGCACAGCCGCGCTTGGTTCCCCCACGCGCAATTCCTGTTGGATTACTTTGACCGCCGCCAGTGGGGGCAAACCTATTGGACTTATGCCGAGGGCGATTTGGAAGCCCCGCTCATGGAGGTTTTAAGCCGCTCCTGCCCGCAAGCGATCCCGGGCACAATCGATTACTACCTGACCGACCGCGGCAATCGTGTTTTCTGCTTGGGCTACACACACGCTGAAAACGCCGCAGCACCGGCGACGATCTACATTCACAAGCCCTGCAAAGCCATCGAAACCGATGGAATATACCGTTTAACCCCGCTGGAAGACGGCGCATCTCTGCTTGAAGTGCAAACCCAGCCCGGGCAGCACCGGGTGCAGGTGCAATTTTAAACCGGCAAAAACCCGCCCGGTATCATACAATTATGCATTTTTGATAAAAAAGCAACGCCGCGCGAAATTGGCCGCGCGGCGTTGCTTTCCTTCATTTTTACGTTCAATCGCTTTTATGCTTCCCTTCGGTTCGCGTATATTACGCCCCGAACAGACCGCCCAACCCTTCAAAGAGTTGCAGCAGCGGCGCAAAGAACGCGCTGATGCTCTCCAGCGCCGCGGCGAGAGTCGCCATCGCCTGCGAAAACTCCACAAGGGTCTCCAGCGTTTCGCCGCCGCTCTGGAACAAGCCTAGAATCGTATCCAGCATAGATTGCCCTCCTTTCTTGCGCGGGTTTTTACCCGCAGCTTGATTGTAACAAAAACGTCGAGTTCCCGCAAGTGCAAATGCATGGCAATACTGGAACAAAGCGCCACGTTAAATTGCAAAAGGAAGCGGATGGCATCCGTCACGGCATTTTAAGGTAATTTTTGGGATTTTTCGTGCTGCCGTTGATGATCACTTCGAAGTGCAAATGCGGTCCGGTAGAGTTCCCGGTGCTGCCAACGCGCGCAATCGGCTGCCCGGCCGTCACCTTTGTGCCGGTGCTGACAGAAATGGAGCCGGAAAGCAAATGCGCATAGCGGGTCTTGACGCCGTTGCCGTGGTTGATCACAATCTGGTTACCGTAGCCGCTACCTGAGCGTGCGACCATCTCCACCGTTCCATCCTTCGCGGCGACGACAATCTTGCCGCTTGCGCCGCTGCCGGAAATATCCATACCCGTGTGGAAGCCCCTGCTGCGGTAACCGTAAGGGGAAGTAATCTGGTGCAATGCCGGCACCGGCCAAGTAAAGCCCTGCGCGGAAGGGTTGATGTTGATCACGTTGCCATCGGATGTAACCACGCGTGTGCTCTTTGTGCCCACCTGCCGCCGTTCCGCCACAGGCTCCTTGGTGCGCACGCGAGCGATTTCACGGCTCCCCGTCGGCATCCCGTTCACATATGTGACCAAGCGCGTGATCTCGTCCTCGCCGTTCACGCCCTTCGTCGTCGTGCGCACCTCGCCCTTATAAAGAGACGACGTGCTCGTGTCAATCCGCTCGTACGGCACTGCCGCCTTACTGATTTCCGTCTTGGTCACTTTTATCTGCAAAAAACCAACTTCGTTGGCGATCACCACACGGTCGCCGCCGTGCAGATAATTGGGCGGCGCAAGCTGCGGGTTCAGGCGCTCCAGCCACGCCTCTGTGGTTTCCAGCCTTTTGGCGATAGAGTAAAGAGAGTCATCCTCACGGGCGATTTCGACCAGCTCGCCCTCCTTCACGCCTGTCAGGATATCATAAAGTCCTTTCGCGTCCACATATTTTTCACTTTGCTGCGGAAAGATACTTTGCCGGGTTTCAATTTGCTCCACAAACCCAATGCTGTCGCCCGGTACCAGCGCCATTTGCGCCATATGCTCCTTCTTAATCGCTTCCAGCACGCCCAACGCATCCGACTCGCTGCGGACGATGGCGACCAGCTCGCCCTCCACGTAAACGCCGCAGGCATTGGTCATGTTCAAATCCGCCGAATAGTTTTGCCAAAGCGTATCACGCAGCGTATCCTCATCCACAATTTTTGTTTGCGAAACTTCAACAATCTCATAACGCGCTTCCGGAGCAGCATAGCCCCCCGCGCTGCCCTCGTCCAGTGTAATGTGGCGCAAAGCGGATTCCTGCGCCGCCAAAAACGCCGCTTCGTTTGCAACATACATTGTTTGCCCGTTGTATTCCACCTTGAGCGCATAAGTTTGCGTGGCAATGCCTGACACAACCGCAAGCAACACCACCAATGCCGCCGAAGGTAGCACAAGATTGCCCGCCGTGCGCAAAATCGGCTTGTAGTCCCGCACAAACCAACGCAAACGCTGCGGCAGCGTTCGCGCTTCCGCAGTCTCGATATGCGCACGGTGTGCCTTCTCCACCGCGCGCACCGTAGCGCGCAGCCGCCCGACACTCACATGGTATACCGCCAGCACGCACGCGCGGAACAGGAACCACAGCGCCTGCAGGGGGCGCAGCAAAACCGGCAGCGCGCGGCGCCGGAAGCGCAACACAGGGCGCGCTATCCGCAACCCGACATAATAGACATCCCGCCCGCAGGCGCGGATGATCTCGCCATAGGCGATATGGTACAGCGGCGCCTCGTCGTTCCAAAGCGCGTCGCTGACCGCCAGCAGCTTCGCCGCGCGGGGCGACAGCGGCTTATCCGCCTGCGCCGGCTGCTTTTTCGCTTTTGCCGGTACGAGGGAAGACTTTTTGGGCGCAGTCACCCTCCCGGGTTTCATTTTCGCGGATTGTGTTTTTGCTTTTCCTTTTCTATGCAACGAAGCCAGGCGCAAAGGCGCTTTCTTCGCGTGCCTCGCCACCTTTGGGGCAAACGGCTGTTTATGCGGTGTGTCCTGCTTTTGCAGCTCCTTCTTTTGCGCCGCTTGGGGTGCGCTTTGCGGCTTTGCCGCCTGCTTCTGCGACCTTTGCGGCTGCGCCTTGGGCTTGACTTGGGGTTGCGGCGGTTTTTTTTCCGGCGCAGGCGCTTCGACTTTTTTTTCGGGACGCCTGGGAGGCGGTCCAAATGCCGCGGCGTCCTCCAGTTCCCGCATCACTTTATCGAGCGCTGCATCCGCCGCAGGTGACGAATGCGGCGCAACGGAGGGCGTCAGCTCCTCAGCCGCTTCCATCCCCGGCTTAACCGGCGACCTTCCCTTTGCCTTTTTCGTCTGCTGACCGACCTTTGTTTTTGCGCCGGGCGGCGAAAGCTTCGCCTTCTCGGCCATTTTGCGCATTTCATCCTTCGCGGCCTGCACCTTTTTGGGGTCAAGCCTTTCAGAGCGTTCCTCCTCCCTCGCCGCAGGCAACGGCGCGAGTTCACTCAGCTCTTCCGGGCGGATCATCCCTTCCCCATATCCCCCCTGCCCCAGCGGCTGCAGCGGTTTTGCGGCAGGCTTGGGCGGTGGCTGCCGCATGGCCTCCAAAATCGCCGCCAGCGGAATCTCCCCCGTCATTGCCAAATCAACCGCCACGTCCTCCGCCGCCTTTTCCAGGGGCGTAGGCTTTGCTGGCGGCACGGCTTCCAGCCCCGGCAAGGGAAGCTTCCCCTGCTCCCAAGCCGCGCCCGCAAGATCCTTTATTCTGTATACACCGCTTTCACGTTCTTTGTTTTGCCGCTCCCGCGCATCCTTCGCGTTCTTCGGATCCCTTGCATCCGCCATCGCTGTTCCCCTCTCCAAGCTTGCTACACGGACATTCTACCATATTATAGACCGAAACGCAAGTGTTCGTAACAAGAAATTTTACTTTTTGTTACCCTTTTGTAACTATTGACCGTGCAATCCGCCCCACGATTCACTTGACAAATTCAAGCATCCGTGTTAGGTTTAAGTGGATTTTAAAAGAAGAATCGGCAAGTTATACCAAAACCGCGCAAGGAGGTTCGCCATGTCGCTCAACCAAACACCTGCCGGGGAACGGGTGCATATCGGCTTTTTCGGGCTGCGCAACGCGGGCAAATCAAGCTTGGTGAACGCCGTCGCCGGGCAATCGCTCAGCGTGGTTTCGGATGTGTGCGGCACGACCACCGATCCCGTGCGCAAAGCCATGGAGCTGCTTCCGCTGGGTCCTGTGCTGTTAATCGACACTCCCGGCTTTGACGACGAAGGCGCGCTGGGCACGCAGCGCGTCCAAAAAACCCGCGAAGTCCTGAACGAAACAGACGTCGCCGTGTTGGTCACAGAGGCGGGGCGGGCATTTGCCCCCGCAGAGGAGGAGCTGCTGCGCCTGTTCCGGGAACGCGAAACACCCTTTCTCATTGCCCGTAATAAAAGCGACCTCCTGCCGAAGGACGAAAACCGCGCGGGCGATCAGCCGCCGCAAAACGAGACCTATGTTTCCGCGCTGACGGGGCTGCACATCGCGGAGCTGAAGGCGGCAATCGCGCGGCTTGCGCCGGAGGATCCGATCAAGCTGCGGCTGGTGGCGGATCTCATTGCGCCGGGTGATTTCGTCGTGCTCGTCACGCCCATTGATAAATCCGCACCCAAGGGACGGCTGATTTTGCCGCAGCAGCAAGCCATTCGCGATATTCTGGAAGCCGACGCCACCGCCATCACCGTAAAGGAATTCGAGCTGGCAGACACCCTGCGTGCCCTGGGGCGCAAGCCCGCACTGGTCATCACCGATTCACAGGTGTTCGCAAAGGCGGCGGCGGACGTCCCGCCCGATATACCCCTCACCTCGTTCTCGATTCTGTTCGCCCGCTACAAAGGGTATCTATCCGCGGCGGCGGCGGGCGTTCGCGCGCTCGAAACACTGCCCGGGGATTCGCATATCCTCATTGCCGAGGGCTGCACGCACCACCGCCAGTGCGACGATATCGGCACGGTGAAAATCCCGCGCTGGATTCGCAGCGAAACCGGCAAGCGCTTTCATTCCAGCTCCTGCTCCGGCTGGGAATTCCCCGCCGATTTAACGGGCGTTGATCTCGTCATTCATTGCGGCGGCTGTATGCTCAACGAGCGCGCCGTACGGGCACGGCTGCGGGCGGCGCAGACGCAAGGCGTCCCCTTCACCAATTACGGCGTAGTCATTGCTTGGGCGCAAGGGATTTTGGAACGCTGCCTGCTGAACGGACGGTTGGGCGTATAGACGTAATGCTTTTCATTAAAAAAGCGACACGGAAATGTTTTGCGGAAGAAGGAAACGCTATGCAACCAAAAACAATCGATCTCAACTGCGACTTAGGCGAAAGCTACGGCGCTTACACCATCGGCTTAGATCATGCGGTACTCCCGTTCATTACCTCGGCCAACGTCGCCTGTGGCTACCATGCCGGCGACCCACTGGTGATGGAGGCAACCGTGCGCGCCTGCAAAGCGGCGGGCGTACACATCGGGGCGCACCCGGGCTTCCCGGATCTGATCGGCTTCGGGCGGCGCAATCTCGCGGCAAGCCCGCAAGAGGTCAAAGCCTACGTGCAATACCAGGTCGGCGCCCTGCAGAGCTTTTGCAAGGCGGCGCGCGTGCCGCTGTGCCATGTGAAGCCCCACGGCGCGCTCTATAATATGGCCGCGAAGGATATAGCGCTCGCAAGCGCCATCTGCGAAGCCATTGCGGAAATTGACGGAAGCATCATTTTGCTTGCGCTTTCCGGCAGCAAGATGATCGAAGCCGCGCAGGCAACCGGGTTGCCCTGCGCCCGCGAGGTTTTTGCCGACCGCGCGTATGAGGAAGACGGTTCCCTAGTCGCCCGCAGCAAGCCCGGCGCTATGATTACAGACGAAGCCGAAGCCATTGCCCGCGTGGTTGGCATGGCGCAAAACGGAAGGGTAAGGGCGGTCACAGGCAAAGAAATCCCCCTGCAACCGGAATCCGTTTGCGTACACGGCGATAATTCCCACGCGCTGGCGTTTGTGCAAAAGATACGCCGGGCGCTGGAAGCAAACGCGATCGCCCTGCAGGCGATGCACGTATAGCTGAAGCAGCGGAAAGGGTGCGGCATGAAAATCCAAGTAATCAACGGACCGAATCTGAATATGTTGGGTATTCGCGAACCAAAGATTTACGGCAGTGCAAGCTACGCCGATTTGGAGCATTACATAGCTGAAAGCGCGGCGGAGCTTGGCGCGGAGATCTGCTGCTTTCAATCCAACCACGAAGGCGAGCTGGTTGCGCGCATCCAGCAGTGCCACGGCAAGGCGGACGCCATCATCATCAACGCGGCGGCTTATACCCACACCAGCGTCGCCATATTGGACGCCCTCAAGGCGGTGGCGCTCCCGGCAGTGGAAGTGCATTTGAGCGACGTCAGCGCCCGCGAAATGTTCCGCCGCCATTCCTATCCGGCAATGGCGTGCCAAACGGTAATTGCGGGTTACGGCTTTGCGAGTTACCGCATGGCGATAAAATACCTCTTGGAGAATTCTTCCACACAGAATTAAGAATAACCGCGCTCCATGCGCAAATGCTTTCAACAGGAGGGATTTGCACATGGAGATTTTTTTTGCCATACTCAAAGCGTTTGCCGTCGGCGGCGTCATCTGTTTTCTTGCGCAAGTGCTCATGGATTACACGCGATGGACGCTGTGTCGCATTCTGGTGGGCTTGGTCGTTCTGGGGGCGGTTCTTGGCGCGTGCGGCGTCTATGAGCCGTTTGCGGAATGGGCGGGCGCGGGCGCAACGGCGCCGCTTTCCGGCTTTGGCAACGCCATGGTGCGCGGCGTGCGCGAAGCCATTGAAAAGCAGGGCTGGATCGGCATTCTGACAGGCTCCTTTACAGCGGCTTCCGCTGGGGTCGGCGCGGCGGCGTTCTGCGGTCTTTTGGCGGCGATTTTTTCTAAACCAAAGGAGAAATAGCAGCAGCATCTTGTCCCTTTTCGCGACGCTCGCATAGGATATATGGAGTGCATTGCGAAGGAGGGAAAACAATGGAACGAGCAAAAACGCCGCCGCGGGCACGTGGGCACGTGTGGGTTCTCACGATTTTGGCGGCGGCACTTTTTGGCACACTGCTGGTGCGCACAGGCGTCCGGATCGTTCCCGCCATGGCGGCAGCCACATGGCGCAATCCGCAGATGGAAGCGTTTGCACGCGATGTAAACAAGCTCATCGGCGATTTTGAGGCGACGGAAGCAGGGAAAGCCGCGCTGGCGCGAGCGCAAACGCATCGCATCATCGTGAAAACAGCGCAGCCGCTTTCGCGAACCTACAACGCCGCCGCCACTGTAGGCGGCTACGACGGGCTTTACCTGCTGCAATTCAATGATGCCGCAGCGGCGGAAGCGGCGCGCGCGCGGTTGCAAGCCGACACTGGGGTAGAATATGCGGAGCCTGACGTTTTACTGCGCGCACAGGCGCTTTCCTGGGGCGCGGCAGCCATCGGCTCGGTCGATTACGCGGATCGCACGGCAAACGGAAAAACAGCGCGGCAGCGTGTGAAGGTCGCCATAGTAGATACGGGCGTAGACGGCAATCATCCCTTTCTGCGCGGACGCGTTTTGAAATCCGATGCCAACTTCACCGGCGCTTCCGGCGATCCACAGGATGACAACGGGCACGGCACGCACGTCGCCGGCATTGTTGCGGATAATACAGGCGATCATGTGAAAATTCTGCCGGTGAAAGTGCTTGGGGCTGACGGCATGGGCAAAATGTCACAAATCGCGCTGGGTATCGCGTATGCCATAGACAGCGGCTGCGATGTGATCAACCTCAGCCTGGGCGCGCCGGGAACCGCGCCGCGAACGCTGCGCGATGCGATCGCCCGCGCGGAGCAAAGCGGCATCGTTATTGCGGCGGCGGCAGGGAACAACCGAACCGATGCCTCCGGGGTATACCCCGCCAATATGGCAACCGTGCTTTCCGTAGGCGCAACGGCGCAGAGCGGCGCAATCACCTCCACCTCCAATTTCGGGGGCACAGTGGATATTTTCGCGCCGGGCGCGCAAATCATGAGCACCGCACCGAACAACAGCTACCGCAGCATGAGCGGAACCTCCATGGCGGCAGCCTTCGCCAGCGCCGCTGCAGCGGAGCTGTGCGCTGCAGCGCCGGATTTCAGCGCCGCGCAGCTCCGGCGTGCGATTGTCAGCTGCGCAAGCCGCCGTATGCTTGGCGAGCCGGGTCGGCTGCGCTCGCCCGTTCTATCGATGGCAGGCTTCGCCGAATACGCTGCCCGGAGCAGACAGCGGTCGCCAAGCTGCGGCTGGATTCGTGAAATATCGTCACTATTCTTGACATGCAAGCCGCGATCCGGTATAATTTTTGTTGCCTGATGAACGGAAGTAGTATGTGCAAATCCGGCGAACAGAGAGCCGCAGCTGCTGGGATTGCGGTCGCTAGGAAGCGCGGAATGGAGCCGGGAGGGCGACCAATACAATGAAGCGGTCGGCTGGCGCGACAGCGCGGCGTCGGCAAATTGGGTGGCACCGCAGGAATCGACATCCTGTCCCAATGCAGAGCCTTGTCTGGCTTTGCATTGGGATTTTATATTTTACACCGAAAGGAAGCAACGCTATGAAAGCCAGCATCCCGAACCGCATCCTGCTGCCCGAAGAAAAGGTTCCCGCACAATGGTATAACCTCCGCGCAGACATGCCGGAGCAGCCTGCGCCGCTGCTCAACCCCGGCACAGGGGAAGCCCTCAAGCAAGAAGAACTGTATCCCATCTTCTGCAAAGAGCTTGCCCGGCAAGAAATGGATGTGCAAACCCGCTATTTTGATATCCCTGAAGAGATTTTGGCATATTACAAAACCTTCCGCCCCTCACCGCTCCACCGCGCCTACCGTTTGGAGCGGGAGCTGGACACGCCCGCGAAAATCTTCTTTAAGTTTGAGGGCAACAATACCTCCGGCAGCCACAAGCTCAACTCCGCCATCGCGCAGGCGTATTACGCAAAAGCGGAAGGCTTGGCGGGCTTAACGACAGAAACCGGCGCGGGGCAGTGGGGTACGGCGCTCGCCATGGCGTGCGCACATTTCAAAATCCCGCTGACCGTCTATATGGTTAAAGGCAGCTACAACCAAAAGCCCTACCGCCGCAGCATCATCCAGACCTTTGGCGCACAGATCATCGCCAGCCCAAGCAGCACCACAAACGCGGGGCGCGGCATTTTAGAGCAAAATCCCGAAACAACAGGCTCGCTGGGCTGCGCGATTTCGGAAGCGGTGGAAAAAGCCGTCACCACCGAAGGGCATCGCTATGTGCTTGGTTCCGTGCTCAACCAAGTGCTGCTGCACCAAAGCGTGATCGGCTTGGAGGCCAAAGCCGCCATGGAACTGGCGGACGCATACCCCGATATTATCATTGGCTGCGCGGGCGGCGGGTCAAACCTGGGCGGGCTGATCGCGCCCTTTATGCAGGATAAACTCACAGGCAAGGCGAATCCACGCATCATTGCCGCCGAGCCTGCATCCTGCCCGTCGCTCACGCGCGGTGTTTATGCCTACGATTTTTGCGACACCGCCAAGGTCACGCCCCTTGCGAAGATGTATACCCTCGGCAGCGGGTTCATCCCCGGCGCAAACCATGCGGGCGGGCTGCGCTACCACGGCATGTCGCCAATCCTCAGCAAGCTCTATGACGACGGTCGGCTGGAAGCTGTTGCGTTTGAACAAACCAACGTATTTAGAGCCGCAGCGCTCTTTAGCCGCGCCGAAGGGATTTTGCCCGCGCCGGAATCCTCCCACGCCATCCGCGCCGCCGTGGATGAAGCCCTGAAATGTAAAGAGAGCGGCGAAGCCAAGACAATCCTTTTCGGCCTGACCGGCACAGGCTACTTTGATATGGGCGCCTATGAGCAATATTTGAACGGCACAATGACCGACCAAATCCCCACAGACGCCGAGCTGCAGGCAAGCTTCCCGCAAGGGTAAGCCTGTGCGCCGGTCAAGAAAAATTCGCGCAGAAGAAAAAAAGAGCATTTTCGCGCAAAAAAGAGCATACAAGAGTGATTGCGTTTGCAAATCGCAAAACGCAATCAGATCGCTTGACAATTTTTGCGCGATGTGGTATGATACCCGAGCATAAATTAAAATGAATACAAGCGGAGGTAATTCGGAATGTCCACCTTTATGCCAAAGCCGAGTGACATCACCCGCACGTGGTATGTCCTCGACGCCGCCGGGCAGCCTATGGGGCGCGTTGCGGCGCAGGCCGCCACGCTTTTGCGCGGTAAGCACAAGCCCCTGTTTGCCCCCCACGCCGATTGCGGCGACTTTGTGATCATCATCAATGCCGCGAAAACATTGCTGACCGGCAAAAAGCTGGAGCAAAAAAAATACCAGCACCACACCGGCTATATTGGTCACCTAAAGACTGTCAGCTACAAAAAGCTGATGCTCACGCGCCCCGAGTTCGCGGTCGAAAAAGCCATCAAGGGGATGCTGCCCGCCACTACGCTCGGGCGAAAGTCGTTGACCCGTTTGCACGTTTACGCCGGCAGCGAGCACAAGCAGCAGGCGCAAAAGCCCGAAGCATGGGCACTTTGAGAAGGGAGTAATTAAAGTATGTACGATACCGTACCGTTCTTTTATGGCACCGGTCGCCGCAAAAAATCCGTCGCCCGCGTGCGCGTGTACCACGGCGAAGGCAACATCACGATCAACGACCGCACGATCGATGATTATTTTGGGCTGGAAACCCTCAAGCTGCTCGTCCGCCAGCCTCTAGCGCTGACGGAAACCGAAAGCAAGGTGGATATTGTTTGCCGCGTAGGCGGCGGCGGCGTATCCGGGCAGGCAGGCGCGATTCGGCACGGGGTTGCCCGCGCGCTGCTGCTGTATGATCCGGAACTGCGTACGGCGCTCAAGAGCGCTGGCTTCCTGACGCGCGACCCGCGCATGAAGGAACGCAAAAAGTACGGCTTAAAGGCTGCCCGCCGCGCGCCGCAGTTCAGCAAGCGCTAGTATCTTTATCGAAGAAAGGGTTTCTGTATTATGAAACGTACATATCAGCCAAAAAAGCTGCACCGCAAGAAGGAACATGGCTTCCGCAAGCGCATGGCGGATAGCAACGGACGCAAAGTGCTCGCCCGCCGCCGCGCCAAGGGGCGCAAGCAGCTCAGTTATTAATGGAATACGCGACAATAACGCGCAATGGGGATTTCCGCCGCGCCTATGGGCGGGGGAAATCCCAAACGCACGCCGCGCTGGTGACCTATGCGGTGCGCAACCGCTGCGGCAAGGTGCGTTACGGAATCACCACCAGCAAAAAAATCGGCTGCGCGGTGGAGCGCAATCGTTGCCGCCGCGTCATCCGCGAAGCGTTGCGCACGATGGACAAGCCCTTGCAGGGTGGTTGGGATCTTGTTTTTGTTGCCCGCGCGAGAACAAAGCACACGAAAAGCACGCATATACAAAATATCCTGCGGGGGCAGCTGGAGGCGCTGAGCGTGCTCCAGGGCGGAAAAAGATTATGATACAACATGCTTTCATCCACGTAATCCGCTTTTACCAACGCAGAATTTCGCCCTTGTTCCCGCCCGTTTGCCGCTATTACCCCACCTGCTCCGCCTATGCGCTGGAAGCGGTTCAGGTGCATGGTGCTTTAAAAGGATTTTTTATGGGTTTGCTCCGTTTTTTGCGATGCAACCCACTCTTTCCCGGCGGCTTTGACCCCGTGCCGCCGAAGAAAAAATGATTACGCAAGGGAGCAGCTATGCTGACTTTTTACGAAAAGCTCTATGACGTCCTGGGCTTTTTTTCCGGTCCGCTGATGTATGGGATCTATTCCTTCATCGGCAACTATGGCGTTGCAATCATCCTCATGACGCTGTTTTTCCGTATCCTGATGCTCCCGACAGCGGTCAAGCAACAGAAGAACGCAGCCAAAAACCAGCGAATGCAATTCAAAATGCGCAAGATTCAGGAGCGCTATAAGGACGACAAGCGCAAGCAGCAGGAAGAGGTGCAAGCCTTTTACCGCCGTGAGGGTTATAATCCTATGAGCGCGGGCTGTTCGGCTTCCATGCTTTTGCAGTTCCCAATTATCTTTGCCCTCATCGCCGCCATTTACCGTCCGCTGCAGTATACGATCAAGCTGAGCAAGGAAGCGCTGGGCGTCATCAATTCGCTCATCAGTACCGGGAGCGTTCCCGGGATTGATACCGGCGGTCAGTCAAGCCGTTTTGGCTCCATGTGGCAGCTGCAGGTTGTTTCGCATTTGGAGGGCTTCAAAAAGCTCAGCAAGGATGGCATCATAACGCTTAAGGACACCGTTTTGGATCACATGAGCTTCGCGCACATCCAAACGCTGTTAAACAAAGGCGAGCTGACCTTCAGCGAAAAAACACAGGCGGCGATTACTGCTGCTGCGGACAAAATAGAAACCTTCCAACCGAAAGCGGGGCTTTCAGGCAAGGAACTGCTTTTGGCACAGCTCGGCGCCTTGCAAGAAAGCGGCTTTGATGCGCTGAAGGGAAGCGAAGCAGCCTTTTCTGCGGGTGGCATTTTGCAAAGCATTTCAGAATTCAAAGAGCACTTCACCTTTGGACCCGTAGATCTTGGCGTGATGCCGGGCGTCGCAAAGGGCTGGTACATCCTTATCCCGATTTTAGCAGGTCTCGCATCCATGGCAAGCTCGGTTTACACCTTTCTCCGCCAACGCAAGCAAAACCCGGAGCAATCGAAGAATTTCGCCATGATGGGTTGCATGACCTTTGGCATGCCGTTATTTTCGGCGTATCTGGCGTTCAACTTCCCCGCCGGCGTAGCGATCTACTGGATTGCTTCGAGCCTTGTAGCATTTGTGCAGATGGTCGTTCTTGCGCAAACGCACAAACCCAGCAGAATGCTTGGTCGCCTGATGGTGGAAGAAACTGTGGAACGCCGCAGCCGTGAAAACAGCCGCCGCAAGGTGCATGAGCTGAGAAAATAAGAAAGAACCGCAGGCGTTGCCTGCGCTTCTACATACCAAGGGAGGGACACCCGAATGTTAAGGGAAGCCATCGGAACAGGCGCAACCGTGGAGGCGGCCATTGACGCCGCAAAACTGGAGCTGAACGCGCCGGACGACGCCGAGCTGCAGACGGAAATTCTGGAAACCCCCACAAGAAAAACCTTGGGGCTTTTCGGCGGCACCCCCGCCAAGGTACGCGTGTATTTTGACGAATCCGAATTTGCGCGCGCGGAGAATTACCTTCGCAGCATTTTATGCGGAATGGGCGTGCAGGCAAACGTCTTAACGGTCAAGGAGGATGAAGGCGTTCGTTTTGCCTTGGATTGCCCGGAGGATGAGGGCTATGTGATCGGGCGGCGCGGCGAAACGCTGGATGCGCTGCAGTATTTGACCCGCTTGGTCGTGAGTCGCGGCGCGGAGCAATACCAGCGCGTCAGTGTGAACGTGGGAGATTACCGCGAGCAGAGGGAACAGACCCTGCTAGAGCTGGCGGAAAAGCAAGCAAGTAAGGCGAAAAAATTCGGGCACAACGTTTCCCTCGCACCCATGAGCGCTTATGATCGCCGAATTGTGCACACCGCCGTGCAAGCGACCGAAGGCGTCAGCTCTTTCTCGGTAGGAGAGGGCGGCGAGCGACATATTGTGATCGCGCCCGATGAGCAATACCGCAAGCCGGGCAAGCCCGGCGGCAACTACAACAACAATCGCGGCGGCAACCACCGTTTCAACGACAATCGGCGCGAAGGCGGCAACCGCGGCAATCAAAGCAACAGCGGCTATCGCAGTGACCGCAACGATCGCTATGGCGATCGACCCCAGCGCGATAACGACGCGAACCGCTACAATCGCCCTGATCGCACCGACCGCCCCGGCGGGGATTTCCACCGTAGCAGCGACGATGTTCGCCGCGCAAGCAATCCGCCTGCGCAGGTGAACCGCACGCCGCGCTCCGATTCCTCCGGCGCAGGGCGTTACGGCAAAATCGAGCGCAAGGAATCCACCGGCGAAAACGAATAAGCCCGATGTTTGGATGCAAACGCGCGGTGGAAGCTCTGCCAACAGAGTGTTCTGCGGCGCGTTTTTCGCAAAAGGAGGTGCGCGGATTGCAAAAGATCTGCCTGTTTATCAACGAAGAGAAGCCCGGCGCGGAGGTTTTGGCAGCGCGGGTGCGCAGCGCTTTGGCTGCGTGCGGCATTGAAGCGCTTTCTTTTGATGAAGCAGCGCGTTGTGAAGCGCTTGTCGCCATCGGTGGTGACGGCACAATTTTGCGCGGTGCGCGACTTGCGTTGCCCTATAGCCTGCCGGTATTGGGCGTCAACGCCGGGCGGCTGGGATTTTTAGCCGGGCTGGAGCAGGATGAGTTAGAGCTGCTGCAAGCCTTGGCAAAGCCACTCACGCCGGAAATGCTCGACACGCGCATTTTGTTAGAGGTACGCCTATATGCGGGCGATGTTCTGCAACGCACCTGCGTTTGCATCAACGATGCCACCGTGGCGCGGCATTCCTCCAGCCGGATTGCCGATTTGCGTGTACGCTGCGGCGACAGCCAATTTGCTTATATGGGCGACGGCGTAATTTTCTCCACTCCCACAGGCTCCACCGCCTATTCGCTTTCTGCAGGCGGTCCTGTGCTCGACCCGCAGCTCGACAGCATCCTGCTCACGCCGATATGCAACCATCTGCTTTTTTCGAGGTCAATCCTATTCGCACCAGGAGCGGCGTTTCGCCTTCCCGTCCCTATGGAAGGGCTGGCGTTAACCTGCGACGCCGAGCCACCGATCCCGTTGCACACCGGGCAGCATTTGGAAATTCACCGCGCAGCGGAACAAATGCAGTTTATCCGGTTAAAGCCGATTCATTTTATGGATCTATTAAGCAAAAAGCTTTTGGCTTCGGGAGGGGGTGCCGCATGAAGCAGCGGCGGCGTGAATTGATTTTGCAAGCGGTGCGCACACAGCCGATTTCCACGCAGGAACAGCTTTTGGCGCATCTGCGCACGCTCGGCATCGAAGCGACACAAGCAACCGTTTCGCGCGATATCCGCGATTTGGGGCTGCGCAAAGCAGCGCAGCGCGGGGGTTTGGCTTGCTACACCGTTCCGGCGGAGGACGCGCAGACTGCGCGGCGTGCGGCGGCGCTGGGCTTTATCCGCACGGCCGAAGCGGTGGGCAACATGCTCTGCGTGCGCTGCATAGCAGGGAACGCGCAAAGCGTTTGCACGGCGCTGGATGACATTGCATTGCAGGACGTGGCGGGCACCCTTGCGGGCGAAGATACGATTTTTATGCTTTGCCGCAATGAAATTGCTGCCCGGCGCGTGCAGGAGGAGATTAGTCGATATGCTGCAAACCTTAACGATTGAAAACATTGCCCTCATCAAACAGCTTTCACTGGAGTTCCCCGCCGGCTTTGTTGCCTTAACGGGCGAAACCGGCGCGGGAAAATCCATCCTGATTGACGCGATAAATACCGCACTGGGCGAGCGCACAAGCCGCGAGATCATCCGCACAGGGGCGGAATCAGCGCGGGTTGCTGCGATTTTTAGCAATTACGGCGTGGCAGTTGCGCAAATTCTTATGGAACTGGATATTCCCGCCGAACCGGACGGCACGCTGCTTTTGCAGCGCTCCATCACAGCGGCGGGCAAAAACCAATGCCGCGTCAATGGGAATCCCGTTACAGTTTCGGCACTGCGTCGCCTGGGGCAAGCGCTGATCAATATCCACGGGCAGCACGACACCCAAGCGCTCTTAGCGCAGGAGCAGCATATCCATTTTGTTGACGCGATGGCTGAAAACGCCGCGCTGCGCGCGCAATACCGCGAAAAATATCATGCACTGCGGCAAACGCAGCGAACGCAAGACGCCCTGCGCTTGGACGAATCGGAGAAGGCGCGGCGGCTGGATATGCTCCGTTATCAAATCGCGGAGCTAGAGGAAGCGGAAATACAGCCGGGCGAGCGGGCGGCACTGCAAAAAAAACAAAGCCTCTGCCGCCACACGGAAAAAATTCTGCAGGCACTGGGGGATGCAACGGCGTGCCTTTCGGGCGATGGCGATACCTCCACCGCAGCGGAGCTGGCGCACGCAAGTGCGGGAGCGCTGGAGCAAGCAGGTATGTTTTACCCCGCCGCAGCCGCGCTGGCGGAACGTGTCCGCGCTGCCGCCTATGAGCTGGAAGAAGCGGCGCTGGAGCTGCGCACCCTTGCCGAGGGCGTAGAATTCGACCCTGCCGCGGCGGAAAAAACCGAACAACGCCTGGATTTATATTTCCGACTTTCGCGCAAATACGGCGAAACCGAAGAAGAGCTTTTGGCATTTTTGGAAGCCGCGCAGGCGGAAGAAAGCGCCATCACGCAATCGGATGAACGCATCAACGCGCTGGAGGATGAAATTACTGCTCTGCGCGGCGAAACCATCGCCCTCGCCAAGCAACTAACGCGGAGCCGCCGCGAAGCCGCCGCGCGGTTCAGTGAGCGCGTTTGCGAAGAATTGACAGCGCTGGATATGCCCAGCGTACGTTTTTTGGCGACGCACGAAAAAATCCCCCTTACAGCGGAGGGCGGCGACAATATGGCATTTTTGATTTCCGCTAACATTGGCGAAGAACCGCGCCCGCTGGCAAGGATCGCGTCCGGCGGCGAGCTTTCGCGCGTTATGCTGGCTATCAAAAATGTGCTGGCAGAAAAAGACGCCGTAGCAACACTCATCTTTGATGAAGTGGACGCCGGCGTGAGCGGTCGCGCGGCGCAAAAAATCGCCCGCAAGCTGCGGCAGGTATCCCGCGGGCGGCAAGTCATTTGCGTAACGCATCTTGCGCAAATCGCCGCACCGGCGGATTGCCATCTATGTATCAGCAAATCCACCCGTGGCGGGGAAACCTTCACCAGCGTCACTCCGCTTGACGCCGAAGGACGCAAGCGTGAGCTGGCGCGCATCATGGGCGGTGAAAAAATCACCCCTGCCCAGTTGGCGGCGGCAGCGGAAATGCTGGCGGAAGGCTAGCGCCGCAAACGCCCCTCACCGCTCTGCACGCATACGGGTTCAACCCTCCGAGCCATGCGCGAATGCGTTTTCATATTGCGCCTGGGTCAAAAGCACCGAGTGAAAATCCACAATCTGACCGCCTAGGGTGTATATGCGCGGCACGCGCTGCCCCACGCGGCACGCCGTTTCATAATGAAAGCTTGCCGAAGCCGCGCCGATTTCCTCCACCGTAATCACCCGCTCCCCCGATCCTCCAATGAGGATCACTTCCTCCTCCAGCGCAACACCGGGGATATCCGTGACATCCACCATGCATTGATCCATACAAACACGCCCCAGGATCGGCGCAAATTGCCCGCGAATCAGCACATGCCCTTTGTTGGATAAAGCGCGCGGATAGCCATCCGCATAGCCGACAGGCAATGTCGCCACGCGCGTTTCTCGGTGCGTCACAAAGGTATGCCCATAGCTGACGCCCGTGCCGGACGGCACGTCCTTTAGGTGCACCACGTGGGTTTTCCATTGCATGGCAGGCAGGAGCGGCATTTTCTTTTTTTCCACCTCTTCGGATGGATACAGCCCATAGAGCGATATGCCAAGCCGCACCATGTCACAGGGCGCCTGCAAAGCTTGACCTCCCGCAAATTCCATAATACCCGCGCTGTTGCAGATATGCCGAATCGCCGGGCGCAAGCCGTTTTTCTCCAACACCGCACAAAACGCCGCAAAACGCATGAACTGCTCTTTTGCGCTGCTTTTATCCGTTTCATCCGCCCGCGCCAGGTGCGTGAACACGCCTTCGATCTCCAACCCCGGGAGCGCAGCCAATGCGGCGACCGCCTGCGCGGCTTCCGCCGTGTCCGGAAATCCGATCCGTGCCATGCCGGTATCCACCGCAATATGCACCTTTGCCCGCCGCCCTCGTTCCACCGCGGCAGCCGAAAGGGCGCGTGCGGTTTCAATCGAAAATATCGTTTGCGCCACATCGGCGCCAACCACTGCGGCGTGTTGGTTGGGGGAAGTGTAGCCCAGGAGCAATATCGGTTTTTGCACCCCCGCCGCGCGGAGCGTCAAGGCTTCCTCCAGCACCGCCACAGCGTAATATTCGCACTTGTCCTCCAAATACCGCGCCAGCGCCAAGGCGCCGTGCCCATAGCCATCAGCCTTGATAACGCACATCAGCTTGCTTCCCGGCGGCATACATTGCCGCGCCGCGCGAACATTGTGCGCAATCGCATCCAGCGAAATTTCCGCCCACGTGCGGTGATAATGCCGCATCTGCATCTTCGTTCCCCTTCACCATATTTCCATGCGGCGCAATTGCGCCGCTTCCCGGCGGGCAAGCCGCTGCGCTTCCCGCACATCGATTGCCGCAAAACAGATTTTGTCGCCCGGCTTTGCCTGCGCCAGCAACGGCAGCGCCACGCCGGCAACCGTCGCAATCTTCGCGTAACCGCCCGTGGTCTGGCAATCCGCCATCATCACAATGGGCTGCCCGGAAGCCGGCACCTGCACGCTCCCGGGAGCAACGCCATCCGAAATCACATCGTAACCGCAAACCGCCTCAATTTTTTTGCCCTCCAGCTTCATGCCCATGCGGTCGGATGCCGGCGTAACAACATACCAGCTGCTCAAAAAAGCTTCGACGCCCGCTGCTGTAAAATGCGCTGCCTGCGGACCCAATACCACGCGCAATTGCATCCCCGGTCGCTGCGCCCGCCAGTGTGCGTCAAGAGCATTCGGCACGGGCAAAACGCGTTCACTCAAGCGCGACACCGGTATTTCAGGACAGCGCAGGGGCAGCGCGTCCCCAGCGCGAAGCTTACGCCCCGCAAAACCGCCCAGCCCGAACTTCAACCCCGTGGAACAGCTGCCCAGCACCGCAGGGAGATCAAAGCCCCCCGCAACCGCCAAATAACCGCGCATCCCAACCCTTGCGCCACCACAGGCAAGGGTATCCCCCGCGCGCGCCTGCAGCGCCGTATAACGCGGAATCGGCTGCCCGTTCAAAGCCGCGCACATATCCGCGCCGGTAAGGGAAAAAACGCAATCGCAGCCAAATATGCAGGCTACACCCGTCATCGTCATTTCCAGCGCGGCCATATCCTTATCATTGCCGACCAGCAGGTTCGCGCGGCGCAGCGACGGCAAATCCATCGCGCCGGAGCGCGAAAAGCCGCTGGCCATCCAGCCAACCCGTCCGGCATCCTGCGCAGTGGTCAGCATCCCGGGGCTTTGGATTCGCAGGGTGCGATCGACGCCACTGCTCATGCCTCACGCACCTCCCAGATCGTTTCTCCCGCCGCCTGCCGCCGCTCTAAATCGGCATATTCGACCATTGCAATCGGCGCGAAGCGGATAAAATCACCCGCCGCGTAAAGGATCGGCTGCGCACGGCTCGCGTCATAGGGACGAACGGGTGTGCGTCCGATCAGCCGCCAGCCGCCGGGCGAATCCAGCGGGTAAATCCCCGTTTGCTCCCCGCCGATGCCCACCGCGCCCGCCGGGATTTTCGTGCGCGGATTTTGCAGGCGCGGCGTGTGAAGCTTCGCATCCAGCCCGCCCAGATACGCAAAGCCGGGCAAAAAGCCCAGCATATAAATCAGATAATCCGGCGCGCAATGCAGCCGAACAACTTCTTCCCTTGTGATTCGTGCGTGGGCAGCGACAAAATCCAAGTCTTCACCGTTGTAGCAAACTGGGATCACGTACACGCGCCGCTTGCCCTCCGCCACACCGCGCAATCCTGCCATGCGTGCCTGCAGCTTTTTAACCAAGCGGTCAAAGCCCAGCACGCAAGGCTCGTAGAGCACCAGCAAGGAGCGAAAGGTTGGCACATATTCACGCACGCCGCGGATCGGTTTGCGCTCCAAGGCTTCGCGTAGCGCACGGATACGCGCGTTGATTTCCGGATGAATCGCATCACCGAATTCCACGCTCAGGGCGCAATCTCCGGCAGGCAGAAAGGCGGGATATTCCACGTTTACCACCTTACTTTACTTTATCATCATAAAAACCGAGTTCAATGGTCTTTTCAAACCATACCTTGCAGGTTTCGCGCAGCTTATGCGCTTCGCGGACGCATTCACGCATCAGCGTCACGATGGACGTATTGATTGCCAAGCCAAAACCGTCGATGGCGGGGAGCATCCAGCCATACATGTCAATCATGCCATTTTGCGCTGCGGCTTCACAAGCCGCTTTTTCCAGCTCCGCGCCGTGCATAATTTCTAAGTCCTCTTTTAAATAAGCGATGGCGGCAATCAACCCGTAACTTCCCCAATCGCTCACTGTCGCGGTGATGATATGATCGCAGCTCGTGGCGGCGGCGATGCCCCCCGTGCAATCCGATTGCACGCCGGTTATATCCGCAGTTGTTTGACAGCGGCAGCGCCCTTTGCCGGCGTAGGGGATATACTTTTCCAACTGTGGCGCGATTTTGCCCATACCAATTTCATTCCCCAAATCACCAATCGCAAAGCTCGGAACACCCATCCGCTGCGCGGCGGCATAGAGAACATCCAGCTTTGCTTCCAGCTCCGTCATGTTCAAGCCGATAGCATTGTGGTATTCCCCGTTGCTGTTCGCGCCGGGCGCTTCAATGCTGATAATCGCCGACGGCTTTGCCTCGGCAAGCAGCATTTGCGCTTGCACATCGGCTCGCGCGGCGTTCTTTGTGAAGGGAACAACAGCCATCGCGATGGGCAAGCTGCGAATCTCCGCCGCACTGCCGTAGCTGTGCACCCCGCACACGGCAGCGATCGCTTTGGCGGCCTGCACGTTTTCCTCCTGGCAAACCAGCACAGGCTTCGCGCCAAACGCCTTGATCAACGAACGCGCAAGCAGCACCGAGCCGATGATGCCGTCGGTTTCGGCTTTTTTGAAGGGTCGCAGCACAAAGCCTGTGATGATGTATACGTAATCATCCGCCCGGATAAGCTTGCACAGTTCCTTTGCCGCGTGCATGCAAAGCGGCTCGCCCATCGCCTTCCGCGCCGCGTCGTAAAGAATACGGCAAACGCCGTAGCCGCGCGGGTCAAGGTTGCACAAATCATCCAGGCTCTGCCCTAAATTGTGCAATGTAAGCTCCTGCTGCGTCATTTTGTTTCCTCCAAAAATTCATTCCAGAGGTACCTGTGCAGCTTCGACAGCAGCTCCGGTGCTTTGCCGCCGACGGGCTTGCCGTCAATCCTGCTCGCCGCCAAGCCGAACGAACCCGCGCTGGAAATCAGCACCTCATCCGCCGCGAAAACATCCTCCAGGCTGTATTCGCATTCGTCCACCGGGATGTCCAGCGCCTTGCACGCCTTGATAAGATGTGCGCGGGCGATTCCCGGCAGGATCAGGTGATCCGTCGGCGCGGTCATAAACACGCCATCCTTGATGATATGGCAGTTGCTGTGCGCGCATTCAGTCACGCGTTTGCCGTGCTTCGCATCCGGGCGCCAAAAGACGGTTTCGTCCGCACCCGCCTGCTTTGCCTTTTCACTTGCCACACAGCTGGGCAGCAAATTCAGCGTTTTGATGTTGCAATGCAAAAACCGCGTATCCTCCAGTGTAATAAGCTTGACCTTTTTATCCAGCGGCTGCACATCCACCGGGCGAATAACAATCCACAGGTTTGGTTGCACATCGGCATCCGGATACACATGGTTGCGGATACCCGTGCCGCGCGTCGCCTGCCAATAAACGAAATTTTCACCCGTATCCATTTTGGAGAGCATATCGTTAAGAATCGCCTTCAACTCTTCCTTGCTCTGCGCAAGGCGCATTCCCAGCAGTCCGGCGCTGTTATAAAAGCGATCCACATGCTCCTGTAATGTGAAAATCTTGTAATTGCGGCTATAGGTCGCGTCATAAACACCGTCGCCAAAATAGCACACACGGTCGTTCATCGGTACGGTCATTTCTTCCAGAGGTCCACATTTTCCATTGTAGTAGCCCAGCATTTTCATTCTGTTCTCCAACCTTCCCAGCAATATGTTAAAACAATGCTATACGCTTTCATTTTACAGCATTTTACGACGATTGTAAATGATATAAATTATTTTCGGTAAAATCGCGGAGCAAGCAAAGAAAATCCAATTTGTTCAGAATTTTTTTCGGATTACATGCCGACACGCAGAAAAAATTCATATCGTGTCGCGGATTCGCATCGACTGCCAAGCATGTCAAGGCGCCCTGAAAAACGTGCGGATAAATAACCGCATCCCGCGCGCAAGGCGCAGCCACAGCAGCAGGCGCAGCACTCGCGCGGATCTGCCCGGGAAGTGACAGAGGAACACCGCCCTAGGCATTGCGCGCAGCGTTTGCCCTGCCCACGAGCGCACTAGCCGGCGCAGCTGCTTGTGCGCCAAGCGATATCGATCATTTTGCGCCAGCCGCCAGATCTCATGGTACGTTTCCACCGCCACGCCTTCCAAAAGTCCTGCTTCCATGCGCTCTTTTGAAACGCCCAATGCCGCAAACAACAGCAAATCGTTTTCGTATTGCTCACGGATGCGGTCGGCGGGATCGCGCCGCAACGACCATACCGCGCTATCCGCTACCTCCCGATACTGATACACCGCACCCGGCGCATAAGCCGCACGATCGCACAACGCCAAATAACGCAGCACGAATTCACGATCCTCGCCATTGGTTTTGCCGACGGCAAAACGCACGCCGCCACCTTCTATGGTTTCCCGCAGAAAAAGCTTCATCCCAGCAGAATTCAACCCGCCACTGCGCAGCATCGCGTCCGCTAGCGCGCCACATATCACATCACGCCCAAAACCGCCCCGGGGCAAACGCGCAAACGTCACAATAGCCGTTTTAAAATCGCCACAAAACGGTTGATATGCGCAAAGCACAAGCTGCGCTTGCTCTTTTTCGGCGGCATCCACCAAAACCTGAAGATACGTGGGAGCAAAGCAGTCATCAGCATCCAAAAACGCCACATATCGTCCTCGTGCCTGCGCCAGACCGGCGTTTCGCGCCGCGCTGACCCCCGCGTTTTCCTGATGCAGCGCATGAATCCGCGCGTCACACGCCGCCCACGCGTCGCAAATGCGCGGGCTTTCGTCTGTCGCGCCGTCATCCACCAACCAAAGCTCCCAAAAAACGAACGATTGCGCCAGCACGGAGCCGACGCAGTCATCCAAGTATTTTGCAACATTATATACCGGGCAAACAATCGAAACCGCCGGATTCATTTCTTTCTCCCCTTAAAAAAACCGTGCCTTTCCTCCGGAGGACTCGGCGGCTCCTTTGGCGCGGCTGCATCCGCACTGGCAGGGAACGCGCCGCGCATTTGCTCCACCAAGGCGCGCTGCGCAGTGCTCAAATCCTCCGGAACCCGCACCTGCAACCGCACAAAGGCGTCCCCGCGGCGCCCGCCGCCGTTCAGGATCGGGATCCCCATACCACGCAGCACAAGCACAGTCCCGGGCTGCGTGCCCGGCGTGACGCGCTGCGATTGCTCGCCGCTCAGGGTCGGAACTTGGATCGTGTCCCCCAGCGCCGCTTGCCAATACTGCACCGTCACATCGCACCAGGTATGAAAGCCCTCGCGCTCAAAAATAGGGTGTGGGCGCACTGTGACGGCAACCACCAGATCGCCCGCCGGACCGCCATTGCTGCCCTTGTTCCCCTCGCCGCGGATGGAAATCGCCTGCCCGTTATCAATGCCCGCCGGAATGCTGCAATCCAGCTGCACGTGCTTGCGCACGCGCCCGCCGCCCCGGCACTTCGGGCAAGGTCTTTCGATGACCTTGCCGCGCCCGCCGCACCGCTGGCAAGGCTTGGAGGTCGACACGACACCGAACGGGGTTCGCTGCTGCACCGTCTTTTGCCCGCTCCCGCCGCATTCGGGGCAAGTCTGCGCGCTCGAGCCTTTTTCCGCGCCCGCGCCCGCGCATTCGTCGCAAACCTCAACGCGGTTCAATTCCAGCGTGCGGCGCACGCCGTGCGCCGCCTCTTCAAAGGAGATAACGACGCGCTCCTCTAGATCCGTTCCCCGGCGAGGCGCGTTGGGGTTCGCCGACCGTGCCCCGCCGCCAAAGCCGCTGAAAATATTGCCGAACAGATCCCCCAGGTCACCGAAATCAAAACTTCCACCCTGAAAACCGCCGCCCGCATTCGGGTCAACGCCCGCATGACCAAACTGATCGTAGCGTCCTTTTTTTTGAGGATCGGAAAGCACCTCGTAGGCCTCGTTGACCTCCTTCATGCGATCCTCGGCGGTCGTATCCCCCGGATTCAAATCCGGATGATACTGCTTCGCCTTCCGGCGGTAGGCTTTTTTAATTTCATCCTCGGAAGCACCCTTTTGAATGCCCAGCACATCATAAAAATCACGTTTATCAGCCACAGAAGGACCCCGATTCTTTATTCATAATCCTCGATTCGCTCACGCTTGCGGGATATCGTCCTCCGGAGCTGCTTCGCTGCCGGGGAAGCCCTCCGGGTTAACACCTTCGCCGGGCTGCCCGCCTGCTTGCTGGTAAAGCTTCTCGCTCAAGGCATAGAACTTCGCTTGCAGCTCCTCCTTGGCGGTTTTAATCAGATTCGTGTCCGCGCCTGTGAGCGCCGAACGCAGGGCTTCCACGGCGGCGGTGATTTCCGTCTTGTCCTCCTCGCTGAACTTATCGCCGCTCTCGTTGAGCAGCTTTTCGCTCTGGTATGCGATTTGATCCGCTTCGTTGCGCAAATCCACCTCTTCGCGGCGCTGCTTATCCTCACGCGCAAAGCGTTCCGCATCGTTGACGGCTTTTTCGATATCCTCTTTGTTCATGTTTGTGGAGGAGGTGATCGTAATCTTCTGCTCCTTCTGCGTGCCCAAATCCTTGGCGCTGACGTTCACAATGCCGTTGGCGTCAATGTCAAAGGTAACCTCAATCTGCGGAACGCCCCGCCTCGCCGGCAAAATACCGTCCAAATGAAACACGCCCAAGGTTTTGTTATCCTTGGCGAATTCGCGCTCCCCCTGCAGCACATGCACCTCCACGGAGGGTTGGTTATCCGACGCTGTGGAAAAAATCTGGCTCTTTTTGGTCGGGATCGTTGTGTTGCGTTCAATAACCTTCGTGCTCACGCCGCCCATGGTTTCAATGCCCAGGGAAAGTGGAGTAACATCCAGCAGCAACAAGCCGGAATTGATTTCGCCGCCCAGCAAGCCCGCTTGCAGCGCCGCGCCCACCGCGACGCATTCATCAGGATTCACACCTTTAAATGGCTCCGCACCCAAAAAGCCCTTCACGGCATCCTGCACAGCGGGGATGCGGCTGCTGCCGCCCACCATCAGCACCTTGCTGATCTCGCTGACCTTGAGCTTGCTATCCTGCAGCGCCTGGCGCACGGGAACCATCGTCTTTTCCACCAAATCGGCGGTCAACTCGTTGAACTTCGCGCGGCTGAGCGTGGTTTCCATGTGCTTCGGGCCGCTCGCGTCCGCCGTAATGAACGGCAGGCTGACCTGGCTGGTCGTCACGCCCGAAAGCTCGATCTTCGCCTTTTCCGCCGCCTCCTTCAGGCGCTGCATCGCCATTTTGTCGCCGCGCAGATCAATTCCGCTTTCCTTCAAGAATTCCTGCGCCAGCCAGTCAATAATACGCTGATCAAAATCATCGCCGCCCAAACGATTGTTGCCGGCAGTCGCCTTCACCTCCTGCAGACCCTCACTCAGCTCAATGATTGAAACATCAAACGTACCGCCGCCCAAATCATACACCATGATGATCTGGTCGCTCTCTTTATCCACACCGTATGAAAGCGCCGCCGCGGTTGGCTCATTGATGATGCGCTTTACCTCCAGCCCCGCAATTTTGCCGGCGTCCTTAGTCGCCTGCCGCTGCGCGTCGGTGAAATACGCCGGCACGGTGATGACCGCCTCGGTCACCTTGTCGCCCAGGTAGGCCTCCGCATCCGTCTTAAGCTTTTGCAAAATCATAGCGGAAATCTCCTGCGGAGCATACGGCTTGCCATCCACCGTGACTTTATATTCCGTGCCCATTTGCCGCTTGATGGATGCAATCGTGCGATCGGGGTTGGTGATGGCCTGCCGCTTGGCGACCTGCCCAACCATGCGCTCGCCGCCCTTGCCAAACGCCACGACGCTCGGCGTCGTCCGCGCACCCTCGGCATTGGGGATAATGACCGGCTCGCCGCCCTCCATCACCGCCACGCAGGAATTCGTCGTACCCAAATCAATCCCAATCATTTTTGCCATTGTAAAAGCCCTCCCTATCGTATCATTCATATTTATCCATATTCTCCAAAATGCCATGCCTGCGGCAGCCGCAAAGCTTATCTGCTGTCGACTAGTTCACCGTCATTACCGTCGCTACGCGGATAAGCCTTTCCCCCAGCCGCCAACCCTTTTGCAGCACCGCGCTCACCGTGTTTTCGCCAAAATCCGCATCCTCGCCATGCTGCACCGCCATGTAATATGACGGATCAAAAGCATCACCCGGCGTGCCGAAGGCTTCCGCGCCCTGCGCCGCCAGCACCTGCGTGAACTGCTCCAAAATCATCGCGATGCCCTTGCCGTATTCCTCCGCGCTGCCCGCGTTCACGCTCGCCGCGCGTTCCAAGTTATCCAGCACAGGCAAAAACGCGCCGATGGTCGCCGCGCAGGTGTTTGCATGACTTTCCTCCTTTTCGCGCTGGGAGCGTTTGCGAAAATTTTCATATTCGGCGGCAAGGCGCAACAGCTGCTCCTTCGCTGCCGCCAGCTCCTCCGCCTGCGCCGCCAACTCGGCGACAACCGGGTCAAGTATGCCCTCGCCCTCCGCTTTGTTCTCTTCGCCCGCCTGCGAGGCGGATTCCGTCTGCTTCTTCGCCATCGTTCTCTATCCTTTCATATGATGCTGCCGGCTTAGCGCAACGCATCCGCCGGGCTGCCTTCCGGAAAATAGACCTCCGGCGGCTCCCCGGGCGGCGGCACGCGGAACGCACTGCTCAAATCCGGGCTAAGCGGCACAATCGGCAACGGATGACCGGGGTTCTCCTCCAGCCCCCGTACCAATGCCGCGCCCCAAACCCGTGGGATCATCCACAAGCGCACCTGCACAGAGCCGATCAAGTTATCCCAGCCCATGAAGTACACGGGGGAATCCATATCGAAGGGATTCTGGCAGTAAACGCTGTCGATTGCGCCAACTGCGTCCATGCAATATCCTGTCCGCACTTCACCGGAACGAAAAATGCCCAGCCGATAACGCGCATACGTAACGGAATAAACATCCACAACGCCTCTTACCGCGGGGCGAAAATAAGCTTCCTCGGGCGACTGATTCAGCAGTGGAACGCGCGTCTCCGCCTCTTCCGTGTAACGCCCTGCAACACATTCGCCAACATCCGGAACGATCCATGCATTTTCTGCCAATTTTACCGTTTGCCCGGTCGCCACGGAATCGCTGCCTGTTTGCTTTGCCGCGTACTCTATTGAAAAATCCTCACAAAGCCCAACCAAGATATCCTCCGCCTGATCGGATGCGGCGCCGTCGTAAACAAGCCTTGTCTTCACAGGATACCACATATCCGCGCCATCAGGGATACCTTCCAACGTAAGATGTTCTACGCGCTCGGCGATGTGCTCGGGGTTATTTCGCCACGCAACCAACCCGCGCGCAGCGCCAAACGCCGCGCACAACACCAGCAGCGCCGCCAACGGGAACAGAATCACACGCCGATGCCGCAAATACCGCTTCACCTCGCGCAGTTGCCGTTGCGTTTCCTTCGTCAACGCCTATTCCTCCTCCAAGCCCTGCTCGAGTAAGCCGCTGACCAAATCCGAAACAAAGCGCAAGCTTGGGATAACGTTCGCATAATCCAAACGCAGCGACCCAAGCACACCCAGCAAGCCGCAAGCCGCTCCGCCTATGGAATAAGGCGACACCAGCAGCGTCATATCCCGCAAAGCGGGGCTTGGCTGCGGCGCTTCCGCGCCCAGGGCGATTCCAATCCCGCCCGGCTGCCGTTTCCCGGATTCGAGCAGCTGTCGCAGCAGCAGAGCCGCGCTCTGCTCCAGCTCTTGCTGACGCAGCCCGGCGGAATCGCCTACCAAAAGCTCCTGCTCCGCCGCCTCATGCGCCAACTCCGCCACAGCCGCCAGCAGACCCATGAGCGGCAGCATCTGCTCCCCTGCCCGCGCCGCCAAGGTTTGCATCGCCGCGCGGTTAAGCTCCCGCAAAGGCAGGCCTACAAGCGCTTCCTGCGTCAGCTGCGCAAACCGGCTGCAGATCGTCTCCGTCAGTTCACTGTCCGTGCGAATGATGCGGCTCTTGACCGTTCCCCGGTCACTGAGTAGCGCCACCATCGCCATATACCTGCCCACAGGAGCCATCTCCAGCCGCCGTAGCTTCGCGTCCGCGCCGCCGTGTGCCACGCAAAGCGCCGTGCAATCGGTTAGCTCCGCCAAAAGCCTCCCCGCGTTTTCCAGTAGCCGCTCCGGCTCGCGGGCACGCTCACGCAGCAATGCCTCCAGATTCCGCTGCTGCGCAAGAGGCAGCCCCCGCCCCGGCTGCAATTGATCAATATAAAACCGATATGCCAGCGGCGCGGGCGCTCGCCCCGCCGAGGTGTGCGGCTGCTCCAAAAAGCCAAGCTCTGTCAACTGCGCCATTTCGTTGCGGATTGTCGCTGAAGACACTCCGTCCGGCAGCAGCTCCAGCAACCGCTTTGAACCTACAGGCTCGCCGGTTTTGTTATACAGCTCCACAATGGCGCAAAGAATACGCCGCTTTCGCTCGCTCAAATCCAACAGGCGCACCTCCTCATTTCGCCAGATTAGCACTCAAAGAAAAAGAGTGCTAGCGCACGTTTATATCATACGCCGCCCGGCATGAATTGTCAAGCGCGGAAATGTAAATACTTTGTGAATACAGGCTCTCATTCCCTGAATAGGCTGCCGCCAACGGCATCCATCGCCACCACCAGCGGGAAGTCCCGAAGCTCCAAACGCTTAACGCTTTCACAACCCAGATCAAAAAACGCAATCTCCTCATTCGCTGTGACGCATTCCGCCGCCAGAGCACCCGCACCGCCGATGGCGCAAAAATAAACCGTCCCATATTCCCGCATCGCTCCGGCAACCGCCGCGTTTCGCTCACCCTTCCCAATCATACCGCGCAGCCCATGCTTCATCAACAAAGGCGCAAAAGGATCCATGCGCCCGGATGTCGTCGGACCGCAGCTGCCAATCACGCGCCCCGGCGGCGTTGGCGTAGGACCCGCATAATAGATACACGCGCCCTCCAGCGGAAAGGGAAGCGCCGCGCCCTGCTCCAGAAGAGCGCAAATCCGCTTGTGCGCGGCGTCACGGGCAGTGTATACCGCACCGGACAGCAGCACGCGGTCGCCCGCGCGCAGCGCCCGCGCTGTTTCGCGCAATTGCGCAGTGTTCAAATGCCGCATATTTCCCCCTATATACTCCGCGCGCCGCGATTATCCGCCCGGCACGTCTTCTTCCGTTTCCAGGGCTTCCAAAAAGTAGGCAAACGTCAGCTGCTCCAGCGGCACGACAGGGGCTTCCTCGGCAATCGGTCCTTCCAGCGCACGAATGCGCCGCCGCAGGTGAACATTCTCCTTTTCGATTTCCGCCGCCACACGCTGCGCTTCGCTCAGCTGTTCGCCAAAACGGCGCAGCTCCTCCTGCACGCGCACAGCCGCCTGCGCCTGGCGCTGCGCCAAACGAGCCTGCTCCTGCCCCCGCAGGCGCGCAAGCCGCGCCTGCCGCAACGCGACCGCGCAAGCGTCTGCCGCCTGCCGCTGGGCGTGCAGCTTTTGCTCCAGACCGTCTATGTAGCGCATGACGTCCTCCTTCTGAAAACCGCCAAACCGCGCAACGCGAAAATAATCGCCATCCTTGTGTGCCATGCTTCCCCCGCGCCTTAAGATTTAATGTGCTAGTATGCCGCAACGATCTCCGTGATTTCCGTATCCAGCACCACAGGCGTTTTACCCATCACGCAAAGCATCAAGCTGCCACTGCCGTTCTTTGTGCCGGCAATATAGTAAGCGCGGTCCGCTGCCGTGTGAACACTGCCCACCTTTGCGTCGTCCGCCACCTTCCAGCCTTCAGCGCCGCGGCAAAGCCAAAGTGCGCCCTGCTGATTCTTCACCGCGCCGGCGACCACCAGCAACGCTTCGCTCTGCGCAAAATAAGATGCGTCCACATGAGGCACAAGCCGCTCGGATTTTGTGCCGTCATAGTAAAACAGCGTCTTGCTCTCCACACCCGGCTCCTGCTTTTGATAGTAAAGCCCCGCCAGCGCCGGGAGTGTTTCCGTCACGGAGCTGTCCACCAGCTTGCGTTCCGAAACGCCATATTCCGTCAATCCGTATGCGTAAAGCATCTGCTTGCCCCCCACGGCTTCCGGTTCGGCATAAAGCAAAAGCTCGCCTTCCGGAAAAAAAACGCATTCGCTCCCCGCCATGCGCGCGGCGGCAAACTGCACCTCGCTCGCGCCGGAAACCGTGAGCTGCGCCAGATATACCCCCGCGTTTTGCGTCACTTGCCCTGCCAACCGCCCCAAAGCCTCCGCCACGGTCGCCTCGCCGCCATCCCTCCAAAGCCGCAGCATTTCTTCCAGCGTCACGGTTTGCGCGTCTTGCTGCGCCACAAGCATGTTTTTTTCATAAAGCACTGCCGGGCGACCCTTGGCGCGCATAGAAACAATATCCGCCGCCACGCCCTCCGCCAGCTTGTGCGCGGCGGAACCGTCATCCACAAAAAGCGTTTGCCGCGCTTGCCCGTTGGGTAGCGCCTGCAGCAGCCGTCTCAAGTTTGCCCGCAGCGCATCCCGCTCCTGCTTTTCACTGTATGCCCGTTGAGCGGCTTTGTATTGCTGCTCGCCGAAATATCCCGTAAGTAAACCGTTCCAGTAATCCTCTCGCTTCGGCTCGGTCAGCGCCGCGTCCGCCGCAGCCTGCGGATCCTCCAGTATAATGCCCACGCCCGCCGTTTGCGCCCCGTTCGCAAAATAATAGAGATTACCGCCCGGCACATACCTTTCAAAGAACACCTGCGCGGGATTCTGTGCAATCTCGCGCGCCGCGCCGCGCACGCCGACCGATGCCAAAACGCTATTTTCGCCCGTCTTCATCAAATAAAGCACGCACGCGTCACGCGCGCCGTCATAAAAATACAGCTCCGCAACGCCCGCCGCAATGCGCTCGGGCGGCTGCCCCGGCACGCAGCGGAACAGAACGCGCTGTATGCCCTCCATTTTTGTGAAAAACACGGCAGGCTGTCCCGCTCCCGCATAGAGCGTCTCTGCGCCGTTTGTCATCTCCTCGCTTTCCGCTTCCACCGCATCGTAACACAACAGACGCTTACCGACTTGGTAAACGCAATACCTCCCCGTAGCCTCAGCAGCCCAAAAAGGCTCTACATTCTCCGCAACCAAAACGCCGCCGTTTTTGCGGGCGGAGGCATCCGTTAAATCGCAAAAACGCAGCGCAAGCCCCTCCTCCGTCACCGCGTCATAGTACAAGCCACCGCCGCCGTCAGAAAAAAACTGCCGCTTTGATTCCCGCGCCTGCAAGGCGACCACATCCCCCCGCGCCTGCAAATAAAGCTGCTGCCCGCCCTTGGAGTAAAGCACAACGATGTCGTCCGCAGGCTTTTCGCCCAAAAAATGCACCAGCAGCAACACGCCACAGGCGACAAACACCAGCACCGCCGCCAGCAAAACCAGCAGCAGCTTCAGCTGCACTTTTTTCATCTGCGCCATGATTTTCCCCCGCTCCCGCCAAGGCAGGGCACGGGCGACGTTACCGCCGCCCGTTCCCATTTCACTTGCCGCTGTTGCTTCTGATAACCGCCTTGAGCTTTTCGATCAATTCCTCCAAGGTTTCACATTCCTGTGCCATTTCCAATATGATATGACGCTCCAACTGCTTCGCCAACTGCTCAATCATTTCCGCGCTGTTCGGCATTTTAAGCACCTCCCATCAACGCTAGCCTACTCGCACACAAAAAGCCTCTGTCAACAAGCTTCACTGCTTCATCGCGATAGCCCGCTTTGCTTTGGCGGCAATATGCTCGGCCTCCAGCCCATACACGCGCAGCATCTCCAACGCGGGACCGGATGCGCCAAAAGTATCCTCAACACCCACACGCAGCACAGGCACCGGGCAAACGCCCGCCAAGCCCTCGGCGACAGCGCCGCCCAGACCGCCGATGACGCTATGCTCCTCCGCCGTGACAATCGCGCCGGTTTCCCGCGCCGCCTCAGTTAGTATGTCCAGATCCAGCGGCTTGATCGTATGGATATTCAGCAGCCGCGCGTCAATCCCCTCAGCCGCCAAGGCTTCCGCCGCCGCAATGGCTTCCCCCACCATCAAGCCCGTGGCGGCGATCGTCACATCCTTGCCGCCGCGCAGCTGCACGCCCTTGCCGATTTCGATGGCGTAATCGTCGCCAAACAAATGCGGCACAGCCAAGCGCCCAAAGCGCAGATACACAGGTCCTTGCAGCTTCGCCGCCGCCAACACGGCGGTGTAGGCCTCGCGGTCATCCGCCGGGTTGATCACCGTCATGCCGGGAATCGTGCGCATAAGAGCGATATCCTCGCAGCATTGATGGCTAGCGCCATCCTCGCCCACAGATATGCCCGCGTGTGTCGCGCCGATGTTGACATTCAAATGCGGATATCCAATCGTATTACGCACCTGCTCAAACGCCCGCCCGGCGGCAAACATGGCAAAGGAGCTGGCAAACACAGTGTACCCCATGGTCGAAAGCCCGGCGGCGACGCCCATCAAATTGCATTCGGCAATGCCGCAATCAAAAAAGCGATCCGGGTACGCCTTTTTGAACATTCCGGTCTTTGTCGCGGCGGCAAGGTCGGCATCCAGCACGATCAGCTTCTCGTTCTGCGCGCCCAAATCCACCAGCGCCCTGCCGTAGGAGTCGCGGGTAGCGGTTTTTTTGATTTCAGCCATCGTCTTTCCCTCCCCTTATTTTGCCAACGCCGCGAGACGGGCTTCTATTTCCTGCATCGCGGCGGTATATTGCTCCGCGTTCGGCGCGGTGCCGTGCCAGGCGGCTTGATCCTCCATGAAGCTGACCCCCTTGCCTTTGATGCTCTTCATAATGATCACGCTTGGTTTGCCGTTGAATGCCTTCGCCTGCGTAAATGCGGCTTCGAGCGCATCAAAATCGTGCGCGTCCGCTTCGATCGTATTCCAGCCAAAGGCGGCGAATTTTTCAGGGATCGGATAGGGGGAATTGACCTCGGCGACCGCGCCGTCGATCTGCAAATTATTATTATCCACAATCGCAATCAGGTGATCCAGTCCCTTGGCGGCGGCAAACATCGCCGCTTCCCAGACCTGCCCCTCCTGAATTTCACCGTCGCCCAGCAGCGCATAGGTCACGATATCCTGCCCGGCGAGCTTTGCTCCCAGCGCTATGCCGGCGGCGGCGGAAATCCCCTGCCCCAGCGAACCGGTGGACATATCCACCCCCGGGGTCAGCTTCATGCTCGGATGTCCCTGCAGAAACGATCCGTTCTTGCGCAGCGTTTTAAGCGCCTCCACCGGAAAAAATCCGCGCAGCGCCAGCACAGCATACAGACCCGGCGCGACATGCCCCTTTGAAAGCACAAAGCGGTCGCGCCCCTCCCACTTTGAATTTTTCGTATCAATGCGCATTTGTTCAAAATAAAGATACGTCAGCAAATCCGCCGACGAAAGCGACCCGCCCGGATGACCGGATTTCGCGTGAAATACCCCTTCGATGATCCCCATGCGCGCCCGCTCCGCCAAGCGGCGCAGCTCTAGCCTGCGTTGTGCGTCCATGTGCCCCTCTCCGTTTCTCATCGTTATGCTTGCAGTATAGCACAAACGCCGCGCATATGCAAGCACAATCCAAAAGATCCGCCCGGCTCGTTCAACCGGGCAAAAAACAACCGCCCGCCCCCGCACAGGGGTGGACGGTTGTTTTTTGCCTTCGCGGCACACGGCTTCCTTACGGCTTCCAGCAAAACCAAACCAACAAATAGCCGACCAGCACCGCCGTGAGGGTATAAGGAACGCTCATTTTCATAAATTGCTTTGCCTTCACGTGATGCCCCTCCCTGCGCAGGATGCCCAGCCCGGCAATATTGGCCGAAGCGCCGATGGGCGTCAGGTTGCCGCCAAGCGTCGCGCCCGAGAGCAGCCCGAAATAAAGGATGTAGGGCGAAACACCCAGCTTCGTCGCCAAAAGCGTGACGACAGGGAGCATTGTGGCGACATAAGGGATGTTATCCACGAAGGCGGAGATAAGGACGGAGAACCACACCAAAATCGTGTATAGAAGGAAGACGTTGCCCGCGCTCACGGTTTTAAAGACCTCGCCGATGGCGTCTATCGCCCCTGCGGCGGTGATGCCTTTGATAATTACAAACAGCCCCGCAAGCAGCAGAAGCGTGAAATAATCCATCTCTTTGAAAGCGATTTTAATCATATCGCTCCTGAACCCGTAAATCATCACACCGATCAGGAAAACCGCCATGCAGATGATGCCGTTGATCTCCTTGGGCAGCGGAATGCTTTGCGGCAGGAAGGACACCAAAATGAGCGCAACAATCGTGGAAAGTAACAGCACCGTGGGGATGTAATCCTTGACCAGCGTGCGCTCCTCCAGGTGGATCGGCTGCTTCTCCCTGCGAAAAAAGAGAAAAAGAAAACCCGTCGCCGCAAGGAAGGCGACCTGGACAATCCAGAACAGCCCCAAGCCCCCGTGCGCCGCTCCCGCCGGCTTAAAGAAAAAGAAATCCAAAAAATTCATATCCGCTTCACCGGCAAGCAGGATAGAGGTCGTGTCGCCCACAAGCGTCGCCGCACCCTGTAAGTTCGAAGCGATCGCGATGGCAATGATACTCGGCACAGGCGATATTTTGAGCTTCTTCGCAATATCAATCGCCACGGGCGCAATCATCAAAACCGTCGCGACATTATCAACAAACGCGGAAATCACACCGGCAAAAACAGAAAGCCAGATCACCGCCCATTTCATGTTGGGGGATTTATCAATCAGCCAATCCGCCATTTTGGCGGGCATTTTGCTGGCGATAAAGAGCGAAACCGTGCCCATCGTGCCGGCAATCATCAGAATAACGTTCCAATTGACCGCACCGGGAATCTCCCTCCACGGTAAAATACCCAAAAGCACGAACAGAGCCGCTGAGCCAAGCGCGATATACGCCCTCGCCCGCGAAAAAAACAGCATCCCCAAATACGTCAGCCCAAAGAGAATCAGCGCGACAAGCATCTGCCTGCCACCGATCAAATTGACAAAAAACGACATGTAAACACATTCCCCTCTAAAAAAACATCCCGAATATCATAGCACATTCCGCAAATTTTGCAAGAAAAAATTCAACTGTCGCAACCGATTCCGCAATACACCCAATTTTTATTTCAACCGGTCTTGTTTTTCGTTTCTTTTCATGCTATACTTGCGTCAGTTCGTTTTTGAGAGGGGTATTTTGCATGAAAACTGTGATTTGCAAAGGCTTAGCTTGGATCACCGCCGCCGCGCTGCTGCTCGGTTGCCTCGCGACCGGACCCTTTGCGGCTGGAAGCGAATCCTGCGCGTGCGCGGAGATCCCGCGCGTGTACATTGAGGGCATCGGCGCACCGCTGCGCCGCAACGCGGGGACGGCGGCGGAGGAGCAGGTGGATGTAGCGGACACAGCGCACATCCAAGAGGCGCTTTTGCCCATGGCGCGAAGCATCCTCAAGGCAGTCGCCCTGCACAGCTGGGAAGCCGGCGCGGACGCCATCGCAAGCCTTGCTTACAGTCTTTTCGGGCATCTGCAATGCGACGAAAGGGGCAAAAGCATTGCGCCCATTTCCAACCCCTACGCCGCGCCAACGCAGGATCACAGGCAGGATAAAAACTTCGGCTTTCGCTACGATTGGCGGCTTGACCCAATGGAAAGCGCGCGGCAGCTGCATGAATATATTCAACTGGTGCGGGCGCTGACGGGGCACGAAAAGGTCGCGCTGCTCTATTTCAGCGAAGGCGGTCTGGTTGCCACAGCCTATCTGGCACAGTTCGGTTCGGACGCGATCGATCATCTGGTTCCCATCATGTCGGCGCACAACGGGCTGACACTGCTGGGCGAGCTGTTCAGCAAAAATCTGCATTTAAGTGCACCGGCGACGGCAAATCTCATCCGCAGCCTGGTAACCAACCAGGGCGGCGCGGAAATGGATCTGGTTGCCGCGCTCGTCACCGTACTGGAGCAAGCGGGGTTGCTGGAAGCGCTGACCGGCGCGCTGCAGGTCTTGCTGGATAACGCGGGCGATCGGATCTACGAAGCCGCGCTGATCCCCCTGTTTGTGCAGTGGCCAGCGCTGTGGGGCTTTGTGCCGGATCGCTACTACGAAAGCGCAAAGGCGGCAGTTTTGGCAGATAACAAGCACGTCGATTTTATCCGAACGATCGACGATTATCACTACAACGCCGGCGCAAAGGCAGACGCCTTGCTTGCCGAAGCGGCTGCAAACGGCACAAAAGTGTCGATAGTCGCCTCCTACGGCTTCCCGTCGATGCCCTTCTTCAGCGGCGCCAACGTCAGCGCCGACGGGCTGATTGATACGGCATTGGAAAGCAGCGGCGCAACCTGCGCCGATAACGGGCAGACACTGGGCGCGCGTTATACGCAAAAAATTGATGACGGACAAAATCACATCTCACCTAACCGGCAAATCGACGCATCCACCTGCGCCTTCCTCAACCAAACATGGTTTTTGCAGGATCAGATTCATTTTACCTTTGCATATCCCGATTTTATCGACTTTCTGATTTACAGCGACGCGCAGCCGACAATCACAAGTGACGCAAACTATCCGCAGTTTATTACCCGACTGCCGGATAACACCTTCATCCCTTCAACGCAAGCCCCCGCGAAGCCTCCCCCTGCCGCCAAGCTTTGGCTGTCACTTTGGAGCTTCGCCAGGTTCGCGTTCGAGCTGCTCGCAAGCACTTTAGTAGGTTAAATCGACAGCTACACCGGCTTCCGGCGCTTCCAGGCGCAGAAGCGCCCCGTCTTCTGCGAACACCGCAGAAAAAGGAAAGCCGGCGCTCTCGCCCCTTAACAGCCAAGTGTCATCCTTGCGGTGCTCCATAGGAATCGCTTTGCCTGCCGCCGCGCGTTGCGCTTGGGCAAGCGCGGTCTGCAGCAACGGCAAAAAGCCCGCCTCCGGCAACGCGCCGGGCGGCCATTCGCGTTCAATTTCGCCCATTGCTAACTTTATGGCAGTGGGCGTTTGCTCCAGCCGCAAGCCCTTCAGCTCCGATGGCGCGGTGAAGGCAACACACAGCAAGCCCGGGCTTTCCTGCGTCAACGCGGCTTCCATTGTAACCTTGCCAGCTCGCACCGTTATATTAGCCGAAAAAGCGTTGGGTGGCGCAGGTGATTCAACAGCTTCTTTTTTGCAGCCACTCAGCAGTAAAATCAACAGAAGCGGCAGTATCACCATCCTATATCCGCACAGAATTCGCTTTTTTTTCAGGATTTTCATACCGCGTTCCATCCCCCGCCTCAAAATCGGAAAGCAGCATGGGCAGCTCCGCCATGCAATCATGCGGAGTCATGCCACGGCGCGAAAGTCGCGCAGCGGCGCGGTCGCCCGCCAAGCCGTGCAAGTATACCGCAAAACAGGCAGCCGCAAAAGGAACCATCCCCTGCGCCAAAAATGACGCAAGCATCCCGGCAAGCAAATCACCGCTGCCGCCCTTCGCCATACCGTCGTTCCCTGTGGTGTTGCGATAATATCGCCCGCCGTCTGCATCGGCAACCACTGTTTTCTCGCCCTTCAGCACCAAAACCACACCGTTTTCCCGCGCGAAATCAAGCGCGACCTGTGTTCGGTTTTGCTGAATCTCCGAAACGTTCATCCCGGTGAGCCGCGCCATTTCACCGGGATGCGGCGTCAAAACAAGCGGCGCTTGCGCTTTCCGTAGGAAATGTATATGCGCGTCACCCGCGCATATGCCGACGGCGGCGGCGTTCAGTCCGTCAGCGTCTAACACGGCGGGGCAAACGCAATCGGCTATCATCGTCTCCGTCAAGGCAATGGTATCAGCATTGAACCCCAGCCCACAGCCAAGCAGCAGCGCTTGCTTCCCAAAAAGAGCTTGCTTGAGCGCGGGCAGCGCCGCCAAACGGAGCGTTCCCGCGCGGTTGGATGGCAAGGGCAGCAGCGGCGTTTCTGTCGCCTGCGGAGCAATGGCAGGGTAAGCCGCCAACGGGAACGCAGCCGTAACCAGCCCAACGCCGCAGCGCACGGCGCCACGCGCCGCCAAAACCGCCGCCCCAGGGTAATGCAGACAGCCGCAAACACTTAGCAAGTGCCCAAAATCACTCTTGTGCCCCGCCGGATTGCGGCGCGGCAGTTGCAGCAGCTCTTCCATGAAAACCTGTCGGGATTCCATAATATTTCCTCAAATCTTGCAAATGGTTACATTTTGGATACAATAACGTCATAAGCATTGACCGCACGGGCACAAAATGGTATAATGTAAGTGTTTTTCAATCAGCGCGAAAGGATACACGGCTATGAAAAAAGATTTTTTGCTGCTGTCGCATTACACAAGAGAAGAGCTATTATCCTTGCTGGCGCTCGCCTCAGAGCTGAAAGAGCAAAGGAAAAACGGCGAGCCGCACGCATTGCTTAAAGGAAAAACCTTGGGAATGATATTCGAAAAAGCCTCCACGCGCACGCGCGTTTCATTCGAGGTGGGCATGTACGAGTTAGGAGGAAGCGCACTTTTTTTAAGCGGCTCCGATATCCAGCTTGGACGCGGTGAACCGATTGAAGATATGGCACGTGTGCTTTCGCGCTATCTGGACGGCATCATGATCCGCACCTTTGCGCAAGAAACTGCGGATACTCTCGCGAAATTCGCGACCGTTCCGGTTATCAACGGGCTGACGGATTTCGCGCACCCCTGCCAGGTGCTGGCGGATCTACTCACCATCCAAGAGCATCAAGGCGGTCTGGAGGGGAAAACGCTCTGCTTCATCGGCGATGGCAACAATATGGCAAATTCGCTCATTGTCGGCGGCATCAAGGTGGGCATGCATGTGCGCGTTGCTTGCCCGGCGGCATATCGACCGGATGCCGGCATCATGGCTTGGGCAGAGGCGAATGGCGGCTTCCTTTGCACTGAAGATGTTTTGGCGTCCGCCACCGGCGCAGACGTCATCTACACGGACGTTTGGGCTTCCATGGGGCAGGAGGAAGAAGCTGCGAAGCGCCGCAACGCCTTTGCGGGCTACCAAGTAAACGAAGCAGTGATGGCTGCCGCCGCGCCCGGCGCGATGGTACTGCACTGCCTGCCCGCGCACCGCGGTGAAGAAATAACTGCCGAGGTGCTGGAAGCCCACGCCAACGAAATTTTCGATGAGGCGGAAAATCGCTTGCACGCCCAAAAAGCAATCATGGTACATTTGATGCGCTAATGCCTGCGGCAAAACGAAAACAGCGGTCTTACGCGCAATAGCCGATCCTGAATTTTGCAGCTGCAGGAGCGTCGCATGGCAAAGCCGGAACACATGACTTCCTTGCGCGGGGCGCAGATGGTGGAAAAGACGCACCCTGTGATCCGCTTGCGTGGGCAGCTAGATGCCCTGCAGGCGGCTGTTTTGCTCGCGAAGCTCCGAGCACAAGAGAAAAATCGCGAGGAAGCCGTTGCCGCATTGGGCGAAATTGACGCGCTCATTGCGCAAATTTTCAACGCCGAATACAAAGAAGAACCGTTACCGCCCTTCGTGCTGATGGGCATGGACGCAGCGCAACTCCGCGCCGCCTCGCACAACCCTGAGGCATTTTACGGCATTCCGCATGTGCAGCCATGTGCGGAAATGGGACGTCTGTGCTTGGAGCTGAATGCGTTGCGGGCGCAAGCGCGCGCTGCGGAGCTTTGCGCCGTGGAAGCCTTCGGTGCGACGGAACGCCCGGATATTTTGAAAGCTCTCAATCGCCTAAGCAGCGCAATCTACCTTCTGACGCTGCGTGAAATGCCCCCGGGGCAATGGCGGCGGCGGTGTTAGCAAAGCACGCCAAGCAAGTCATATTCCCGCTCGCCAAAAACGCGAACCTTCACAAATGTGCCGTCCTCCAGCAGCTTTGGGGAAGTAAAACGCACAGCACCATCGATTTCCGGCGCGTCATATTCGCTGCGCCCGACATAGGTGTCTGTATAATCGTCGTAATCCTCCACAATGACTTCAAGGATTTGCCCGATTTTTGCGCGATGCAGCGACTGGGCGATCACGTTTTGCTGCTCCATCAAAATATCCGCACGCCGCGCCGCCGTTGCAGGGTCAACCTGATCGCACATATCATAAGCAGGCGTACCCTCCTGCGGCGAAAAAGCAAAAACGCCCATCCGGTCAAAACGCTGCTCTTCCGCAAAAGCGGCAAGAGCAGTGAACGCCTCGTCATCCTCACCGGGGAAGCCGACAAGAAAAGTCGTACGAATAGCAATGCCCGGCACACGTTCGCGCAGCTTTGCCAGCAACGCGCGCAGCTCCGCCTGCGTACCGCGCCGTCCCATAGCTTGCAAAACGCGATCCTCCGCGTGCTGCAAAGGCAAATCGATATATTTGCAGATCTTCGGCTCGTTCGCGATCGTGTCAATCAATGCGTCCGTCACAGCTTCCGGATAGCAATAAAGCAAACGCAAACGGCGCAAATCCTCCATTTCCGCAAGTTGCCGCAGCAACGCGGGCAAGCGCAGTTCGCCATAAAGATCCAGCCCATAGCGGGTAGTATCCTGCGCAATGAGAACCAACTCGCGAACGCCGGCGGCGACGAGCGAACGCGCTTCCGTCAGTATGTCTTCCGCCGTCCGACTGCGCAGCGGTCCACGAATGTCAGGGATTTTACAGTAGGCGCACCGATTTGAGCAACCCTCCGAAATTTGCAAATATGCCCAGTGCGCAGGCGTGGTCAAAAGCCGTTCGCCCTCTAGGGGCAAGCAGCCAACGGGCGGGAATGCCAGCACCTGTTCGCCCTCGAGAGCCTCCCGAACATAGCGGGCAATGTCGCCGTTCGCGCCAAGCCCCAGCACAGCATCCACCTCCGGGATCTCCCGCAGAATATCCTCCCGGTAGCGCTCCGCAAGACAGCCCGTGACCAACACGGCGCGAACCGCGCCCTCATTTTTAAGATCAACCGCCTCTAAAATATTCTCAATCGCTTCTTTTTTTGCATCGTCAATAAACCCGCAGGTGTTGATAATCAAAGCATCCGCCCCGTCCAGCGGATCAACAATTTCCATACCCTCCACGGCAAGTGCCGCCATCATGCGTTCTGCGTTGACTTGGTTTTTTGGGCAACCCAACGAAATAAAGCCGATTTTATGCGCCATCGATGCCATCCTCCTCCTGCTGCAGCGCCGCGTGTATTTTTGCGTAGCTGTACCCCTTGCGCAGCAAAGCGCGGCAGAGCGACTGCCGTCCGCGCTCGTCCGCCAGCTTGCGGACAAAAACAGGCTTTTGCAGCAGCTCCGCCAACCGCCCCGCGTCGTCCGCTTCCGGCGGCAGTGCGGCTTCGGCAATCTCGCGCCCGATGCCGCGCGCACGCAATTCCCGCAGAATACCCGCGCTGCTCATGCCCTTGACGGCGCAGCGCTCCGCCGTCAAACGGGCGTACCGTATGTCGTCCAGCAAGCCAAGCGCCTCCAAACGTTCCAATACTGCGTCCACATCGTCGGCAATAGGCGGCTCGCAGTCCTTCACGGGGCGAAGGAGCTTAACACGCAACTCAGCCCGCGCGTGTTCCCGCAGCGTGAGAATGCGCCCTGCGCGCGCAAACAAAACTTCCGGATCAGATTTCCTCATCATCGTCTACCAAAATATCCAAACTGGCCACGGCGGCTTTGCTTGCGGGGGCGGGAGCGCTTTCCACTGCCGCCGCTTTCCCCTTGCCCGGCTTTTGCTTCGCCTTTGCAGTCGTCGTCGTTTGCAGCTGGTTCAGATTTTCGCGCAAACGCGTTTCAAGTTCCTCCAGGAGCGCCGGATGCTCCGCAAGGAATTCGCGGGCGTTGTCGCGCCCTTGCCCGAGCCGCGTTTCGTTGTAAGAGAACCACGCCCCGCTTTTTTGGATGACCTCCGCCTTCACGGCAAGATCCAAAATTTCGCCGTCGCGGCTGATTCCCTTGCCATAAAGGATATCAAACTCCGCTTCCTTAAATGGCGGCGCGACTTTGTTTTTAACAATTTTTGTACGGGTGCGTGAACCGATGAATTCCCCGCCCGTGCCCTTAAGCTGCTCAATCTTGCGCACATCGATGCGCATGGAAGCATAAAATTTCAGCGCCCTGCCACCGGTTGTGACCTCGGGGTTGCCGTACATCACGCCGACCTTTTCACGCAATTGGTTTATGAAAACCAAAATCGCGTTGGATTTTGCAATCGCGCCCGCAAGCTTGCGCAGCGCCTGGCTCATCAACCGCGCGTGCAGCCCCACATGGCTGTCGCCCATTTCGCCCTCAATCTCCGAGCGCGGCACGAGCGCGGCGACCGAATCCACCACCACCACATCCAAAGCGCCGGAGCGCACGAGTGCTTCGGCGATTTCCAACGCCTGCTCGCCATTATCCGGCTGCGAAACCAAGAGGGAATCAATATTCACGCCCAGCGCGGCGGCATAAACAGGGTCAAGAGCGTGTTCCGCGTCAATAAAGGCCGCTTCGCCCCCCATTTTTTGCGCCTGCGCAACCACATGTAGCGCCAGCGTCGTTTTGCCCGACGATTCCGGACCATAAACCTCCACGATGCGCCCGCGCGGCATGCCGCCGATGCCTGTCGCGGCATCCAGCGCAAGCGAGCCTGTAGAAATCGCCGCTACCTGCATACCGGCGTTTTCCCCCAGCCGCATGATCGAGCCTTTGCCGTAAGCCTTTTCGATTTGCGCAAGCGCAGTGTTCAGCGCCGTCTTCTTATCCGCGGCCATATGCTACCCGCTTTCCAGTGAAAATAATGCACAAATGTTCTTCGTGAAGACAGTATACAGTATCGCGGCGAAAATTGCAAGCGCTTTTTAAAATTCGGCATTTTACACAAAAAAATCGATTCCGCAAGCGACAGTAAGCCCCTATCGGTGCTTTCTCTTATACTTTTGTAAAATTTCTCCCCGGCATCTTGTGCTTGGCGCTTGTATTTGTTATAATAAACGCATTGTATGGGAAATGGAGCGTGAGATGGAGAAAGCGAAACCGCGGGTCGTCCCTGCAGCGGAGCTGGAAAAGCAGCGGGAATTTGCCGCGCTGCTGTGCGAGGTGCTGCCCGAACGCTTTGACGGTGCGCCGCGCGCCTTTGTGCGCACTTTCGGCTGCCAGGGCAACGAGGCGGATTCCGAGCGCATTCGCGGGCAGCTTGAACTGTGCGGCTTCTCCTTTTCCAAAAGCCCGGAGGAAGCCGATTTTGTGCTTTACAACACCTGCGCCGTGCGCGGGCACGCAGAGGACCGCGCCCTGGGCAATATCGGGCGGTTGAAGCAGCTGCGCGAAAACCGGGAAGCTATGCGCATCGGCATATGCGGTTGCATGGTGCAGCAAGAAAGCGTCGCCCAAAAGCTGCGAGAGCAGTACCCGTTTATCGACCTAGTATTCGGTACGCACGCTGTGCACCGCCTGCCGGAACTGCTCTATCGGCTCTATACAAATGAAAAACGCGTCTATGCAGTTGCGAATTCCCCGGGTCTGCTTGCCGAAGGCTTACCCTTGCGGCGCGAAAGCGGCTTTAAAGCGTGGCTTCCCATCATGTATGGCTGCGATAATTTTTGTACCTATTGCGTTGTGCCGCTGGTGCGCGGGCGGGAGCGCAGCCGCGCACCCGAAGCAGTGCTTGCCGAAGCACGCGCGATTTTGGATTCCGGCGCAAAAGAAATCACACTCCTTGGGCAAAACGTCAACTCTTATAGGGCGGAGAGCGCGGACGGTTCACCGTGGGATTTCCCCCGGCTGCTGCAGGCGCTGGACGCCTTGGAGGGTGACTACTGGCTGCGCTTCATGACCTCCCACCCAAAGGATTGCTCGCCTGCGCTGCTGAAAACGATGGCAAACGGGCGGCATATCGCGCGGCACCTGCATCTGCCGCTGCAAAGCGGGGACGACCGCGTTTTGCGTGAGATGCACCGGGGTTACACGGCGGCGCAATATCTTTCGCTGGCGGAGCAGGCCAGGGCGCTGATGCCCGCGCTTTCCATGACCTCGGATATCATCGTTGGCTTCCCCGGCGAAACGGAAGAGGAGTTCCGCAAAACGCTGCGGCTGGTCGAGCGCGTGGAATACACGTCGCTGTTTACTTTCATTTATTCCCCGCGCGAGGGCACACAGGCGGCTCGGATGGACGACCCGGTTTCACACGCGGAAAAAGTGCGGCGCTTTCAGGAGCTGACGGCTTTGCAAGAAAAAATCGCCGCCCGTCGCAGCGCGGAGCTTCTTGAGCAAACCCTGCGCGTGCTGTGCGAAGGCGCGGGTAAGCGTCTCGCTTTTGCCGGACGCAGCGAAAGCGGCAAGGTCATTGAATTTGATGCCGCCGCGCCGCGCATCGGTCAATTTGTGCGCGTCAAGGTGACGGCGGCAAAAAATTGGCTTCTGGATGGCGCCGCGGTTGACGATTGACTGCGAACACAAACTTTAAAGAACGGGAGAATGTCATGCAAAGCATTGAAGAAAAGGCGCGTGCCTTGGCGCAGGAAATTCAGCTTAGCCCGGTATATACCGCTTGGGTGGCGGCGCGGGAGTGCAATGAAAGCGACGACGCCCTGTGCGAGCAAATGCGGGAGCTGGAGCTGCTGCGAATGCAATACCAGCGCGAAAACGCCAAAGGCGAAGCGGCGGACAGCGCCCGCATGGACGCTTATAACCAGCGCTTTCAAGCGGTCTATGACGATATCGCGCAAAACCCAAACATGCAGGCATACCAGACCTGCGCCGAAGCGCTGGAGGCTATGATGAAACGCGTCACAGGCATCCTGAAGGGCGCGGCAAACGGCGAAGATCCCGCAACCTACGAGCCGGAAAGCGGCTGCGGCGGCGGTTGCTGCGGCGGGCACAGCCACGGGCACAGCGGCTGCGGCGGCTGCCACAGCTAGCCAATACGATGCTGTGAAATCTACTGTCTGAAAGCGAAACAAGTATGGCGGAATTAACACCGATGATGCGGCAATACTGGGAGATCAAAGCGGAAAACCCGGACGCAATCCTCCTGTATCGCCTGGGCGATTTTTACGAGATGTTTTTTGAGGACGCGATTCTGGTTTCACGCGAGCTGGAGCTTGTCCTAACCGGACGGGATTGCGGGCAGGAGGAGCGCGCGCCGATGTGCGGCGTGCCGTTCCACAGCGCGGAGGGCTACATTGCGCGCCTTGTCGCCAAGGGCTACAAAATCGCTATCTGTGAACAAATGGAGGATCCCACGCTCGCCAAAGGCTTGGTCAGGCGCGAGGTGATCCGCGTCATCTCGCCCGGCACAGTGATCGAAAGCGCGATGCTGGATGAAGCGCGAAACAATTACCTCTGCGCGGTTTTACTGGAGGACACAGGCGATACACACCGCGCAGGGCTGTGCTTTTGCGACATCTCCACCGGGCTTGCGGAAATCACGCAGCTGGAAGGCGGCGATCTTCCGGCGCGGTTGGTGAACGAATTGGCGAAATATATGCCAACCGAGGTTCTGCTCAGCCCGCAGGCGGCAGAAAACCGCCGGTTGCGCGAATACTTTAACAGCGCGCGCACGCAGCCGCTGCTGGAAGCTCCCGGGCAGGCGGCATTCGCGGCAAGCGACGCTCTTACCGCCCCCGGCATAGAATATCCGGCGGCGCAGGATGCAGAGACCTGCCCGGCGGCGCTTGCTGCCTTAGGCGCGGCGCTGGGACATTTGCGCCGCGCTCAGCCGGGTGGCGGGCAAGGGTGCATCCGCACGGTAGAGTGCTACGGCGAAAGTCAATTCATGCGCCTGGATGCAGCTTCGCGCCGCAATTTAGAGCTGTGCGAAACCATGCGCAGCCGCGAAAAACGCGGCAGCCTGCTCTGGGTGTTGGACCGCACGCGCAGCGCAATGGGCAAGCGGTTGCTCCGCACATGGCTGGAACGCCCCCTGGTGCATTTGCCGCGCATCACGCAGCGTTTGACCGCCGTGGAAGAGCTGCTGGGCAGCGCGGAAACACGGCTGGACGCCATGGAGCGCCTGGGAAGCCTGCACGATTTAGAACGTTTGATCGCACGCGTACTCTATCAAAGCGCAAGCCCGCGCGAAATGTGCGCCGTGGCGGATTCTTTGGCGTTGCTGCCCGCGCTCAGGGAAGGCTTGCGTGGCGCAAAGGCGGCGCTGCTGCAGCGGATCTACACGGAAATGGATCCCATGGCGGATATCTGCGCACTGATCCGCTCAACCCTGGCCGAGGATCCGCCCGCAAAGCAACAGGAAGGCGGGTTGATCCGCGAGGGATATTGCCCGGAGCTGGACGAGCTGCGAGCGTTGGAGCGCGACGGCAAGGGACGACTGGTAAGCATCCAGCAGCGGGAGCAGGACGCCACAGGGATCAAAAAGCTCAAGGTCGGCTACAACCGCGTGTTCGGCTACTATATTGAAATAAGCAACGCCTACAGGCAATTGATCCCGGAGCATTACATCCGCAAGCAAACCCTTGCCAATTGCGAACGCTATATCACGGAAGAGCTGAAAGAGCTGGAAGCAAAGGTGCTGGGCGCAGGCGAGCGCATTTTGAAGCTGGAGCAGGAGATCTTCGGGCAGTTGCGCGAGGAGGTGGCGGGGCATTCCCACCGCATCCGCAAAAGCGCGGGCGCGGCCGCGAAGCTGGATGTGCTTTGCTCCCTTGCAGAGGTCGCGGCAGCGAAGCAATATTGCCGCCCGGAAATCAACGCGGGCGATACGATTGAAATCACCGAGGGGCGGCATCCCGTGGTGGAATGCATGCTTGAGGACGCCCCCTTTGTATCAAACAGCACCGCGCTGGGCGGCGGCGAATGCCGCTGCGCGGTGATCACAGGTCCAAACATGGCGGGCAAATCGACCTATATGCGGCAGGTTGCGCTGATCACCCTCATGGCGCAGGTTGGCTCGTTCGTACCCGCGCAAAGCGCTGCCATCGGGCTGACGGACGCGATTTTCACACGCGTAGGCGCTTCGGACGATCTTGCCAGCGGGCAGAGCACTTTTATGGTGGAAATGCGCGAGGTCGCGAATATCCTGCAAAGCGCAACGCCGCGCAGCCTGTTGATATTTGACGAAATCGGGCGCGGCACATCAACCTTTGACGGCATGAGCATCGCCCGCGCCGTGCTGGAGCACGCCGCTGACCCGCGCCGTTTGGGCGCCAAAACCCTCTTCGCCACGCATTACCACGAGTTAACGGAGCTGGAGGGATCGCTGGAGGGCGTGCGAAATTTTGCGGTTGCCGTCAAAAAGCGCGGCGATGAAATCATATTTTTGCGGCGCATCGTGCGCGGGGCGGCAGACGGCAGCTACGGCATTGAAGTCGCAAGGCTGGCCGGCGTGCCGGACACGGTTATCCGTCGCGCGAAAGCGATCCTAAAAAATCTGGAAATACAGGAGCAGGCAAAGCTTTCGGCAAACGGTTCGGCAGAAATTCACCCCCGGGATCTGACAAAATCACCGGCAAGGGAAAATACTTTACAGGTCTTACAAGCAGAAGGTTTTATCGATTTACTGCAAAGAATCGATCTTGACACGCTCACGCCGCTTGAAGCCCTGACGAAGCTCTATGAAATCGTAAAGCAAGCACGGCTTTTTGGGGACGGAGCTTCATAGCGGCAGAAAAATCCGCAGCATCCCCGGCGGACGTTCCATGCTTCCGCTCAGAAAGGAGTGCCGATGCCCACAATCCAAGTATTGCCCAAGCGCATTGCCGAGTTGATAGCGGCGGGCGAGGTCATTGATCGTCCCGCAGCCGTGGTCAAGGAGCTTTGCGAGAATGCGTTGGACGCCGGCGCAACTGCTGTTACGGTGGAAATTCGTAGCGGCGGCGTGAAATATATCCGTGTGCAGGATAACGGCTGCGGCATCCCGGCGGCAGAGCTTCCAACCGCGTTTTTGCCGCACGCCACCAGCAAAATACAAACCGCGGAGGACATTGATGCCATCGGAACGCTGGGCTTCCGGGGCGAGGCGCTGCCTTCCATAGCGGCGGTTGCGCGGGTAGAGGCGCTGAGCCGCACAGCAGGCGCGGAAATCGGCGCGCGCTATGCCGTGGAAGGCGGTCAGACAGGCACGCTGGAAGAAGCGGGCTGCCCGCAGGGAACAACCGTCACCGTACGGGATCTGTTTTTTCAAACCCCGGCACGGATGAAATTCCTGAAAAAGGATGTCACCGAGGGCGGCGCCGTCGCCGCCGTGCTGGAACGCTTGGCGCTTTCACGCCCGGATGCGGCAATTACATTTTTGCGCGAGGGCAAGGAGGTCTTCCGCAGCCCCGGCGGCAATCAACCGGGCGGCGTGATACGCGCGGTGCTTGGCAAAGCGTTTTTTGAGCAATGCGCGGCTGTACGCGGGGATTACGGGCTGTGCACGGCACAAGGCTTCGTCACCCTGCCCGCCTTTGCCCGCCCCACACGCAACCAGCAATATTTTTTCCTCAACGGCAGAAGCATCCGCTGCCCGGCAGCCTCGGCGGCGCTGGCGGATGCCTGTAAGCGCAGCGTTCCGGCGGGCAGGCATCCGGGCTGCGTGTTATACCTAACCATGCCGCTCGGCGTTGCGGATATCAACGTGCATCCTGCCAAAATGGAAGTCCGCTTCGCGGATGAGCGTCCCGTATTCCTCGCGGTGCGCCAGGCAGCCATGCAGCTGCTCCCCGGCGCGGAAATGCCGTCGCCGGAAGCCTCCGTGCCACACGTCCGAACCGCGCCGCCCCCTGTCGTTTTTCAAGCACAAGCATACAAACTCGCTCCAAGCCCCTTGCCGACGCCGGTCAGCTTGCGCGACGGCGCGGCAAGCGACGGTAACCCCTTTGCTGAGCGAGATACGCCGCCGCTGCTACAGACCGCGCCGGCACAGTCCTTCACGCCCGCGCCGCCAGCCGAAACACCAGTACCGGCGGAGCAGCTCCGGCAGCCCGAAGCCCTGCGGTCATGCCGTGTGCTGGGCGAAGCGTTTGAAACATATATCCTTGCCGAGCGCGGCGAAGAACTGCTGCTCATCGATAAACACGCGGCACACGAACGAATCATCTATGAGCGCCTGCGCACGGAATATCTCCAAAACGGCGGCGCGCAGCGGCAGCTGCTGCTCACACCCCTGCCCTTGCAGCTCAGCCGCGAGGAAAGCGCCGTCCTGCTCGAGAACGCGGATGTTTTGGCAAGCGCGGGCTTTGCGCTGGAAGCGTTCGGCGGCGGCACGCTGCTGCTGCGCGAATGCCCGCTGCTGCTGGCGGGCAAATGCGATCCGGAAGCCCAAATACGTGAAATCGCGGGCATTTTGCTGGAAAAGCGCGGCGACATTGACACAGATGCGCTGGATTGGATTTTTCATTCAGCAGCGTGCCGCGCGGCGGTGAAAGCGGGCGATCACACGAACACCGCCGAACGTGAACGTTTTGTAGAAACGCTGCTGGCGCTGCCCGGCATCGCGCATTGCCCGCACGGTCGCCCGGTCATGGCGGTATTCCACCGAAGGGAGCTGGAGAAACGCTTTGGACGCGCCTGAAAAAATCCCGCTGCTGGTGGTAACCGGACCAACCGCCTGCGGCAAAACGGCGCAGGCGGTGCGCCTTTGCGAATTCTTGGGCGGCGAAGTCGTTTCGGCGGATTCCATGCAGATATACAGCGGCATGGAAATCGCAACGGCAAAGCCCTCCGCGGAGGAAATGCGCGGAGTGCCGCACCATTTGCTTGGCGTCGTTCCGCCCTCGGAACCATTTTCGGTGGCGAAATATAAGCTTCTGGCAGACGCCGCCATTGCGGGCATATACGCCCGGGGCAAATTGCCCGTGCTCGTAGGCGGAACGGGTCTGTATATCCGCGCGGTAACGGAAAACCTGACGCTTGCCGAGAATACGGGCGACCCCGCGCAGCGGAACGCCTTGGCAGCGCAATATGATACAGAGGGCGGCGCAGCCATCCTGCGCAAGCTTGCCGCGGAAGATCCCGCCGCCGCAAAAATTCACCCAAACGATAAAAAGCGGGTAATTCGCGCCATGGAGCTGCATTCGGCAGGCTGCTCCATGACTTCACAGAACGAAAACAGCCGCCGCGCGGGCACACAGTACCACTGCCGCTGCCTGTTGCTGGGGATGGACGACCGTGCTCTGCTCTACGCCCGCATCCATCGCCGCGTGGATGCCATGCTAGCGGCAGGACTTTTGGAGGAAGCGCGTACGTTTTTTTTGCATAACCCGGGGCAAACCGCCGCACAGGCGATTGGCTACAAGGAGCTGGCGCCGCATCTGCGCGGCGAATGTACGCTGCAGACGGCGGCGGACAGACTCAAAACCGAAACGCGCCGCTACGCCAAGCGGCAGCTAACCTGGTTTCGCATCCAATGCCCGCACGGGGAACAAATTCCCGCGCAAGCGGATGGGTGGACACTGGACGAAGCACGCATGCACGCATTGCAAAAATGGAGGAAAAACGGATGCGATTGAAAAAACAGACGGCGCCCTCGCCCGCTTCCGGCGAAAACGAGCCGGAGCAAGGTGCATTGCTGCGCCTGCATTGGCGCAAGGTATTTTTTGCCTGCGCGGCAGCCGTGTTAACGTTGTGGATGCTCGGTGTGTTAGGCGATTCCATCATCCGCAAGGGCGGCGGGCTGCAAACGGAGATCGCCGAGCCAACCGCTTTCCCGCTGCTGATTGAAACGGAAATGACCTTTGTACGCAACGAAATCCCGTTGCTTGGCACGGCAGGCGGGCGCTTGGTGCCATTGGTTGCCGTCGGCGAGCGGGTCGCCGTGGGGCAAAGCTACGCGGCCGCTTGCTCCGGCGAGCAGGATGCCGCGACGCTGCTGCGAATGCAATCGCTGGAGCAGCGCCTGCAATGGCTGGAGGAATCAGGAAAAGCGACGAACTACCACGCCGTCAATGTGCAAGAGCTAAGCAAGCAGGTCGACGAAGCCTACACGGCGCTGCTGCAGGCCTACGATGCGCGGGACAGCGCCGCGATTTCCCTCGCCCGCGAAACATTTCTGTATCGCTCCACCGGCTTAGAGGCGGCTTTGGGCGAAACGCTGGATTTTTCCACCGAAATTGCTGCCGCGCAAGAGGAGCTGGCGTCGCTGCGGGCAGCGGATATCGAAGCGAAGGTGACGGAGCTGAAAACCTCCGCCGCCGGCTATTATTATCCGCAAGCCGACGGCCGGGAGGCGGTGCTCACACCCGAAAAGCTCATGAACCTTACGCCGGAAAGCTGGGAAGCGCTGCGAACCGGCACGGCGTCGCCCATGCAAGCGCAGGGGCGGATCATAACGGATTTCCGCTGGTATGCCGTCACGGTTCTCCCGGCGGAAGACGCCCGGCAGCTGAATGAGGGCAGCAGTTATACGGTGGAATTCCCGCTGGAAGCGGCGCGCACACTCACGATGCGCGTTGAATCCGTGCGGCAAGGCAAAGCCGGCGCGGCGGCGGTTGTATTTTCGGCCGAAAAAAAGGAGGATGCGCTGCTGCAGCTGCGCGGCGCGCGCGCGAGCATTACGCTGGATGTGCACAAAGGGCTGCAAATCCCCACGACCGCGTTGCGTGTGCGGGAAGGCGGCGAGGGTCTGCGGCGGCGGAGCTTCACGGGGGTCTATGTACTGGCGGCAGGGCAGCCCGTCCTGCGTGAGGTTGAGGTACTGTACCAAAGCGATGCGGATGGCGTTGCCATCGTCGCCTGGGACGTCGAAAATAAAAACCGCGCGCTGGAGGGCGACCGCGTGATTCTGCGCGGCGCGATCAGCGGCTTCGCGCGGCAGGAGGATGGCTCACTGCTCGTCGTCGGCAAGCACCTGCGTTTAACGGCGCAGGATACCCATGCGCTTTCCCCTATTGAAGAAGGCAAGGCCATCACAAAAACAACCTACAGCGCACCGGTTTATGACATTGTGACTCTGCGTGCAGCGAAAACGCTCTCGTTTAAAAAAGACGGTGAGGATCTCATCGTCACGGGTACTGAAATGAGTTTTAAGGAAGGACGCGGCACGGGGATAAAAATCTATGACCACGTCGTGGTGAAAGGAAGGGTGCCGGAGAATGCCGGGTGAATTGGATTATGTGCGCGAGAATTATTTACGGATACGCGCGGCGGTGGAAGAAGCCGCGCTGCGCTGCGGGCGAGATCCGAACGAAATCACGCTCATGGCAGTGACGAAAACTGTCGAAGAACGGATAATCCTGGAAGCCGTGGCGGCGGGTGCGGCTTGCTTGGGCGAAAACCGCGTGCAAGAGCTGGAACGTAAGCGTGAAGCGCTTTCGAAGAGTGAAGCGTTTCGCTCCGCCGCGCCGCAGCTGCACCTCATCGGGCACCTGCAGAGCAATAAGCTCGCAAAAGCGGTCGCTTGCGCGGATATGATCCAATCGGTGGATTCCCTCCGCTTGGCAAAAGCATTATCAGAGCATTGCGTTAAATCAAAAAATCGCATATCTGTGCTTTTGGAGGTAAATGTCGGCGCAGATCCCGCAAAATACGGTTTTGCACCGGAGCAATTGAAGGAAGAATTGCACGAAATTTGCCAAATGCAGGGGATTTTAGTGCGCGGATTGATGACAGTGCCCCCAATTTCGGGAAATTTACGGGATACTGCAATATTTTTTTCCAATTTGCGCAAACTGTTTCTTGACTTTCAGTGCAAAAAAATGGATAATATAAGCATGGAGATTCTTTCGATGGGTATGTCCCACGATTTCGAGGTTGCCATTGCGGAAGGAGCAACGCTCGTGCGCGTAGGTTCGGCAATTTTTGGAAAGCGGGATTACCGATGAATACGGAAACAACCGACCAAACGGAGGATGCAGGAGGAAAGAAGATGGGTGCGATGGGCTTTTTAGGCAAGATTTTTCGCGGAGATTCGATTGCCGATGAAGAATACGGGCTGGAAGAAGAGGAATACACGCTGGAAGACACCGGCACATTGGGCGCCGGCGAGCCGTTCGGCGCACGCAAGGCAGAAAAGGTTGTGCAGTTCACGAAGCCCTTTAAGCCTTCGGTCTTTGCTTCGGCTTCGCGCGAGGATGGCGGCGGCGAGGCACCGCGCGGAGCCGGCTTTGGCGGCGGCGACACCGGACGCACAGGCGGAGCCGGGGGCGGTTTTGGCGGTTTTGGCGGCGCAGGCTTTGGCACGGGGAAAGTCCCCGGCTTTGGGATGCCGGAAAGCGCGGATGCCTACGTCGTCTTTAAGCGTATTCAGGATTTGCAGGCGGCAAGCGCCGTCGCCGACCGCATGACGGAGCGAAAAATCGTAATCCTAAACCTTGAAAACGCCGACGCGGAAGCGGCGCGGCGCGTAATGGATTTCATTGGCGGCGTCGCCTACGCCTGCAACAGCATGGTGCGGCGCATCGCCGGGCGTGTGTTCATGATTACGCCTGAGGGCGTGAATTCCGATGGGGAATTCTTCGAGGAAGCGCAGCAGGATATGAGCGCCAACATCCGCTACGAGGATTGACGCCCAACAAACGGGCAAGCTATGGGTAAGCGATGAAAGAATTGCGAGGGGATCGGGAATGCTGACAGCCGAACAAATCAAAACACATGCCTTCCGCAGCGCGGGCAAGGGGCTTTATCGCAGCGAGGATGTAGACGCGTTCATGGAGGAGGCATCCGCCGCACTGCGCGAGGCACAAAAAAACGCCGAGGAGCTGCAACAAAGCAACGATGAGCTGTACCAGCGCGTGGAAGCCTTGGCGAATGCGTTGAACCAGCTCCGCGCCGAACGGGAATTGATTCAAAAAACGATGATCCACGCCCGCAAGGCGGCGGACGAAATGACTGCGCAATCGCAGGAGGAAAGCGAGCACCTGCGGCGCGGCGCGGCGGCGGAAGCGGAAAAGCTGCGCACAACCGCGCAAGAGGAAGCTGCCGCGCTTCGCTTCGGCGCGCGCGAGGAGATGGAGCGCCTCGTGCAGGAGGCCAAGGTGAAATCCGAAATGGCGCTTTCACAAGCGCGCCGCCAGGCGGATACAATCGTGGAGGAGGCCAACGGCCGCGCGGAGCAGGACAAAGCGCGGCTGCAAGCGGAAATCCGCGCAGAGCAACAAGAGCTTACGCGCCTGCAAAGCGAAACCGGGCGCTTCCGCACTTTTTTGCAAGAAATCTTCAACCGGCAGATGGCGCTCACCGAACAATTGCCGATCTATGAAGAACCGCCAAAGCCCGCGCCCGTGGCGCAGCCGCCAGTCACACAGGCGGAAAGCGCGGCTCCGGCTTCGGACGCCGCCGAACAATTGCCGGAGCTGGTGGCAGGCTTTGAGATCCATCTGCCGGAGCGGCAGACGCTGGAAGAAGACACGCCCGAAAAGACCATTGAGGGGCAAGAAAGCCTCTTCCCGGCAGCTGTGCCGCCTGTAACGCCGCTGGATCAGCTGGAAGCACTGGAAGCCTCCATGGAGGCTTCGCAGCCATGAAAAAAACGAAGCTGTGGCAACGCCTTGCGGCGGTGGCGGTCGCCGCCGCCCTTGTATTTTTGGATCAGCTGTTTAAACGCGCCGCTGTGCGGCATCTAAGGGGCGGCACGCCACGCGAGCTGCTTCCGCGCATTCTGCAATTGCGCTACACAGAAAATACGGGTGTAGCGTTCAGCTTTTTGGGGGATTCCCGCACGGCAATGCGCGTGATTGCCATCACAACAGCACTGATCATTTTGATTGCGCTGGGACTTATGCTTGCCGGGCGCATCCGCGGTATGCTGCCGCTTGTAAGCGTCGCCTTGATTATTGCGGGCGGCTTGGGCAATCTCATTGACCGCGTTTCGCCGCAGCATTTTGTGGTGGATTATTTGGAATTTCTTTTTGTGCGCTTCGCAGTGTTCAATTTTGCGGATATTTGCATCACCTGCGGTGTTATCACCATGGCGGCGTACATTCTTTTTATCGAACCGAGGATGAAGAAAAAAACGGGGCTGTCGGATGCAGGAACATAACATCGAAATCCCGACCGATTGGGACGGAGAGCGGTTGGACAGTGCACTAGCGGGTCTGCTGGGCGTTTCACGCAGCCGCGCGCAGGGAATCATCGCGCAGGGCATGGTTTTGCTTCGCGGCAGGGTGACGCGCAAAAGCGACATTTTAGCCGAAGGCGACGCGCTGCACTGCCGTTTTAATGATGCAACGGAGCTAGCCGCCCGCCCCGAAGCCATTCCGCTCGACATTTGCTTTGAGGACGACGACCTGCTGATTGTCAACAAACCGCAGGGCATGGTGGTGCATCCCGCGCCCGGCAATTGGGAACACACGCTGGTCAACGCCCTGCTGCACCACTGCGGGGGGAGTCTATCCGGCATTAACGGCGTGCTGCGCCCGGGCATTGTGCATCGCATCGACAAAGACACCAGCGGGCTGCTGGCGGTGGCAAAAAATGATTTGGCGCACCGGAGCTTAGCAACGCAAATTGCCGCCCATGTTTTTTTGCGGGAATACCGCGCCGTCGCGCACGGAAGCTTTCGTGAAACGGAGGGCGTTGTGGACGCGCCCATCGCGCGCAGCGAGCGTGACCGCAAAAGGATGTGCGTCAGCCGCGCCGCAAGCGCCAAGCCCGCGCGAACGCATTGGAATGTGCGGGCACAATACGAACGCTATGCTTTTATGTCCTTGCGGCTCGAAACCGGGCGAACACATCAAATTCGTGTGCACATGGCGCATATCGGGCACGCAATCGCGGGCGACCCCGTTTATGGCGCGCAACCGCCGCCAAAGGGCTTGGCAGGGCAATGCCTACACGCAGCCGTGCTGGGCTTGCGCCACCCAAGAACCGGCGTGTGGCTGCAGTGTGAAGCAGATCTGCCGGCTTGGTTCGCGGCGTTTTTGGAGCGCATTTAAAAATGCCCGACGACCGCGAGAAAGCAAAAAATTTCTGACACACCTTGTCTTTTTGCAAAATCTTTGTTATAATAGTAAAAATTCTTCGGTATAAGGGGAGGTTGGGCAAAAATGCAAACGATATCCGTTGAACGGGTAGCCGTTCTGAAGCCGAAACCGCAGGATGAGAACGAACTGGGCTTTGGGCGAATTTTTACCGATCATATGTTTTTAATGGATTACGACGCGGGGGTTGGCTGGCACGACGCGCGCATCGTGCCCTTTGCACCGATCCCACTCAGCCCTGCCGCCATGTGCCTGCACTATGGGCAGGAAATTTTTGAAGGCATGAAGGCTTACCGCGCGCCGGACGGCGGCATTCGGCTGTTCCGCCCGGAGTTGAACATGGAGCGGCTGAATCTTTCGGGCAATCGCCTGTGCATTCCGCCGGTTGACGAAGCCTTTGCGGTCGAAGCCGTCAGGCAACTGGTGCGCATGGACGCCGATTGGGTTCCCCGCGCGGAGGGAGCCTCACTCTATATCCGCCCCTTTATTTTTGCGGCGGACGAACAATTGGGCGTGCACCCGGCAAAGCATTTGATCTTCAGCATCATTCTAAGCCCGGTAGGCGCGTATTTCCCCGGCGGACTGGATCCTGTGAAAATCTATGTGGAACAGGAGTACGTTCGCGCTGTGCGCGGCGGTATGGGTTACACAAAAACAGCAGGCAACTACGCCGCTTCCCTCAAAGCGCAGGAAAAGGCGAACGCGGCCGGCTATAGCCAGGTGCTTTGGCTGGATGGGATCGAGCATAAATATATTGAAGAAGTCGGCGCAATGAACGTGTTTTTTGTGCTGGGTGATACAGTGGTTACGCCCGCGCTGCAAGGAAGCATCTTAGGCGGAATCACCCGCCGCAGCTGCCTGGAGCTGCTGCAAAGCTGGGGCGTAAGGGCGGAAGAACGCCCGCTCGCCCTCGCGGAGCTAATGGAGGGTGCGCGTGGCGGGCGGCTCAAGGAGGCCTTCGGCTCAGGCACGGCGGCAGTCATATCACCCATTGGCGCGCTGCGCTGCGGCGAGGAAGAGGCTGTAATCAATGGCAGCACCATCGGCAGCCTGACGCGGCGGCTCTATGACGCGCTGACCGGCATCCAATGGGGGCGCGCGCCCGACCCCTTCGGCTGGAGCGTCGCAATCTAGGATGCGTCAGCGCAGCCGAAAGGACGCACGCCTGAATGCTTTGCCCCGCAATTGAATAGTATGGGAGTAAAGTGAACGCGGAGGGTGCGTATGCTGCTTCCTATGCGAAAAAAGTGTGCCTACTGCGGCGCGGAAATTGCGGGCGACGATTTTTATTATTGCTACAATTGCGGCTGTATGCAACCTGAGATGACCGAAGCCGCGGTTCGGCAGCCGCCCCTGCGCATCACGCCCTTGGCTCTGACGATACCCCGGTCAAATCGCCGCCGGAAGCTTTATGTAATCGCGCTGGCGCTTACCGCAGCCTTACTCACACCGTTTTTGCCGCGCATTTTCAACCCCATGCGGGCAGAGCTGGAATCCTTTGCGGGCTTCGGCGCTGTGGCGGAGCTTTGGCATCCGGAAAAATTCGAGCGCATTTGCGCCCTTTTGCCAAGGGATTACGCCAAACGGACACTGCGAATCGCCTTTGGGCAAACAGATTGGGCTGATAACGATTACCCTGTGGAGCCGTTCATGGAAATCCACGCGCGCATCCAAGCTTCCGCAAAGTGTTCAAGCAATCAAAAACGCGCGGCGGCGGAATGCTACGCCGTATTCTTGGAAAATGCGTTGCAAGACGAAGGCGCGCAGGCGCTTTTGCCGCTCAACCGGCTAACGGGCTTTGCGGATCTGGATACCGCTCTGGCGGAACGGGCAAGCGAATGGGAGACACCTCCGGAGCTGACCTTCTTTTTGCGTTTCGGTCTTACGGATGCCGCTGCGCAAAGCTATATGGACGCATGCTTTCACGCTGGCGCAGCGGTAGCGGCAGCAAAAATGCAAGCTATGCCGCAGGGCGCGGCGCGCGCCGAATTCGGGCGCTTCCTTGCGCGGTGGCTTGCAGACGCCAAGTTGGACGCAAGCGCACTGCGGTTGGCGACAAGATGCTACTATCAGCTGCACTTTGCGCCTGTCTACGCGCTCTACGCCGCCGATCCCAAGGGCGGCATTTCCCCCGGGCTGGAGACGCTGGACACGGACGCCGCCGCTGTGCTTGCAACGCGCTACGATCCGGCGCTGGACAGCCGCAAGCGTTGGGCGGCGGGGATGCCCGCTATAGCGTGGAACAAAGCAGAGCTTGCAATCGCGCTCGCCTGCGGCGACTTTTACGGCGACCCCGCACTGGTGCGGAGGGACAGCATCCTCCTTGCACCGAACACCTATTTCGGCGCGGCAGACGTGCCGCTCAGGCAGGCAAAATGGATCGACAACCCCCGTCAAGCAGCTTATTTGCTGGTGGTGACGGCGGCAGACGCGCAAAGCGGGTTTTGGACGGAAACAAACAACGCGACCGGGCAGCGCAAGCAAATTCCCGGCTTTACGCGCACACTGGATTTTGCGCTGCTGGAGCTTGCAACGCGCCGCCCGGCGGGCGTGAAACGAATCCTGTGCACGCCTCCCGCGCAGATCCCACAGCGTGCACCGGGTCTGTTCGGGCAACCGATTTACGGCGCCATGACGCCGGCGCAGCGCGCGGAGCTTGGCAATTGGCTGGACGCGCGATTGGCGGCAGAAGGCTGACTATTTCATACTTTTGGATCATGCGAAAAATAGAAAGGCTGTGTTTTTATGCCCGCAATTGTACTGATTACCACCGCCGCGATCCCCCCCGCCGTCGAAGCGATGCTGACCAAGGGGTTGGGGCACGCGATCGAGCTTCTGCCCGGCAAAAGCGAATCGCACCTGATGATTTCATATCAGGAAAAAACTCCTATGGCGTTCCATGGCGAAAAACAGTCGGCTTGCGCGTTTCTTGAGGTCAGCTGCTTTGGGCGCGTTGATCCGAAGGGCTACGACGCAATGACGGGTGCGGTTTGCAAGCTTCTGGAGGATACCCTGCAAATCCCCGCCGCGAGCACCTATATAAAATACACCGAAACCACCAACTGGGGCTGGAACAAAAAGAATTTCTGAGCGCAAGGAGAATACGCTGAGCCATGGAAAAAAACGATCTGATCAAACAGGAGCATGACGTGCTCCGCTTTTGGGAGGAGAACGACTGCTTTGCCGCGCGCGCGGCGCAGGCAAACGGTAAACCGCTGTTTCGATTTTTGGACGGTCCCATCACCGCCAACAATCCGATGGGTATCCACCATGCTTGGGGGCGCAGCCTGAAGGATATTTATATTCGCTATAAATTCCAGCAAGGCTACGCTTGCCGCTGCCAGAACGGCTTTGATTCGCAGGGGCTATGGGTGGAGGTCGGCGTTGAAAAAGAGCTTGGCTTTGCCACAAAGAAAGATATTGAAGCCTATGGACTGGACAAGTTCACCCGGATGTGCAAGGATCGCGTCAAGCACTACGCGGGCGTTATCACGGAACAAAGCAAGCGCCTTGGGCAATGGATGGATTGGGAGAATTCCTATTTTACCAACACGGATGAAAATATTGCGGGAATTTGGCATTTTTTGCACAAGTGTCACGCCGAGGGTCTGCTGCGGCAGGAGCATAAGCCCATGCCCTGGTGTCCGCGTTGCGGCACATCCCTAAGCGAGCATGAAATGACCGGTTCTTATAAGCAAATGACGCACGAAAGCGTGTTTTTCCAGTTGCCGGTGGAAGGCAAGGACTACAATATACTTGTGTGGACGACCACGCCCTGGACGCTTTCTTCCAATGTTGCGCTGGCGGTGAATCCCGAAATCGAATACGCCGTCGTGCGGCTTAAAAGCCAAGAAAAGCCAGTGCTGTTGGGTAAGGCAGCAATCAAGCGGCTGGACGAGGATAAGCTAGAGGTGCTGGGCAGCTGCAAGGGAACGGAACTGGTCGGCTTGCGCTACGAAGCCTGCTTCCCGGAACTGCCCGCGCAGGCGGATTGCCCGCACCGCATCGTCGGCTGGGAGGACGTAAGCGCGGAGGACGGCACGGGCGTGGTGCACATCGCGCCGGGCTGCGGCGCGGAGGACTTTGCCTTAGGGCAGCGCGAAGGCTTGCCAAGCGTGATGCCCGTGGATGATTTGGGCGTATTTTTAGAGGGCTTCGGCTTTTTCACAGCCAAGCGCAGCGACGAAATTGCCCCCGAGGTCTTTGCAGAGCTTCAGAAACGAGGGAAGCTCTATAAAACCGAAGCGCATGAGCACAGCTATCCCGTGTGCTGGCGCTGCAAGACCCCCGTCATTTTCCGCCTGGTGCCGGCGTGGTATATCAAAACCGACCCGCTCAAGGCGCGGTTGCTTGCGGCGGCGGAAAAGGTGCGCTGGGAACCGGAATCCGGCGGGCGGCGCATGGCGGATTGGCTGCAAAACATGGGCGACTGGAACATCAGCCGCAAGCGCTATTACGGCTTGCCGCTGCCGTTTTATCCTTGCCCGCATTGCGGGGAGCTGACGGTTGCGGGTTCACGCGCGCATTTGGCAGAGCTGGCGACCGACCGCGCCGCCGCCGAAGCGCTGCCGGAGCTGCACCGCCCATGGATCGACGACATCCAAATCAACTGCCCAAAGTGCGGCAAGGCAGTCAAGCGCGTGCCGGATACCGGCGACGTATGGATGGACGCGGGCATTGTGCCTTTTTCGACCTTAGGATACTTCAGCGACAAGGCGGCGTGGAGGAAAAATTACCCGGCCGAATGGATCACCGAAGCGAACGAGCAGGTTCGCCTGTGGTTTTATGCCATGCTGTTCATGAGCGTTGTGCTGGAGGATTGCCCGCCCTATGCGCGTGTGATCTGCCACAGCATGGTGATCCGGGAGGACGGCGGAAAATTCAGCAAAACAGGTTATATGATTCCCTTTGATGAGGCGGCGGAAAAAATCGGCGCGGATGCGGTTCGTTACCTCTATGCCGGGAATCCGCTCACAAGCGACGTGCGTTTTGGCTTCGGGTTGGGTGACGAAGCCCGCCGCAAGCTGCTGAACTTCCGCAATATCTTTGATTTTTTCATGACGTATGCATCCATTGATAAGCCCGCGCTGGCGGGCTATGCCCCAAAAGAGCTTTGCCCGCCGGATCGCTGGCTGCTTTTGCGCACCAACACCTTCATCGGCGCGGCGACTGAAATGATGGAAAGCTACCGCGCCTTCCAGCTGGTGAAGGAATTCGAAGGCTTTGTGGAGGATGTATCCAACTGGTATATTCGCCTGAATCGCCGCCGTTTTTGGAAAAGCACCGACAGAACCGATCAACAGGCGGCGTATTATTGCCTGTATTTTGCGCTGAAAAGTGCCGTTCAGGCAATGGCGCCCATCCTGCCGTTCATGACCGAAACCATTTGGCAAAAGCTTGTACGCCCCATGGAAGCCGACGCGCCGCTCTCCGTGCATCTTGGCGCGTGGCCGCAGCCCTTGACCGGCATAGAGGACGACGGCATTCTGGCGGATACCGCACTGGTGCGCGAAACGGTCGCCACCGCGCTGCGTCTGCGCAATGAACAAAATTTAAAGGTTCGGCAACCGCTGGCAGCGCTTTATATCGTTTGTCCGCCGGGGCGCAGATCCGCTTTTGCGCGCCTCGAAAGGCAGCTGCTGGATGAACTGAACGTCAAAGCCGTGGTGTTCCCTGAAAGTGCGACAGAACTGCAGGTCAAGCTGCCGCAGGTGAACTTCAAGCTGGCGGGGGCGGCGCTCAAGGCACAGGTCAACGCGTTCAAAGCGCATTTGGCGGCACTTTCGCCGGAGAACGCGCTTGCCGTCGCGGCGCAGGCAGAGGCAGGCGGCACAGTCCTCGTGCCAGGTTGGGAGAGCGAACTCCCGGCGGAGTTGTTTGCGCTCCAAACACAAACGCGCCCAGGCGTCGTCAGCGCGGAGCAGGGCGAAATCACCGTTGCGCTGGATACCGAAATCACACCGGCGCTGCGCCGCGAAGGCGCGGTGCGCGATGTGATCCGGCAAATCCAGATTTTGCGCAAGGAAGCGGGCTACGCCGTGGAACAGCGCATTCGGCTGCGATTGCATACCCACGGCGCATTCTTGGGCGAAGCGGTCGCCGAAGCCAAGGCGCATCTGCTGGAAGAAGCCCTGGCGACGGAGGACGTCAGCCTTGAAAGCCACGATATACAGCGTAGCTTTGAAATCGCGGGGGAAACTATCACAATCACACTGAAAGCATGAAAGGAAGGCACACAATGACCATCACGAAGGAAAGCATTATCGGCGATATCCTGGATGCGGATCGCAGCACCGCCCCTTATTTCTTGGAAATGGGGATGCACTGCCTGGGCTGCCCGGCTTCGCGCGGCGAAACGCTTGAGGAGGCCTGCGCCGTGCATGACGTGGATGCGGACGAGCTGGTAAGCAAGCTGAACAAGCACTTGGCGGGCACGGAATGAACCCCACTCTCGGCGCACGGCTGCAAATGACGGCGCAGCTGATACCGCCCGGCAGCCGGGCAGCGGATATCGGAACCGATCACGCATATTTACCCGCGTTTCTGATTGCGAACGGCTTAGTAAAAAGCATGATCGCGGCGGATATCGGCGCGGGTCCGTTGCAAAACGCCGCGCAAACCTTGGCACAATACAATTTGACCGATCGCATCGCCTTGCGGCAATCGGACGGCTTAGTAGGCTTTGCCCCCGGGGAAACGGATTGCCTGATTTTCGCCGGTATGGGAGGTACGCTGATCGCCCACCTGCTGACCCGCGCTCCATGGGTGAATGCGCCGGGTATGCGCATCGTGGCACAGCCCATGCGCCGTGCCGAGGATTTGCGTGCGTGGCTCTTGACCAATGCCTGGCACATCGAAACAGAAACCGCTTGCTATGAGGATGGGCGCGCCTATGCGGCGCTCCGGGCGGTCTTTGCGCCCGTGCGCAAGCCTTCGGCGCAGGAACAGGCAATTGGTTATGCCTATTACGGCGCATTGCCGCTCTGTTCGCATCCCGCCGCGCGGGATGTGCTGACGCAAACGCGGCGCTGGCTTGCCAACAAGACCGCCGCGCTGACCGTGGCGCACAAGGATCGCGCGGAACAGGTTCGGTACCACGCCATCCTGGCGGATTTGGAGGAACAGCTATGACGCTCGCAGCGGATTTGTTGGCTTGGCTGGACAGCTTCGCGCCGTTGACAACGCAACTGGAATTTGACAATTCCGGGCTGCTGGTGGGCGACGCAGCGCAAGCAGTCACACGGGTTCTGCTGACGCTGGATGTGACGCAGGCAACCGTCAGCCAAGCGGAGCAAATGGGCGCGGAGCTGATTCTTGCGCATCACCCGGTTATCTTCCGCGCGCGGAAGCAGCTGCTGCGCGGCGACCCAGCTTGGGAGCTTGCGCGCCGCGGAATCGCCTGCATTGGCTGGCATACGCCACTGGATTCCGCCGCGGGCGGCGTAAACGACGCTCTCGCGCTGGCTCTGGGCTGGGAAACGATTCCTCTCCCCAACGCGCCGGAGTGCGGCGTGCGCTTGGCGCAGCTCGAAGCAAAAAGCGCGGAAGCGCTGGCAGCGTATATCGGCGGCAAGCTGAACGCGCATGTGCGTTTTTGCGACGCCGGTCAGCCAATCACACGTGTCGCGCTTTGCGGCGGCGCGGGTGGGATATTCCTGCCGGAGGTGATTCGCGCGGGCGCGACGGCTTATCTCACAGGCGACGCGGATCATCACTTGTTTTTGGATGCACGGCAGGCAGGCTTGAGCCTTCTCGCCGCCGGGCATTATGAAACGGAAAGCCCGCTCCTGCCCGCGCTTGCGGCGCGGCTCGGCGTTGCCTTCCCCGCGCTGCAAATCCAATTATCGGAGGAACTATGCCCGATACAAACCATCTGAACCAAACAAAGCTCACGGCGCACGCCGGGGCATTGCATACCGCGCCCAACACAGCGGAATCCATCCGGGCGGGACTGACATGTATCGGCGACGGCAACATCGAAGTGGATGTCCGCTTTTCACCCGCCGGTGTTCCCGTGCTTGCGCACGACGCGGTGCGGGATGAAAATGCCTGCACACTTGCGGAGTGCTTTCGCCTTGCAAAGGCTTACCCGGCGGGCATCAATTTGGATTTAAAAGAAAGCCGTGGCGATCTCACAAAAATCCGCGCGCTGGCAGAACAATATCAGTTGCTGGATCGCGTGTTTTTCACCGGAATTCGCGCCAAGGATGTGCCGCGTGTGCGCGGCACCGGCATCCCCTATTACTTGAACGTCTACCCCGGCTGGTTGCGGGCAAGGCTGCCCTGCACGGCGTTATCTTTGGTGCGCAAAGCGAAACGTCTTGGCGCGGTCGGGTTGAATTTACCCTATTATTGGGCGCGAACCGCACTTGTTCGCGCTGCGCACACGCACGGCTTAGAGGTTTCGGCATGGACGGTCGACGCCCCGGCGACCATGCGTCGCTTACTGAAGGTCAGCGTGGATAACATCACCACACGCAAGCCGGATTTGCTTTTTCTTGCCAAAGAAGGGCACGCACATTAGGGATCGTCGGCAGTCTATAAATATTCCGATATACAGGGGGGTTCGCTTTGCCGCTGGATGGCATTTTTTTACGTTGCCTGCGCGGCGAGCTGGAACAGAACCTGCTTGGCGCACGGGTTGATAAGATTCATCACCCCGCCAAAGAGGAACTGCTGCTGCACCTGCGCGGGCGAAACGGGGGGCATAAGCTCTTGCTCTGCGTGAATTCAGGGCAAGCAAGGGTTGTCATAACGGAAGAATCGCCTGAGAATCCCCAAACGCCCTCTATGCTTTGTATGCTGCTGCGCAAGCACCTCATTGGCGCAAAATTAACAGGCATCCGCCAGCCCGGGCTGGAACGGTTGCTCTGCTTTGATTTTGACGGCACGAACAGCGCGGGCGAGGCTGTGCGGCTTTGCCTTTGCGCGGAGTTCATGGGGCGGCACAGCAACGCGCTGCTGCTGCGCGAAGACGCAGCTGGCAGATGGATGATCCTTGACGCCCTAAAACGCATGGATGTAACGGAAGGGGCGTTGCGCCCTATCTTGCCGGGTCTGCCATATCAGCTGCCGCCAGGGCAGGGAAAGCTGTATTTGCCGACGGCTTCAACATCGGAAATCCTGCAAAAAACCGGCGACGGCTTGCTGTCGGACACCGTGGAGGGTCTGGCCCCGCTCGTTGCGCGTGCACTCGGCGCGACAGCGCAAAGCATAGAATTTCTGCGAGAAATCGCCGAAACCGGTGAAGGCGAACCGCTGCTGTTTCGCGACCCGGAAGGTAACCCCGCACAGTTTGGGTTTTGTGCGCTTGCGTTGCCCGGTATGCACTCGGAGCGCGCGGAAAGCTATTCGGCTTTGCTGGAAATCTTTTATGCGCAACGCGGCGCGGCGCAGCGCTTGGCGCAGCAGGGCGGCGAATTGCGCGCTTTACTGCAAAACGGCATTGCGCGGGCAACACGCAAGCTAGCGATTCGACGCACGGAGCTTGCCGCCAGCGAAGACCGCGAACAGCTCCGCATCTGCGCGGAATTGATTTTCGCAAACCGCGCACAACTGGACGCAAGCCCCGCCGTTCGTGGGCAGACGGCGTATCTTCTGGAAAATTATTATGACGGAGGCAAGCAGCTCACAGTTCCGGTGGTTCCTGCGCTCACACCCGCCGCCAACGCGCAGCGATACTTCAAGGAATACCGTAAGCAAAAGGCGGCAAACCAACACTTGGGCAGCTTAATCGCGCAAGGCGAGCTGGAATTGGAATACCTTGAAAGCGCATTGGAGCATTTACGCCGCGCACAGGGGCAAGCGGCGCTTGAAGCCCTTCGCACGGAGCTAGAGGAGCAGGGCTACTGCAAACGCAAGGCAGGCAAGGGCGCAAAAAAAGGCGCGGGGAAGCGACCGCCGTTGCCGCCGCTGGAATACCGCACGACGGCGGGCTTGCGTGTTCTGGTGGGGCGCTCGAACACGCAAAACGATCAATTGAGCCTTCGCGTCGCTAAAGGGCACGATCTTTGGTTTCACGCGCAAGGCTGCCCCGGTTCACATGCGATCCTGGTGACCGAAGGCGTCCTGCCGGACGAAGGCTCCATTCAAGAAGCCGCGGCACTGGCGCTGCTCCACAGTAAGGCGGCGGGCGGCGGCGGGGCGGTGGATTATACGCAGGCGCGGCAACTCAAGAAGCCCCCCGGCGCGCCGCCCGGCAAAGTGATTTACCATAGCCACCAAACACTTTGGGTGTATTCCGATCCCAATTCCATAAAACACAAGGAGGCTTTCCATGGACGCGATTGACTGCAAAATTTTGCGTTGCCTGGCGGAAAATGCGCGGAGCAAGGCTTCCACCATTAGCCAAGAGATCAATTTTTCGATTTCAGCAGTGATTGAACGGATACATAAGCTGGAAGATAACGGCATCATCCGGCAATATACGATGGTGCTGGATCACAAGCTGCTGGGCAACGACATTGCGGCTTGGATGGAGGTTGGTCTAGAGCACCCAAAGTTTTATGACACTTTTGTGGAAGGCATCATGGAAATGCCGAATATTTTAACGTGTTATTACCTGACGGGCGATTTTGATTTTATGCTGCAAATTATCACAGGTTCCTCGGAAGAGCTGGAGATCATACATCGGCGAATTAAGAGCATTGAGGGCGTTTCGGCGACAAAAACGCACTTCGTTCTCAAAACGCTCAAAGAAAATATACTGCTGCTGCCGGAGGAGCTGTAGTGCGCCTCCGGCGCGCTCCGGTGTAGGATTCTGGGCATGTGAGGCAAGCGTTTTCCCAGAGCTATCCAGTTTGCGAAAAAGCGCATATTTTACTGGATTTTTTGCGGCTTTTGTGGTATGCTACCAAGGTATACAACAGGAGTTGATGACGTTGAAAGAGTATTATCCCGGCATCCCCGTATTATCCTACGAGGGAAGCTACGCGACCAATCCCTTTGCGTTCAAGTTTTACCAAGCGGAGCGTGTGATCGCCGGAAAACCGATGCGGGAGCAGCTTCGCTTTGCACTCTCGTTTGAAAAGGCTCTCTGCGCAGAGGGTCTGGATTTGTTTGGGCAGCCCACGGCGGATCGCTCCTTTGGGGCGGCGCAGGGCGGTGCGATGCAAATTGCGCGGGAGCGACTCTTGGCAATGATGGAACTGCTGCACAAGCTGGGTGTGCATTGGTTCACGCTGCGCGACCGGGATTTGGCTCCCGAGGGGGAAAGCTTGCGCGAAAGCAATGCGCGGCTGGATGAAATGACCGAACAGCTGCTCTATTTGCAGCAGGTGTATTCCGTGCGCCCCTTGCAGGTTTCGGCGGAGCTTTCGGCGCACCCGCGCTACATGAACGGCGCGGCGACCTCAAATTCGGCCGAGATTTTCGCTTTTGCCGCCGCGCAAACAAAAAAAGCCCTGGAATTGGCCTTCCGGCTGGATTCCGCAGGCTTTTGCGTTGTCGGCGGGCGTGAGGGGCGGGCGCACCTACTCAGCGTGAACGAAGCGCTGGAGCAGGCGAATTTGGCGCGGCTTCTGCACTTGGTCGCCGAACACGCCGCCGTCATTGGCTACAAAGGGGAAATGAGCATCCGACCAAGCGCGCCGGGTCTGGTGCGCGGCGCGTATTGGCCGGATGCGGAACGCTGCCGCGCCTTTTTGCACCACTACGACTTGCATACCGCCTTCCGCGTGACCATGGGCGAAAACGGCACGTTCTCAGATTTGCGCACGCTCATACAAGAAAAATCGCTGGCTTGCATTCCGTCGGTCTGTTTTTATGGCGCCGGGCAAGCATACGGGGAACCCTCAACCGCGGCCATCGCGCTTGCGCTGCGTGAGCTGCTGCGCAACGGCGGCTTCGCGCAGGGCGGTTTTATACTGGAAACAGCGTCCGCGCGCAATTCCAACACCTTAGAGGATCTGTGCATGGCGATTCTTCTGGCAATGGACGCTTATGCCCTCGGGTTAATTTTAGGGCAGCGAACACTGCTTGACGGGCGCATCGATCAATTTGCCCGCGAACGCTACGCCAGCTTCGCCTACGGCGTTGGCAAAGCGATCACCGAAGGCAGCGCGAATATGGACGACCTGGAAACACATGCACTCCAGCGAGGAGCGCCGCTTGCCGCAAGCTCCCGGCAGGAATACCTTGAAGCCGTGCTTCACGCCCTGCTGTTCCGCGGGAATTAGTTCCTGCAGGCAACTGGTTTCACATAAAAAGCCCCGCCGCATGATATCGGCGGGGCTGTTTGTTGTGAAAAGCTACGCATAAAGAGGAAATCTTGCGCACATAGCATTGACCTTGGCGCGAAGCTCCTCCGCTTTCGCTTCAAACTGCGTTGCGGCAAGATGAATTGCCTCCGCGATACCCTCCATTTCAGCTTCCTTGAATCCGCGCGAAGTGACGGCGGGTGTGCCGATACGAATGCCGCTGGTTACAAAAGGCTTTTCCGGGTCATTGGGGATGGCGTTCTTGTTCACAGTGATATAAACCGCATCCAACCGGTGCTCCAGTTCCTTGCCCGTGATGCCTAAGCTGCGCAAATCCAGCAACATCAGGTGGTTATCCGTGCCACCTGAAACAAGCGAAACCCCGCGCCGCAGCAATCCGCTTGCCAGCGCTTCAGCGTTTTTGATCACCTGCACTTGGTATTCCTTGAAGGACGGTTGCAACGCTTCACCAAAGCAAATCGCCTTGGCTGCAATGATGTGCATCAGCGGACCGCCCTGGTTGCCGGGGAAGATGGCCTTGTCCATCACCTGCGCAAGCTCCTCTGTGCAAAGAATCAGCCCGCCGCGCGGACCGCGCAGCGTTTTGTGCGTGGTGGAGGTTACAACATCCGCATGTGGTACAGGCGAAGGGTGCAGCCCGACGCCAACCAACCCGGCGATATGCGCCATATCCACCATAAATTTTGCGCCGACAGCCTTGGCGACTGCCGCGATGCGTGCAAAATCAATCACACGCGGATAAGCGGAAGCTCCTGCCACAATGAGCTTCGGGCGGGCTTCCCACGCTGCTTTTTCCAAGGCGGCATAATCCAAAAAACCGTTTTCATCCACGCCGTAAGGCAGGAACTTATAGAGCTTGCCGCTCATATTCACGGGCGACCCATGGCTCAAATGCCCACCGTGCGCAAGGTCCATGCCCAACACTACATCGCCCGGCTGGAGCAGTGCGGAATACACCGCCATATTTGCCTGCGCACCGGAATGCGCCTGCACGTTGGCGTGCGCCGCCCCAAAGAGCCGCTTTGCGCGGTCAATCGCAATGCGCTCGGCGATATCTACGCATTCACAACCGCCATAATACCGCTTTCCGGGATAGCCTTCGGCATATTTATTCGTCAAAACCGTACCCATGGCGGCCATTACCGCCGGAGAAACCAGATTTTCCGATGCGATCAATTCAATGTTGCGCTGCTGCCGCGCAAGCTCCTTGCCCAGCGCTTCCCCGATCTCAGGATCACGCGCCGCCACAAAGCCAATGGTATCCATCAAATCGCCATACATAGCAAATGCCCCCGCTCCCATTTTATTTCCGCAACAGTATAGCACACAAAGGGACAAATTGCAAATGAAATTCGCAGTCTGCAGTTTGCGGCACAGGGTTATTAAAAAGCAACCGCACGGACAGAATTTCGTTAAAATAACGCTGCAAATATTTTCCATCCAAGCCTTGCAACGTACCCCGCAAGGCGGCTTGACCATGCCCCTTCTCCTCTCAACACGCGTTCTTTCTTGCTCTGTTATAACACTCTTTATCCTTCGTCCACCGCCCATAATTTTACAGGGCAAAGCTGTGAAGCGCCAGCCGCTCGAAGCGGCTTCAATTCGACATTCGGATTTTTGTGCAATATGTTTTAGTTTAGCGGCTTTTGCGGCCTGATCTCACTGATTTTTTGTGCAGAACTCCGAAAATAAAATAAATGAAACAAAACAGTTACATTCTTTGTCATAATATGCTATAATGGTTACAGAAGGTAACAAAGGAGGTGCCCTTTGGAACTGACGCAAAAACAAGGTGCTTTCCCCTCTTCCTCCGGCATGGCGGAAATTCGCTACAGAGTATGGTCACCGCCAGACCCGCGCGCGGGCGTGCAGCTCGTGCACGGCATGGCGGAGCACAGCGGACGTTATTCGGCGTTTGCCAAAGCACTTTGCGCCGCCGGATTTTCCGTCTGGGCGATGGATCTTTTGGGGCACGGCGCTTCCGCACCGGAGGAACAGGCGCTGGGCTACTTCGGACCGGATGAAGGCTGGAAGAAGCTGCGGCATGACATCAACATTCTAAGCAAGCTTATGCGCGAAACGCTCCCGCCCGACGCACCGATTTTTCTGTTTGGGCACAGCATGGGTTCCTTCTTGGCGCGCGCTTACGTGGAGCGCTACGGCGAAGAGCTGACCGGCGCAATTTTTTGCGGCACAAGCGGTTCAAATCCGGCAACGCTTGCGGGGATACTCATCACACGGCTGGTAATTGCTTTTAAAGGATGCACGCACCGCAGTGTTTTGATCGACACTGTCGCTTTTGGGCATTACAATGATAAATACCCCGGCAAGCCGCGAACAAAGTTCGATTGGCTTAACAGCGACCCGGCGGAAGTGGATCAATACATTGCGGATCCTTTCTGCGGGTTTCTCTTCACCGCTTCCGGTTACTTGGATTTGATGCAGCTGCTACGGTCGGTGAATCGCCGTGCCTGGTACCACAGCCTGCCGCACCAGCTTCCTATGCTCCTTGTTGCCGGGGAAGAGGATCCTGTGGGCAGCTACGGCAAAGGCGTTCAGCAAGTTGTGCGGCGGCTGCGCGAATCCGGCAAAAAGCAAACCGCCTGCCATATTTTTCCTAATATGCGCCACGAAATTCTGCTTGAGCCTGGACGGGCGTCCGTTTTTGAAACGATTATCCAATGGCTCAACCGGCAGCTTGAAGTTCCCGAAGCTTAGAAGCTGCAAATGCTCCAAAACAAAACGGAGGTACTCTTGAAAAATGAAAACACTTTTGGTCTATTACTCGAACCGCAGCCTTGTGCGTTCCATGTGCGAAGCCTCGGCAATGGCGGATGTTGATGTCTTGCAGCTGCATCCGCGTTATCAAAAACGCCCCGTGCTTGACGCCGCTGCGGATTGCTACCGTGCAATTACGGGCAAGGGAACGCGTTTGGTTTTGCCGGAATTCACGCTGGCGGAATATGATAACATCGTGCTTGTCGGTTCGCTCTGCGCGCTTTCGCTTAGCCCGGAGCTGAATGAGTTTCTCTTCCGTTGCAACCTCGGCGGGCGAGACGTACATTGCATCGCCTGCAACCGTTTCCGCTTCTTTGGGCGCTCCGGCACAGCATTGCGCAAGCGCGTGCGGCTAGCCGGTGGCGTTTGCCGTAGCGTAACCTACCTGAGCGAGGCGGGTTTGGCGCGCGAAAACGCAAACGTTGGCATCATCGCACTGCAAGCAACCACCAAGTTGGTGTGACTGTGGTTGTTCAAGGCACAACGGAGGGATGCGCTTCAGCGCAAAATTTGCGCTTGACAAAAGCATATGAATCGTGTATACTTGCAGAGCTTTCAGCGTGGTAGCCGTGTACACGATCGAGCACCCTTAGCTCAGTTGGTAGAGCACCTGACTCTTAATCAGGGTGTCCAGGGTTCGAACCCCTGAGGGTGTACCAAAGGCAAGTAGCCATAAAGGGTTGCCTTTATGGCTATGAATGTTGCCGCTTCTTTCAGTATACATTGCTACTGTGGCTCAATGGTAGAGCGGCTCACTCGTAATGAGCAGGTCTGTAGTTATCCATAAGGCAGACCAAAACCAAATTTTTCAAGCCGACGGCGGCTCATGACACCAAACAAAATCAAATATGCTGGCGTGGCTCAATGGTAGAGCACATCACTCGTAATGATGAGGTTGTGGGTTCGATTCCCACCGCCAGCTCCATCAAGGTAATCTGAAAAAGATGCCTACGCAAAAACCCGCTCAGTGAGCGGGTTTTTGCCATGTCTGAGGGCAAAATCTCGAAACCTCATTTTATGGATGAAAAAAGCCTGTTT